>CACZNA010000120.1:0-2648 GCA_902782455.1 uncultured Bacteroidia bacterium | reverse complement strand
CGAAGCATCGAAAACATTGATGCCGCCACGGGCGTTGCCGTAAGCGGTTAGGGCTACGATTTCAAGTATTCCGTCGTTGTTGATGTCGCCAATGGCAGCAGGATATTGGGCCATGCCGCCAACTAGAGTCTGTGTCCAAAGCACATTGCCTTGTCCGTCGATGACATTGATTTCCTCGTTGTGGCAAAGGATGATTTCATCGGCGCCATCGTTGTTGAGATCAGCCAAGGCCAGACCACGCATGGGCTTGTAGGTGGTGTTGGAACTGAAACTCAAGGGGAAGCCAGGCATGGGGTTTAGTCCATCGCGGCTTGCTGGCGGCAATTGGGTGAGAACGCTTTCGGTTTTGATGATGCCGTCTTCGTCGATGAAAGCCCGCGTGGCAGGTTGCTGAGCGGCTAAGCCTAGAGAGAGGGAGAAGAGGGCAAGCAATAGTAGTGTCTTTTTCATAATTGTTTGTTTTAAAAAATGAAAAAGACCGTTTCATTTGCCGGTATCACCAGCGAATGAAACGGCCTGAAATCCATTAATTAATGATTCGGATTATTTCTCTTTTTTGCAGCAGCCGAGGCACTTGTAGACCAGTCCGGCAAGGCATGCACCTACGAGCGGAGCCACGATGAAGAGCCACACTTGACCCATGGCACTCCATTCACCGAACTTTGAGAACAAGGCAACACCAAGTGAACGGGCCGGGTTGACTGAAGTGTTGGTCAACGGGATGCTGATAAGGTGGATAAGTACCAAGGTGAGACCGATGGCCAGGCCACCGAACTTGCCGTTGGCGTGACGGTCGTCGGTGACGCCGAGGATGACCATCAGGAACACGAAGGTCAACAGGGCTTCAACGAGGAAAGCACCTCCAGTGGAAATGGCTTGATAACCTGTCTCAGGACCACCGCAAGCTTTTTGGAAGGCTTCACCAAAACCGTTGGAAGCGAAGACGCCGGTAGCACCACCACCGATAGCATTCCAAATCACGAGGAGCAAAGCACCGGCGATGATACCGCCAATGAACTGTGCGAGCCAATAAACGAGCATTTCCTTTAAGCTCATGCGTCCGTTAACGAAGACACCAAAGCTGACAGCGGGGTTGAGGTGGGCACCTGAAATGTGGCCGATGCCGTATGCCATAGCCACTACAGTGAGGCCAAAAGCAATGGCTACGCCAAGGAAGCCTACATGACCAAACAAAGCGGTACCGCAACCGCCAAACACCAAAACGAATGTGCCGAGCAATTCGGCAAAAAACTTGTTGCTTGTTTTCATAACGTTTTAATTTTAAGTTAGTTATTAGTTAGTTTAATCATTATTCTCTTTTCATAGCTCCTACATGGAGCTCTTTTGGAACACTGCAAATGTACAAAATAATCTAAGGTAGGCAATCGTTTTTAAAAAAAATGACCCTATCTGGAGATGGTATTTTTGATTGTTTCGTGTGTGCCTCCCGACCTAAGGAATAAAAATTCATTTTTTAAAAGTTTGATAATCAATAATATATAAAAAATGTAGAAAAAAAACGAAAATTTGTTGTGGAATTTAACAAAAAAGCAATATTTTTGCGGGACAATTCGTATTAGAGCAATCTATGTATGAAAATCAGGAATAAGTAATCAATAAATTATAGAAAGGAAACAATACAAATGAAAAAGAGAATCATTAGCGTTATAGCCGTTTTGGCAATGTTTTGTGGCTCGGCTATGATGCAAATTGCAGAGGCTCAGAATATTTTCAATAGCAATGAGGATCTGAAAATTAGCTTGCGTGGTTCAAGTGGGATGGTGATATTTCCTTGGAAAACTTTGCACCTTTGAGCGGAGGTATCCTTGTTTTGGGTTGCCTTGGCGGTGCCTATCTTATTGGAAAAAGAAGGAAGGAGTGATACTCCTAATCGATTAGATTGTTTTCCTCTGCTTTAAACTTTTTGTTTTCTGTTTCGGATATATAATTGACAGAAAAAAGCGTTAGCTGTGCTATATTTGCATGGTTAATGAAATTAAAGGAATTCTATTGTCCAGGTCAAGTTGATTTTATTAACGGACCTGGATTTTTTGATTTAATTTGACAACGATGACACGACGCATAACCACACTCTTTCTGTTTTTCCTATTGGCATGCTCTGTCATGGCACAGGAAAGTCAATCTTATCGCTTTACATTGGAGGATTGTCTGCAATTTGCCGCAGCAAATAATTACGAGCGCAAATCTATGGAATTGACTGGTAAGTCGTTGGAGACAACTTACGAACAGTCGAAACGGCAAAGGCTGCCTAACTTGAGTGCTTCAGTAGGGCAGAACTTGTCGAACAACGAAAACGGTTGGTCTACCTCGGGAAATGTGGGCGTGGGATCCTCATTGACCATCTATCAAGGTGGCAATATCAACAATACTATTGAGCAGAATCGCCTGAACATGGAGCGTAACGAAGTTCAATTGGAACGATACGACAACCAGCTTGCCACTCAGATTTTACAGAGTTTCCTCGTCATTCTTGGCAATCAAGAATTGTTGAATTACGAACTTGAGGTGCTTAATACCAGTCGCGAACAGGTGAAGCAGGGACGAGTACGCCATAATGTGGGTACTATTCTCGAAAGCGACCTTCTGCTGCTCGAGGCGCAATATTACAGCGACTCGAATAATGTGGT
>CACZNA010000119.1:978-3208 GCA_902782455.1 uncultured Bacteroidia bacterium | reverse complement strand
CAGGAAGGAGTAACGGTAGAGCTGTTTCAAGCTTTGGACAGCGTAGAAAAGCCCCGTGTTGGTGGTGGCTTCAAGTCGAATGAAATTGTTATTGACGGTCAGACGATAGGCTTGGTCCTCGTTTTCTTTCACGCCAAGGTGGTCAGTCTTGATGAGTTCGATGAATTGTTTGCCTTTGATGACACCACGCGAAAATTGCACTTGCTTGCCGCTGATGAGGTCCAAGTCGTTGCGGAAAAGCATGATGATCTGGCTGATTTCGGCATCGGAGGCATCGTAAGTGAGAATGGTAGGGAGGATATGGGTGTTTTGCGCGAAGGTGCGAAGGCTGAAAAGATATAGGATAATGATAAGGAGTTTGGTTTTCATAGTTCTAAAACAATTCTATCAGATATTTACTGCAAAATTACAGTAAATTCCGATTTCAATAGGGTTTCTATCCGAAATTTACGGCAAAACTGCAATAAAATTCGGTTAGGTTTTAGACGCCTTTTTGCTGAAGACCTGCTTCCTTTAAGCGTCTCTCAATATGTGCAAAGATTTTTATGTAGGCTGAGCAAAAGAAACTTTATTCCTTTTTGGAATGTTCCGCCAAAGTTGGCAAAAAAAGGCAATTTTGGTGGAATATTATACCTTTACAGTATTTTCGTTCGCGTTGATTCCGATGCGCTTCGCAATGAATGGAATTATTCCAAATTGTTGTTGCTGAAGAATTTGAATGAATTGGTGGGGAAGGAGGTTTTGAAGGAGATTGTGTTGAATTGAGAGTATGAATATACAAAAAAAGCACCTCCCTAACGGGAAGTGCTTTCTGAATGTTGTTATACCAATCTTTGGCAAAGATTACCATTCGAATGGTGTGAAAATCGGTGCGCCATTAGCATCAACACCGTCAACATCGATAAAGAAACCATCATCATCCACGAACTTGATAGCTTGGATTCTGCCAGGAACGATACAATACTTTCTCGGGTTTGGCAAGTTATCAGTGTTGGCATACATATCAATGATTCTACCAGTGTGGTCAGTGAAGTACACTTTAACAGTAAAGCCTTGGCTCAAAGCACCAGGACGCAGGCAGAACATGAAGGACTTGGCATCAGGATTGGACAGTTGCACACCTTCAAATGATTCACCATTAAAGGTATAGGCGCAGTTCAACGTCACCTTATTGCCAGTGGGATGAGGTCTATAATTAAAATTATCATAAGCATATTCGTAGCAATCAATATAGGCAATGTTGCCTTGTTTGTAATCATTGATAAGAGTCTGAAATACGCCATAATCAAAATTCGGCAAGCTAATCTCAGCTGTACCAGTCAGAGCCAGATAGCTGTCTATGATTTCAACTTTAGCAACAGTCTTGCTACCAGTCATGTAAACACGGGCAATACCGAAGAGGTTTTGCATCGTGAAATCCTTGTTTTCACTTTGAGCCCACTGAAGCATGGCACCAGGCTGAATGGTGGTGATCCTGTAACCGTTTTTGTCGACAAGCTCAGTGTATTGCTGCGTGTCGCCTATGGTGAAGGTCGTACTGTTATCTAATGACTTTGAATCGTTGACCATTTCGGCAGGATAGATGAAATGGTAACCCGCGGGGCTTTGGGGGTGACTGACACATGGGCCTTCGAAGTAAGCGATGGCTTCGCCTTCGGCCTCAGGGCCGGCTTTCCACTCGACCACTTCAGTCTTACTGGGAGCATCAAGGTTGAAGTTGTAAACTTTAATTTTGTCTCCACCATTCCATTTCATTCTGTTACGGTCCCCAAAATCGAGGTATACTCTGTCTTCATCATCTGCTTCAAGAGCACTTGTGGAAACAATAGCGGAAGCTTTTTCTTCGTTTTTCTTGCATGAGGTGGTGAGGAAGGCAAATGCCGCTAAAGCGCAAGCCACCAATAAGATTCTGTTTTTACGCATAATTAATTGGTTTTAATTGTTTGTTCTGTGTTTGTTGTTTTGGAAGGATGCTAATGAAGGCTTAGTCGTCCTCACCGATAGGTGAACCACCTTGGCTACCGTTTCCGCCATCGGTTCCGGAAGTCATTAGGATGGAAACTGGTTGGATTTCAATCAGTTCAGCCGTAGGGGCTGCATACGATTTGTTGTTTTTCTTCATATCATTGTTGCCATGTTATATCCCATTTGGCACATCGGTTTTAGTTAAATAAAATTCATTGGCAAATTTAGGTGTTATCCATTTGTTGTTAATGTTTCTATACTAACT
>CACZNA010000119.1:0-914 GCA_902782455.1 uncultured Bacteroidia bacterium | reverse complement strand
ATCCAAGGCTTTGCAGATTTCGAAGAGTAGTGGCATGGAAATCCATTGCTGGCGATAGGCTTTGTATATGTTTTCTGGGGTGCAGTGTACTTGTTTGGCCAGCCATGTGGCCGTGCGGCCTTGTCGGGCAAGTTCGGCTTTGAGGAGTCGGCCTAAATGGAATTCGGGATTTTCTTGTGGCGTTTTCGTTTTCATGGTGCTTGGAGGTTAGGAAAGGACTTTTGCCCTTGCCTGCAAGCCATGAAGAAAGGCGCTCACCTTTCGTTTCATTGCTTATTATGTCTGAAGGCTCTGGTAAACCATTGTGGTAATAAGCACGAAAAAGTTTGCGCCTAAAACGCAAACTTTCCGCTTACTTATTCTCCCACTTAAAATTTACCAGATTTTACAGGCAGAGAACAAGAGCGTAAAGCTCAAGGGTTATGTTATGTTAGATGGTTTGTTTTGTCTTTTGCTTTTAATTTTAATTTTAATTTATTGGGTTATAGTTGGTTATCATTTGTGTTGAAGGATTTTTCCTGTAATTGAAGTTTTCCCACTGCCGTTAGGACCAGCAATTACTATCAAAACCGGTTTCCTTTCATGCAAGATCATGCTCTTTCTCCGTACTGCTTTTTGTACAATTCCTTGATTTCGTTGAAATAGCGTTCAAATGCCTTGTCATATTTCTGATTGGCTTCCTCCGCCACTTCCCGCATGATATACGCCAGCATCTCATCCGTCGGTTCCTCCAACGAAGTCAAGCGGTAGGCGTTGATTTCTTTTTCTGACATGGCTTTTTGTCTTTTTACTCCGCAAAAATAGTGTTTTTTCATAAATTGAGACCTTTTCCGCCAACAATTAAACAATTAAACACTCAACAGTTCAACAATTTCAATATCTTTGCCCCAAAATTTGACAACTATGATTAGATT
>CACZNA010000118.1:0-2000 GCA_902782455.1 uncultured Bacteroidia bacterium | reverse complement strand
ATGAATTTTATACATTAAAAAGATGAATAGACCCAATCCAAACGAGGCTTTCCCGAATCCAAAGATTCCGAGCCTATGCTATATCAAGAATGTGGTGCGACATCCGAACATTATCGTCGGCCGATTTGGATAAGGTCAGAAAGGAGATAAAGGCAAGGCTATGATTGTTCTGATTACAGGCGCATCACACACAGGAAAAACGCTTCTGGCGCAACGAATGCTGGAAGAATTCAAGATTCCGTACCTATCCGTTGACCATCTGAAGATGGGATTGATTCGTAGCGGACAAACTGAACTGACTCCTGAAGACGATGAAGCACTTACGGGATACTTGTGGCCGATTGTTCGAGAGATGATAAAGACAGCCATCGAAAACAAACAGAACCTAATTGTTGAAGGTTGCTATATTCCGTTTGATTGGAGAAAAGATTTTGATGAACAGTATTTGCCATCTATTCGGTTTATTTGTCTTGCCATGACGGACGATTATATTGACGCTCACTTTGCGGAAATAAAGGCGCATAGTTCAGATATTGAGGTTAGGTTGGATGATGCTGATTGTACGATTGAAAGTCTTAAAGAAGACAATCTTGCTTATATTGAAGGTTGTCAAAAATATGGGGAGCAGGTGGTAATGAATGATTCAGATTATCAGCAGACAATCAACAAACTATTGGATGAAGAATTGGAATTTGTAAAAGGAACGCACAAGAAAGTAATCAGTTTCTTTGAAAGCGATTGTCAGGAGCATTGGCTTGATGAAATCAAGCGAAGCGATTGGAAATCAGGTGCTTTTTTGTATGAGTTGCTGAGCACGAGCAGGTTCTATGAGGCAGTAGGGGAGGGCTCCAAAGTCCTGTTGCTGACCGATGATGATGCATTGATCTCGTATTGCACCTATGCCAAAAAAAATGACATCCAGCCGACGGAACTTTCACCTTGGATGGGGTTTGTCTATACCTTCCCGGAGCATCGGGGACATCGCTATGTGGGATTGCTATTTGAGGAAATCGAACGGCTTGCAAAGGAAGAACAAGTGTCGGAGGTGTATATTTCGACGAATCACATTGGATTGTATGAGAAATACGGGTGCGAGTATCTGACGACAATGAATGACATGGATGGCGAACCATCAAGGGTTTATGTTAAGAGAATGCTTTGGTCAAAACAATAGTAATATGAACAGAGAACTATGGAAAAAAGTAAAGCAGTTTCTGCTTTGGTGGTTTTTGTTTTTAACGCCAGTTTTTATTGGCATCATCGTATGGAATATCTACGGTGCATCTGTGCATTTGGATTCGGAAGCAATAAAAGAGCAATTCTTCTCGAATCAAGGTTTGAGTTGGGCAATGGTAGTGGGCAACATGCTTATTGCCATCGTGTTTTTTGGCAAGCGTTATGTTAAGCTTTCATTTGGCCGCATTGAACGGCGTATGGTTTGGTCTGCGGTTGGCATATCTATCTTGATTGCTGCGGCTTATATGCTTGTTGAAAGCTCTGTTTTTACTTTGCTTGATGTCAATCATCTTTTTTCGGAAGAGAGTGAAAAAATGAACGAAGACAATCAACAGCTTTTTTCAGAAATTGCAGGAATACTTTATGGTTGCATCTTCGCTCCAATAGCAGAAGAGATTGGCTTTCGGGGTGTTCTTCTCGACGGCCTGCTTAAAACGCGGTGCCGTCCTTGGCTGGCTATCCTAATTTCCGCTCTTGCTTTCGGTTTGCTTCACTATTCAGTGCAGTTTGTCGGAGCTACGGTGTTCGGAATCATCGTTGGATGGCTCTACTGGCGCACAGGCAGCATTCTCCCGGGCATCATTATTCATATTGTCAACAATTCCCTCTCTTTCATAGATGTGAGTAGTCAATCCAATACCGTTTTATTGGTAATCCTTGTTGTCTGTCTCCTTTTACTGGCATATGGTCTTTGGTGGTTTGGGAAAAAGTGTATTTTTGCAGATGAATACAACCAAACAATAAACACAAATAAATAATGGAAC
>CACZNA010000117.1:0-2873 GCA_902782455.1 uncultured Bacteroidia bacterium | reverse complement strand
CGAAAAAAGATTTCCGGTAAGTTGCATACCATCGCCCGAGTCGCCCGAAAAACGGATGACGACATGTTCAAGGGCTACAACCTTACTTTTTGCTGTCATGATTATTGAATTAAGTTATTACTTTTACTTGATTGGTACTTAACTACTTATTTGACTTCGGGACTTCTGGACTTCGGGACGAGGGTCTTTTCCAATCCCGTAGTCTCGCAGCCACACAGTCTCGTGTCTTATTTTCGGTGCAAAATTAAGCAATAATAAGGTGCAAAACCAAAGAAAAACGCTTTTTATTTTCCTATTTACAAGTAAATTCGCACTATGTTAAATATCAGCGTCTTAACCATTATTGTTATTTAGACTGAATAAAAATTTCGTTTTGGGGCATATTGGAATGAAAGTTGTTAGTATTTTTGCGGCTCGAAAACTCAAAACAAACCTTAAAATTAAATCATTATGGCTTACAAAATCACAGACAGCTGCGTTGCTTGCGGCACATGTATTGACGAATGCCCCGTGGGCGCTATTTCGGAAGGCGACATCTATGTCATCGACCCTGATACCTGCGTTGGTTGCGGCACTTGCGCCGGCGCTTGCCCGAACGAAGCAATCGTTGAAGACTAATTGAAAAAAATGAAACTGCATTAAAAGTAAGGAAAAGCCTGCCAAAAACAGGCTTTTTTTTAATTTTTTTGTCAGTTTTTTAAAGTTTGGCAAACTATTTGCTATCTTTGCCTCGTTCTTTGAAAGAAACAAACTTAAACAAATAACCTAATTATTAACTAAAATCATTAAGAAATGAAAAAATTAGCATTGGCACTTGTGTGCTTCGCCAGCGTTGCTTTCTTTGCAAGCTGCACAAAGACAGTCGAACATCCGGAACCTTCGATCGCCGTTAAGACGGGTGAGCTTTTCATCACCGGTAGCGTTGATCAACCTACAGTCATTGATTTAGACGACGAAAATGCTATCAGTTACAAGTATGGTTTCCATGTTGAATCCAACACTGAAACCAAGAAAGAACTGAAGAGCTTGGTGATCACCACGGATGTGACTTATTTTGAAGAAGATGGTCAAGAGCAAGAAATCTATTACGACACCATCGACCTCACTGGTAAAACTTCCTATGATTTCGAAGAGTATCTTTTCGAACAAGAAAGAAATGAAATCCTCGTTATGGAAGGCACAATCAAGGCTTTAGTGACTGACGTTGACAACCAAACCAACATCGCCACCGTCGCTTTCAGATGCAAAGTGGAAGATACTCCCGAACCGCTGATCGGCCGCACCATTGAATGGATCCGCAAGGGTGCCAACCTCCAAGGTAACACCGAATCGGAAATGGCTGCCATGGGCTTGAAATGGACTATCAGCTACAAAGATGTGTTCGCCACCATCGAGCCTTTGAACGAAGATGTTGTCATGTACTTGTGCAACGGCGATGACTTTGATGACATTGAATTCGTAAGCCAAAAGTACGAATACTTCGCTAACTTGGCTGAAAACGAAGAGCCCATTGAAAAGTATCGTAACATCAAAACCGAATATGGCGCAGAATACAACGACATGTTGGCCGTTGTCTATGGTGAGGAGTATTACCTGATTCTCATCGAAGACGCTGAAATTGAGACTGGTTCTTATGGCACTCAAATCACCATCAATGGTGCTGCCAAATAAGTAAAATCTTAAACCAACAAAAAAGAGACGCGTCGTAACGCGTCTCTTTTTTTATTCTGCAAAAGCGTGGCTGATTTTCCGGTTGATTTGCAACAGCCGCTTTTCATCCAGTTTGATAACTGCCCTATCGTATGTCATCAAACCATTGAGCTCAGTCTCACAATCAGTGGTTTGTGTATAGACAGCAGCCGAAAAGCCTTGGAAAGCCATCTTGTATAATTGATTGGCATATTCCACATAGGTATCAGTCACTTTTTCCTCAGTGTCAAACTCCACATAGCCCCAGCCTTGGTCTTTCACCCAAGTGTGGCCTTCCACCTTGCGCCCGATGCCTCCATATTCGCCTAGCCTAAAACCGTGGCGCGGGTCGGATCATAAAGCACCATCTTCGGCTCGGGATAATGGTGCAGGTCGAGGATATCTCCGCACTGGTAGAAATTGCCACCTGAAGCAGGATTCACCAAACGCGTCGGGTCGAGTTTCTTGGTCATCTCCACGATTTCAGGCGTTTTGAACTGTCCCCACGATTCATTGAAAGGCACCCAAACGCCAATGCAAGGCTGCGACTTCAAGCTGTTGATAATCTCCGTCCACTCTTTCTTATAGCATTCCTCCGATTCAAGCGTACGCAGGCTCTCCGGCCCTTGATAGTATTGCGTCGTCTGCCATTCCGGGCCACGACCGCCGCTGGGCATGTCTTGCCAGACAATCATTCCGATACGGTCACAATAATAATACCAACGTGCCGGCTCCACTTTCACATGCTTGCGAATCATATTGAAGCCCAAATCCTTGGTCTTCTGGATGTCGTAAGCCAAGGCCTCGTCAGTAGGAGCCGTGTAGAGGCCATCGGGCCACCAACCTTGGTCGAGCGGACCAAAATGGAAAATCGGAAGGCCATTCAAGGTGAGACGCACAATACCATTGTCGTCGCGCTTTGTGCCAAAGCTACGCATGGCAAAATAGCTATCCACTTCGTCTATCACCTTGCCTTTACGCAGCACCTTGATTTTCATGTCGTACAGGAATGGATGGTCGGGTGTCCAGCGCAGGAAGTCCTCAGGCATATTCACCTCAACGGGCTGTCCGTTGATGGCCTTGCCCGTTGCCACTTTCTTCCCTTCATAAGTCACCTCAACTTGATAGAGGTCATCTTTGGTCGGATTGGAAAAATCAACCTCCACACTTACCGTCGCTTTATC
>CACZNA010000116.1:0-4276 GCA_902782455.1 uncultured Bacteroidia bacterium | reverse complement strand
GATTGTTATTCATTCCGTTAATTGTTTGTGGCCGTAAATATACAATTTTTCCCTATCTTTGTCGCTCCTTCGTTTGACGCTGCAAACATAGGATGACGCAAAGCGGCAGAAAAGTCAGAGACAATAACTCTCAACTCTCAACTCTAAACTCTAAACTACCATGGCATTCGACCCGCTTGACATGAACAACTACAGGATCGAGAAACTGCCCAAGATGCAGAAATCGTCCTTCGAGATTTGGATGGCACGCCTTGGCGGCCCCTTGGCCATCATCGCCTTCGTCGTGATCTATTGGTGCTGCCATATCGGCTTCATCGACAACCTGAACACCGAAACCCTGACCGCCAAAGCCCTGAAACGCTGCAACGAAATCGGTTTCGATGAATTCTTGCGCACCAACTATGCCATGCTCGCCATCTTCGTCGCGGGTCTCATCCTCTGGATGACCGAAGCCATCCCCAATTACCTCACTTCGCTGCTCATCATCCTCGGCATTGTGCTCTGCAACGTCACCACACAAAAGGACGCCTTGGCCCAACTCGGTCACCCCGTGATGTGGCTCAACATCCTTTCCTTCGTCTTGGCCAGTATGTTGGTCAAGACGCAGTTTGCCAAGCGTTTGGCTTTGGCTTTCGTCATCAAGTTCGGCAAGAGCGCCAAAGGCGTGCTGTGGAGTTTCTTGATTATCAACTTGGTGCTGTCGGCCTTTATCTCGGCCACCACGGTGAAGGCCACCATCATGTTGCCCATCTTCATGACGGTTTGCGCTATCTATGGAGCCTCCAATGGCAACCGCAACAACTTTGGCCGTAACCTCGTCATACAGAACCTTTTCCAAGTGAATATCGGTGCCAACGCGTTCTATACGGGTAGTGGCGCTCACCTGCTGGCCATTTCGCTCATTGCAGGCTTCGTCGGCAGCTGCGACTTCGGTTATTCCGATTGGCTCATCTCTTGCGGCCCGATGAGTGTGCTTATCCTCGTCATCGGTCTGCTGCTCGGCACTTACGTTTTCTTCCCGATGAGAAAGGAGGAACAGAAGCCTCAAATCGAAGGTGGCTTGGAGCGACTGAAGGAGGAACTGCAAGCGATGGGAAAGATGAAAGCTGAGGAATACAAAGCCGTGGCTATCTTCGTGTTGGTGCTGTTCCTGTGGGTCACCAAAGGCACATTCCATAACATTGACGAGACCATTGTCGCTTTGTTGGGTGCCGTCCTTGCCTTGTTGCCGGGCGTTGGTGTGGTGAAATGGAACGACGTCGACATCCCGTGGCACCTGATGCTGTTCTCGGCGGGTGCTTATACCCTCGGTTCGGGCCTCAATGCCACCGACTTGCCCAACACCATGGTCAATGCGGCCTTCGACAGTCTCGGCATCACCGCCAACACCCCCTTCTGGGTGCTGTATGTCATTCTCACTTTCTTGATGATGTATTCGGGTTTGGTATTCCAAAGCAAGACCATCCGCACCATGGTTTTCGTGCCCATCGCATTGGGCGTGGAGGCGCGTTTCGGCTTTCCCGTGATGAGCCTCAGCCTGCCCGTGGCCATGCTTATCGAGCACTGCTACGTATTGCCCTTCAACAGCAAGCCCGCCGCCCTGCTTTACAACACCAACCAATACAGCCAGACCGATGCCTTCAAGTTCGGCATCACCATGATGACCATCTCGTGGGTGCTCATCCTCGTTTGGGGCGAGACGGTGCTCCGCTGGATGGGCATTACTTCTGGGTTATTTTTCTAATCTTTAGTGTTTTATCTGCTCAAACCCCTTGCCGTAAGCCCCCATCACTGTGTTCATCGTCATGAAGGCCTTGGGGTCTTCGTCTTTCACGATTCTCAGAATTTGTTGTGATTCGCGCTTGTGCGCCACCACCATCAGGATGGGACCTTCGCGCTTGGTGTACCAACCTGTGCCATTGATGACCGTCACGCCACGTTGCATTTCATTGGTGACACGGTCGGCCACTTTCTCAGGCTCAGAAGTGAAGATGAATGCTTGTATAGGAGCAAGAGATAATCACAATATCTATAAGCAAGATGACCCTACCCTGAGAGACATTGCGGTATTTGCAAATCATCATCGCAATGATGTCGGTGCCACCCGTGCTGCCGCCTTGGGTAAAGGCCACACCAATGGACAAACCCGCCAAGCCGCCACCGAGTATGGCCGCCAAAATCTTCTCTTCGACAAAGGGTTTCAAGGCACCCACAGCGGTTGGATCCGTTTGATACAGCAACATTGGCTCTGTAATATAATGCTGCAGAAACGACATAAACAGTGATGCCATGATAATGGAATACACCGTCTTGATGCCAAAAGAGGGGCCCAAAACCTTAAGTGAGATGAGCACCAGGATGGCATTAATGACGAAAACGGAGATACCCGTCGAGATGCCCGTAGCATAGAAAATCAAGGTGGCGATACCGCTGACGCCACCGCCCAACACATGGTTAGGGATAAGGAAGGCCGTCCAGCCAAAGGCCATCACGAACAAGGCCAAAGTGATGATGACATAGCGTTTTACCTCTTCTAAAACTTGTTTGTTCGATGCTTTCATAATTTGTTGAGTTTTATTGGGCAAAAGTAATACATTTTATCGATTTAGTGGACACAACTATTTCTTTCCTTATTTTTGTGTCGCCCATGTCACAAAACGGCCTCTTCATCCGTCTTATGATTGTAATAGTTCCCAAAGATGGACCCCGAATTTGAAAAGACATATCGAGACCACTACTCTAAACTATTCAGGATTGCGGCCAAAATGCTGCAAGACCCAGAAGGCGCAAAAGATGTTGTACAAGACGTGTTCACGGCATATTACTTTGCGATGAGCAACGAGAAAGTCATTCGCGACACGAAAAACTGGCTCGTCAGGAGTACCATTAATAAAGGAATCGACTACAAACGGAAAACGGCAAGAACCGTCACGATGGAAAGCCCGCTGCCCGAAACAGCTGAGCAACCGCTTGACGAGGCCTCGGACATCCTCAACGCGATAGCGCATCTCAACGAGAAGGAACAGACGCTCGTCGTGCTTTACAGCGAGGGCTATTCCTACAAGGAAATCGCGGAAATGACGGGGCGCAATTTCACTTCCATCGGGAAAACCTTGTCGAGAATTATGGACAAAATAAAAAAACGTATGCTATGAAACACTTGAATGACAAAACGATACAAAACCTCATCGACAATGAACTTCCGGAAAACGACAGGAAAACGGTGGAAATGCACTTAGACGAATGTCCATCGTGCAGGCAAAGAGTTGAAGCGCAACGCGCCTTCTCCGAAAAAATGAAAAAGTCGTTGGAAACCTTGGTTCCCGACGAAATCGCGGTGCCGGAGTTCAGTTTCGGGAAAGCAACAAGGCCAGAAGTAAACGTTAACCGAATCGTCCTTGTCTCCTCTTTGGCAACGGCTTGTTCTATTGCTGATGCGCAAGTGATTAAACTCATTCCCGACGAAATCTACGGTCAGGGGAACAACTGGGACAAAATCTTTGACACCTATTATGACACCGTAATAGGCCGACCCTATGGATTGCGGAAGCAACTCGTCGTTTTCGATGACGGCAAAGCCATCGTCAGTCATGCCACACGAAATAGGTATTCTCTCTTCGATTCAAATGGTAAATTTTTGAAAGACATCACTTTGTACTTTGCCGAAAAAGGCAAGAAGCCGCGCAACCACCAGCCCGTGGAAGGTAAATTGGGTGACTTGTATTTCACTAAGGCCAACAACACGGGCGACATTTACCTGTTCAACGACAAAGGGTTGATTGTCAAGGAACTGAAAATCAAATACCAAGCATTGGAAATGCTGGCTTTGGACGACCACCACATTGCCATCTACGGAGGCACGTCGTGGGCTGATAGATACAGAGATTTTGTATCCATTTTGGATACAAAAACAGGCAAAGAGAAAATCCTTTGCGATAAATTCAGTGAGTCGAGTGGAGAACTCAAAAACAAGGGCTACTTCATTTACACTGAAGGCAAAAGGGATGACATGAAAGGCCAGTGGCAAATCGCGAAAGTCAACGGCAAGCTCATCGTTTCCAACCCGATAGACGGGCTGGTGAGAACCTACGATTTCAATGGAAACAAGATTTCGGAAAAACTATTGGATTGGGAACCACAAACCCTGACCGTTGAAGAGCAAATTGCCTTGCAAAACGCACGAATCAAGGACTTGAAAGACGAGTTGCCTGGGGAAACCGACGAGAGAGTGCTTAGATTTTACAACGACTTTATTACCTATTATAAAAACGGCATC
>CACZNA010000115.1:0-2230 GCA_902782455.1 uncultured Bacteroidia bacterium | reverse complement strand
CCGTCAACATGATCTTGTCCCTGTTTTTTTGTCGCATCGGATTATATCCGACGAAACATACTATGGTGCGAAATTTGGCGTGGTGCGAAATTATAGCCGTCAGCAACAACGGAACGATTATTTGAACTTGCGTAATGCAATGGCTGAAAAACAACTGCAAAAGCAGCATAAAACATTGGTTTTCTGCATCGTGGCTTTAGTTACACTAATAATAGGTGCTATGCTGTTTTGGCTGAAACGCAAGCCAAAAACGGCAACCATTGAACCCCCAATGGAAGAACCAAAACCGGAAATCCAAGTGACGGAACCAAAGCAGACCGAGGAGAATCCATTTGTGAAACAGGAACTCACGAGCCGTTTGCGCCTCATTCTTGCTGCTGCCCGCATCGAGAAAAACGCCTACGACCCCAAAATGGAATGGAAGCCTTTGGTGCGACAGGTGATGAACGGGAAGGAGACCGCATTTGAGAGTGCTGTGTCGGTCATCGAGGCGGCCTATCCGGGTTTGCAGGCGATGATTGCCGAGCAATTGCCCGACCTGAACGAAACCGATGCCAAGGTGTGTCTGCTTTCGTGCAGCGGCCTCTCCAACACTGAAATGGGCGACCTGCTCGGTTTGAGCGTCTATTCCATCAACAAAAGCCGCAGCGAATTGCGCAAAAAGATGGGTTTCGAGCCTGACGAATTGAAGAATCGCTTGTAATTTCACTTCCTTATCTTGTTGATTTTTAGTTATTTGTAAATCGTTCTTAAAGAAAGATTTGTAAACCGCCAAATCAAAACTGTAATCCAGTTGACAGGTCATCGGCTTGGGCTACTTTTGCCACGTCATTGCGAGGAGGAACGACGAAGCAAATCGCAGATTCAACGGAGTTAATCCAGAAATCAAGTTGAAACCTCTGGACTGCTTCGTGCCTCGCAGTGACGCAAAGCGACAACAACGGTGTCCCGCGTCTCGCGTCCCGAAGTCCCGCGTCAACAACAATTCAACAGTTAAACAATCAACAATTCAACAATGAAACACATTCCAACCTTGACCCTTATGCTAATGCTTTCAATGGCAGGCATAGCCCAGACCCACACCTTGAGCGGCACGGTCTGCGACGAACAAGGAATTTTGCCCTACGCCACCGTTATGGTGTGGCAAGGCAACGACACGGTGAAAGCCACCTACGGCATCACCAACAAGCAAGGCGACTTCGCCCTACACGGCCTAAAGGAAGGCCAATACAAAGGCTTGGTGAAGTTCACCGGCTTTGCGCATCTGCCTTTCTCGGTCAATCTCGACAAAGATATGCGTCTTGACACGCTGCGCCTCACGCCCGATGTGAAAATGCTGAATGAGGTACAAGTAACCGCCTCAAAGGTCTTTGAGGACAAGTTCGACAAACTGAAAATGAACATCAGCGAACTGAAACTGCCGCCAGCGGCCACCTACATCGATGCCTTGCGCGAAATCCCCGGCTCTTTCTACAAGGTGAGCGAGAACACGCTGACTGTCCTAAACAAGCCTGTTTTAGTGTGTCTCAACGGCAGGCCGCTTCGCGTTTCCTTCAGCCAAATCACCGATATGCTGCAAGGCGAAAAGGCCGAGGACATCGCCGAAGTGGAAATTATGTACGAAACCCCGCCACGCTTTGCAGGCGAGTGGGACGGCCCTGTGGTGAACATCATCACGAAGAAAAACTTGGCCACGGGTTTCTACGGCAGCGTTTCAGGCGACCTGCAACTGCGCAAACGCCTCGGTGCAAGGTCGTCGCTCAACCTTAATTTCAGAACCTTGAAAACCAATACCTATCTGTATCTGTCGCAAAACTACAATCCGAGGGAGTATTCCTACCGCAATTGGCAGTATCGCGACGGCGGCGACACGCTGATGCAGCGCGAGGCAAACCATACCAACAATATAAACTCCTATTATTTAAACACGGGTACTGGCATCCAGTTTGATGACAACAACTCATTGGACGTCAACTTCTCGGGAGACCTCGATTTCGACCACGACAACATCGATGAGTTTATTCTCGACCGAGGAACGGCCATACATTCCATCGACACGGCGCGGAACGACTCGCGTTCCTATTGGGGCGACATCTATTACAAGCACAACTTCAAAGACCCCAAACATTACATCACGGTGGATGCCAATTTGAGCCGCAACCTCAATGCGTCGGGCAACCTGCGCCAATACAACTATTTGCTTGATTCGGTGACTTACAACCGTGATGCT
>CACZNA010000114.1:0-3687 GCA_902782455.1 uncultured Bacteroidia bacterium | reverse complement strand
CCGTCCCACCAACATGCGTTCAGAGGGCTTGTATTCGCTGCAATGCTGGGTAAAAGATTATTCTGATATTGCGCCGCTCATCGACCGTTTGGAAAAGATTCCGAATGTGAATGCGGTGGGCTACGGTCGCGGTTTTGCTGGACAGATGAATATGGGTACCACTGTAACCACGCCTGAAGGCGAAAGGGTAAACATGCAACTTATCTTATGCGACGAAACTTATTTCAATATGCTTGATTTGCAAGTCGTTGAAGATTTCGGACTGCGTACCAATTCGGTATGGATGTCAAGGACTTTGGCCGAAAAACTCGCTTTGAGCGACTCGACGGCACATTATTACACACGCAATATGCATATCAACGGCAGCAACCCCGAGACCGTGGGCGGAATTTATGAGGACATCCCGACGCGCTCGGCGGCATCTTCTGAACCCAACCAGTTTTCAGCGGTCATCATTGCACGAGCGGAAGACTTGATTTGGGGCAATGGTGTAATGATTGATGTTTCAGGCGATTACAAAGAGACCGAAAAAGCCATCATGCAAGCCTACGCCGACTATTCCGAGGAAAAGAACGGCACCTACGTGGAGCCAGCCCAAAACGGCTATGTGAAAGACCTTAACAATTTGTTGCTGCAACCTGCAAAAATGGCTATGCGCCTGCTGGAACTGTTCATGTTGCTTTCGGTGTTGATTTCTTTGCTCGGCCTCGTGGCCATGAGCACCTATTACAGCGAGCAAAGCACCAAGAGCATTGCCGTGCGCAAAGTGTTTGGCGGCACCGTTGAGAGCGAATTGTGGCGCACGGTGAAGGATTACATGGTTTTGGTCGGCATTGCGGCACTCATCGGCATTCCGCTCGCCGTTTGGTTCTGCGGCCGCTATTTGGAACGCTTCGCCTACCGCATTGAGCATTACGGTTGGATTATCGCCGTGGCTGCCATCCTCGGTATGTTGATGGCTTTCCTGTCCGTCCTTTGGCAGACCTTGAAGGCTGCGCGGACGAATCCGGCGGAGGCATTGAAGAAGGAGTAAGAAATAATCACAAAACCTACAAAACAATGAATAATCAGAAACTACGGATTGCACGGATTAAACGGATGGCCGACAAGAAATTTGGAAGGCACAAGTGCCCAAATAATAATCAGAAACTACGGATTACGCGGATGAAACGGATTTTCGATGATAAAATTAAAAGGCACAGGTGCCAATTGTTACGGATTCCTCTCGGCGGCAGCCATCCGTACCCATCGGACGCTTGCATCCCAAAATTTTCGGAAAATAATATCTGTCAAATCCGCGAAATCCGTAGTTAAACAACTGAATACAAACAATTAAACAGTTAAACAATTAAACATTCAACAATATGAAATCATTTTTCAATTTTTTGAAACGGAACAAACTTTACGCCCTCATCAATCTTTTGGGCTTGACCATCTCAATGGCATTCGTGCTGATTTTTGTCATCACCAACGAGGAAAGCCTCAATATGGGCTATTGGTTAGACAAGCACTTGCGCAACCAATTCCCCGAAATTGAGAAATCGTGCGCGGTTTGCAACTATTCTTTCAATGAGGAGTTTAGCATTGACGGCGAGACCGTCTATGGTAGCCTCACCTTCGCGGACTCGTGTTTCTTCGAGATGTTCAGCTACGACCTTGTGAAAGGCTCGAAGGCCGATTGGAAAATATCAGGTGACCGTTGTATGGTGAGCGAGGCGTTTGCCAACGCGCATTTCGGCGACAAAGACCCCATCGGGCGACAAATCATACTGGAAAGAAACGATGGCTACCCTATGGTGGTGTGCGGCGTTTTCAAGGACTTCGGCAACAGCATCATCAATGCGCCCGATGTGTTGGGACATGGCAATTTGATGCCGATTATCAACCCAGCCAACAATGAGCGCATGAGCAATGGCGGCGGCGGAGGTATCTGCTTCGTGATGACTTATCCGGGTGCGGATTTGCAGGCTCGCCACGACGACATTTTGGCTTGGTGCGAGGAAAACTTTTGGGTTTATAAGCAAAAGTATGACGAGGTGCGCATCATCCCGCTGCGTGAGGTGTATTTCCTTAAAGAAGGAGCACAGGATCATACAGCCACTGTGAGTTTGGGCAACCGCTTTTTTGTGAACCTATTATTGGCCATGTGCCTGATGCTCTTGCTGTTCGCCATCCTCAACTATGTGAACCTCTCCACTGCGCTCATCGGTTTCCGCGCAAGGGAAATGGCCACAAGGAGGCTCGTCGGGGCAACAAAGGCAGGCATTTTCTTGAAAATGATAAGCGAAAGCACTGTGCTTTGTGCTTTGGCGATGGGCTTGGCGGTTCTTTTGGCTGAAGCTCTTGCGCCTGCCGCTTCTGAGCTATTGCACTACGATATCTCGGTTTTTGGAGCGGTCAATACGATCAATGTGTTGACTGTCATCGGGTTTGTTTTGCTATTGGGTTTCCTTGCGGGGCTTGTTCCCGCTTTGATGATTCAAAAAGTGCAGCCCATCGAGATTGTGCGCGGGTCGTTGCGGGTGAAGACCAAGACGGTTTATGGTCCTGTCATCATCGTGGTGCAGAATGCCGTGACTGTGGTGATGCTTGTTTCGGCTTTGACCCTTTACTTGCAAACGCGGCACCTGATAACCGCCGATTTGGGCTACAATACGAAAGACATTTTGGTCATAGATAATGTGTACGGCAAGACGGGCGAAATCAAGGCCTTGTTGGATGCTTATCGCGCCGAGCCGTTTGTGGAGGACGTGGGGCAAGGTGACGGTACGCCGTTGTTGGGCACCAACAATTGGACGATGGAGGTGGAAAACGGCAATTGGGTCTCGTTCCAGCAAATACAAGGCGACCAGCATTATTTCGACATCTTGGGCCTTCGCGCTAAACAGGACAACCATATCCCTGGGTCTTATTGGCTCAATGAATATGCTTTCGGCCAAATTGGTATAGACGAGACGGTGACGGAATTTAGGCATAAAGACGGAAAAACCTATGAAATAGGTGGCATATACTACGATTTCAAGATTTGGCCTTTGGAAATACAGCAGTCGGCGGCGTTGATTAACAACCGTGGCGAGAATCCCGATGACGATTTTCCGTGGAAATTGTTGGTGAAGACCACTGGCGACCACAAGGTGGCCCGCGACCGCATTGAGCAAGTGACGAAAGAGCTGTTTCCCGACAAGAGTTATGATGCCAACTACCTTGAGGACATGATTGAAGCCTTGTTCGCTGGCGAGAGCAGGATGCTTCGCATCGTCCTGATTTTTACCTTGCTTTCGATGCTCGTTTCTGCGTTGGGCTTGTTCGCAATGAGTTCCTACTACATGCAGCAGGAGCGTCGCGCTGTGGCTGTGAAGAAAGTTTTTGGCGCCGACTATGGCGGCGTGTTGCGCGAGTTGGTGCTGAACTTCATAAAGATGGTGGCTGTGGCTGCACTGATTGGCATTCCCGTGGCTTGGTTCATTATGCACCGTTGGCTTGAGGAATACACGCACCGCATCAGCCTCTCGTGGTGGATTTTCGCTTTGGCCGTGCTTGCCGTCGTGCTGATGGCCTTCCTGTCAGTCATTTGGCAAAGCATCAAGACGGCACGGGCTAATCCAGCTACGGTGTTGAAGAAGGAATAGCGTTTATCACAAAACAATCAAAACCCACAAAACAATGAATAATCAGAAACTACGGATT
>CACZNA010000113.1:0-2379 GCA_902782455.1 uncultured Bacteroidia bacterium | reverse complement strand
GAGGTGATGACGAGCATGTCGTAGCCTCCAATGGCACGACCACGCTTGTTGTAGGTGCTCAACACACTTTCATTCTGCGCCAAACGTTTGATGGATGCCTCGTTTTCGGGTGTGAGCCAGAGCTTGCGGCTGTGGTCGTCGCGGCTTGTGGTAGTCTTAATGCTGACTTTCACGGTTTGGGCATAGCTGACCTTACCTGTGGCAGGCACATATTGCACTGGAGTGAATCCACTGAAAGCAAAGGCCACGCCGTTCAAGTATTGCGTATTGACATTGCTGAAGCTGCGCGTCGGATAGGCATTTCCAGAACGATAGAGAGTTTCATTTTTGGCAAAAGGAATCTCTTCTTCGTTGGAAACAGGGCGGGGCTGTTGATATGGGTAGAGGTTGAAATTGCCTTCAAGCTCTACAAAATCAAAGAATTCTACATTGATAGAGACAGCTTCTTGCCCTTGAGGCAGTATAAGGCTGACACTTTGCCAGGGGAGAGTAGGTTCGCCTACAATTCCCGCAGGCAGGCAGTCTTGGAGACCGATTTGTTGGTAGCCGTCGCGTTCGCTGACCACAGGCTGGCTGAAATGGTAGATTTGTTCGATAGTTTGGGCCTGTGCAAAAAGGGTGGCGGCCAGTAAAGTGAGGAATAGACTTAATTTCTTCATTTTTAATAAAATTTGGGCGCAAAATTACAACAAAAAGGAATCCGTAGCAACAGAATATTTCACATTGCTGCGGATTTTTTGGATAAAAGTGATGGAGATGCTTTTATTGTTGCCCGACCAATACTTTTTTATTTATGATGACATTGTTCTCATCTTTAATTTGCAAAGTGTAAACACCATCATTCAAGTTTGACAAATCGATTTCATTTTTGTTTTGTACGGTCTTTACCAACTGCCCTAACACATTATAAACCTGCACTTCGGAGGCGATTGTGCCTTCTATGCAAACTATGCCGTTGGTCGGGTTAGGGAATAAAGTTGTTCTGTTTATTAGAACCATTTCCTCTTTTAGTTCATTTAATTGGTCACAGAAAAACGGAAGATGTTCCTCTTCGCACCATTCGTTATAAGATACCGTTGGGTTTTGAATCGACCTCCATAAATTCAATGCGTCAACCAGACGGTCTGTCAGATTTCCTCCAATTGAAACTGGATTCTCAAGGACGGTTCCTATGTTGTCCTGATATGTAAAAATGGAACAATCCGAATAGTTCGCTTCACCGCTACCGATTACCGGGACGTCATATCCATAGTAATCGTCTCTATAATAACAGTTAGAAACTTCGCCACCCAGATTACGTCCAACAATACCACCTCCAATCCTATATGCACCTTTCAATTCGGCATAGCAATTTTTAACCAAAGCAACACCTCCGTTGCCATTGACATCGTTGAGCCCGACGATTCCACCATTATATTCCGTGTTGAGAGAAGCTTCAATTGTAGAATTATAATAACAGTTTTCAATTACGGCATCCTGTCCATCTGCTTCATTCCGACCTGCAATTCCACCAGAATATAAATCCCAAGCCCCAAAATTATCAAAGATATAGCAGCAATTCCTTATGGTAGAATTACGGTTGCGCCCAACTATGCCACCTAGATAAAAGTCAGCTCCTGCCTTGAGATTGACGACACAATTATCAACAAGAGAGCCATTGTCGCTCCAACCGGCGATCCCACCACAATACGATCCGCTGAAAACACGTCCCTTGTCAAGAAACACGTCATGAACCTCGGCATGGCTGAGATAGCCGAAAAGCCCTAAATAATGCTTTGAAAATGTTTTGTCATGGATGAAAAGATTCTTGATTGTATGTCCATTGCCATAAAATAGGCCTTTGAAAACTAGAGTGGAATCTGTATAGACATCGCCTATGGGAACCCATTCACCTTCAGAAAGATCGATGTCATTTACCATCACCACTTTGCGTCCTTCAAAATCATCTGCTTGGCAACTGTTCAGTCCGTTTACTACGGAAATAAGCCAAGCAAGACCTTCAGCAGACGACACTTCAACATCGCCGTTCTCATCCACTACATAACCTTCGGGCTGCTCAGTGATTAGTTCAGTCCAGTAAGGATTATCTTTATTGCCGATGGTTTGCGCATTTGTTGTGAATGACAAGCAGAAAAGCATAATATAGAGAATGTTTTTTTTCATATGACAAAGCATTAAATGTTAGAATTTGCGGCAAAACTACGAATTATCTAAGAATAGATTTAGTCTTACTTGCAAAAAAAAGCATTGGTTCTTCTAAAAATTGTTTGACCTTGTTTCACGGCTGGATGTTTTTTTCTACTTTTGCCCTTTAAATTTTGGAAAGATGAAAAAAACTAGAGCCGCCGTAGTTGGATACGGCAATGTGGGCCGCTTCGC
>CACZNA010000112.1:0-3060 GCA_902782455.1 uncultured Bacteroidia bacterium | reverse complement strand
ATCTTCCACCCATGTGCATTGACCCATGGCGCCGGCGTTCAATGCCTCAACCAAGTCGGTGGTGCCATATTGCGCCTCGTCGAGCACCCATGTAGTTGGCGTTGCACCTGGACCGAAAACCGACGAGCCAGGAAGGAGCGTCCAGTTGCTGACCCCAATGTTGTAGACATAAGGTGTAATCGATTCATTGCCGATCCAATAGCAATTGCTGATCAACGTGTCGCTAAATATGGCTGGAACAATATGCCCGTACCATGAATTCGGGATGTCTGGATTCGATGGTTTGATGATTGCGCCTGCGTTATATACGTTTCGAATTTGTTCATCGTGAAGTGGAGTGCTTGTTATGCCTCCCATTTGGATCAAAAGAGGATCTTCTGTGAAAATAGCGGTTAAATCACCGCGATTGAAGCAGTTATAAATGGTGCCGTCGGCTCCTGAGATGCCACCAACCATGATTTCGTCATCATTGAATCCTGTAATGAGCGCCGCATTACCACAACATGACATGACGGTTTTTATCGCTGTGCCAATAATGCCTCCTGTATTCATGCCGCCCGTGATTACGCCCGACTCATGATTGAAACAATAGGTAATCAAACAGTTTAGCCCTCCTTGTCCCGCCATACCTCCTGCAGTACCTTCCGAAACGATTTCGCCAAAGTTGTGGCAGTTTTTGATGATAAAATCGCCATTGCCAACCATACCTCCTGAAAAAGTCCAACCCTTAATATAGCCATTATTGACACAATTGTCTATAACAAGATGGCCGTTATTGACAATCGTCTTTCCGACCACACCTCCAGTGCATTCGTTCCAGGTAACACTGGCATAGTTTACACAGTTTTTAATGAAGACCGTATCGTTGACGTCAACTTCGCATTGTCCAACCAAACCTCCGCTTGGTTTAGCACTAAAAATCTCAATCCAGCCTTCCACCGAGCAATCCAAGATATGGGTGTTTTTCGCCTTGCCGACGAGAATACCACCGATGGCAATATATACAAAAGCCTGATCATATTCCATGACGGTGGCGTTTTCAATCCTGACATTTTTTATCGTGGCGTTTTCCGTATATCCAAACAAACCAGACAATTTAAACCCGTTTTCGTACATGCCGCTGATGGAGTGTTTATCGCCGTCAAAAACACCCCTAAAAGTACCCGTCAGACCAATAGGCGTCCAATAGAGGGTATCGCCTTCATTGAGACAAATGTCGTTGGTTAGCACATAACAGGCATCACCTCCAGTGCCATCATCGGTTTGCTGGGCCAACAACGCCAGTTGCTCCGCCGTCGCAATCTGGTAAGGGTTTTCAGGCGTGCCGTCGCCACCATCGTAAGCTTCGGCGACCGTACCGTTCCAAGGGGTCTGTGCTCCGCAAGCCAGTCCGAGCGCGAGTAAGACAAAAAATAGCAGATTTCTTTTCATAGTGATTAGATTTTTTCTTGGTTTTCGCAAAAGTATAGCAAAAAACCTCAAATAAAACTGATTCCATGGGCCAATCCACTATTTTTCAGGAAATCAATATTGATTGTCAACAGATTACGAAAAATTTTTCCACTAAAAAGTTGTTGGAAATCCTTGATAAATTTGCAAAATTCGTTTTATTCGCCGACAAAAACAACGGCTAATTATACGAATTAAACGAATTTTGTCACCCGACAAACCGCCTCCATAGCACCTCAAACGAATCGGCTTGCGTCTTTCGCTTGATGGCGGTGCGGTATTTCGAAACGGTGTTTTCGCGCAGGTCGAGGATGTCGGCGACTTCCTTCGTGCGGAAGGGAAAATAGGAAAGCACACAAATGTCGAGCTCGGTGTCGTTCAGGTCGGGATGGGCGGCCTTCAGTTTCGTCAAGGCTTCAGGATAGGCTTCGTTGAACACTTCGAGGATGCGGTTGAAGGTGTTGTTGCGCTTGTCGTCGTAGATGGCCTGCACCTTCATCCGCAAAACCTCGTTGGCATGAGCCTCCAAGGCACCGTGCGCGGCTTGCAGGTCGCGTTGGATGGCTTCGCTCGCCTGGGTCATCTTCTTGCGGTAGACGCGATGGTAGACGACAAAGGCGGCAGCCGCTAACAAAAGCAGGGCTGCAACCACGCTAACAGCTCTTAACCTGTTTGTCTTATATGCCTGTTTCTGTTCACGCAAGTCGATCAACCGTGCATCACGTTCGGCCTTGTAGTTCTCGTATTGCTATCCGCATTTCCCTCCTCTTCATAGATTTGTTCAAGCAACGACATGATGGCACTCCGTTCCAAATCACCCGTTTGCATATCCAACACTTTCAGCAGATATGGCTTCGCATCAAGACGATACGGCGAGTGGTACATACTGATGCCGAGACTGACGGAGTCATTTGTTGCGCTCATCCCACGTCGCGTCTTGAAAGCGATCGTGTTGCGTTGCACCATGAAGCAGGAGTCGAACTGGTGTTGGTCATAGTACAAGTCCGACAACACAAGCCGGGCAGTAAAATAGTCATTCAAGTCGCCAGCAACCGTGTCCAGATAAGGCGTCACGAAATCGTGATAGTAGCGTGCGGAGTCGCTTTCCTTTAGCGTCGAAAAGGCATTGGCCAATTCCAAACTGGACCTTACCATCCAGGTAGTGTCTTGAGCCATACGCTGGTATGCCAACGCCCAACGCAAAGCATCGATTTCAGCGTTTTTGGCTATCTTTCGCCGAAATACGTATGCCATCTGGTAATAGGCACGCGAGGCAAGCAGCATCTCCTCGTCTGTCATGTCTTCGGGCAAATATTCAAGATTTCCAGCCACATGGACAAAATGCGGAAAAGCTTGCAGCAAACTGTCCTGCTGAAGACAAACGAAACCGCTGTCATAATAGGCTTTGGCTTCCAATAAGTCAGCTTCAGAGGGACGTTGAGCCATCCTTCCGCAAGACATCACCGAAAACAGAAACAACAAACCTACTATGTGACTCAATGTTTTCACGGCGGCAAAATTAATATTTTACCTCATTCCACTTCTATCTCATCCACAAAAATCCAAGCAGGATTGCCAAATCCACTATGGTCTTCGGGCAGGTCGTAGCCT
>CACZNA010000111.1:0-2999 GCA_902782455.1 uncultured Bacteroidia bacterium | reverse complement strand
ACATTTTTCATTGATGGAGTTTTTGGTCGGGTCTGTAATGTCGCCAATGCTGTGAAGTATGTTTTCTTCAATCTCTCTGTTGCCAACATGCTTGTATATCTCAAGTAA
Source organism: uncultured Bacteroidia bacterium (assembly GCA_902782455.1). Taxonomy (GTDB): domain Bacteria; phylum Bacteroidota; class Bacteroidia; order Bacteroidales; family F082; genus Limimorpha. The sequence continues at coordinate 2,891 of CACZNA010000111.1, read as the reverse complement.
TTCAGGGAAGAAATTGTTCAATTGTTTAAATTGTATTCCTTCAGGGTGTTGCAGAAACAAGAAGAATACCGCTTTTGGGAGGGGCTGCATGGTGATTTCGGTGTTGTTGTAATTAGGAAGGAATATCCTATAATCTTTATCAACAACCAAACGGCTTAAAGTGGGACGTTCTTCGACAAGTTCGTGCAAAAGGTGTAGTTGAACACCTCTTTTGCGCAATTCGATGATTCTTTGCCGTATTTCATCTGTCAAATCATCAATGCTTTTGTCCGCAAACAAGATGTTGTCGCTGCCATCATTGAAATAATGGTCTGCAACATCGTTTTCGTTTTTGGGCTTTGACAAGGCATTGAAAGATGTCCCGGCTTCACCTCGATAACTGAATGTGAGATGTTTCAGATAATTCTCAAATTGGTCGGAGAGCGGAATGGATGAATCAGCAACCAGCGGACGATAAGTATAATAATAGTTGCTGGGATTTTCAGCCTCTTCAATAGTGAGATTGCCATTCACAAACGAGGATTCTTGCCCAAGAAAGGGAAACATGTAATGAAGTGCTTCTTTGGAAACCTCTTGGCCGCATAGCTTTGGCAAATAGATGAAAGTAGCCTTTTTTGAAAGGAACTGCTGCTGGATTTCCTCATAGTGTTCTTGGATATACCCATTGATGGCGGGGTCATATTCGTTCTCCACATATATCACATCGTGGACATCGGGAGTGAAGGGCAGGTTGAGGTCGAATAGGAGAAATGCCTGTTCATTGGCAGTGTCATGTTGTTCAGCCGATGAAATAACTTTTTCATGCTTGACCTTTCTTACGCGCTTGAAAAACAGCAAGGCGAGAAGGATAGCGGTGAAAGCACATGTTGTTATGATGACAAAGGTCATGGTATGACGAGTTCGTTTTTGTAGTTAATAATCGCAATAATAACCATCTATGCAAATAAAACCGCCTTTGTATTTTGTCGTTTTTAACACATCTTTAAACTTGCTTTGATCTATCCCAATTCCTTCTATTATGATGCGATTCAGGTCATATGCCGAAGAGATTTGGGATAATAGACCAGGGTTGACTATGAAAGAATCTTTCAAAGAATACCCGATAATGTAATGTGGCAACAAACCTCCTTTTACACATATTTCTTTTTGTTCACTATACGGTGAAACTTCGTAATAAGGCAGACCTAATCTTTTTATCATCAAATCCGTATTATTAACATCATTATATTTAATGATTTTCCTATGTCTTTCAGATGATGGAATCCATGAGACAATAATAATTCCATCTTTTTTGAATTCTTCCGCTCTTTTTAATTCTTTTGAAGTTGAAATCATGTAACTATTGGGAGAAAGTGATTTGCCAACAACATGCATCAATGAAAGATAATAGTCTTTGGCATGTTCTTTTTCTTTGTCATTTAATTTGTCAATTAACGAAATAAAACTGGTTTTGTTGGTTCCGTTAGAAAAAAACTCAAAAAAGCCTTGGTTGTTTTGGTTAAATGAATTGATGGCGGCAATGGTTCCCTGTGAATTAAACTTGTTTCCGCAGAGTTTATCGTTTAGTTTTTCAAAGATAAATTCAAATAACTCCAAAGAATGATCATTAATACAAAACAATGCATGTGTGTTTGGCTCAAAATAATGGCTTTTATCTCCAAGCGTAAACATCTTTTTTGCAAATGTCGAAATATCAAAAATGTCAGCATCGTATTCTTCAATTGATTTTGTTCCGCGATATAATATTGTCTTGTTTTTCGCTGAACAAAAGGAATCAATAAAAGTGGAAAAACTGACATAAGGAATTGAGTCATCCGTGATGGCATTTCCTTTTGAATCTTTCAATAATAAGTTGGATAGAAAAGATTTGAGTTCGTGCATAAATGTTATTTACCTTTGTTTATTCGTGCTAATAAACCAGAGGCTTTCTTTAACCCTTGGTTTGCTGCTTTTTTTATCCAGAATAGAGCGGTGACATCACTTTTAATAACGCCATTCCCCTTTGCATATAATAATCCCAATAAAAACTGCGCCTCGGCATCCCCCTGTTCTGCCGCTTTTTGATACCATTTTGCCGCAATACTATAATTTTGTTCAACCCCAATTCCTTGTTGATAACAACCACCAACAAGACCTTGCCCAGTAGAATTTCCTTGCTCTGCTGCCATTTTGTACAATTCAAAGGCCTTATTAATGTCTTTTTCAACACCTTCGCCTTTTTCGCAACGCTTTCCATATCGCCATAGAGCTTCGCTATAACCTTTATTTGCTGCCTTTTTATACCACTCTGCTGCTTTTGTCATATCTTTTTCTACTCCATAACCAAAATGATAGCATATTCCTAAACTAGCCATTGCTCTTACATTTTCAGATTTTGCAGAAGCCAAATACCACTTCAACGCTTTGTTCTTGTCTATTTCAACACCATATCCTTTTTGGTAACAACAACCAAGACACATTTGTGCTTCCGAATTATCGCTATTTGCGGCCATTTTAAACCATTTAAAAGCCTCTGATTTATTGTTTAGTTTCTCACAATATAATCGAGCTAAATCATACTGTGCTTCTACATCACCTTCTTTTGCTAATCCATAGTATTCAACAAGTTCTTGGTCTGTATTATAACTAATGTCGAGTTTTCCCAAAAAGAAACAGTTTGTTAGACAAGTCCAAGTCTTATCTGACCTTAATTGGAATTTATCCAAAAGTTCAGGCATTGATGAATCAGCATTCAAAAGTGTAGGAAATTCTATGATTCTTGAATCCCTATTGGAGTTGCCAATAAATGGGCTTACACAAACAAAACGATTGTAACCATTAACATTTGAGTTAATCAAATTAGCAAATTTCTTTAAGTCAAATGTCGGCATATCCAATACATTGGAAAGAAT
>CACZNA010000110.1:0-2601 GCA_902782455.1 uncultured Bacteroidia bacterium | reverse complement strand
AGGCGGAGCACACGCATACGGTTTTCGGTAGAGGTGTTGCGCGCACCTTTGAAGTATTTTTCCACGACTTTGCCGATTTCGGGGCTGCGGAGGTCTTGCTGCGAGGGCATGGTGACCATCAAGCCGCCAGCGATGTCCTCGGCCAAACGGGCGATTTCATAAGGCATTCTCGTAACATTTTGCTTGCACACATTGGCCAGCAAAAGGTTGATTTGGTAGTTGCCTGCGGGCATCTTCACGCCTTCGGCGGAGCAAGCAATGCCGCATGCATACAACGTCTCGTTAAGATGGATCATCTCAATGAGTTTGTCCTTGATGTGGCTGGCTTTCGGCACACCATTGTAGTCGGCTGCGAGAGCGGCTGCACCAATTAATACGTCGCCCACACCGACCTTGCAGCCGCCGTAGGATTGGCGATGGTAGCCAGCGAATCGTTCCACCATCATGCCAGCGAAGTCCCATTCCTTGCACATGAACACACGCTCGTTGGGAACAAACACGTTGTCGAAAACAACCAACGCCTCGTGGCCTCCGAATTGCGAGTTGCCCAAGTCCATGTCGGCGTCTTTCTCCAGTTTGCGGGTATCGCACGACTGGCGACCGTAAATCATGAACACGCCTTCAGCATCGGAAGGAACGGCAAACGAAACGGCATAGTCCTTGTCGGCTTCCTTCATGGCCACGGTAGGCATGATGAGGTGCTCGTGCGAGTTGACGGCTCCCGTTTGGTGGGCCTTAGCTCCGCGCACCACAATGCCATCGGGACGCACTTCCACGATGTGGAGATAGAGGTCGGGGTCGGGTTGCTGCGAGGGACTCAACGAGCGGTCGCCCTTGGGGTCGGTCATGGCACCGTCAACAGTCAAGTCGTTGTCCTGAACCATTTTCAGATATTCAGTGAAGCGCTTGTGATATTCAGTGCCATATTTCTGATCGATTTCAAAAGTCGTGGAATAGATGGCGTTGAAAGCATCCATACCCACACAGCGTTGGAAGCAAGCTGCCGTCTTTTGTCCACAGAGGCGTTGCATCTTCACCTTCTTGATTAGGTCGTCTGTGCTTTGGTGCAGGTGGCAGAAACGGTTGATGGTCTTGCCAGTCAGGTTGGAAGTGGCGGTCATGAGGTCTTTGTATTCCTCTTTCTCAGCCAATTCATAGGTCATGGCCACCGAATTCATCGAGGGCCGAATCATCGGGTGGTCAACGGGGTTTTCAATTCTTTCGCCCATCAGATAAACCTTGAGGTTCATCTTGCGAAGGCTTTCGATGTACTGGTCTTTTGTCATCATGTCTTATGATTTTAATTTAATTAGTTGATTATTATGGTTTTATAAAAAATAATATCGACCAAGGAATAAATGACAAATGCCTTCGCTCCAATACGAATTCCCAAAGGCTTTTTGCCCTTGAAATAGGTAGGTCGGAAAAAGGGGGAAAATCGATGTAATAATCGTATTGTCCAAAAGTAGACTCAGATTATCCTTGATGTAATAATCATAAGACGATGAGATGTGCTACTTGACGCTGCTTTTTACGCGAAAGCATTGCCAAACCATCAGAGGCAGGTCTCCTGGCTTGTCCATCATGCACGCCTTCCCAAATTGCTTCAGTGGCTTTGATATACATGATCCGTTATGGACTTACAGTTGCGCGACAGCTCGTGATTTACACACGATTCCCGTTTTAATCTCCTACAAGGAGAACCTCTGTGGCTGCAGATTTCAAAGAACGGTTGGAGTTGCAAAAATACGCATTTATTCAGTATTAATCCAACTTTTTCGATAAAAAACTATTTGTTGTTTTGATTGTCATGAGTATCAACGGTCAACTCGCTGACAATCATTGTTTTAATTAAGATTGCATTTCGTATAATCTTACCGAATTGAAGATAGTCTTCTCCTGCGCCTCGTTGCCGTATTTGTCGACATCGACGACATTGCGCGGGCTGTGAGTGATACACACTGGACCGTTCAAGCAACCGCCGTCGCAGGCCATGCCTTCGAAGAAGTTTTCGGTGGCTTTGTTGAATTTCAACTTGGTCAAAGCGGCCTTACACTCGGCGATGCCGTTCATGGCGATGGGCTTCACGCCTTCCACGCCCATTTCCTTGGCCACATCAGCAATGCCTTTGGCGATGCCGCCCGACTTGGCGAAGATACGGCCATAGTAGGAAGCGTTGTTCAGCTCTGAGTCTTCCATCTGCGTGGTGTCGATGCCTCGGGCGTCAACGAAGGCTTGCAACTCCTCAAACGACATGACGCTGTCGATGGCACCGCCGGTCTTTTCGAGCCTGTATTCTAACTTTTTCGATGTGCAGGGACCGATGAAGACGACTTTGGCCGTCGGGTCAGATTTCTTGATGAGGCGGGCGGTCTCCACCATAGGCGATACCGAGGAAGAAATGTATTGCTTCAGTTCGGGGAAGTTTTTCTCCACGAAGCTTACAAACGAAGGACAACAAGAAGTGGTCATCAGTTTCTTCTCGTTCCATTCCTGGGCCTCACGATAGAGGGTGATGTCGGCACCAAGTGCGGCTTCCACAACATGATGGAACCCCAACTTCTTGATGGCCGTAACGACTTGCGTGACGCGCCCGAAGCG
>CACZNA010000109.1:0-4259 GCA_902782455.1 uncultured Bacteroidia bacterium | reverse complement strand
TCCATGGTGAACGAGGTGCGTTCCCAGTCGCAGGAGCAACCAAGGCGGCGCAACTGCTTGAGAATGATGCCGCCATGTTCGTGGGTCCAGTCCCAAGCGTGCTTGAGGAACTCCTCGCGGCCGATGTCCGTCTTCTTGATGCCCTGTTGCGCCAGCTTGTTCACCACCTTGGCTTCGGTGGCGATGGAGGCGTGGTCGGTGCCAGGCACCCAGCAGGCATTCTTGCCTTGCATGCGGGCGCGGCGGATCAGGATGTCTTGAATCGTGTTGTTCATCATGTGGCCCATGTGAAGCACGCCGGTCACATTCGGCGGCGGGATCACGATGGTATAGGGTTCGCGTTCGTCGGGAGTGGAGTGGAAGTAGTTCTTGTCCATCCAGTGTTCGTACCATTTGCCTTCAACTTCCGAAGGGCTGTATTTGCTGCTGATCTCCATGTATTTGTTGTTGAAATGTTGACTGTTGATTTGTTTAATTGTTGTTTGACGCGGGATTTTTTGGTTGTCGCTTTGCGTCACTGCAAGGAACGAAGCAGTCCAATCGTTTTGCGTTCAAAACAATCGGCAAAAGTAGCGATTTTTGGAGCAAGTCTGTAGAATTTGAGCCGAAAAAATGATTTTGAGGTTTTGCAAACCAGAATTATGTCTTATTTTTGCAGTCTTTAATGCAAAATCGTATGGAGATTACAGATGTGGTGAAAAGCGACGCGCAGGGTGAAGACCTGCTGTTTTCCGATGTTTGTGGTATGATAGACAGCGTGCGCAAACACGTTGCCGTTTATGTCAATTCAGAGATTTGTTTAGTGAAATGGCATATCGGCAAGCGCATCAAGGAAGATGTTCTTTACAACCAACGGGCCGAGTATGGCAAGCAGATAATCAAGAACTTGGCGCGAAAACTTACCAACAAATATGGCAATGGATGGAGTGACAAGTCCTTGCTACATTGTCTCCGCGTTGCGGAGACTTTTAGCGAAAATGAAATTGTCTACGCAGTGCGGAGACAATTCACTTGGACGCACATAAAAACCCTTTGTTATATAAAAGATCCGCTCAAACGCCAGTTCTATATGGAAATGTGCCGCATTGAGCATTGGGATACGCGAACGCTTGATTCAAAGATAGATGCCCAACTTTTTGAAAGAACAGCCATAAGCAGGAAACCCGTAGAACTCATCAAGCAAGAGTTGTCGCAATTGAAGGAAGAAAACGCCTTAAATCCTGATCTTGTTTTCCGTAGCAGCTATTTTCTGGATATGCTTGGCCTTCCAGAATTTTTCACGGAAAAAGATTTGGAGTCGGCTATCGTCTCTCAAATGCAGGAGTTTATCTGTGAGTTGGGGACTGATTTTGCGTTTCTTGGAAGGCAAAAACGGATAACCGTCGATGCCGTGGATTATTATATCGACTTGCTGTTCTATCATCGGTCGTTGCGCCGTTTGGTGGCTATCGATTTGAAACTTGGGAAGTTCAAACCGGAACACGAGGGGCAAATGCTGCTTTATCTGCGCTACCTTGACCGCAACGAAAGAAAAGAAGGGGAGGAATCGCCCATTGGACTGATTTTGTGCAGCGAAGGCAATACAGAGCACATCGAATACTTGATGTTAGACGATAATAGCCCCATAAAAGTTGCCCAATACTATACGCCCATTGCGAGGGAACAGTATTTGGAACAAAAAACTAAATAGTTATGGCTTGGTCATTTAGAAAAAGGATAAAAGTTGCTCCAGGTGTTCATATTAACCTGAGTAAAAAAGGAGTTAGCACATCGTTTGGCACAAAAGGAGCCAGTATCACTACTGGATCAAGAGGCACATATTTGAATACAAGTATTCCAGGAACCGGCATATATAATCGTCAGCGAATTGATGGTGGCCGAAATGGTGATGCTTCATCACCAAGTACAATTTCAAAATTACATTCTTCAAAAAATAATACCATTCCCCCTATGAATGATAATAGTAATTCGAGCAAGAAAAAAGGCTTAAAGATTTTCTTATGGATAGTACTGATTATCTGTATATTATTGTTTTTTACGGGGCTTTCTGTAATAATAGGTGAAAAACAGAATACCAATGTTTCTCCTGAATGGATTAAAACAATAGCATTTGGAATAATTGGTTCTTGTTCTGGATTGGCATTAGTAAAAATGTCTATTAATGACAGGACAGCCAATTTTGTTAGAGATACTGCGAAGATAGATAAATTGAAGGAAATAATAGAAAACGAAACGAACCCGATTAAAAAGAAAATTCTGAATGACCAATTGGGACATTTTATTTTTGATGAAGCCACAACACGACTGACTCCTTTAATTGAACAGTATACTAACAAGATTTCCAAAAAACCGAAACCAGAATGGAATGAATTGCTACAACAATTTAAGGACGAATTAATAGCAGCAAAAGTAGAATCAGAGAAATTGTTCTATAATCCTTTGTCGGATGTTTCAGAAGAAAATAAGGAAAGATATGTGGCTTTTTGTGATGCATATAAGCAGTTGCGCAATAGTAAAAACTCTTGGATTGTTGTTTCAGAACAATCAAATTCAGAGTATAAAGCTTCTGCAAAAACATTGGTAAATAGGAAACCTTTTCATTTCACTACAGGCTGTTTTGATACATTATTAATACCCTATGAAGTGCCGAGAATCTCCATTTCTCTTCAACAGTCTTATTATTTTTATCCTCATTTTGTAATCGTTTCCAATAATTCAGATGAAATTGATGTTTTACCGATAAATGAAGTGAACATTAAGTATAGTTGTGTTAGGTTCCAAGAAGAAGGAATTGTGCCGTCAGATGCTCAGAGAGTTGGAACTACATACAAATATGTGAATAAAGATGGAGAACCAGATAGACGATACTCAAATAACCCCATATTTTCTGTTTTGAAATATGGAGAAATAGAGATAGAACCTTTTGGAAAAATATTTCAGGTTAGCAACAATGAAGCAGCAGCAAACTTGAGGAATACTTTTGTTGAATTGAAGAAATCTTCAGGAAGTTCTGTTTCAAATGAATTAGGCAAGGAACTTGCTAATCAAATAATTAATACGATATTAGGTAAGTGTTCTAATAATGAAGTTTTTCCTGAAATCTCGCGGAGTTTTTTTGAAGACATTTGGTTTGAGTGTAAGCGTATTCAAGAATTTTCGAGAGTTTTAATTGAAGACCCAGTTTTTTTGGAAATAGTTGGCGAAAAAATAAACGGTGATATTACAATAAACGGAAAGATTGTGACAATGCCAGAAGAAAAATTGCCTGTTTATTTTTTAGGAGACATACTTAATTGTTATAATGGGCTCGGACACGAAATTGATTTGAATAAATCAGAAGGACTTGGTCTTATGCTCTATACGATGCTTTATGTAGACCCAAAGTTTTCTATTGAATTCAACCAACTTGGATTGTGTTATGAAAAAAGCAAGGCACCGACTGAAGATTTGCTAAAAAAGACAAACGAGGCGGTAAAGATGAATAACGGAACATTTATGATAGAGTTTTGTTTGAGGGGGTATGACAGGCAACTTCATAATCAATATGTTTTGTTGATGTATCGTTTTGCATCACTTATTGCCAAAGCAGATAAGATGGTAAAGGAGGATGAAACAAAATGGCTGAATGAAATCATTGCATTGAAAGAACCTGAAAGTGAGGAAGATGTAATCGCCCCAACTATTCCTGAAGAAAAAACCAAGAAAAAGACATCACAAGCACTACACCCAAGCCCTGCAAAAGAATTAGAGGCTTTGATAGGCCTTGCTTCCGTCAAGGCGGAAGTCAATTCATTGACCAATTACATCAAAGTGCAAAGAATGAGACAAGAAAAAGGAATGAAAGTAACACCGATGTCTTATCATTGCGTGTTTACTGGCAATCCGGGCACAGGCAAAACAACAGTGGCTCGTATTGTTTCCCAAATATATAAAGAGTTGGGGATTTTGAAAAAGGGTCATCTTGTGGAAACAGACCGTTCTGGTCTTGTTGCGGAGTATGTCGGACAAACGGCTATAAAGACTAATAAAATCATAGAATCTGCCTTGGATGGTATCCTGTTCATTGATGAGGCTTATTCACTTGTTGATGGTGGCAATTCTGATTATGGCAAAGAGGCCATAGCCACATTGCTTAAACGAATGGAAGATGACAGAGATCGTCTTGTGGTCATATTGGCTGGCTATACTGACGATATGAAGCGCTTCGTCGATTCCAATCCTGGCCTTCAATCCCGTTTCAACCGTTACATTGAATTTCC
>CACZNA010000108.1:0-2665 GCA_902782455.1 uncultured Bacteroidia bacterium | reverse complement strand
AAAGTTTGGCTTAACGCCAAATCTCTTCGTCAGAAGGAACCTGAATGCGCGATGAGAGAGGCGCGATTCGGGTGATGTTCAGCAAGTGCTTGTAGGTGAAGTTCTCCGAGATGGAGTTGTTGCCCCAACTGCCGCATCCGAGGGTGTTGGTGACGGGCAGCCCGTTTTGGATGGAGCCGCCTGCTGTGGTGGCACAAATGGCATTCACGATAAGACGCGAAACGGAGAGTTCGGTACCCACCTTGATGATATTGGCTTGGTTGTTGGAGTGCAAGCCCGCCGTGTGACCATTGCCCTCGTACGCAAGGTTGGTTCCTGCAATTTCAATGGCTTGGTCGAAATACTGATATGGGAACGCGCCCATCACAGGGCACATCTTTTCCTTGCTGATGGGGTCGTCGTCGCCGAACTTGCCATTCGACTCAACGATGATGGCCTTCACATCGCCAGGAATTTGGATACCGGCTTTCATGGCAATGTATTGCGCTGACTGGCCAACCACATCCCTTGCCGTATGACCGTCCTCGAAAATGGCGTTGATGACCTTCTCGCGCTCTTCGGCATTGCAGACGTAGCCACGGTTGTCGCGGCAGGCCTGCATGATTTCGTCGTGGGCTTCCTGCGGATAGATGAAACTCTGCTCGCCTGAGCAGATAATGCCATTGTCGAATGAACGTCCGGTGATGACCTTGCTGATGGCCAAAGGATATTCAATGTTACGGTCGAGGATGACCTGCACGTTGCCGGCACCCACACCGAATGAAGGCTTGCCCGATGAATAGGCCGACTTCACCATTGCCATACCGCCAGTGGCCACGGTCACGTCGCAAAGTGCCATCAAAGCCTGGGTCTTTTCCAAGGTGGGTTCCTCAATCACCTGAACCATGCCGTCCGGCACTTCCATCTGCTCGATGGCCTTCAAGATGAGCTTCACCGCCATGGTGGAGCATTTCTTTGCCTTCGGATGGGGCGAGATGATGATGGCATTCTTGGTTTTCAGTGCGAAGGAAATCTTCGACATAGGCGTAACGATGGGGTTGGTCATCGGGACGACACCGGCCACCACGCCAATGGGTTTGGCGATTTCAATCAGCCCCGTGCGTTCATCAATGCTGATCATACCCATTGATTTCTTGCCTTTCAGGTCGTACCAGATTCCTTTTGATTTGTTGCGGTTTTTCGACACCTTGTCTTCATAGACACCCATCTTGGTTTCCTCGACAGCGGCCTTGGCCAATTCCTCGGCGTGTTCGAAGATGGTACGGGTCACGAGTTTCACGGTATTGTCGCAGTCGTCTTGGTCGAAGTGTGTCGCATAATAGGCTTGGGCTTTGCGAGCCTTGTCAATCATTGCTTTTATTTCTTCTGTTGCAGTCATGATGATTCTTTTTTAATATAATGATTTGTAAATGTTTCTGATTTCGTCGGCATCCAAATGGACATAGTTGTTGGCCAAAAGGCGTTGTTGGGTTTGCAGCACGTTCTCCGTGAAACCGTCAATTTCCTCGGGCTTCATGCCGTAATGGTGAAGATGGTTTTTCGGGGTGAGTTTGCCCAAGAGTTCATCCAACTTTTGGTAGATGAGTCTCGGATTGGTGTCCGACAAAGCCTTGTCGATGTGGAGGTTGCGCACCAAAATCTCATTCAGTTCCTTGATGCTACCGTTGGGGTCCTTCTTGAAATAGGTCTTGAACACCTCGGTGAGGAACTGGTAGTTGGCCTCGCCATGAGGCACATGGTAGTTTCCGCCCAAAGGGTAGGAGAGGGCGTGAACGGCACCAACGCCAGCGTTACCGAAGGCAATGCCCGCAAAGTTGCTGGCGGTCAGCATCTCTTCAAAATGGTCGTAGCGGTAGTCTTCGCCTTGTTCGGCGATGCCGTTGAACACTTTTAGGATCATTTCGATAGCCTTTACCGAGAAGAGTTGGGTATAGGCATTTGCCTTGGGTGACAGATAGGATTCCATGGCGTGAATCAAGGCATCGATGGCACTGAAAGCGTATGGCTTGAACGGCAGACCTTTCAGCAGTTCTGGGATAAGTACAGCATGGTCGGCAAGGATGGCATTGTCAGCCAATCCCATCTTCGTATGCTTGCTCTTGATTTCGGCAATTGAGATGTTAGTCACTTCGCTACCAGTGCCGCAGGTGGTGGGCACGATGACGAGTTCTTTTTCCTTCACAATCGGGATTTTCCGTTCGAAGGCATCCGTGGCGTTATCCAAGTCCTTGAGGACAAACAGTTTGGATATGTCGATAACGGTGCCGCCGCCAATGCCGACGACACGCTTGAAAGTGGTGCCCTTTACGTCGGCAAGGATGCGGTTCATCATCTCGTCGGAGGGTTCGCCCATTCCGTATTTGTCTTGCATCACGAAGGTGCATGGTAGGTTGAGGGCTTTCATGTAAGGATCATAGATAAACGACTGCGTAATAACAAGGTCGTCTTTCGACAGGGCAAACGCCTTGGCAAAATCGGCGAATGTCTTGTAGGTGCTTATGCTTGTTTTGACTGAAAACATGACATTATGTTATTTAGTTCCGAATCTTTTTTCAAATGCTTCTTCCAATCCCGCCCTGAAGTCGGGGTGGGCAATGGCGATGAGGTTTTGCGCACGCTCACGCAGGGTCTTTCCTTTCATCTTGGCGATGCCGTATTCAGTCAC
>CACZNA010000107.1:0-3408 GCA_902782455.1 uncultured Bacteroidia bacterium | reverse complement strand
GCCGCAACGAGTTGCACGACATAGTTAGAGGTCTGTGGGTCGGCGATGAGACCTTCCAGTCTATGCATTTCGCCAAAAACATTCTCATCGAACATGAATGCCAAAGCAACGCCGAGGGCAATGCAGAAGAAAGTCAGCATGGCGTCCAAAAGGCGCGTAGTGCCTGCGATGTAGTCCTCATTGGCCATGTCGCGGATGCCATTGGTGAATGCCACACCGGGAATCAATGGGATAATGGCACCGATAATCATGTTGCTCAGATGGTTGCCGATACCGATGCGGTACATGCCGAAGCAAATCAAGGTGGCCAGCAATCCGCCCGAGGCCGTCCCCACGATGCGTGACAGTCGCTTGGAGGCGACAAAAAGCAAATACACCCATAACACCAACCCTGCGACAAATGAGGCTAAACAATCCATGAAGCCACCACCGAAGATGATGCAAAAAGCCGCACTACCCACAGCTGAAGCGAGTATTTGTTCCCATGCAGGTTTTGTTTTCATGGCACGGATGGCTTTGAGCCTTTGCTCCATTTGCTCCAAAGAGCATTGCCCCTGCTCCACCTCTCGCGATAATTGGTTGACTGCTACTACTTTATCCAAACTTGCACCCTTGATGGGGATGAACTTGGAGCGGGCGTAATCCTTGCCCGTGGCCATGATGCCGTTGCTGAGCACAAAGAAGCTCTCATCCTCCACACCATAGTGGCTGGCGATGCGCTTCATAGTCTCCTCCACGCGCGAAATCTCAGCACCATTTTCCAAAAGAATGGCACCAGCTTCATAGGCGAGGTCAAGGGGGTTGGTAGAATTAGATGCTGTCATAAGATTAGGATTTATGGAAGAAGGTCTTCATCTCTTGCCATATAACGAATCTAGTTTCGCTTTTAATTCTTCATTTTCCTTACGGAGAGTATCTATCTCCTTTAAAGCAGCTTCTAAGGCTTCTTTTTGGCTACCACGATAACCAAGGCGAGCAGCAGTCATTCGTTCGCGGAGGCCTCCTTCCTTTATGAATTCATCCTCCTTTTTCTTTTGGTAGCTTGTCATCATTTTGTCCACCATCCGGCAAAGAGTAATAGCTGTGTTAGACATTTCTTCATCAACCCAACGATCAAAGAATAATTCATAATCTTCAAGTCGGTTATGCTTTCGACAATATGACAACATGGCATCAAAGCGAGCATGTCCCTGGGTCCATTGTGTCAGTTTGTGGCTTTTGATGTAGTCTTGGTAATCCTCAAGCAACTCTTGGATACTAGATCTGGCGACATTCAGAAGTTTTAGTTCCATTTCCATAGAGGTCACCCCGTCTGCTGAACCTTCAACAATGTTCTGTTTTCCAGAACGAGCCGCTTGCACCATTTGATCAACCGTTCTATCGCCAAAAGCAGGTAAGAACCGTCTGGTAAAGACATAAGTCATTTGATAAAGGACAACAGTTTTTTGGTAGAACCATAGATTCTTCCAATTGGTCTGTTTCCTAAGCACAGATTCAATTCTTTCCGCTGCTTCTAGTTGATTTGCCATCGTAATTACTATTTGGGTCAACTCAATTTAGACTAGATTTTCTAGAATATCTAGAATGTCTAGAAATCTTATTCCAAAAAAGTCGTCCATATAGAGCCGTTGTATGCAACGGCTCTATAGTGAACGACATAATTTCGGAGAATTACTTCTCCATTTCCTTCTTCAGTCTCTCCGTCAGCATGGGGACAATCTTGTGCAGGTCTCCAACGATGCCGAGGTCGGCGACGCTGAAGATGGGCGCGAATTTGTCCTTGTTGATGGCGATGATGAAGTCGGACTCTTCCATACCGGCCAAGTGCTGGATGGCACCGCTGATACCGCAAGCCATGTAGAGGTTCGGACGGACGGTCTTACCCGTCTGTCCGACCTGACGCTCGTGAGGCATCACGCCGTTGTCGACCATAGCACGGCTCGACGAAACCTGTCCGCCAAGCACATCGGCCAAAGCCTGCAACTTGTCGAAGCCTTCCTTGTTGTGGACGCCACGACCGCCGGAGACCAAGATCTTGGCATCGGCGATGTCGACCATGGCCTTGTCTTCCTTGATGGTCTCAACGAGTTTCACCTTGAACTTGCTGGTGTCGAACTTCGGCACGAAGACAGTGACCACGCCTTGGCGGCCTTCTTGGCGCTGACGCTTCTGCATCACGCCAGGACGCACGGTCGACATCTGCGGACGGGTGTTCGGGCAAATGATGGTGGCCATCAGGTTGCCGCCGAAAGCGGGACGGGTCATGCGGAACTGCGGCTCACCATTGCTCTTCTCGTCGCTGACGACTTCGAGCTTAGTGCAATCTGCGGTCAGACCGGTCTTCAGACGCGAAGCGATACGCGGAGCCATGTCGCGGCCAATGGTGGTGGCGCCATAAAGCACGATGTTGGGACAGCGCTCCTTGATAATCTGGTCAACGACCTGGGTGTATTGCTCACTCAAGTAGTCTTTCAATTCGGGGCAGTCGGCGACGATGACCTCGTCAGCACCGAATTCAATCAGTTTCTGGGCTTGGTCTTTGATGCCATAACCGAGCAACATAGCCACAACCTTCTCACCGAGAGTGTCGGCGAGGTCGCGGGCTTTACCTAAAAGTTCGTAGGCAACGGATTGGATGTTACCTTCACGCTGTTCAGCGAAAACGAATACGTTCTTATTACCTTCACGCTGTTCAGCGAAAACGAATACGTTCTTATAATCTTTCAATTCCATGGCTGTAACTTTTAGATGATGTGTTTTTCTTTCAGTTTATTGACGATTAGCTCGACGGCCTCTTCTTCGCTCACTTCGTGAACCTCGCCTGGGGCCTTCATGGCCTTCGGGAACGACTGGAACACCTTGGTGGGCGAACCACTCAGACCGAGACGGTTCTCATCGTAGTCGATCTTGTCGGCACCCCAAACTTCCACTTCCCTGTTGTAGGCCTCAACGATGCCGCTCACGGTCATGTAACGAGGTTCAAAGGCGGAAGCGAGGACGGTCAGCAGGCACTTGCCTTCCACTTCGAGGACTTGGACGCTGTCTTCGTTCTCTTTGTGGACCAGCAGGTTGCCATTGTCGAGTAACTTGGCATCGCAGACATAGGAGACCTGAGGCAAACCGAGGTGTTCGGCCATTTCGGGACCCACTTGTGCGGTGTCGCCATCGATGGCCTGACGGCCAGCGATGATGAGGTCATAGTCCAAAGTGCGGCAGAGACCGGAGATGGCATACGAGGTTGCCAGCGTGTCGGAGCCTGCGAACTTACGGTCAGAGAGAAGGATGGCGCGGTCGGCGCCCATGGCGAAGGCTTCGCGCATGATGACATCGGCTTGCGGAGGTCCCATCGAGATGACGGTGACCTTGGCGCCGAACTGGTCTTTCAGACGCAGGGCGAGTTCGAGGCCG
>CACZNA010000106.1:0-2759 GCA_902782455.1 uncultured Bacteroidia bacterium | reverse complement strand
CGCAGCAGGTAAACGCCTTGCGGCAAACCCGCCATGTTGATTTCATGGCTGTCTTTCACAGTCTTCACCATTTGTCCAAGGGTATTATAAACCTGTACTTCGGCAGGTTCTAAGCCTTCTATACGAACCGTCTCGGATGCCGGATTGGGATAGACCGTAACCGCAGGCGCAACCTCTTCCTCCACGGCATCAATCATGCAGGTGCCATAATAATCGTTTTGCCAAAGCAACTCTCCGTTTTGGTGGAAACACAGGGCACGGTAGTAGCCTCCACTGACATAATACCATCCGCTGAAGAGCAAGCCCATATCGCTGCCAATGCCTTCTGTCCAAGTCTCGATGGCCACCGGCTCTCCCGTAAAGTCATATTCCAATCCGAACCAGAACTTTCTCCTGTCCTTGCCTCCAATTCGCTCTATGCTAATGGAATCAACGACAAAAAAATCAAATTCATGGAAATCGCCAAATCGCAAGGTGTCGCCGACTTGGGCAGTGAAATCATAAATCAAAATATCGGTCGCCGATTTTCTTTTCCAGACTTTGCCGTCTTCTTCCCTCAACAGGGTGGCTAATCGCGGCGTGCCTTCACCATTTCTGGTCTCCAACACTTTTGTGTATCGAACGCCATCAACGAGCGTGTCGTCCGAAATCCAATGGACCAAAGTGCTGTAATGATGGTTTGGTGGAAAGCCAGGGTTTACGATGACATCAAGTGTGTGCCATTCGTTGCCTTCCTGAATAATCGGTTCATAGTCTTGCGCCTTCGCCATGCCCGCCATTGCCAGCAACAGGAAGAGAAGGACTTTTGCCATTGTGTTGGTCGCTTTGTTCATTGTCTGTTGTTTTAATATTGTCGTAGGCAAAACTATAACAAAAAAGCATCAAATAAGCAACATACAAGCCAAACTACAGATTTTTCTTGGTTTGAAACAATGCAAAATATTGAAATACAATAAACTATAAAAACCGAAGTACAGATTTTTGTTTAGCCCAACAGGTCGAAAACGGGGCTTTTACCCACCTTTTTGTTGAGGTCGGAGCGGTATTTCATCACCGTATTCTCGCTCAAGCCCAAAATCTCGGCTTCTTCCTTGATGCGGAATTTGAGAATGTTGAGTACAAGCAAATCGCGCTCTTGTTCGCTCAAGTTGGGGTAGGTGGATTTCAGTTTTTCATAAACATCGGGGTATGTCTTGTTGAAGGCTTCCAAGATTCCCTCGCGCGGATGGCCGCCTTTGTCGTATAAGGTCTTCACTTCCTTCAGCAAGTCGTCAAAAGTCTTTTCCTTTAAGGCGGTTTGGGCTTCGCTCAACTGTTGGTTAAAGGCTTCGCGCTGTTGGTCGAAAGCCTCTTGTTGCTGTTGGTGTTCCTCGCGGAGGTCGGCTTCGGTTTGTTTATGGCGCTTGTGGGTGGCCCAAAGCACAAGTCCAAGCGCCAAAATCACCAGCAATATGATGGCTCCTATCAAAAGGTTCTGTCGCTGTGTTTGTCGCTTTTGCAACAAGGTATCGGCTTCCTGTTTTTCCTGAATGTAGTTGTTGAATAATGCGGTAAGTTCTGATGTTACAGGCGCGAAGGCTTCTTTTGCGTGAGGATATTGCGCCAAAAGACGCGCATATTCGTTCATCTTTTCGGTCTCGCCCAAAGCTTCATAAACCTCGTGCAAATACTCTATCGTTTGGGCTTTTGCTGTCATGTCCGAAAGACCCAATTGTTCAAACTTCTCTTGAGCCCGATTCAGATACACCAGCGCCGAATCAAACTGTTTCTCCTCTTTATAAATCCAACCGATGGTCAATTCAACATCCTGGTTGTCAACTTCACTACAATGCGGAAGCAGGGCTTTCAGGTCGCGGATAATGGGTTCTGCATCGTGATGAAGCTTGTAGTCGATGATACCTTTCCTTGAGACCGACATCCTGAAATTGAGTTCGGAAGAATCGTTTTCGAAGCATCTTATTGCGCTGTCGTAGTAATAGCAAGCACTGTCAAAACTATCACAAATGTCGAATCCATAGGCAATCAAAAACAAAGTGCTCCCAAATGATTTGCGCGAGTTCGAGTATTTCTTATTGATAGCCAAGGCCTAGCGATAGAAATAAGAAGTTGCTTCCGGCAACAAAGAAATCGAATATTGGGTCCCCTGGCCCTTATAAGTTCTTTGAAGGAGATTGATTATACTCCTGTCAGGTTTTGTAAGCTGCTCTATTTCAGGAAGATTATCAACAGAAAAGCGTTCCTCCAATAGTCCCAACACTTGGTAGAATTCTTTGCAACAGGCTACAGTGCTATCCATTTCCCAATAATGCATGGCATTTTGGTAGAGGGTATTGGCAATGTTATATATGGAATCGGCACGAAGGCTGTCGATGGCAGTCTCTATGGTGGATGGGTTATTTTGTGAAGTCGTGACGCTCCTCGGCTCTTTAGGATTGCATCTTATCAGCATTGCCATCCCGAACATCAAAAACAGTAGGTAAAACAATCGTTTCATAGGCGCAAAAATAACAAAAAACCACGAAACATTCTACCTCAAAGGCCAAGTACAGATTTTTGCTTCTTACTCACGCTGATATTCAATGCGTTGCAAGAAAAAAAGTACAGATTTTTCTCAGTCGGTCAGAATGGAAATCGAGTCAAAATCAACTTTTTTGTTGAGCTTGGAGCGGTATTTTGCCACCGTATTTTCGCTCAAGCCAAGCAGGTCGGCCTCTTCTTTGATGCGGAAGCCGAGGAACGACAAAACCACAAGATTGCGC
>CACZNA010000105.1:0-2775 GCA_902782455.1 uncultured Bacteroidia bacterium | reverse complement strand
ACGAAAACCACGTCAGCGAAAAAAAAGTTCAAAAATCACTTGCATGTTAACACAGTTCTTTGCGAGGAGGAACGACGAAGCAATCCAGAGTTTAAGCTGTTTGTCTGGACTGCTTCGTGCCTTGCAGTGACGCAAAGCGCGTCCAGCAGTCTATTATGTAAACTAAATTTGCGCATCTACTTACCAACTTACAAAATTATTGAAAACAATTCACCACGGGTTACGACTCTTCTACAATCTTTCCCGTTATGTGCTCGGGAACCAGCCTAAACATCAATGTGTTTTTCAATGAGTTCCGTATATCTTCTTCTATGTATTTCTCGTCATCCGTGAACTTAAGGGACAACTCCTTGCTTATCTTTGCAACGACTTTCTCGTCTTCAACAAACTCGACCTTACCGAAAACAATGACACTTTTAATGTGCAAGGGCCAATCGTCGCCTATCCTATAGCCCTCGTCATATACGCAAAAAGACACCTTGTCGTGCTTCCTGATGGAGTCTATTTTATGCCCCGTTTTTCCTCCGTGGAAATAGAGACAGCCATCTTCTTCGTTATAGTATTGATTAATGGGCAGGCCATACGGATAGTCATCGTCGCCGAGCATCGACAAAACGCCACGCAATTGTTTCTTCAGCAATCCAACCACTTCCTCCTTGCTAAGGACTTGTTTTTTTCTTGTCACTTCCCTGAACATATCATCCAAAATTTGTTGTTTCGAAGAGCAAAGATACATTATTTTTGAAAGCAATTCTCAACTTGCCTCCGTCAATCCTTCAAGCACCCAATTGGCACCACAAACACACCGTCCTCGCGACGATAGGCGAATTGTCCTCCTGTGACGACCATCAAAAACGAAGGCTCTCCCACTTTTGAAATGTCCACCTTGTTTCGGAGTTCTATGAGGTGTTTCGCCCCATCCTCAATCTCTTTGCTTCCCAACTTCACTTCAACTGCAGCCCAACGGTCGTCGTTCAACCGAATCACAAGATCGGCCTCAAGATTGTCCTTGTCGCGATAATGGAAAATCTCACCATCAACAGCCTGGGCATAAACTCGCAAGTCCCTGGCCACCAATGATTCGAAAAGGGAACCGAAATAATTGAAATCGTCCAAAATGCTGTCAGCATTGGCACGCAATACCGCCGTGGCTATGGAAGGATCCACGAACTGCCGCTTTTCAGAAGTGCGAATAGCCGCTTTTGAACGCAACGAGGGCTTCCACGCCGGAATATCCTCAATCAAAAAAATCCTACGCAACGCATTGACATAGCCATACATAGTGGTGTCGGAAAATGCCACATCATTAGCTTGAATGTCAGCAAGTACAGTGGTCAAGGAGGCCATCGTTGAAATGTTTCTCGCGTATGAACGCAACAATTGCCTCACTCGATATGGATTCCGTTCAACGCCATCCACTTTCTGCACATCAACATTCACGACAGCATCTACATAGTTGCGGGCAATCTGGGCTGAAGTTTGCCCTTTTGCCACAGCCTCTGGCCATCCACCACGACAAATCACTTTAGCCAATTCAGGAATACCAAGCGGACTCTCTCCTTCTGCATCCTCTTGACCTTCAAAAAGTTGTCGCAATGAAACCGAGCCGATAGATTCCTTGGATTCAAACAAAGTCATAGGGCGCATACGCAGTCGCGCTATCCTGCCCGTTCCAGTGTGCTTCGGCATGTTGTCATCACGCGGAGTGGCGGAACCCGTCAAAATGTACTGTCCCCACTCGCCAGTTTGGTCCACATCGAACCGCACAGCATCCCAAAGGACAGGTGCCTCCTGCCATTCATCAATTAACCTTGGCTTCTCACCTTTCAGTAACCGTGAAGGCATCGTCCTCGATAGTTCCATATAACCGGCTCCCTTGTCGGGGTCTTGCATATACAAAACACTCTTTGCCGCGTGTTTTCCAGTCCAAGTTTTTCCACACCATTTTGGGCCTTCAATAAGCAGTGCGCCTGAATAGGATAGTTTTTCGTCCACCAATCCATCGCAAATTCGCGAAAAATACATTCTTTCAGCCATTTATCATAGAATTAAAACCGCTGCAAAAATACAAATTATTTCAATTCCAACAACAAAATTTGGAGAGTTGGCGGAGTTTTACTTGGAGAGTTGGCGGAGTTTTACTTGGAGAGTTGGCGAAGTTTTACTTGGAGAGTTGGCGGAGTTTTACTTGGAGAGTTGGCGGAGTCTTACTTGGAGAGTTGGCGAAGTTTTACTTGGAGAGTTGGCGAATACTAAACCACCTATCAAAAAAAATCTTCCTTTGCTCTTTGAGGTTTTGTAAGTTTTTCCTACCTTTGCAACTTCATTTTTTGAACGAAAAAATATCAGTTAAATCACTAATAATCAATTAAGAAAATGACAAAGTACGTTTACACCTTTGGCGGAAAGACCGCTGAAGGAAATGCTTCGATGAAGAACGAGTTGGGCGGCAAGGGTGCTAACCTTGCTGAAATGTGCCTGCTCAAGTTGCCCGTACCCGCTGGCCTGACCATCACCACCGAGTGCTGCACCGCTTATTATCAGAACAATTGCCAACTTCCCGCTGGCCTGATGGACGAAGTCCACGCTGGCATGAAGAACATGGAGAACATCATGGGCATGAAATATGGCGACCCCGAGAACCCGCTGCTCGTCAGCTGCCGCTCTGGTGCGCGTAAGTCGATGCCCGGCATGATGGACACCGTGCTGAATATCGGTCTCTGCTCCAAGACCATCCCTGGCCTGATCAAGAAGACCAACAACCCCCGTTTCGTG
>CACZNA010000104.1:0-2835 GCA_902782455.1 uncultured Bacteroidia bacterium | reverse complement strand
TCAGCCTTAGGTCGTTACAGCCGACATACGCCCGCCTACGAGTTCTCGTTGCACCGCAATACCTACGGCGAAAACCGTTGGGAAGTGCTTCACAACTACCCTTCCATTGGGTTTACCTTCTACTATTCGGGTTTTGGCAACGACGAAATCTCTGCCGAATTGGGCAAGGTGTTCGCCCTCTACCCTTTCATCAACTTTCCCATCATCCCAGGAGAGAACAGCAGGCTGACCTTCAAACTGGGTGTAGGCGTGTCGTATCTCACCAACAAGTTTGACCCGAAAGAGAATTTCCACAATTACGCCATTGGCTCGCATGTGAACGCCGCCATCAACCTGTCATTCGAATATCGCCAACGCATCATCGACCGGCTGCATTGGGTAACTTCGGCAGGCTTGACCCATTTCTCGAACGGAGCCACACGCTCGCCCAACATGGGCATCAACATTTTAAGTGTGGCCAGCGGATTGTCATGGTATTTAGCTCCGCCTAAAGCACACATTGACAAGAAACTACGCACCAAAAACTACCTCTTCGAGTTCGACGGCAAGCGTCATTTCGTCACCGATTATCAATATACTCTCGGGTTCAAGGACATGAGCCAACAATACGGCACACACCAATACTTCTTTGTCCACAACCCTGCCGCCAACTTCATGTTCCAAATCACCGAACGCGACCGTCTCGGCCTCGGCCTTGAATTGGTCTACGACTATTCCGACAAGATTACCAAGCCCGACTGGGATATTTACCTGAAACCCGGCTTCCTGCTCGCCTACGAGATGATGCTCGACCGTGTCAGTTTTATGTTCAATGTCGGGTTACGCAACAATGTACCGCTCAATTCACCCACATTCGGAATGCTGTTTTACCAGAAAGTCGCGGCACGATATTATTTCAACGACAACCTGTTTGCCACACTTGCTTTCACCACTTACGACATCAAGGCCGATTTCATCAGTTTCGGCATAGGCTATCACATCCAGCACAAATACTACTTACCACATTATGAAAAGAAACACCGTCGCAATCCTATTTTTCCTCGTTAGTCTGATGGTAGCATCGTGCAGCAAGGTCGATACCCTGTTCAGCAATGGCGAGCCCATCACCGAACAGCGTGAATTGGGTCATCGTTTCGTCGCCATTTCGATGTACAACAATGTGAATGTCAAGCTGGTACATGATAGCCATCCACACATGGAACTGACTTGTCCGAAGAATCTCATTGAGAAAATCACCACTGAATTTGACGGCGACACTTTGTACATCAAGAACGAGAATGACTACAACTGGCTGCGCAGTTACGACTATAGTATTGACCTGACCGTATATTACGACAGCTTGCGCCTGATCAATTTTGCCTCAGTTGGCAACCTGCGCTGTTCCGACTCCATCAAGGGAATGTTTGAGAAGAGCATTGACACGATTGGGATGAGCATCGACACAACCGAGACAAGCATCGACACCATTTGGGATATCGAAACCTCTTGGATACAAAGTTTCAACCTAAACATCAACGAAGGTTGCGGTGACATTGACCTCACTCTAGACTGCGACGTGGTGAAAAGCAACTTCGGCAACGGCACTTCATTCGTGACATTAAAAGGCCTTGCAGAATACACCGAGATTATCATGAGAAGCTATGGGGTGATCCACGCCGAAAACCTCAACTCCAACTTCGTCAGGGTGCAGTCGCATTCCACCAATGATGCCTATGTTTGGGCTCGAACCAAGCTCACAGTATGGCTCTATAGCATTGGAAACGTGTATTATAAGGGTAATCCCCAGGTCGTCGAAGACTGCCCTAGCGAAGGTCGAGTTTTCAGATTATAAAACCAAAAAATAATCATGAGAAAAATGAGTTTTGGTATGAAATTTGTATATTATTTGATGAATAACTATACCTATTAGACAAACAAATAAACCATTCAATACAATGAAAGCGTTAAGATTCATTCCCATCATTGCCTTAATGGCCTTCGTCGGCTGCTCGGCAAATCGCCAGACAGCCAAAGACGACACCTACTATTCGCCTTACGGCAATACTGGTGGCCAGATGACCAGAGGTAACGGCTCATATGTGAGCCCCAGTATCAGCAGCAACTCGGAATATGACTATCAGGCCTATTATTCCGACAGCAAAAATTACGTCAACAATGCCGACCCCGTTTACCAGACCACGGAGACGGTGACCGACACCAACGGCGTGGTGTACACCACCACAGAGACATATTACGATGCCGACTTTGCCACTCGTATTAAGCGTTTCGGCACACAGGCCTCTTCAACGAGAGACTATTATGACGATTACTACACATACGATGGCGGCGGCAGCACCTATGTCTATGTGAACAGTTACGATCCCTTCTATTGGGACTACTATCCGACCTATTATTACGGATGGAGCTACCGCCCCTATTGGAGCAACTACTGGAGCTGGAACTGGTATTGGGGCTATCCCTACTACTACAGCTATTACTGGGGCTGGGATCCATACTGGGCTTACGGTTGGGGCTACCACAACCACTACTGGCATCACCCGCATCACCACCACTATCATGGGGATTGGAATCATGGCGGAGGCCATCACAATAACGGAATCGGCGGCAGCAGTCTAAGCAGCTATGTGGCCAGTGTCAGACACGGCAACTCCACTGGCTCGATGAGCCACGCCTTGCCCAGCAACGGCCGCAGCGGAAGCATCTCGACCCGTCCCCAAGCATCGGCCGGTTCATCCTTGGCTCGCATAGGTAGCAGTTCAAGCAGCATGAGTCGTCCTACAATGAGCGGCAGGCCCACCGTAGGCAGCAGTTCCTCTCCTCAACGCCCTGCCAAGA
>CACZNA010000103.1:0-3849 GCA_902782455.1 uncultured Bacteroidia bacterium | reverse complement strand
GTTTAATTGTTGATGATGAATCGTTTGGACTATTTGATAGAATATCTTCTGAAAGAAGACCCGCAATATTCCGAAATGGAGATTCCATCGGATTTACAAGGCAAGCGTGACCTGTTCCGTGCCCTACGCAATGTGCGCTGGCCGAAACCCGTCAGCGAGGAATTTCTGCGTTTGCAGGACGAGGAACTGCAGACGCAATTACAGGAAAAAGGAATTGTTGACCTAACTAAACTATCAACTTTAAACTCCCCTCTTTCAACTACTCTAAACTCTAAACCCTCAACTCTAAACCTTACAATTTGGCAAGGCGATATCACCCGATTAAAGGTAGATGCCATCGTCAATGCGGCCAACAGTCAGATGTTGGGCTGCTTCCATCCTTTGCACAAGTGCATCGACAATGCCATCCATTCCGCAGCGGGCGTGCAGGCCTCTTGCTACCGTTCCATCATGCAATTAGCCGATGAAAACCATCTTGAAAGCGTCGCTTTCTGCTGCATTTCAACGGGTGAGTTCCGTTTTCCGAATCAATTGGCCGCTGAAATCGCCGTACAAACCGTCAAAGATTACTTGACCGAACATCCCGATAGCAGCATCAAACAAGTGGTTTTCAATGTATTTAAGGATATTGACAAGGTTATTTATCAACGACTTCTATAAAACCCACCATGGCAAGCAACCCCGACTTCGTTCAATACATCGCCGATCAATGCGCTGGTGCGGGCGAAATCACGGTGAAAAAGATGTTTGGCGACTACGGCATCTATTGCGACGGCGTCATCTTTGGCCTCGTCTGCGACAACCGTTTCTACCTGAAACCAACCGAAGCAGGCCGCTCATTGCTGCGCAGCGTCGAAATGCGTCCGCCTTACGACGGCGCAAAAGACTATTTCTTCATCGAAGATGTGGACGACCGCGATTATTTGTCGGCGCTTGTCCGCGAGACCTGTAAGGCATTGCCACAGCCGAAGCCGAAAAAGAATAAATGAATTTTTCTCTTGACTCGTCTCAATGAAACGGAAAAGCGGCCACCTCCACTTTCCCGACACATCCACCTTCGACCCGTTTATAGATTGTTTTTTATTAACTTTGCAGCCGAATTGCGAAACTGATAAATCGGAGTTTTGCGCCGTCTAATCATTAAATACGCTTGGTATGAAAAAATTCGGTCTGTTTCTGTTGAAAAACAACATCCATCTGATGACACTTGTTTTCCTCGGATGGGCAGTCTGGGCAGCATTCAACTGGTCAGGTCTCGCATTAGTGCAAAAACTCACGCTCGGAATGTATGCGTTGCTGATTATCCATGAGTACGAGGAGGGGTACAAGGGCAGGTTCCTTGACCTGATGGCTGGTCGGTTGCTACAAATCGACTGGCGCACACTCATACCTGGTGTAACTCATATCGCGCAGGCACTATACATCACACTTGCCTTTTCAGCCGCACTCATCTGGCCGGAGAAGTTATGGCTGACATTTGCTGTGATCATCCTCTGTATCTTCGAGGGTTTTGTGCATAACTGGGGGATTGTGATGTTTCAATTGCGCAGCGTGACGCCAGGATGGTGGACGGCTATGCTGATGAGCGCATACGCAATCTGGTCTATCGTCGTCATCAACAGTAACATTGAGTATGACCGCATTCAGTGGCTTTGGGGTGTGCTTTGTTTCCTCGGGTGTTTTCTTTGCATGGAGATACTATTCCAAAGCCTGCTTGACAAGCCGATGGAGGAGAGAATCGCCTCCGTAAAACGATTCATGAAGGAGCGTTTTGGCAAAACTGGTAGTGAGTGATACAGTTTGAGGCAGTTAATTGCAACAAAAAAAGTAATCTTGAGAAATCCGCAATTCAGGCAAAGGCTTGGGTTGCGGATTTTTTTTCGCTCAAGAGGGAACATCCTTTCTTCAATTTTCCGTACTTTTGCACCCGAAAATGGAGTTTTTGGCGTATAATGAACGCGTTTTGCCTTTAGGCATGTAAATCCTGTTATCAGCCGCAAATCAAGAATACTTTGCCTACCTTGCATCGGGCTTACAAGGTGTTTTCGAGGAAGTAGTCTTACCGACTGAACTCGCAATTCAGGCAAGGGGATTTTTCTATGCATCGTATTTTTCAGACTGGATTTCAAATTATTTTGTAATTTTGCAAAGTTTGAAACGACATGACAGACTTGACCTTACATAGCAATACGGAATCATTCATTGGCGACATCAAGCGGCTGGTGGAACAAGGACGCAATGCGGCATACGGAGCCGTGAACGCCGTGATGATTGAAACCTATTGGCGCATAGGACAACGCATCGTGGAGCAAGAGCAGAAAGGCAAGGAACGCGCTGAATATGGAACGCAGTTGATCGAAATGCTTTCCGAGGAACTGACTAAAACATACGGTAAAGGATTCAGTGGCAGGTATTTGCGCGCTTTCCGTCATTTTTATTTAGTCGTTCCCGACATTGAGATTTGGAAATCGCGATTTCCAAATCTGACTTGGACGCATATCTTCAAGTCATTACGCGTGGGAAACGACACTGCCATACGTTGGTATTTGGAGACGGCTTCAACAGAGGCGTGGAGTGTGAGGACATTGGACAGGAACATTGCGACCCAATACTATGAAAGGCATTTCCAACAGCCACAACTGGTATCAGAAAATCCAAATACGAAAACCGAGAAGGCTGAATTTCTCAAAAGTCCGATAATTGCAGAGTTTTTGGGCTTCAGAAAAGACGACAGTTATAGCGAATCACAGTTGGAAAGTGCCATAATCACTCATTTACAGGAATTCATCATGGAGATGGGTCGTGGATTCGCCTTTGTTGGGAGACAACAACTGATACGAACGGCAGCCCAAGACTATTTCATCGACCTTGTGTTTTACAACATCATTTTGAAATGCTATGTGCTGATTGATTTGAAAATAGGCAAAATCAAGCATCAAGATGTGGGGCAAATGGATATGTATGTGCGAATGTTTGACGAGTTAAGGGGTAAAGAAGGCAATAACCCCACGATTGGGATTGTGCTTTGCAGCGAAACGGATGAGGACATCGCAAAATACTCCATATTAAATGGCAACGAACAACTGTTTGCCAGCAAATACAAGCTCTATCTTC
Organism: uncultured Bacteroidia bacterium; assembly: GCA_902782455.1. GTDB lineage: Bacteria > Bacteroidota > Bacteroidia > Bacteroidales > F082 > Limimorpha. The sequence goes on along the minus strand of CACZNA010000103.1, from coordinate 735 downwards.
CCACTGAAGAAGAACTGCGCCGCGAAATAGAACAACAGAAAGAATTGTATAGATTGCAGCAGGAGGATAAATAATTGAATATCAAAATAATAAAAACAAAATAAGCAAAGAAGTATTCCGCAATTCAGGCATAGGCTTGATTTGCGGATTTTTTCATAATTTTGCGCCATCACAAAGGATAACCCACCATGGCAAGCAGCCCCGACTTCGTTCAATACATCGCCGACCAATGCGCTGGTACGGGCGAGATTACGGTGAAAAAGATGTTTGGCGACTACGGCATCTATTGCGACGGCGTCATCTTCGGCCTCGTCTGCGACAACCGTTTTTACCTGAAACCAACTGAGGCGGGCCGCTCGCTATTGCGCAGCGTCGAAATGCGTCCGCCTTACGACGGCGCGAAAGACTATTTCTTCATCGAAGATGTGGAAGACAGAGATTATTTGTCGGCGCTTGTCCGCGAGACTTGTAATGCATTGCCACAGCCGAAGCCGAAAAAGAAAAAATGAAAAATTGAATTTTTCTCTTGACTCGTCTCAATGAAACGGAAAAGCAGCCACCTCCATTTTCCCGACACCTCCACTTTCGACCCGTTTATAGATTGTTTTTTATTACCTTTGCAGCCGAATTGCGAAACAGATAAATCGGAATTTATGGAAATCAATAATAGACCCAACCCCAATGAGGCTTTTCCGAATCCGAAGATTCCAAGCCTCTGCTTCATCAAGAACGTGG
>CACZNA010000102.1:0-4584 GCA_902782455.1 uncultured Bacteroidia bacterium | reverse complement strand
ACCCTCTTCTTTGACATACCTTTCATCTACAACGGAACATCCAACCTTGCCCTCATCGTGGATGACAACTCTGGCAATTATACAAGTTCTCCACACATGCAATGCCTCGTGTATGATGCCCAGGGCACCCAGGCCATCCGCATTTACAGCGACTATACTGATTATGACCCCTGCAATCCCTCGAGTTATGGTGGTACATTGCAATCGGTGAAAAACCAAATCGTCTTTGGTGTCACGTCATCAAAGGTGACACAGACCATCAATTTGACAGCTGGCTGGAACTGGTTCAGCACGTACATCAAGGCTTCTGATGCTGTGGCACTGCTTCAGATGCTTGAGGCAGCTCTTGGGGAGAACGGCCTGTATATCGAGTCAAGCGAACTCCTCAGTACAGAGTATTTGGACGGCGAGTGGCTTGGCGATTTGGAGGAAGTTGGAATAACCAACGAACAGATGTACCTGGTTCAGACCAGCGCAGCGTGCACGATAGAGCTGCGAGGTCGGCGCGCCAATCCAGCCAGTCGTGTGATTACCATCTATCCCGAATGGAACTGGGTAGGCTATCCCTGTTCCGAGGAAATGACGATCGCCGAAGCCTTTGCAGGTTTCGTGCCAGAAGACGGAGACCGTATTGAGAACATGGAGGACTATGCAGAGTATCTCGACGGTGAATGGTTGGGACTGGAGACCCTTAAGCCTGGTCAAGGTTTCTTGTACTACTCCACCGCTTCCACGCCAAAGACTTTTACCTTCCCTGCAAACGCGAAGTAATCTGTCAAAACCCAATAATAAAAACACAAAAACGGTCATCTCTTGTTGAGGTGGCCGTTTTTTATTAGTCCCTTTGTTTATGGGTAACAATATTTGTTTTATTTTTGTGTTTTGAAATCAAAATTGAATTGGAATGCTGACCTTTTGGGAATCGTTCAAGGTGTTAGTCAAGGGCATGATCATGGGTGCCGTCAATGTGTTTCCCGTATCAAGCGGTACGGTGTCGTTGATTTTGGGCGTGTTTGAGCGTTTCGTCAATTCCGTCAAGTCGTTGAACCACAATAATTTCAAGTATCTGCGCAAAGGTCAGGCCTCGGAATTTGCGCGTCGCACCGACTTCAAGTTCTTCCTGACCATTATCGTGGGCCTGCTGTTCGGCATGGTGCTGACGTCCATCTTCCTGAAAAAGACCTTGGTATTCTATGAGGTCTACACTTGGTCATTCTTCATCGGCCTCATCATCGCCTCGGTGATTTATGTGATGAAGATGATAGAGAAGGTGAGTATCAAGAACATAGCCCTGCTTTTGGTTGCATTCTTCTTCTCGTTTTTCCTTTCCATCAAGTCCAATCCGTATTCCAACGACAATTTCTTCTACCTCTTTATATGTGGCATCGTCGGGGCAACGGGAATGGTGGTTCCTGGGGTTTCGGGTTCGCATCTTATGCTGTTGATGGGCAACTACGAACTGATTGTCACAGAGGCGATTCCGGCCTTGGCCAAAAGCTCTACCTTCCTTCATGGGGCGCGGATTTTGTTTCCCTTCGTGTTAGGTGCAATAGTGAGTATTGTGTCGTTTTCCTACCTACTTTCTTGGCTGATGCGCGACTATCGCGATTCCACCCTGTCGGTTTTGGCGGGTTTCATGTTAGGCAGCCTACCCGTGGTCTATCCTTGGAAAACGCCCTCAGCCGACATGGTGGACTATATCTTCCATCTCCCGCAATGGAACACGGAGCTGCTGATGGCCGTCGTGATGGCCCTTTTGGGTGCCTTGGCAGTCTACATCCTTGAGATTTTGGCAAAGCGGAAAGAGAAAAGAAAGTGATTTTTTTTCAAAACATTCCGTTAGTTTTTCCATTCTTTTCATAACTTTGCCCAATCTTTATGGGATGTTGAATCGTTGACTGTTGAATCGTTGAATTGTTGAAATATGAAAAAGCTATCAGCCTTGCCACCAGCAGGCTGAAAGCTGATTGCTGACAGCTGAGAGCCAATCTTGAAATCTTGAAATATGAAGAAAGACATCAGCAAGTCAGCCATCAGCTTGGGCCTCACCGAGCTGAAAGCTGAAAGCCAATCTTGAAATAAGAAATCTTGAAATCCTGAAATCTTGAAATCCTGAAATCCTGAAATCTTAAATCTTTAAATCTTAAATCTTAAATCCTTAAATCTCAATCATCATGAAAAAAAGTATCCTTAAATCAATGCTGTTGGCACTCCTCTTTGGAGTTGCAGTGCCTTGCGTGAACGCTCAAACTTCTCAAGTTGCCCATATCGGCGACATCCTCTGCGTGGGCAACCAAGTGGTAAGCCCCGCCAATTTCAATGCCTCCACCCACACCCCCATCGGCGTGGTCTTCTATGTCGATAATGTCGGTAAACACGGATGGGCCATCGACTTGCAGGATATGGGTTCGTACAAATGGCAAAACGAATGGAATGATACGCCTTTGACCAACTATACCAATCAAAGGTTGGCTATCTATGACCTTGACGGCTATCGGAACACGGAGATTATTTATGCCCAGTACAATGATAGTACTTTTAGTGCACGATTCCCCGCATTCGATGCCGTTGATTTCGAGAACGGTTGGTATCTGCCCACCCTCGGACAACTCAATTACCTTTACGGCAACCTTATCGAGGTGAACGCCGGCATTTACGCTGCAGGTGGAACCCCATTTGAAACAGGAATCAACTGGGTCTATTGGTCGTCTACCGAGTATTCCTCACAATATACATGGGCTTTATACTCAAATGGTGGTTTCAATAACGCCCGCAATTTCTCATTAGACCAATAAAACCTGTGCATCATGAGAGCAAGAGACAAAATCAAGAAATGGCTGTTGCTGTGCGTGGCAATGGTGCTTTGGGGCGGAATGGCCCAAGCTGCCGAGCTTCCCAGCTCACCAGCTGATACCTGTCACATCTTAGCCTATTGCAATCCACCAGAGGCTGGCATCATTACGGGTTCAGTATCAGGTGATTATTCCATAGGCACAAGACTGACCTTCACGGCCGAGGTCAACTCAGGCTATTACTTTAGCAATTGGACCAATGGCTTTGGCGAGGTGGTGAGTGTTTCCAAGACGTATTCCTTTGTCGTCACCTACCATTGCGTATTGTTTGCGAATTTCACCACCCAGCCTGGTATCGGCAGCCTCGTCACCAACGCCGATGGCAGCCAAGGCGTGTTGTTCCATATCAATGCCACAGGCACGGAAGGCTGGATGGTGGCCTTAGATGATGCTTCGCCATCCTGCCAGTGGGGCGACGACTCCAATGTGTTGGCATTGCATGAGATGCCTTTCCAACTTCCCATGGTTTTGGAAGACCAGTCGGGCTATCTCAACACGAACATTCTCAGGAACTTGCAAGCTCCCGAAAGCGGCTATGCGGCTACCCAAGTGGATTTCGACAACGGCTGGTATCTGCCTTCCGTGGGTCAGTTGCGCAAACTCTATTCGGCCTTGCCTTTCATTGAGGCAGCCATTACGGATGCGGGCGGAACGACGTTAAGCGACGATGATTATTGGAGCAGTTCGGAGTATTCGTCGGGCCAGGCTTTCAGTCCCGCGTATGCCTTGAACAACTCGAACAAAGGGGCAAGTCGTCGTGTCAGGGCCATCCGCAACTATGTTATGGCGGGAAACAATGTCGTCCTTGTGGCTTCCGACAACAACAGTTATGGCACGGTCACGGGCGGAGGTAGCTATGCCAATGGCCAAACCGTAATGGTGACGGCCACGCCCAATGTGGGTTATGCCTTCGACCACTGGTCGGAAGACGGTGTGGCGGTTTCGTATGACGAGCAATATCAGTTCACCTTCACACGCAGTCGCTCGCTGGTGGCTCATTTTGTGGTGCCAGGCAGTGTGGGCAGTATCATTGTCAATGCCGACGGCAGCAAGGGTGTGGTGTTTTGGCAAAGTCCCGACGGCACCGAGGGCTTGATGGTCGCTTTGGAGGATGCCTCCGAAGGCTGTGCTTGGGGCGAGAATGTCAATGCACTTACCTTGGTGAATAGGCCATACGATCTTCCCATCGCTTTGGAGGACGTTTCGGGCAACACCAACACGCGTTGCATCCGTAACCATCAAGGCACTGATAATGGCTATGCTGCCTCTGTAGTCGATTTCGAGCATGGCTGGTATCTGCCTTCGGTGGGCGAGTTGCGAAAACTTTATGCAGCCCTGCCTTTGATTGAGGACGCATTGGCCATTGCAGGCGGCGTTACCCTTACCAACGACACCTATTGGAGTAGCACGGAATACAATAATGGCACAGCCGCCACTGCAACCTTCGCTATAAGCAATGCTCCCAAAGCAGGTGCAGGCCGCGTGAGAGCCATAAGGCATTTCTCAACCTTGGGGCCCAATGCCGTTGCAGTTAAGGCCAACGATGCCGCTTATGGCACTCTGAGCGGTGGCTCAAGCAACTTGGCCTACAACCAATCGGTCACGGTGACGGCCACGCCAAACGAAGGTTACGTCTTCAACTACTGGACGGAGAACGGGATGATTGTTTCGTATAACGCGCAATACCAGTTCCCCTTCTCGCGTAGCCGTTCCTTGGTGGCCCATTTCGTGG
>CACZNA010000101.1:0-2965 GCA_902782455.1 uncultured Bacteroidia bacterium | reverse complement strand
GCGAGCAACCCAAGATGGCACAGTTCACCGCAATCAGCGGAAGGAAAATGCCCAAGGCGGAATAGAGCGACGGCGTGAAGGTCTCAATCACCATCTCCAGAATCTGAACGATGGCTGCGATGATGGCGATAAAGAGGATATACGTCAGGAAACTCAAATCGACAGAAGCCAATTTGGGGCTGATCCACGACAAAGCACCAGGCAAAAGCAAATATTTGTTGATCAGATAGTTGACTGGAACGGTAACGACCAACACGAAAGTCACGGCCAAACCCATACCGGCACTGGTCTTGACGGTCTTCGACACAGCAAGATAAGAGCACATACCGAGAAAGTATGCGAAAATCATGTTATCGACGAAGACAGATTTTATGAACAGGTTAAAGTATTCCATGGCCTATTAGTTTTGGTTGTTCTCTTGCATTTCGGGATTACGGGTACGCTGAATCCAAATGATGACGCCTACCACAATAAGTGCCATGGGAGGCAAAATCATGAGTCCGTTGTTTTGATAGCCAGCCTCGTAGAACGACTGCGGAATGACTTGGTAGCCAAGCAAAGTTCCTGAGCCAAAGAGTTCACGGAAGAAGGCTACGATGACGAGTATCAAACTGTAACCCAGTCCGTTACCCAAGCCATCCAAGAACGACTCTCCAGGCCCATGCGACAAGGCAAAAGCCTCCAAACGCCCCATAATAATGCAGTTGGTGATGATAAGTCCCACATAAACAGAAAGTTGTTTGCTTACATCATAGGCAAAAGCCTTCAAGAATTGGTCGATCAAGATGACCAAGGTGGCCACAACAACAAGCTGCACGATGATACGGATACGGTTAGGGATGCCCTTTCGCAGCAGCGAGATGATGAAATTGGACAACGCCGTCACGACCGTCACCGAAAGGCCCATTACCAAGGCAGGCTTGAGTTGGGCGGTCACAGCAAGGCAAGAGCAGATACCCAGCACCAACACGGTGACGGGATTGGTCTTGCGCAGGGGTTCTATGATGAGTTTATTCAGGTTAGCCATAGTTTGACTACATTTTAGAGTATTCTTGAATAATCCATCGCTTCAGAATCGGGTCTTGGATTTGAATTTCTTTTCCTGTCACATCGATAAGGTCACGTTTTTTAAGGGCATCTTTCAAAATACGGATGTTTCCGCTGGTGCCCAGATTATAACGTTGCAACGTATCGGAAGCAGAGAAGTTTTTCACCCCATCGCTGACTGCACATAGGAAACTTCTTTGCTTTTCGGTGAGCGTGTCCAATAAATTGACAAACTGCAAGTTGAGCGAATTTAGCATGGCTTGCAAAGCTTCGTCAACGATATTTTCCGAACAAGTGTCAGATGTGCGAAGCCATGTGTATTGGGCAAGCTGTTGCACATAATAAGGATGGTTTTCCACCTTTTCTGCAAGGTGTCCAGCAAGGTCGGGCGTGATAGATTTCCCCGTTTCTCTGAATCTTCCGACGATGAACTTTTTCCATTCCTCGTTGGTGATTTTTGGGAGGAACATCATGTCGCCAAAGCGATAGAACGGGCTGTTGTATTCACCAAAAATGTGCAACATCATGTGCTTTTTGCTGCCATAGAGTATGTACGCCACATCGGAGTGCGTTTGCCAATGGCTGCGAAGCGTTTTTTGAAATTTCAAAGTGTTGGCAAATTCTCCGATTTGTTGGAATTCATCGATGCAAACGACCACCTTTTTCTTCTTCTTTGTCGCTATTTGTTGAGGCAAATCCAAAATGTCTTCTTCAATTGGGGTGTTCTTTACATCCACTCCCAATGCGATTTCATATTGACTTGACGGGTCGGAAATGGTAAGTTTTGGCAACAATTTGGAAATGAATTCTTTGGCGTTCGAAAGCAGCGATTCTGCCGAAGTGGAGATTTCCTCCATGGTTTTCTTTGCGAACAGGCTATAAAACTCTTGTGGCGTTTCGCATTTGAAAATGTTCATTCTCACGAACAGGATGTCTTTTTGTTCCGCTTTGACCGCCTTGATAGCTTTCGCGACCAAAGAGGATTTTCCCCAACGGCGGGGCGAGATGATGGCGGTATTGGTAAGCGACAAGAAGTTGCTCATCAAATGGGCAGTTTCGTCCGTCCTGTCGGTGAAATCAACGTCTTCAACAATCTTTCCGTAGGCAAAGGGTATGTTCATCTTTTGAAATTTTCTGCAAATGTAATAAAATGATATGATATAAAATTGTATGATATAAATTTATTTCATTTTTCTGCTTTTGCAAATTTTATCAAATAAGCCGAATATTTCTCCAAAGTATTGTCAATCATTTCTTTAACTCCATTCGAAGTCTTGGTTGCTCCAGTGATGGCATCGAATTCTATAGGAACCACATTGCCGTTGTTCATGATTTGCTTGCCAGCAAATTGGCCTTGGAACTTTTCGGTCGTAATCTCTCCTCCCAACCCAGGGGTTTCCGACTTGTGATCGAAGTTGGCGCCCAAAATGGTCCTGCCATCGGCGGCAATGGCAATATAGCCCCAAATGGGACCCCAAAGCCCGTTGCCTTGCATGGGGATGACGCTGATTTGGCGGTCAATGACAAACAAAGGAAGGGTGCCGTTGTCAGAGATATTGCCGCTCTCATCCAATAAAAACGATCCTGTGCAATGCTTCTCGAAAAGCAAGGGGGCGTTTTTGGCATCCACGTTGGGGATGCCCGCCGCCGTAAGGATGCTGATGCGTTTCTCGTTCTTCTTGTTGCGGTCTTGGAAAGGTTGTAGCCACAAGGCCGTCACCGTGAGCAGCACCGCCACAACGACAATTAAAACACTGGCGTACAAGAAGATATAACGATTGCTATTGACATCTTTCTTCATGGCTTAACGGTTTTTGAAAGTTTTAAGGCACGATGTTGGCGCATTTTGATGTTCCTGGCCACCACGCAGTGGTCGATGAGCGGGGCGAAGCAGTTCATGAGCAGGATGCTGAGCATC
>CACZNA010000100.1:0-3097 GCA_902782455.1 uncultured Bacteroidia bacterium | reverse complement strand
TGTTTTCAACCACAAAATTACTGAAAATCAATAATATGTGCAACTTTTTATCCATTTATTCCGCTCTCTTTTCCCTCTTTTCTAATTCCGCCAACGGGTTAGATTGTATCTTAGGCATGTCAAAAGAAAGTGAATTGATGGCTAATCGTGAGGGCAGACAATGATCAGTGCACCATTAAATGGGACGAGTGATACCCGTCCCAATAGTCAAGAAAATGATTGCAATAGCGAAAGTATGGCTGAAAAGAGCTATTGTGAGCAGAGACTGTTGGCTGTTGGCATTACGGACGATGACAATCACCTAATTGGCGTTACTGCTTCCGACGGATTCCATGGGATAAATGAGTTCCGCTTTTTCACTTCCGACAAGAATGACAATCTCGTTATCAATTACCTTACTCCAGACGCACGCATTCTTGAATACGAGGACCATACCAGAAATGAAGGTCGAAACACCCCGCCTTATTTCAGGACACGACTCAAGAATCCCAAAGACCCAAAGCAAAAATACATACAGCCTAAAGGAACAGAGGCCTTTCCGTTTTTCACCCCAAAAGCGATAGAAGCATACAAGGCTAAAGAAAAGGTCAACACCTTATTCATCGTGGAAGGTGAAATAAAGGCATTTGTGTTGTCGAAATTCGGCCTTTGCGCAATTGGCATTGGCGGTATCTACAATTTCACAGCTAAAGACAAAATGAGGTTGCATCCTGACATGGTGGACTTCATCGAGAAGACCAATCCGAGGGAAATCGTAATTCTGCATGATGCTGACGCACTCCAACTGAAAGACTTTGACGAGGCAAAAGAAGCCACGGAACGCCCAAGGCAATTCTCTGAATCTCTAATCAAGTTCTATGACTATCTTAGGGAATCGAAGGTGTATCAAGGCGATGTGTTTTACGAACACATTTTACGCGATGTGGGAAGTAAGGGTATTGACGACCTGCTTTTCAATGGGCAATGCGACCAAAAGAAATGTATTGCAGAGTTGCAGGTAGTAAAGAAAAATGCACAAGGCACATACATTTCCGTAGAGAAAATCACTGGAACAAGCCAAATTCGGAAATACTTTGGCCTGGATAGCGTCAGGTCGTTTTACAATCGTTACCAAGAAGACATAGGTGATCGAGAATGGACTTACAACCATACGCGATATTACCGTGACGACATGGGCAAGATCAAGCCTGCCTTTTCCGAAGACTTGAACAGATATATGATGGTCGGACCTGATTTGTATAAACTGACCATCGACGACTTGGGAAACCTGTTGCTGACAAAGTGGTCTAAACAACGGCTTGATGCAGACTTCTCCAATCCAAAAGAGTTCATTCGGCAAATCCCTAAATATGATGGCTTCGCATACGAGCCTGAAAATGATCCGGAGAAATACAATCCTGCCCCGCGATACGAAAAAATGGGTTTCCATTCGGTGCTTTACAACAGGTTTGCCAAGCTTACCCATGTTCCAAAAGAGGGGAAATGGGATAATGTCAACAAGGTGTTGCATCATGTTTTCGACTATCCGAATAATGACGGGGAAACGCTTTACGAGATGGCGTTGGATTATTTCCAATTGTTATTTACCAATCCGAAACAAAGATTGCCTATTTTGTGTTTGGTGAGTTGGGAGCAAAAGACGGGAAAATCAACGTTGCTGCATTTCTTGAGTTCTATTTTCCAAGAAAATGCGGTGTGTATGGACACGGTTAGGCTAAACAACAAATTCAACGCCATGTTGGAAGGGAAGGAATTGGTGCTTGTTGACGAAGCTGCTGCCATTGATTTGAACTCCGTTGACTTTATGAAGATGGCCACCACCGCAGACGAATTGCCCTATGAGCCAAAAGGGAAAGACGCGAGAAGGGGAAAATGCTTCGCAAAGTTTGTCCTATGTACGAATAATGAGACGGGATTTGCACCGCTTACATCAGCCGACACACGTTTTTGGGTGATAAAGGTCTCTCCTTTTGAGGGTGCAGAAGATACTGAGATTGAGGAAAAAATGAAGGCCGAGATTCCTGCGTTTCTCCATTACCTAAAGAACCGCAAACTACACTATCCCAAGGTTGGTCGTCTCTATTTTGATGACAGTCTTTTCCGCACTCCAGCATTGAACGCAGTAATTGAAACGAGTGAGACACCTCTGGTTAAGAATGTTAAGGATGTGTTGCTAACCCAATTTTTCACGCTTAATCAAACGGTCATCAGATTGTCCGTAGAAGTGTTGTTCGAACTAACGAAGAGACAGACAAAGGAAGCCGATAAATCCGAAATTAGAAGATACTTGAATGATGCCGTAAAGAAAGGACTTTTGGCCAAAGGTGAAAATACCACTTTTGTGTATTTTGATGGTAAGGAAACGCAACAAGGCAAGTCAAGGATTTATATCTTCCATGCCAAGAATTGGCTCAATGAAGAGGACTACGATGAATTGATGAGACAGATTGAAGAACGGGAACATGAAAACTCAAATTTTTGATTTTGTTTGTGGATTTGTGGAAATTGTGGATGTTGCTATTATTCAATGAATTATAAATCCACATTTTCTATCCACAAGTGGATAATGTGGAAAACGCTGAAAGTAAGGACGTTAAGTAATACCAGAAAATCACTTGTGGATATTGTGGATAAAATAGGCTGTTATAAAACGCTGTAAATGATGCGTTTCCACAAATCCACAAAAACCACAGTATTAATACGTGTCTTACAATTACGTATGCGATGACATTTTCCGAAGAAAAACTGCCATTTTCATCTGTTTATCTGCCCTTTAGTTCTGCCCATTCATTCTTGGTCGGCTTTTTCTCCTAGCATGTAATGCGTCTTTAATTTTTTTCTCTTCCCTCAAATTTGAATTGCCCACCATTTAAGACAGCTCACTCACTTTTTCGTGAGGAAATCATAGAACTTCTTGCAAACTTCTCTCATACATCACACAATCTTGCATAACTATTTATACGCTATCCACCTGATAACAAGCAATTTATTGCTTTATTTCTCTCAAACTTCTCTCAAACTTCTCTCAAACTTCAATTATTTTTGAGAGAACTCTTTGAGTTGCCATTGCTTTTTATCACCAATTTCAATCTTTCCC
>CACZNA010000099.1:0-3849 GCA_902782455.1 uncultured Bacteroidia bacterium | reverse complement strand
CCGACCAAAAGCCTTTCCGCACTGAAGCCATCAAGCGTGAACTGAAAGAGGCTGGCATCGACTTGAGCGAAATGGCTTGCGTCGTGGGTCGTGGCGGCTTGCTTCGTCCGCTCGTCTCGGGTGTTTATGAGGTGAACGAACTCATGATCAAAGACCTTACCGAAGGTTACAGCGGCGAACATGCCTCCAACCTCGGCGGCTTGATTGCCAACGATATCGCCAAGGAGCTTGGAGTGAAAGCCTATATCGCCGACCCCGTCGTGGTCGACGAGATGGACGAAGTGGCACGCTACTCGGGTCACCCGCTCTTCCCGCGCATCTCCATCTTCCATGCCTTGAACCAAAAGATCATCGCCCGTCAACTGGCCAAAGACCTCGGTCGCAAGTATGAGGATATGAACATTATAGCCATCCACCTCGGTGGAGGCATCTCGGTCAGCGCCCACAAGAAAGGCCGCGTGGTCGACACCAACAACGCCTTGAACGGTGATGGTCCCTTCACCCCCGAACGCGCTGGTTCACTGCCTGCTGGCTTCCTCGTTGATGCTTGCTTCAGCGGCAAATACACCAAGAAAGAAATCGGTCAGATGCTGAAGGGTAAAGGCGGCTTTGTCGCTTACCTCGGCACCAACGATGCCCTCGAAGTGGAGAACGCCGTGAAGGCAGGCAACAAAGAATGGGAGAAGGTCTACAAAGCCATGGCCTATCAAGTGGCTAAGGAAGTCGGTGGTCTCGCAGCCTCGGCTTTCAGCATGGATGTGGATGCCATCTTCCTCACGGGCGGCATGGCCTACGACAAGGGCTTCTGCGCTCTAGTGAAGAGCCATGTGGAGAAGATAGCCCCCGTGTATGTCTATCCTGGCGAGGACGAAATGAAGGCCTTGGCATTGAACGGCCTGATGGTCCTCAATGGCGAGACCGATGTAAAGGTCTACCAATGATTGTAGAAACATTGCTTACAATGTTTCTAAAGAAAAAACCACCGCTTTCACTAGGAAGGCGGTGGTTTTTGTTGTAGTAGAAAATTCGTGATTATTCTTCGGTGTCGGTATTGAAGATTTCGGCAATCTTGGCGTCATCAGCATAGAAGATGTTGGCCAATTCTTCGGGGATGATGTCGGCATACTTGGTGATTTCTTCGTAGGCACCCTTCAGTTCATTGGTCATGTCTTCGGTGATTTCTTCGCCACCTTGGAATTTCTCATACAAGCCGTTGACAATTCCGTCAAACTTGTCAATATAGGGCTTCATGATTTCACCGCATTTGGCATACTCGACCTTATTGTACTCGGTAGCCATATCGTTGATCTTACCCATGATTTCGGCATTTTCTTCTGCGCTGAAACCAACGAATTGGTCGTCTTTCACTTCGAATTTCTCGCTGAGGGTCTTCATGAACTCATCTTTCTTGTCGCCGAAAGATTTGACGAATTCTACGAGAGCATCGGCATTGTCAATAGCTTGGATGTCAGTTTGTGCTTTGGTGAAGAAAGCACTGACTTCATTCAGGATAGCATCTTTTGAAGGGCCAGAGCATGAAGTAAAAGCAAAGCCCATGACCACTGCTGCAATGATAAGTGTAAGCTTTTTCATAATACTGATTTTTAATGATTTGTGTTAAAATTGATTGGTTATTGTGTCGCAAAAGTAGAAAATAATGGCATTGCCTCGCAAAAAAAACGAAAAATGGCATTAATTTCCTGCACAAGCCGCCGTTGCTGCGCTAATCGTGATTCCAGGAATAGCTTCCAATTGGTGCGCACACGATTCCAATGTGGCACCTGTGGTAAGCACATCGTCGATAAGAAGGACATGCTTGCCTTTTAGTTCGTCGGCAAAATGCACTTCGAAGATGTCTTTCACATTCTTGAAGCGTTCCTCGGCTGTTTTGTGCGTTTGCGTTTCGGTATAGATGCCCCTGACCAAGTATTTGTCGCCAATCGGAATGCCCGTCACCTCATGGATGCCTTGGGCTATCATCAAGCTTTGGTTGTAGCCGCGCTGCCGCTCGCGTTTGGGATGCAAAGGTACGGGAATCAGATAGTCGATGCCTTGAAACAATGGCGCATCCTTGATGGTCTCACCCAATTGTTGACCAAGAAAAATACCTGCTTCTTTATTGCCTTTGTATTTCAGCTCGTGAATGAGGTGTTGCACCTTACCCGACTTGGCGAAAAAGAAACATGCCGTGACAGCATGAAACTTGACCCTTCCATAAAAAGATTGCGCCAAAGGGTTGTCTGGGTTAAGTTCATAGCCCGTTTTGGGTAGCAGATAGCGGCATTTCAGGCACACGGTTTCCTCGTCCTTGAGTAAAGACTCGCCACAAGCCGCACAAACGCGTGGATAAAACAAATTAAGGATGCTATGAAGCCAGTCGCGGAAGGTCATGGTCGGTCTTATTGTCCTATACGGATATATTTCTTTCGGGGCACCATGGCCTTGGGGTTGAGCGATTCGTCGTCAGAATACTTATAGTCAACAGCGAAATCGAGAGAGTCGGGGAGGAGCTCTTCATCGCGGCCTTGCTCGCGCAATATTTCGTTATACATACGGCGGTTGCGTTGTAGTCTTGCTTGTCGCCGCGCCGATGCATTGTATTTGTCGTAAAGATACTGTATGGGATTGGCAGTGATGGTAGGCTTGCCGTTGCCTGCCGGAACACGACTCAGCCAAAGGTCGTCGAGGTCGTCGTTGAGGCGTTCTATTTCGTCAAGGGTCTTGATGCTTGGCATGGTGATGAGCATCTCCTTAAAAGTCTCATAGTTGGTGAAAGGCAACACAGTCACCTCGCGCAGGGTAATGGTTTCAGGCCACAAGCGCACGACGAGTGTATCAGCACTGGTAAGCGTCGTGTCAATGGCGATGAGGCGTCGTGAATAACCGACACAACTCACCCAAAGCGTGTCGACCTCTCGCGCTTGGATGTGAAAATGGCCATATTTCAGGCTATCAGCCGTGACCACATAGCCATAGAAATCCACACGCTTGAGCTTGTCCTCGTCATCGCTTTGCGCAATGGCAAAAACACAACTCGAAAGAAACAATAATATGAAAAGCAGCCGCTTCACTCCTTATGTTTTGGGTCGCTAAAATACGACAAATTATGAACGACAAAACGCGTTTTTTATTATTCTGTTCAGAAATCTGCACCTCAATCCAAATATAAAGCCTATTTTTGCGTTATATTAGATACGAGTCTAAGGACACGCTTCGCGTCATTGCGAGGAACGAAGCAATCCAGAAAACAAACCATTCCCTAGATTGCTTCGTCGTTCCTCCTCGCAATGACACAAAGCCCTACAAATAAAAGAAACACCAATGAAAATCAACATCGTAAACACCTCAAATAACCCTTTGCCCGCCTACGAGACGAAAGCCTCGGCCGGTATGGATCTTCGAGCCTATTTGCCCGAAGGCCCCATCACTCTCGAACCCATGCAGCGTAGCCTTGTGCCTACCGGACTCTATATGGAAATTCCCGAAGGCTACGAAGGCCAAGTGCGTCCTCGAAGTGGTTTGGCCATCAAGAGTGGTATCACAGTGCTCAACTCACCCGGCACCATTGATGCCGACTATCGTGGACAAGTCTGTGTCATCCTTATTAACCTGTCCGACAAGCCCTTTGTCATCAACAGCGGCGACCGTATTGCACAAATGGTTTTCGCCAAATGTGAACAGGGCGAATTGGTTCAAGTGGAGACGCTATCGGAGACCGAACGGGGAGCGGGGGGATTTGGACATACAGGGAAAAAATGAAACACAATGAATAATACACCTATTCGACAAAACCAAACCCGCAACCGTCATTGCGGGCTTGACCCGCAATCTCCCCAACGAAAAGGATAC
>CACZNA010000098.1:0-3129 GCA_902782455.1 uncultured Bacteroidia bacterium | reverse complement strand
GCCAACCTCCGCGCCGAACTCGGAAACGACACGGAGAAGATTCTGAAATTGGTGAAGGATAACATTCACGTCGGTTAAACCATCATCGTAGAGACGCGGCGTGCCACGCCTCTACCAACAAAATGGAAATGGCCATGACAAAGAACAAATTCAATTGGAAATTCTGCCTTTGTTGTGGCCTTTTCATTTGGTTCATTGTCAACCTTTTGCAAGGTGTTTTCACCGAAATCCACGAGGACGAGGCCTATTATCATCTCTTCGGTGAGCACCTCGCTTGGGGTTATTTCGACCACCCTCCAATGGTGGCCTTGATGACCTTTTTGAGCAGCCAATTGTTTTCGGGCACCTTGGGCGTACGGTTTTGCACCATTGTCGCCTCGTGTCTCACCTTATTAATATTATGGCATCTCCTCGGCGAGACCAAGCCCAACAAAAACAAGGTGCTGTTGTTTTTCGTCCTGACTTTTTCCATCCTGATTATCAACTTGTACGGCTTTGTCACCACACCCGATGCGGCCTTGTTGCTGTTTTCGGCCTTGTTTCTGTGGGTGTATCAGCGTTATCTCAACGAAAACTCCTGGAAAAATGCGCTACTGATGGGCTTGTTGATGGCCTTGATGGTTTACAGCAAGTATCACGCTTTCCTATTATTGGGCTTGATTGTCTTGTCTCATCTTAAATTGTTGAAAGACGGTAAGTTCTATGTGGCTTGCCTTGTGGCTTTGGCTTTGCTGATGCCGCACATTCTTTGGCAAGTCAACGCTGATTTTCCGAGTTTCCGCTACCACCTTTCGGGACGTAGCGAGCCATTCCGTTGGAGCTATTTTTTTGAGTATCTGCCCAATCAGTTGTTGATCTTCAATCCGTTTGTTTTTGGAGCGGTGGTGTATGTTTTAATCCCCCCTGCTCCCCTTAAAAGGGGGACGTGCAAAGCGGCAAACGCCTGTGTCACTGCGAGCGAAGCGCGGCAGTCCACAACGGAAATTTTCGAGCGCGGCCTGCGTTTCATCCTCATCGGTTTCTTTTTCTTCTTCTGGCTGATGGCCTTCAGAGGTCACGTGGAGCCGCATTGGACGGCGGTCGGCACGATTTCAGCAGTGGTGTTGCTCTACCGCAATGCTCTGGTTGACAGCAAATTGATGAGATATATCAAGCGGGTCATCGCGCCATCATTGTTGTTGATGGTGGCCATCCGCATCGCCTTACTAACCCCAATTGCTGCTTCCTTTGGCTTCTGCCAAGACCGATCGCGCTACGAAGCCATCGCGTCTGAAGCGGGCAAGCGTCCTGTGTTGTTTCGAGGTTCGTTCCAACAACCTGCTTTGTATCATTACTTTACGGGCAACGAAAGCTCCACTTTGTGCTGCTATTACGACCGGAAAACCCAGTATGACCTCTGGCAATTCGACACGGCTTGGATGGGCAAACCTATGGTGTATGTTGACGGAACGAGCCTGACGGAGCATTTCCAAACCGCCAATCGTTTGCTGACGGAGTTCCAAATCCTCAATGAAGATGAAAAACAACCGATGGTTTTTCATACAAACGACACCATCCGCATCGATTTCTCCATCTACAATCCTTGTTTACAACCCATTGATTTCCAACAAGGAATGGAATTGAAACTATTACTCCTTGATGACAATGTGGTGCGATATGGCTTCTACGACCGCATTAGTACGTTGTAACCCCACCAAACTTATCGTGGTCGGTTTTTGGTTGTGTTAGGACCGCAAACCAATTTTGGTCACAACCGTTTGCTTTTGGGCATCGGTGACCCAATAGCCATTTTTGCTGATACAAAAAATGCTGTAAATGTGGTGATTGAGGCACCTTAAACTTTGCTCAATCCCAAAATGATGTTGCGTTGGCGAATCTCCTCCTTGGCGTGTTCGGGCGAGTTGCGCTGCCGTTGTTTGATGACGAGCGTGGTGTCGTCGTAGTTCTCCACGTCGTACAAGGCAGGCTCAAGCCGTTCCATGTAGCCATCCATCAAAAACGCATAGTTGACACCTTCCAATGCCTTGATTTTCTCGAACATAGCGTTGACATGCGTGGGTATGCTCTCGTTGCGGATGATGAAAAGATAGTCGAGGCGCGGCTTGAAACTGAGGCTTGATTTTTTATTGAACGATACGGAGAGCAGCCCATAAGAAGGACTATTCTCTTCGGCACTGCAATGGTAATAGGGATAAATGCCGTCGCCATGAACGAGGTCGTCCTGTCGCGTCAGTTTGATGGAAAGATGCCTGTTGAGCAGCCAAACCAACTTGTAATCGGCTAATACTGAATTGATTCCGATGACGCGAGTGTTGCCAAAAGAAGGAGGGGCGACGGTGTTTTTCTCTTTGCTTGCCATGCGGCAAAGATACTTAATTTGTCAACATCTGGAGGGTTTTTTCCGCTGCGATTTGTTCGGCGCGTTTCAGCGAGTAGTCGCTACATTCGGCATATCCCTTGCCGTCGATGAAGATTTGGACGTGGTAAATCTTGCGGTGGTTCTCCATGCTCTCGTCCAAAAGCCTGAAATCAAGGGCTTTATGTTGCTTCTGGGTCAGTTGGAGAAGCTTGCTCTTGAAGTTGATTTCGGTTTGTTGCAATTGTTCAAGGTCGATGTGGACTTTGATGATGCGGTCGACGATGATGTGTTGTGTGAAATGGAAGCCTCGGTCGAGATAGATGGCACCCATGAGGGCCTCAAAAGCATTGCCGCCCAAGGAGCGGAAACTGCCGTCGGTGGAGCCGTTGACGGGTTTGTATTTAATGTGGTCGTCGAAGCCGAATTTTTTCGCCAACTTGTTGAGCGACACACGACTGACGATACGGGAACGCATCTCGGTAAGGAAGCCTTCGGGTTGGGTGGGGTAGGTGTGGAAGAGATAGTCGCCCACAATAAGCTCAAGTACTGCGTCGCCGAGATATTCCAACCGCTCGTTGCTCAGGTGATACTCGCCGATGCTTTCCTCCGACTTCGACTTGTGTGTGAAGGCTAACTGGTACAAAGCAATGTTCTTCGGTCGGAAACCAAGGATGCTGTGGATGTAGTCGGAAAGGGCTTTGTCGTCGGGTGACAGGTGAAAAAGGAAGGCCATCTTATTTTTCGAACTTTTTGAAAATTATGGTGGCGTT
>CACZNA010000097.1:0-3393 GCA_902782455.1 uncultured Bacteroidia bacterium | reverse complement strand
TTGTAGAGGAGATGAACGGGATTGGCGTCGTAATTCATAGCTTTTCGTTTTGGAATATGGTGCAAAGATAGGGATTATTTCGAAACTTGCAACATTTTGGCCGTCCGACGAACACTTTTTTACACCTTATATTAATATGTCACGCCGATTTCATATTTTTGCAGACGAATCAAGGGATTCAAAGATTTAAAATTCAAAATTCAAAAATTGTGGTTATTGAGCTATTAATAGTTTGGATTGTCGGCGTAGTGGCCTTTTTTATGCTTTGGGCGGTTTTGGCCAAAGTGATTAAACATATCAGCGAAAAAAAAGGTCAAGATAAGGATGCTGTTCAAGAAAAAGTCACAGAAAAAGAACCCTCAGCCAAATCGGAAATATAATACAGTTTTGAGCAAAATCTACCAGTTTTTGGTTGGGTTTCGCAACCACTAACCAAAATATGCCTCAACCGCATACAATGGAATGTTTTCCATCCAGCCTTGGTCTACATAGGGCTTCATGCTGCATCGCAAACCTTTAAATTCCAACTCTTTGAAGTCTTCATTGACAAACACTGAAAGCGATTTTGACTTGACATTCTCTTCCGCCTTCACCTCTACGGGAATAATCCTTTCCGGCGTTTGCACCAGAAAATCGACTTCCTGAGTGGAGTTGTCCTTGTTGTAATAATAGACGGGAGATTTTTGTTTGGCCGTCATTTGCTGCAACACGAAATTCTCCGCAAAAGCGCCTTTGAATTCAACGAAAGCCTTGCTTCCCAACAGGATGTCGGCTGGTTCTGTCTCACAAAGTGTAGCCAACAGTCCGCAATCCAACAGATATATCTTGAACGCCGACGAATCCATATAGAACTTCAATGGCCGACGAGGGATTTTGCATCGGTCCACACGAATGACCAATCCGGCATCAACAAGCCATTGCAGCGCCTCCTCAAACTGCGCCGCCCTCGCACCTTTCTTGACCATGCCAAAAATAAATTTTTTGTTCTCTTTGGCCAATTGGGCAGGAATGCTGTCCCATACCATACGGATATGCCTTACCATCGTCTTGGTGTGCTTGGCAAAATCCATATAATAAGCCCCAAGAATCTCTTGATGTATCATCCTGACTGATTTCGGATTGTGGGTTTGCATCCACACAGACACTGCCTCTGGCATCCCGCCAGTAAAAAAATACTGCCTCAACCTTTCGGTGCATTCGTTATCCATAAGACGCATCGTGTCATAATCGAACCTATCTATGGCCTCGGCAAGTGCTTCCCTTCCCGATGCGATGAGGAATTCGGAAAAAGTCATAGGGTACATCCTTAATGTGTTCACTTTCCCCACAGGAAAAGACTCGTCTTCCTTCAACGAAATCACAAGCAACGAACCCGCCACAGCCACATGAAGCTCCCGCATATCCTCGCAAAAATACTTCAAGCTGGCGATGCCATTGTGGATCTCTTGAATCTCATCAAGGAAAAGCAGCGTTTTCCCAATGCTGATTTTCTGTCCCGTATGAATGCCAATTTGATACAGAATACGGTTTATGTCAAAATCCGTGAAGAGGTTGGCCATAAACTCGTTGTTATGACAGTTGATATAGACCATATTGTCGAATTCGTGTTCCCCGAATTGCTTCAAAATATAGGTTTTTCCCACTTGGCGTGCTCCGAGCAGTATCAGTGGTTTACGGTTAGGGCTGTCCTTCCACTCCAAAAGTTGGGCATAAATTGTTCTTTCCATGTACATTACATTTCAATTCCGCTGCAAAAATACAATTTTATGAGGGAATATTATCGAAAAATTACAATTTTATGAGGGAATAATTTTGAAAAACTACATTTTTATGAGGGAATGGACAAAAACTCAGCCCCCGAAAGCTTTCCTTCCGAGGGCTGATAGTTTGATAAGGTTTCTGGAACCTTACTGAACATCCTGCACCAAACGTACACTACGCCCTTGCCAACGAGGCCAAGCATACAAGCCATTTGTAATTGTATTGCTCTTGAACCAGAAAAAGCCAGCAGCATTGATATTAGAATGGTCTCTTGACCAATAATCACCTTCTTCATTAACGCTTCTCACTTCCGAAACATATCTGAATCCTGCGGCCGGCAGAAACACGCATCCAGCATCCTCCAACATTGACCAATCCAATGCAGATATGACATTTCCTTCATAGTTTGCGATAGTGTTGTTCATGTTTGCGAAGGGATAGGTTTCCGTGGTCCAATTATCGGGCAGAAGGATAAGGCCATTAACAGCATTGACCTGGGCCTTGACAAGGCGGCAACCAGATTCAGGTCTCCTATTAAACACTATATAGTTCCATTCATTAGCACCCAGGGTACGCCACATGCCAGGCTGGTTTCCGCCGTTGGAAATGGCATTATAAACACCCCAGTCAGAATTGGCATATTCACCTATAAGGGAATACTCTCCACTAGGTCCATAGTGAAATCCAAATTCAGGACCAGGCTCGTCTCTATACTCTATATCGGTCGGTCTGTAATAATCGTTTCCGCAATCCCAGCCGCTCGTGCCCCAACCGAACAGGTCTATCCAATCAGAGTAGAACAAGGAATTATGCGCGTTGTCCTCCCCTATATAGTCATACTGGTTCAAAGCAAAGCGCCAAGTGTTCGTTGTGGCCTGATACTGCAAATTGCCATGCGAGAAACGCACCAGGTCTCCTTCCTCGTTGATGGTGAAGAAGCCGTTAACTGCGCCTTCCGGAACAATCGGGCCATTGTCAAGTGTGGTGAAGCTCTTGTCAGCGCCATAGTAATACTCCTGGTTGCGCAAGGCGTAAGCGCGCACGTGGTACACTGTGTTCGGCTCAAGCTCAGTGAGCGTGCAAGTGAAAGGCTCGTTCCATGTTGCAATGGAAAGGTGGTTGTCGCTTGCCGTGGGGTTGGCCAGTTTGCTCCAGCACACGCCAAGTTCAGAGAGTGTGGCACCTTCGCTTACGGTCACTTCCGCGCCGCAAACTGCGGTCGTCGCGGTAATGTCGCTCGGTGTGGCTGTGGTCCGTTGTTCGGTTCATCGGGTTTCGTGCAGCCTTCGGCAAACACCACCGCCGCTGCCAGCATCAATACTGATGCAATCTTTTTTAGTTTCTTCATAGTGAGTTGATTTAGAGTATTCAAATGGCAAAGATAAAAAATATTTAGATTGGGGAAAGAAAAATGGAGTAGTTTTCTTTGTCATATACGATTTCGGGCGAAATCTATGCTTTTTTAGGTAGATTTCGCCCGAAAAGGTCAGCAAACAAAGACTATCTTACTGAATGTCCTGCACCAGGCGCACGGCCAAGCCTTGATAGCGCAATCCACCATCAAGATTCACGTTTCCGCTATGGAAGTTGTATTGATAAGCGGATGTCTCCGTCTTTGCAGTTGAAGACCAA
>CACZNA010000096.1:0-3607 GCA_902782455.1 uncultured Bacteroidia bacterium | reverse complement strand
CGTGCCATTAGGAGAGGTTGGCTCTATACTATTGAAAATGAGGGCTTTCTTGTAACAAATAATGGCGGGTTCCTGCATATATTGTTTCGAAAACAAATCACCTAGCCGCCCGTATGTCAACGCCATAAACCTAGGCAGGTGGGCTATTGGTAGAGACGGTGTGCACACCGTCTCTACATTCGGGAAATGCGTCTCCACAATCTCCAACGCCTTCAGATATTCCCCGCAAGCCGCCACCACGCTATCACGCTCGTAATAGCCCACGCCATTCATATAATGGGCGCGGGCCGAGAGAAAAACATTCACGTATCGAGACGGCCCTTCGACAAGCTCAGGGACCTGCATTAGACTATCAAAATAATGAACGGCCTGCAACAATTCCGTGCGGTTGCTCTGCCCATAGTCATTCTTATAAAGCAATTCTGAAACCAGCAGTTGGCAATAATGCCCGTTAAAGGCATCGAGGCTGTCGGCCTTGGGGCTTGCCGCAAATTCCATCATCACCGCCAAGGCGCTATCCGGTTCCTTCCACATCAAACTATCAATGTTTTCCAAAACCTCGTGCGCAGGCCCTTCCCCCTCTGAGAGGGGGTGCCGCGCAGCGGCGGGGGAGTCAGGTGGAGTCTTACATCCCACCAACACCGCCATCATCAAAACAATCCCTATATAAAACCACAGTTTCACGCCACAAAATTACTCAAAATCCATCAAAGTAAGTGTTAAGAATTAAACATCTTTTGACTTCGGGACGCGGGACTTTGGGACTTTTTGCCATAACCGCTTTGATTGGCTTTTAGCATTTAGCCGTAAGCTATTAGCTTGGTGGCCCCTAAGCTAATAGCTAATGGCTAATGGCTAACAGCTAAGCAAAGTCACAAGCCAATGTCACGCAGTCCCGCAGTCAATCTGTGTAAACTAAACATGCTCCTCTGCTTAACAGATTATTTCAATCCTTGAATTATGCTTTCTATCCTCGCCAGCACTTTTTTCCGCGACTTGGTTTGCCACAACTCAAACAAATCCACCTCATAGTCAGGTGAAAACCCGCTTGAAGCATCCCGATTGTCGAAATCATAGCACTTCCCGATGTTGATCATCGCTTTGATGCCCGATGGCAATGTGAAATAATAAGGTTGCGAATTGGCTCCAGCCGTTTTCTCTCCCAAAAACACCACTTGCTTGTTTTGCGACAGCATAATGGCGAAATACTCGGCAGCCGACACCGTTTCATGCCCCATCAGCACATAGATGTTGCCGTGATAGCGTTGCGATGCAGGCACGGGATTCTCGAACATGGCCCAACTCGGTTCCTGATAGTTCACGCTTTCAAAGGTATGGTTCAGATAGTATTCCTGATTCTTTGTAATGTCAATCTCTGTTTCTTTCCTTTCTTCGGGAATGAAATAAGAGGAAGCCATCGCGCTTGCATTGCTCACACGGTTCAGCGTCGGGTATCTGAAAATGGTGTCACTATCCACCAAATAACCGAGAACGGTGTCGCAGAACGAGCTATAGCCGCCCATATTGTACGAAATGTTAATAATCAGGTTGTCAGCCTTTTGTATCTCCTCATAATGCTTGAGGAACTCTTGGGGGAAACTCTCGTTGCAACTCGTCAAGGCGAGGCAAGCGAAACTGTTTGCCGTGTCCGCAACAAAGCTGTTCACTGTTCTCCAATAGTTGCCGCCCGTATAAAAAGAATCGTTAAGTCCGCGCTTTTCCGGGTCAAGATAATAGTCGGCAAACACATTCACCTCGCGCACTTTGTCCTGTTCTTTGATGCCCAAGCAGATTTTCTCGTCGTTCTTCATCAAGCAGCAGTTGAGGTTGCCGAAATAAAACATGGCTTCGTGCATCTTGTATTCTTCGTTGGAGCAAGTGACGTATGGAATATGATGCTCCCGAAAATAATCTAAGGCATCCATTCCGTTGATAGTCAATATTGTGTCTCCAACGTGCAACGAGTCCGCCATTCGGGCGCCAAAATTCTCGATGATGACATTGCCGTTATGATAAGCAGTGGCCAACAAAGGATAGGCAAGATGTTTCACCAAGTGATCTGACGCGCCAAAAACCTTGGTGTGGCCATTGTTGAAGCAAGCCATGAAACGTTGAAGAGTTTTCCAATACTCAAAATCATCCTTGGTTTCCGTTACTTTGGGAAGAAACGCCCTGTAAAGGCTGTCGATGTCCAATTCAGGGCAATTGTCCATATTCCCGAAGTTATACGACGTTTCTTTCCACAGCACAGAAAGTTCGTAAATCTTCTGCTCTGTTGGAATAGTGGAAAGCTCTTGCGCTTGCATCGTCACCTTGCCAGTCATCAGCAGGAGCGCAAACAAAGTAAAAAGTCGAATGTTTTTCATCGCGTTATGGTTTTGAATACTTTTCTGCAAAACTACATAAAATAACGCAGTAAAACCAAACGAAAGGACAAGGTAGAGTTTTTTGCGGTGAGGAAAATTGCAATATATTGTAGTTCAAAATGTTACAAATCCAAAGGTAGAGACCTTTTTTCTTATTTCATTCAAGTTTCTCAAGTTGCGGTGCATCCCGATGGGATGCTGTTGTCCCTTGCTTTCGTTTTACCGAACTCGCATCCCGATGGGATGCCATGCTACAGCATCCGACTAATCCCGTAGGGATTTACTATCGGTAAAACAAACAACATCAACCTTTTTGCATCCCGTAGGGATGTGCGAAATTTGAGTTATTTCACCTCAATGGTAGAGTATTTGTACTTCTTCCCGTCATCAAAACGCAGCAGATATTCACCCTTGTAAAGTGCCAACTTGAACTCCTTTTCATCCTTACCGTACATATATTGGTCAATGGTGACACATTCTTCTCCCTCCGATTTCAGGAATGCGCTCACGCAGCCTTCGGGGAGGCCGTTTTCGTCAATGAAGCGGCGGTCGAGGGTGAAAAGCACTTTGCCGTTGTATAGTTTCCAGTCGGGGATGTTGTCTTCGATGAAGCGCGTGCGCGGCAGGCAGCAGGTGACATCCATACCCGAACCGCAAGGGAAAATATGCTTCACCGTGTCGTAAAGAAGGATAGGCTCACGGTTAGGCATCGCATCAATCAAATCGTAATAAACGGTTTGCAAGGAATCGGTTTCGCCGTATGGGTCGTCGAAGAACGTGCATTGCATCGTAAACGGTCGGCGATATGCCCGAAGCCGCCTAAAAGCAGGAATTTTGCTTCAGGGTCTTGGCTGATGATTCTTTCGACAAGGTTTTTGGCTTCGTTCACCTCACGGTCAACGCCGAAGCCGTCGCCTTCGTAAGGCACGAGCGTATAGCCCAAATTGAGCGCGGTCCTGAGCATATCGCCATAGACAGGCTCGTCGCTGTAGAAGCCCGTTTCGCCCAACAGCACCGTGCGCCTCTCGTTGAGCAAGGAATCTTTTGCAAACAGGGTCTCGGCGGCAAGATAACGGTAACCGTTTTCATAGCATTTCTCTAACCAATTGATAACGAAAGCCCTGCTGTGTGGGTTGAAGTGCCTCTCGTTCATCATAATGACGCGGTTGTTCGCGATGATGCTGTCCATCATTTCCGACAAGGGGATGGCTTTCACATCCTTAAAACTATTCTTGAATCTC
>CACZNA010000095.1:0-3364 GCA_902782455.1 uncultured Bacteroidia bacterium | reverse complement strand
AACTACTCTCTTCTTCTGAAACACTCATTCAAAACCATAATGTCAATGAACCGAATTTGTTTGATTAATTATTGCGATAATTTATCGCATCAGTAGTAATGTGAGACATTAGATGAAGCTCTTTTCTATGTTCAGCAGGTAGTGGACGGAGGGTGGTCGCGCCCCAGGCTTAATGCCAATATTGACAAACATTTGTATCAATCTCAAGGGGCAGCCGTGACCAACTTTGAGCACACGCTTCCGGCTCCGCAGAGCCAGTTGGCCAAGGAGATACTGAAAGACCCTTATCATTTCGGATTCCTCTCGATGACCGAGGAGTACGAGGAGAAAGACTTGGAGGATGCGCTTGTTTCGAATGTCACGCGCTTCTTGATGGAGTTGGGCAAGGGCTTTTCGTATGTGGGGCGACAGATGGAGTTGCAGATGCCTGGCGGACAGACCTTCTTCCCCGATTTGTTGTTCTATCACATCCCGCAGCACCGCTATTTCGTCATTGAGTTGAAGGTGGTGAAGTACATCCCCGAGTTTGCCGGCAAGCTGAATTTCTACGTTACCGCTGTTGATGAGTTGCTGCGTGGCGAGGGCGACAACCCCACCGTGGGGCTGATCATCTGCAAATCGACCGACAAGACCGTTGTGGAATGGTCGTTGCGTGACATCAATAAGCCGCTGGGCGTGTCCACCTACCAGCTTGAACAGGTGGTGGAGCGCACGGTGAGGGAGTTGGAACTGAAAAAAGAAAATCCGCGATAATAGGATATGCTTTTACCCAATAAAGAAATTTCTTCAAACAGAATTTTTTTTCTTTAATTCTTGCAATTTCATTTTTTATTTATAGTTTTGCATCGCATTGATAATCAAAATGATTAATGGTATTTAAACTATGAATGATAATAAAACACCTGAAAGTATGATTCCGTATTGTGGAAATTGTTCGCGTAAAACCCAAAAAGAAGGATTGTCTAAAAACGAATATTATTGTGATGTTTTAGTTGATACTCCAATGAAAGGAGTTGTTACTCCAGATATTGATGGAACACATTGTGTAAATATTGGCATTTACAAACCAATTCAACACAATAAATTAGAATAGAATTGATTTATGTAGTGCGAAATTGTTATGGACGTTTTTGAATAGCACGAGCATTGCAAATACAATTCCCGAAAATAGGTTGCGCTGTGCGGTTGTAATTTTGCGAACGAAAAACAAACAAAATAAATAATACTAAACCTAATAAATGAAATAGTTATGAACGAGAAAAAAACAAAACAGTTGATAGAAGGTGCTTATGCACAAACTCCAACACTACCAGGCTTTTGGTTAAAGTACGATGAATTCAGAGATTGTTTCAATGAATTGGTAAAAAGTCAGGGTGAGGAGGTCATTGACATTGATACGGAACTGCGTAGGTTGTATCCTGATGTAACATTTGAAGAGAACTACCAAATCAAAGGAACTGAAGAGGTGTTCCGTGCAATCAGATTGGCGCCTAATAAACTTGTTGAAATTAAAGAACTACGAAAAATCATCGAATCAAAATACAAGAACGCAACCAAAGATAATGATGGTTGGACAAATTTTGCCGTATTTGGATTAGACGGATTAAAAGAAAAATGCCTTGAGATGGGTTTTGTTGGGGTAAGACAAGCTGTTCAATGCATTTTTGGAAAAAGATTTGAGTTCCGTGCAGGAGATACGACAAATCACGAGGCTCCTGTATTAGTACGAGACCTTAAGAGGATGGAACAAGGACAGGATTTTGATGAGCAAAGAAATGATGTTAAGAATTATAAACCTGGTGTTATTCCGCCAGAATGCGAACCATCTCCTAAACAAGGTTCATATATAGGGGATGCTATTAACGGCTACGCTTTTTTCCCTAAACCTAAAGAGGTAAGTTTATATGGTTGGGATTATGCCATTAATAATTTAGCAACAAATGTCGCTCTTGGTGAGAGATGGTACTATAATGAGAAAGATAAGGTGACAAAACCTATTTTAAAAAAGTATATTTCATACACCTTTGAGAGACTTTGCCATGAAGATGAGGAAGAACGAAAAAATGCATCAAAAGAAGGCAGAGAACCCCGAATGAAAATAGTAGAGAACGAAAAATATTCCGTTTGGAACACGGGGTTGGTTAACGCTTTTTATGAACCTGTGTATGCTTTCTTCTCTCGAAATGATGGGCGGAATCCTTCAATTCGTCAGCCCTGGATATTTAGAGCCTTTGACACTGCTAATAGCTATCAGCAAAGCATACTTGCGCAGTTCTCAAACAACAAACCAGAACGTGCAGAATATTACAAAGAACCCACGGAATTATTTTATGATTTAAGAGCAGATGCCCCGACATATAATCGTGACCATATTCTAATTGATAACATTGATCGGTTACCATTAGGATTTATTAAAAAGGATGCTACAGATGGGTTCCAATTTATTGATTCGCCAGATGATTTACCCTATAAGGAAAAGATGGAATACTATGATAAACTTCGTAGTGCAATTAAAAATGACATTGACTGGTTTTCATCCTTGGATGAGCGATTCAAGAATGCGATCAAGCAGTCCCTTAAACGTGTTGCTTGGAATTACAAAACAGCGATACCCACATACTATGTCGAAGATAGGGAGATATCGATCTTACTACCATTGGCACTAGAAAACAAAACAAAGATTGATTTGGCACTTGTTTGTAAACACAACTATAAACCTGATCCAGACCCTAAGAAAAGCATAAACAACTATGAGGGCAAAACGATTTTTACGTTAGAAATGGCATATAATAATGCGCGACTAATCACGCGACCTGATAGCGATTGGTTGCTTTCAGAAGAAATGCGTCGAAATGATATTATTCAGAATGCATAACTTGAATTAATAGATGTCTGAACCAATGCCATTATAGGTTATTCTAAGGTTGGCGTTCTTTCGCCAGCCTTATTTTTTGCGCAAATTGGCTTCGCACCACATCCGCACTTTTGCAATCGAAAAACAAAAAACAACATGAAGATTGCAGAAGTAATTTTAGACGAAACCAACATCGAACAGCAAAAGGCTTTCGACCTTGTGGCAAACACCAACGCCAGCTTGTTTATCACTGGAAAGGCTGGTACGGGCAAGACCACCTTCGTTAAGGGTATTCAGGAGCAAATCAAAAAGAGCTTTTTGGTGTTGGCTCCAACTGGCATTGCCGCCATGAATGTCGGGGGACAAACCATCCACTCGTTTATCGGCCTTCCTTGTGAGGCAATAGGGCCGGAGACAAAGATGGAAGTTTCTTTGGAGAAGCGCAAGACCCTTGAACATATCGATACCATCATTATCGATGAAGCCTCTATGGTGCGTTGCGATTGGGTG
>CACZNA010000094.1:0-3700 GCA_902782455.1 uncultured Bacteroidia bacterium | reverse complement strand
TTCAACCACAAAATTACTGAAAATCAATAATATGTGCAACTTTTTATCCATTTATTCCGCTCTCTTTTCCCTCTTTTCTAATTCCGCCAACGGGTGTAATACTAAAGAAATAGGAGCATCAGTTTTATTCTGACAGAATAACCCAAAGGCCTTGTTTTCGTCCACCTTCACGAGTCAATACGCCCATCTTTTTTAATTGAGCTAGATCTCTTTCGATAGTTCTGACATCAACCGTATCTTTTTCCGACATCTTTTCCGACATCTTTTCCGACATCTTTTCCGACATGGCTTTGGCAGACAAAGATGGATCACATGCTACCATTTCCAAAATAATTCGCTGACGTTCAGTAAGTTCTTTCTGTCCACCTATTAAGCCTTTCTCACCCTCTTTGTGCCCTTTCCGCCCCTCATTCTGCTCATCTTTTACGCCATCCTCAGTTTCAATTTGTGCCTTTTTGAACACTATGCACACAGTTCCATCCCCTAAATGGTAACAAGGAGCGGGCAGATTCTGCTCTCTGCACAAGTCCGTCATTCGCTTTACACCAGACCCCCATTTCTCCGAATAGGTGGTTTGGTAAAGCACTTGTGCAATCTTCAAATTGGTTGGATATGAATCGTGAGGCTCCATGATGCTCTCCTCGGTCAATCCCATCGGAAATCGACCAGGATTCATTATCTCAATCCTGTCATCGTAGATGGCAAGGCTGACAGATGCTCTTGGGTCATCATATTGGCGATGGCAAAGGGCGTTTATCAAGGCTTCGCGCAAAGCTTCAGCCGGGATTTCCAAATGCTCCTCACGACGGAGACCTACAATCTTGCCGCTCAGACTCAAGTGGCGGAAGCAAAATGCCATTCCAGCATCGAGCAGATCAAAGAAGTTTCCCGTTTGCTGCTTGTTGTCAATGAAAACATTCTTGTCTATTCCATCGAAATAGGCCATACGCAAAAGCATTTGAGGAAAGTCATCCGTGTTTTTGGCAAATAGCATCACGGATGCATTGGTGGGACAACCGTCTTTCAAAAGGTTGAACTTCCGAAGAAGTGACTCAACCGTATCACCTTCAGCTGATGCGTTGACCCTGCCTCCAGCAATGCCAAGACGAACAGCGTTACGGATGCGCTCTTCATCCAAATCATCTATTGCAACACCTTCAGCTATTTGAGCGTCCCATGCGAATTTGCCAGGCTTGCTTTCGCGCAAACGCTCTTCAAACATTTCTCGCGGCATTATTTTGGTGGTGCTTTCCACCCGAATATAGGGACGGCCATGATAAGTGTAAGGCACCATCCCTCTAACCCAACCGTTAAAATGCATGGCGATGAGATGCTTGCCCTTCCCTTCAGGGACATCGATATATTCAACGGTAACATCGACGGCAGGTTCAATTCCTACCAAAGCTTGCGCCAGTTCGCGGCGTGTGCTTTCTGTGACATCTTGTCCGACGAATTTGAGCGAAGTGGGCGCAATGCCGAAAACGAGCCAACCGCCTTCAGTGTTCAAGAAAGCGCATGCGGAATGCATACCATCTTTCAGTTCACCTGTTGTTTTCTTCAACTCAAGGTGCTTGGTTTCGTCATCTGAAATAATCCGTTTAATTTCCTCTACGGTCATGGAAAAGTGTTTAATACTGCAAAAATACACATTTTCCGAAAAAAGGCAGAAGTCTGTTTTTAGAAAACACGAATTGCCACAAATTTGCCACGAATTTTTCAAAAATAATTTCTGTCAAATTTATGAATAATTCATGGAAATTCGTGTTGAATAAGACTTACCGCTGCAACTTTATTTCCTCATCGCTGCAAAGTTTATGCACCTCGTTTCGGATGTAGTCTTCGAGGGTTAGCCTTCACACCTTTGCCGATGCGCCATGGAATGTAGTGAATTATAGTAGGGAATTGGATTAAATCATCCGAATGATTTCGTCCAATTTGATGATTTCAACATTAGGGAAAACATAGTTTTTCAACACATTGAAATGGTTGTCTTCCGTGACGATGAATTTTGCATTGGCAGCAACTGCACAATCCACAAACTTATCATCGTCAGGGTCGGCGTAAATCACATAAAAGTGATAATATGGGGTGACAAACAAAGTATCAGGATTGTTGGTAATCACATTGAGAACATATTCCGAGAATCGTTCCGTTGTTAGTCTTGTCAGGATTTCGGCATACTCCTCCAAAATCGCCGTTGTGACACAAAGCACATTGCGCCCGTCCTGAAACGACCGCCATAAATCATTATATTTACTACGGCTTGATGCACACTGTATCAAACTATTCGTATCCAATACCAACCTCGCCATACTTCGCTATTTTGCGTGAAGATCCATGTGGCGGATTTCGTCAAGTCGTTCTTGGTCTAATACGCCAGATTCCCAAAGACGGTATGACTCCTCGTCAAGTTTTTGCTGGAAATAACGGGTAAGTACCAACTGAATTTCACGCGCATAATCCTCGCTGTTGTTGAACGCGAAAAGTTTCAACAAATGCATTTGGGTAGGATTCAAAACGGCTGTTTCCATAATGATGCTTGTTTTTATATGCCGCAAAAATACACATTTTCCGAAAAATGGCAGAGATTGGTTTTTAGAAAACACGAATTGCCACCAATTTGCCACGAATTTTTCAAAAATTCATTTCTGATAATTAACTCCGTTGAAATCTCCGATTCGGCGCTAGCCAATCTTCGATTTCGTGAATCATTAGCTTCGCTGAATCTTCGATTTCATGGAAATTCGTGTTGAAAAATCCCACTTTTCAAACACGAACCTTTTCCAAACCTAACAATTGATTCACGACTTGTATATGTGCCTATTTTTTGTAATTTTGCCGCGCGGGAAAAAAACCGCTGCGTTGTCATAAATGACAATTGAAAGAAATGACAAAAACCAAGAATATCAATATGTTACATTTTTATAAAATTCAAACACAAATGAAAAGAACCAGTATTTTCTTTCTTCTCGTTGCCTTGTTGGTGATAGGAAAATTTTCGTGGGCACAAGACGAATGGCCCAAAACATGGACAAGTGGCGGCACAACTTGTACGCTTACTATGGACCAACAATATTACTACGCCCTCACCGTCAGTGTAGCTGAAGGGCAGGACGGCATCATGGCGGATTACACCGAGACTGCCCCCGCTCCGTGGCATGAATATGTAACGAACATCCACACCCTTGTCATCGAAGAAGGCGTGAAGGAAATCGGAAAGTGGGCGTTCATCCAATTTAACATTAACAGCGTCACGCTGCCACAAAGTTTGCGGGTGATTAAGACAGATGCTTTCCGAAACAGCACTATGACTATCATCTACATTCCCAGCACCGTCACTTATATCGAGGCAGGGGCTTTCCATTACTGCGAACAATTGTATGACGTGTATTGCTACGCAAAGGCCGAAGACATCTTGTGGGGAGGTTCCAATTTGGACTTCATCACTGGAGAAGGCACTGCATCATATCCTTACCCTCGCACCACAAAGATGCACGTCTACCCCACCCGGGTGGCCGCATTTCAGAGCAAGTATGGCACTTCACTCAATGTCACTTTTACTGCTGAGAATATGGCCCCAACTGACAGCTGGACAGATGCGGGCAACTATGCCGAGTCGTTCAGCAGCGCAGAGGGCAACACCATCAACATCCAAAACGAGGCGGAATTGGCCCGCTTGGCTTACCTGCTCAACAGCGGC
>CACZNA010000093.1:0-3716 GCA_902782455.1 uncultured Bacteroidia bacterium | reverse complement strand
TGGGCAAGAAGCGCAAGGAAGCGTAATTGGTAATCCTTTCGTTTGACACGCGACGGCTTGTGACGCTTACATTGCGTAGGCGTTGCTTGCCGTCGCTTTGCGTCATTGCGAGGAGCGCAAGCGACGAAGCAATCCACGCATGAAGCCTCAGCCTTAGATTACCCCAGCCCTCAACCTCCCAACAACGAAAACCCACCAAACAACTCCCAACTTTCAACTCTCAACTTTCAACTCTCAACTATCAACTTTTTTGTATTTTTGCAGCCAATTTAACACGCTTTGCGTCATTGCGAGGAGCACAAGCGACGAAGCAATCCAGACATGAAGTACACTGCCGGGCATCCACTTGAACCCTGTCATGAAACCTCATCCTTAGATTGCCCCAGCCAGCACCCCCCCAACGACAAAAGCGCACCAAACAACTCTCAACTATCAACTCTCAACTGTCAACTCTCAACTATTAACTACAATGGAATCAACGAACAAACACTTCAAACGTTACACGGTAACCACGGCCTTGCCCTACGCAAACGGCCCCGTTCACATTGGTCACTTGGCAGGCGTCTACATCCCCGCCGACACTTACGTCCGCTATCTGCGAATGCGCGGCGAGGAGGTCTTGTTTGTCGGTGGTTCCGACGAACACGGTGTGCCGATTACCATCAAGGCTGAAAAAGAGGGCGTAACGCCTCAAGATATTGTGGACCGTTACCACGAAATCATCAAGAAGTCATTTGAGGAATTGGGCATCAGCTACGACATTTACTCGCGCACTTCTTCAAAGATGCACCGCGCCACGGCTCAGGAGTTTTTCAAGAAACTCTACGACGAAGGCAAGTTCATCGAGAAAGAAACCGAGCAATATTTTGACCCTGAACGACAGAAATTCCTGAGCGACAGATATATAGTCGGCACTTGCCCGAAATGCGGTGCCGATGGCGCTTACGGCGACCAATGCGAGAAATGCGGCTCGTCACTGAGTCCCGACGAATTGATTAATCCCCATTCGCAACTCAGCGGCGCGGCCTTGGTGAAAAAGCCGACCAAGCACTGGTATCTGCCTTTGGACCAATACGAAACATGGCTCCGCGAGTGGATTCTCGAAGGCCACAAGGAATGGAAAACAAATGTTTATGGTCAGGTGAAAAGTTGGTTAGACGGTGGCCTGCAACCCCGCGCCGTCACCCGCGACTTGGACTGGGGCGTTTCCGTCCCGATTGAAGGCACGGAAGGCAAGGTGCTTTACGTTTGGTTCGACGCGCCCATCGGCTACATCAGCAACACCAAGGAGATTTGCGAACAGCGTGGCGAGGACTGGGAAAAGTGGTGGAAAGACCCCGAGACCAAGTTGGTGCATTTCATCGGCAAGGACAACATCGTGTTCCACTGCATCATTTTCCCCTGCATGTTGAAGGCCTACGGCGACTACATCATGCCCGACAACGTGCCCGCCAACGAGTTCCTCAACCTCGAAAACGACAAGATCTCGACCTCGCGCAACTGGGCCGTGTGGCTGCACGAATATTTGCAGGAATTTCCTGGAAAACAGGATGTTCTGCGCTATGTCTTGACCGCCAACGCCCCCGAAACCAAAGACAACAACTTCACTTGGAAGGACTACCAAGACCGCAACAATAATGAACTTTTGGCCATCTTCGGCAACTTCGTGAACCGCACTTTGGTGCTGACGCACAAGTATTATGAAGGTGCCGTTCCCACCTTGGCAAACCTCAACGAAGCCGACCAAGCCGCCATCGCCGAGATGAACGGCTACCCGAAGAAAATCGGCCATTTGATTGACAACTACAAATTCCGCGAGGCTTTGTCCGAATTGATGAACTTGGCCCGCCTTGGCAACAAGTATCTCACCGACAATGAGCCTTGGAAGCAAATCAAGACTGAACCCGAAAGGGTGAAGACGGTGATGGCCGTGTCGTTGCAAATCGTGGCGCATTTGGCCATCTTGAGCGAGCCATTTCTGCCTTTCAGCGCGAAGAAGTTGCAGCAGATGATCGGCCTCGAAGTGAAAGGCTGGAACGATGCCGAAAACACCGTTTTGCTGCCCGAAGGCCACGTCATCAACCAGCCTGAACTGCTGTTTGAGAAGGTCGAGGATAGTGTGGTTGCAGCGCAGTTGCAGAAGCTGGAAGACACCAAAAAAGCCAACCAACTGAACGCTTGGAAACCCGCCGAGGTGAAGCAAAACGTCAGTTTCGACGACTTTATGAAGGTCGACATCCGCGTGGGCACCATCTTGGAATGCCAAAAAGTGCCGAAGGCTGACAAACTCTTGCAGTTCCTCATCGACGACGGCATGAACAAGCGCACCATCGTGAGCGGCATTGCCAAGTATTACACTGAGCCAGAGAAACTTGTGGGCAAGCAGGTGTGCTTCATCGCCAACTTCGAACCGCGCAAGTTGAAAGGCGTGGTGAGCGAGGGCATGATTCTCTCCGCCGAGGACAAGGACGGTCGCCTCGTGCTGCTCACGCCGAGCGATTTGGTTGCGGCGGGGTGCAGTGTTGGGTAGTGTGCAGGGACTTACGTCGCCTGCTTACTGATTTGTCACCCCTACGGGGTTCATTGGAAATCGAAATTCTGTTTTAGGCAGGGGTTTACACCACCTGCCTATTTTCTTTCGTCCCTACGGGACTATTTCTTACTTTTGCAACATCTAAACTGCATAAATTATGAAAGCTCAACACTTTTTGATTTTCGCTTTTGCACTGATGATGGTTGGTTGTCAAACAACTCCCGTCAGCGAGAACGATGAGCGCGACAATGGAATTGACTACCTCCAATACGTCAATCCCATCATAGGAACCAACGGGATGGGGCATACTTTTCCGGGGGCTTGTACGCCCTTCGGCATTGTGCAACTCAGCCCCGACACAGACACTATGCCGCACAACATTGACGGCAAATATCAGCCTCGCGTGTATGAGTATTGCGCTGGTTATCAGCATAAAGACAGCACCATCGTGGGGTTCAGTCACACCCATTTCAGCGGCACGGGCCATTCCGACTTGGGTGATATTTTGGTGATGCCTGTCACGGGTGAAATCAAATTCAATCCGGGGACGCAAACCGACCCCGATGCGGGTTATCGTTCCCGTTTCAGCCACGAAACCGAGAAAGCTGAGCCTGGTTATTACGAAGTGTTTTTGCAGGATTATGGCATCAAGGCCCAACTGACCGCAACGGAACACGCTGGCATCCACCGCTATACCTTTCCAAAAGGCGAGAACGGAAGCATCATCCTTGACTTGCAGCACGGCATTTACAATTATGACGGCAAGACTTTGTGGGCCAACCTTCGCGTGGAAAATGACACTTTGCTGACAGGCTATCGGATTACAAATGGCTGGGCAAGAACGAATTACACTTATTTTGCCATCAGTTTCAACCAACCCATTGCCGACTATGGCTACCGCGAGTTGCAGAAGCCAAAATACAACGGGATGTGGGGCAAGTTTGATGTCAAGCATAATTTCCCAGAAATGACGGGACGCAAGATTGTGGCCTATTTCACTTTCAATCAGCCTGAAACTTTGGAGATGAAAGTCGCCCTTTCCGCCACGAGCACCGAAGGAGCTTTGCGCAACCTTCACGCCGAGACCGATGGGCGCAGTTTTGAGCAACTTTTGGCCGAAACCCAAGCCAAATGGAACAAGGAACTGTCTATCATTCAAGCAGATGGAACAGAAGGGCCTGAT
>CACZNA010000092.1:0-4085 GCA_902782455.1 uncultured Bacteroidia bacterium | reverse complement strand
GCCACCCGAGGAGTTGACGAGTAAGATGGTGGGTGATGCTGCCAAATATGGCGACCCTTTGGCCATCAAGGTCTTTGAAAAGACGGGCTATTGGCTGGGCATCGCCATGGCCAATGCCGTGGCCTTTAGCGGTCCCGAAGCCATCTTTCTGATGGGTGGTCCCGTGAAGGCCGGTGAAGTGTTGCTGAAACCTGCCCGCGAGTCGTTCAAGAAGCATCTGTGCTTCGTTTACGACGGCAGCGTTGATGTTGCTTTGGTGAAGGCGTAGTGTAAGGGAAGCAAATCTTACACAAATCTTTTGTAAATAGTTGAATGCCGCCAATGACTGACGGCATTCATTTTTTCCGTTTTCGTTCCGGCGGATTTGCAATCTGCCGGCTTTGAGTTGGGGATTTGCAATCCCCTTCATTATTCCTTCACCACTTTATCTGAAAACACCTTCCCATCCTCCATAGTAACGCGCAAAGTATAGGTTCCTGCGGGCAGTTGGCTCATGTCGATGCTCTCGAAGGCCTTGCTTTGGGTGCGCACCAGGCGGCCTTGAAGGTCGTAGAACTCGATTTGTTTGGGCTGAACATCTGGGGAGAACTGCATGAGCAGCTGGTTCTTTGCGGGGTTGGGATAATAGTCGTAGGGGCGCATTTGGTTTTCAGCCTCAGGCAATGAAAGAAGGCCATCGGTGTCCACCTTCAGCAAGTAGAGCTTCATGTTGCCATACTCTTCTCGTTTGCAGCAGTAGCCTGTGATAAGAATACCGTCGTCGCTGGTGGCTACCATATCGGTGGCATAATAGCAGAACCGACGCTCTGGGTCGCGATACCATCGCTTCCAAATGAGGTTGAGGTCGGTGTCGTACTTGCAGAGTATGGTATAAGGGGCTTGGCTCGGATGCCAAGTACGCATATCTCTGGTGTAACACATATACAGGTCTTCTCCTCTAAAGATTACAGGATGCCTGCTAAATATGCGTTCCGTCGTGTCTAAATCATGGAAATCCTGAAAGACCGCTTTAATCGTGTCAAAGTCGGTGCTCATTTCCATTGTTCCAATACCATATGTTGCACTGGTCCCTATGTGACCATTCATCGGGGCAGGAATGAATAGCGTACTGTCATCAAGCAAGACATGACCTCCGCAATCAAGAAGATTGGGAGTGATGCTTAAACTCTCTCTTTGAAATCGTATATCTCTGAACTCCAAAATCTTTTCCGCTTCAAAATCGGAACTTATGCTATACCCGACACCTCCTGGCCCACTTATCTCCTCCACTTGTCTGTAAGTTCCATCGCTGAGGGGGAAGAAATCCCAAATCCATCCGGCATTTTCCGGGCTTTCCCTTACATAATTGGTTATCTCCCCAAGCCAGTCCACTTTGTCCAATTTGACATGTGTGTAAAGACGTTTGAATTCGCCACTATTGACCCTAGCCAGGGTGGCAATGACCAGGTTGTCTTCGTTGTCGAATACGACACGAGGCCTGCCCAAGGTCGCATAATGCTCCACGATTTCGGAGACATCCTCAATCCGTTCGTATTCCACCTCCAGATCCTCGTTGAACACGAGGAAAAATATGTCTGTGAGTGTGGTATTGACACCATCATCGTGCGGATCACACAGGCCTCCAATAGCCAAATAATGGTTTTGGCTGCTTTCGCCGACGGGTAGTTTAACAATTTGCCAATAATGAACTACTTTTTCTCCAGTCACATTGTAGTTAAGCTCATCGACAATAGCGCCATATGTAGAGATTTTAAAAATCCTATTGTCATATTGGATGGTGTTCCATATCCCGAGAGGTACATTAACAATATAGCCTTCATCGCCAGCCACAACGCATTCGGGTCCTGGCAGTTCCACAGAACACCCTTCTATGGGTATTATCCGCTCAAAGGTGGTTTGTGCAAAAGCATAGAGGCTCAAAACGCAGATACCAATAATAAGTAATGCTTTTGTCTTCATAGTTTTTTGTTTTTAAAGTTTTTCTTTCGCTTTTGTGAATTCACGGAACGAAAATAGAATAAGAGGCACGGATTCCGAACCTTGTTCCGATTTTTAAATTTAAAATAATTTACAGATTATTGATAATGAAAGAAATAAACTCGTACTTTTCCGAACTCCATTCCGAACTTTTGAATGCTTTTCGGGGAAGAAAAGAGGGAAAATTATGCCAAAAACTACATTATTTTGGGCAAATTGTTTCCTTTGGAAGCCGATTGTATCTTTTTCCGGCTACGGTTCCTGATCTTGTCCACCATGTCGGTGGTCTTCTCAAGCAGCAAAGCTTCGTCTTGTCGTGAGATGTTGAAATACGACATGATGACATCCAATTGCTCGTTTTCATCCAGCCCTAATTCCTCTTGCTTGATGGTTTCCCGTAATTGCGGATAGAGTCGATCCACATTTTCCATCATTGCATCCAAGTGTGCTTGTTTGCCGAAAACCGTTTTTTCCAGTTTTTTCAGTAGCTCATCATCTCCTTGGTTTTGCAAAAACAGATGCAGTCGAAGCATAATAGATTGCTCTTTCTTTAGCTCAAGGGAAAGTTTTTCGCCATATTCGGCAGCATTTTGTTCTTGCTTTTCTTTTTCTTTAAGCAATTCTTCGTATGCTTGTTCGCTTTCTTTGTGTTTCTGGGTCAAATAGATTTGGTTTTGCTTTTGCTCCTCACTTATTTGTGTCAATTCCTTGTTCTGTTGCATGAAATTGAACAAGTTGGCTTTTGTCTCCGCTTCTTTCTTGTTCTTTTGAGCCAACCTGATTTGTGAGATAACAAGACCAATCAATAATAACATCAATATGAAGACAATCCAAATTATGACACGTTGTCTTTTCATAATTTCCTTGTTCATTTTGTTCTGTAAGACCTCATAATCATATTGATGTTGTATGTTATAAACATTCTTTTCGGCACTTGAAGCAACTTGCTTATAATAAATACCCTCGTGTTTCCTGACATAGTATAAGGCCAATGAATCGTTGCCTTGGTCTTCATAGAAATGGCTTATCATATTGTAGCATTTCATCTTGAAGGCTTTTTCTTCATCTTTTTTTTCCAAAATGGACAAAAGATGCTCCAATCGGTTGAAATAGTAATTCGCGGAATCTAACTCATTTTGGGCATAGAAAGAAGTGGCTATTTGATAAAGAAAATTTGGCATCCCAATAGTGTCGCCCGAGGCAAAACAGGATCTGATGCAGTCAATTGATTCCTCGATTTTGCCTTGTTTGCGGTAAATCAGAGATAAATGTTGCAAGGCAGAATTCCTTAATTCTATGTTATGGCACTGTTCAGCATATCCAAGACTTGTTTTCGCACATTCTTCAGCATGGTCAAACTCTTGAATCTTGGCGTACAACAAGGTCTTAATATCGAGTAGTTTGGCAAGATGGAAATAATCATCACTTTTATAACCCTTAGCAGCCTTGTCCAACAAATCAATTCCTTCTTGCGAAGTGAAGTTTTCGCCAAGTGTTTGGTCAAATTCCAGAATCAAGTAAGCCAACCGATACTGAGCTTTGGCAACAAAAAGAGTATCATGGGAAAGCGTTCCATAGTATTCTGCATCTTTTAAGTATTATACCGCTTCTTTCAGATTGTCACCCATTTCATCCAGCATGTACCCCATATAAAGTGCGGCTTTAGTGGCTTTTTCATAGTCTTTTTTCTTGGCAAAATAAGCGCAAGCTTGCGACAATTCCGAGGATGTATGCTCAGCTGCATAAAGGAGGTCAGTTCCCCGCCATTTGTATAAGGCGAGCGTGTGTGTCAGCACCATGTCCATGCGCTCCCGCTCGCTGAAGCTCGCGGGCATGCGCAGCACGCTGTCAATCAGGCGCACGGTGCTGTCGGGCAAGGTGTCGGCCAACTGCTCGGCACGCTTCACCATGCGCCGCGCCTCGCGCGTGGCGCTGTCGCAAGCCGCCAAAAAGGCCAATCCTATCAGCAACGCTATGATGTGTCGTTGCTTTCTTCTCATTATTTCTTTATCCTATCCAAAAAATCCTGCGCTTCTTTCATGCCGCCGTCGCTGGCTTTGCGCATGAGCAACTCGGCGTAGGTCTGGTCTTGCTCCACACCATTGCCT
>CACZNA010000091.1:0-3960 GCA_902782455.1 uncultured Bacteroidia bacterium | reverse complement strand
GTCTGGATGGGTGGCTACAGCGACCACTTCCCGGTATATGTCATTCTGCTGAAGAAAGCGTGATTTCCAAGTTACACTCTTTTATTGGGTAGTTATGCATCTATGATGTTGGGATCGAACAAGAATTCATAGATTCCAGTCATAACAATGCCGAAATCATCTCGACGCAACTTCATGCGTTCTCCAACGATCACCATCTTCTTGAAAGCGTCGCCTATCTGCTTCAATGAGCGCTTTTCCTGCTCCATTTTTTCCTCATCGGGCATACGGAAGGCTGACTGGAGGTAATAACGGCGTGAGCAGAGGTTGCATACAAAATCAACTTCAAGGGTCACACGCTGCCACTTGCCATCCTCGGTTTTTACTCGGACACCCACATTGCCCACATCGACGAGGAAGCCTCTGTTAAACAGGTCGTTCTATCTGCATAGTAATCAATTATTATCCGTTGCAATTATACCTATTTTTGTAATAATCACATATTCTTATTACGAAAAAAAAGCAGTCATCGTATCATTATCTTATTTGTGTAAACTTTCCCTTCCGCATCTGTAATGCGCAGCAGGTAAAGACCTTCCGGCAGGCCGCTCACATTGACTTCGTTGGTGCCACGGACCACCTTTACCAGTTGGCCCAAGGCGTTGTAAACCTGGATTTCAGCCGCTTCAAGGCCATCAATCCGCAGGGTCTCCGAGGCAGGATTGGGATAGACCTCCACCCTACTGGCTTCGGTTTCGGCCATGCCATCGACCGACCAATACACCCTCACGAAATACTCGAACTCATTGTACTTCGACCTAGCAGGAGCCGAAAAACAATCATTGGCTTGGTAGTAGGCCACCACCTTATATAAATAGAAGGTTTCGTCTTCCAAGACACTATTGTCGATAGAGGAAGTGAGGCCAGGACTCACTGTCTTGATAACCACCCAGTCCATATCCGACTCCTTGGTGCGATAGACAATGTATTGTGTCAAGCCGTCGTTGTGCTCGGGGCACACCCAAGTCAGGTTCACTTTGTTGTTGGGTGTCATCTCAAACCAAAGGTTAGTGGCGGGCTGGCAGTCTTCGCCGACGGTGACACAGGCCTCGTTGGTGGGTTCGCTCTCGCCAGAGGCACAGAAAGCCGTCACATAGTAACAATTGCCGCCATAGTTTGGTTCTTCGTCGATAAACCCTGTTTCCTGCCCTGATACCGTAGCCAACAAAGTTCCATCACGATACACATTATAGTTTTCTGCTTCGGCTGAATCGAACCAATCCAACACTGCATAATCGTCCTCCGCAAAAGCATACAAGTCGATAGGCCTACCACAATCCTCACCATTGCCGCAACTGTTGTTCGTATGCAGGAAAACACCATCCCTCAAATCGGCAACAGGACCCGAATAGGCATAGACCACTTGGTTTTCAGCGTCCCTAATGGTAAACGAAAGCTCAACGACAGCACTGTTTCCCTTGACCCAGGCGAAAGAAACATACCCCAACGGCACATCGACCTGGAACATGGCAGACGACGATGTCGGCGAGACGCTTCCATACACCTGCATGGCATTGTTCAGCACCTGAACTTCAGCCCCTTCCCAGCCATTTGAATTGCTGGTGCTACATTCGATGGTCCAAGTGCAACTCGGTCCGAAGCGCACCTCGCTTTGCGTAGCCATCAAACCTTGAATGTTGTTGTTTACCGCATACACTTGATAGTCGTGCAAGCCATAAAACGGCACTTCGTCGGTGATTTCCATGGCCGCGCCAGGCGTGACATCGTTTTCGGTATATATTACATTTCCGTCGCGCTTGACGACGATTTGGTCAATATGGGTCAGATTGCTTTCATTCAGGTTTTTGGTGGGATTGTTCCAACGCACGGTACAGGCGTAGGACACATCGGAAAACGGCTCAACGACCAATGTCGTTGGGGCTTTGGGCATATTGTTGAAGATGTCGAGAGGACGTGCGTCGGCAACCATCTTTTGTGCCATGGTCCAATATTGGTTATAGGTATGGAAATTGTCGATGCTGAAATAGCCGTCCAATTCGCCGCCCCAGCACCAGTTGATGTGAATCAAGCCGTTGGCATCATAGCCATCTAAAACAAAGGCATGGGCCGAACCGCCATCGGCCAAGGCTCCGTAGAGGATCGGGGTGGCCAAATCCAAGGCTTCATGAATGAGAGTGACCCACTGTTTGTAGGTATAATTCTCACGCAAGATGCTGTGTGAAGTACAATAGCCAAAATAAGAGCTCAAGGCCGCAGGGATACTTTGGTGCAAGGCGCCGCTTCCGTAACTGCCATAGAACATATTGACGCTCACACCGCAATGGTACATTGCAGTAGCCACATTCAGGTCATCGTCGTTCAACGACTCTGGCATCTCATCCCAATGATAAGTGGTCGCTCCGAAGTCGGCATATAAATCCCCGTACGGAGGACAGTTATAGGTATGAGTCCCCGTGCCGTGTTCAGGATAGTTCCAATACTTCAACACTTGCGCCATCGAAGTGGCCACACAGCCCGCATAGGTGTAACCGCAAGGGCCGTCATCGTCTTTTGGGCAACAGGCATTATAGTAGCAGCCTTGATCCCAATGTGTAGTAATCAATGGCGGAACAACGGCTGTTTTTGCAGTCTGTGTCTGACCAAAGCGTTCCAAATTCTCCCATTCTCGGGCAATCTCGAAATCTGCTATCTGCAGGTTTTCTTCCGCAAAATCAACAGACTGGCCGTAGCCGTCGAGGAAATAGGCTAAACCATCGGGGATGTTTTCCGTGTTGAACGATCCCGTTTCGGAATAGCCCAACACCGGACTCGTCAAGTCGCAGGCCGAAACGATGATGAAACCGCCCGAAGCGACATTGAAGACATAGCATGAGGGACGCCCTTTGCTGGTAAGGGTGGTGTAAACCCATTCCAGTTGGGTGTTGTGCTTGAAATTGGCCTCGACGAACTTCTTGCCCAAGGCCTTGGCGCGCTGCGTATCGACATTTCCGGCGAAGGCGGAAAACGACACCAGTAGCAGGGCAACCATCAGGGTGTAAAATCTGTACTGTTTCATGGCTAAAAAACGTTTTAATGATACCTTTTTGTTTTGTGCCCCCAAAATTATATAAAAAAACAGGCAATTTTTCAAACCCAAGGGGCTAATACAGATTTTTTCCGGAACTTGGTTTTGAAAATCAATGGATTACAAAAAAAATGTACAGATTTTTGTTGGAGAAAGCCGCACAAAAAAGCCACCAAAAACATCCAAAATGTCCCTGTCGCCAATGGGATAGGATGGTTTTTTGGTGGCTCAACTGTTTTTTGGGAAATCCCCTATTCCTTCACCGCCACTCTT
The DNA here is from genome assembly GCA_902782455.1 of uncultured Bacteroidia bacterium. Lineage (GTDB taxonomy): Bacteria > Bacteroidota > Bacteroidia > Bacteroidales > F082 > Limimorpha. The sequence goes on along the minus strand of CACZNA010000091.1, from coordinate 623 downwards.
GCCTTATGGCTTCGGCCTTCGGTATCTGCAATCCGCAGCAGGTAAACGCCTTGCGGCAAACCCGCCATGTTGATTTCATGGCTGTCTTTCATAGTCTTCACCAATTGGCCAAAGACATTATAAACCTGCACCTCGGCAGCCTTAGCGCCTTCAATCAGCACTGTCTCTTTAGCAGGATTGGGGTATAGTGAAACGTGCTGCAGGTCTTGTTCTTGAACCGATGTCTCATCAATATAGCAAGTGTTGTATTCCGGGTTCTCAAAGACCTGCTCACCATCTTTGTATTCGCACAGCAAATTATTCTCGCAATCAAAATAATCCAAATATCCTATAGGGAAATTGTTCGGGAAAATGCCCTCACGGAAAGTCAAAGCATCATGCCACGGATAAACAGGGAGAGCGAAACGTATCACTTTCCTACCGTTTTCGAAAGACACGCTTTCCACGACAGACGGATGCGCCATCCCCCAATTACTAATTTGATAGAAAGTGTCACCGACTGTCAGCGACATGTCGCAAAGCAACACTTCTTCCTCGTCAATCATGGGGAAATAGCGATATAGCCTTCCCGTCGCGGTTTCTTCGCGGAAATATAACTCTGCATTTTCAAAAAAGAATCCTCT
>CACZNA010000090.1:0-4878 GCA_902782455.1 uncultured Bacteroidia bacterium | reverse complement strand
CCTCAACGACATTGAGCAACTTTTGGAACAAAGCAAGGACGCTGGCATCGACATCTACACCCATAGCGAGATGTTGCCTGCGCATTATTACCCCAAACTCAAGAAATACAGCCACTTGAAAGGTAACTACGGCAACGCTTGGTGGAAACAGCGCGAGGAGTTTGAAGCCTTCAACGGTCCCATTCTGTTCACCACCAACTGCATCGTGCCGCCTGCGGCCAATGCCACATACAAAGACCGCGTGTTTACCACCAACAGCACAGGCTTCCCGGGTTGGAAGCACATCCCCGCTGATGCCAACGGCAAGAAAGACTTCAGTGAAATCATCGCTTTGGCTAAGACCTGCCAAGCCCCTAAAGAGATTGAGACGGGCAAGATTATAGGCGGTTTTGCCCACGAACAGGTGTTTGCCCTTGCCGACAAGGTAGTAGAGGCCGTGAAAAGCGGTGCCATCCGCAAGTTTGTAGTGATGGCAGGCTGCGACGGTCGCATGAAGAGCCGCCAGTATTACACTGACTTCGCACAGGCATTGCCCAAGGACAGCGTCATCCTCACAGCAGGCTGCGCCAAATACAAGTACAACAAACTTGGCTTGGGCGACATCAATGGCATTCCGCGCGTGTTGGATGCGGGCCAGTGCAACGACAGTTACTCGCTGGCACTCATCGCATTGAAACTTAAGGAAGTGTGCGGCTTGGACGACGTAAACCAATTGCCTATCGCCTATAACATCGCTTGGTACGAGCAGAAGGCCGTCATCGTTCTGTTAGCCCTGCTCAGCCTCGGTGTGAAGAACATCCACCTTGGTCCGACCTTGCCTGCTTTCCTTTCACCAAATGTGGCCAAAGTCTTGGTCGAGAACTTCGGCATTGGCGGGATTAGTACGGTAGAGGAAGATATGAGAATATTGGGGATTTAATAGATGTTGGGTTATATGAAACGGGACGCGGGACGGTGGATAGTTTCGCGTCTTTTGTTTTTCAAAATCATATTGGTATTTATGGTTTATGATGTTTTTCGATATTAAACATTCATTTCTTGACGAATATCTTCCAACAATTTACCTCTGTAACTAAAGAATCTTGAACCTTGATATGCTCCCGAATTGCGTTGTTTCTCTTTTGGATAAAACTCTTTTACAAAAGCAGAAAGCCTGTATCTTTTCCCTAAATATCCTACCTCGTTATCAGAAACCACTTTTACTTTTAGTTTTGTTGGTTCAAAAACAAGTGTTTCACCAATACTGATTCCAATCATGCTAAATGTCAAAAGTGCTTTTCTTTTTTCCTTTTCCCCTTGTTTAACTCTTTGTTTTCTTGTGATGCCAAAATAGTTCTCGATACGAGAATTATCCCACTTTTTCCCATTTATGATAACTGCCGCTTCACTATCGGGATATAATTCTCCATTGGAATACCTTTCTGTAACCACTCCTAATCCTTCTATTTCATCTCCAACTTTAACTCTTTGTATTTTAGTCCAATTCTTTCTATTATATACTATTCGCCTTGTGCTATTTCGTTGCTTCGCCAATTTCCCATTTTCATCTTTCTCTTCCAACGACTCACGAATCTTCGTTAGCAACACGCCATGATATGTGAAAAAGTTTGGCCCTCGGTATGATCCTGGATTGCTGGGATTTGCATTCGGATGAAACTTTTTCACAAAAGCAGTAAGTTTATACAATTTCCCTTGATATGACACTTCATCGTCTGATGCAACGGTTACATTCCAATTGGTAGGTACAAAAACCAAAGTTTCACCCTTTTTAATACCTATCATGCTAAACTTCAAAGGAGGTTTTCTGCCCGTTTGCATTCTAAATGCTTCAGGTTGGGTAAAATCTTGATGCGTTGGCTTTTCAGCCTTTGTTTTATCAAGTCGTTTTTGAACTTCGTCTTTTATTGTGACCACTCTTACATTTCCATCTTTGCTTACATCAATTTCAACATGGTGATAGTATTCTAATTTGCACATCAATTGAATGAGCATAAATACTGATTCCTCTTTGAATGATTCAGAGTTTTGAAGTTTGGTCTTTTCTTCCAATAATGATTCTGGAATACCATGCCCGTATTTTTTCAACACATCAATTTCAATGTTTATTTCCTCAATAGTCCTTCCACTAAAACCAGAAGTGTATTCAAAAGACGATTTTCCATCATGCTTCAATTGAATGACTGCATCACGAAATACATCATATTTTCGCATTAATTCCTGAATAATTTCCGTGACACTTTTTTCAAAATTTGAAAGGCCTTCCAACCTGGCTTTTTCTTTTAATAATTCTTCAGGAATATCGTGTCCCCACTTCTTAAGAATCTCTATCTCCTTTTCAATATCTTCGATGGTCCTGTCTTCTTGTTTTTCCATTTCAGTAGTCTTCATTTCTAAATTTGTTATTGTATCATTTTCTTTTGACGAGTACAACAAATCTACTTGCTCGTTACCTTCCTCAATCTCTTCAATAAATGTAAGGCCATGTCCTTCTCCCATATGAATTGGTTCAGGAATAATTTCATCCTGTCCTTTAAAATATGCCATCCAATTCCTATCGGCAGAAGGAAAGCCAAACTTGTTATATTGACCAACATTATCCAAAATAATCAACTTATTCTTGCCTTCGGCAGGTCGCAATCCTCTGCCAACTTGTTGTAAATACATTGACAAAGACATCGTAGGACGAGCAAGTTGCACAAATTCAACATCTGGACAATCGAAACCCTCACTAAAAATGTTGACATTGCAGAGAATATCAATTTTTCCGTCCTTAAACTCATTTACGATTTTTTCCCTTTCTTCAGGCTTGGTATCACAATCAATGGCAGCAGCTTTTATCCCAACTTTTCTGAAACTATCACAAATGTGTAAATTGTGTCCTTTCGTAATGGCATACACAATACCCTTTTTACCCTTCGCATACTTTAAATATGTTTCAACGATTTTTGCCCTAACTTTTTCCGTATCCATTACAGACATCATCGCTGATTCAAGGTAATCACCATCAATATCAAATTGGTCAATATTGTTGATTTGATTTTGCAGATTGGAATCAGGTCGGATTGAGTAATAATCGTATTCTGATAAATATCCTTTTTTGATAAAAGAACTAATTGGTTCTGAAACAATTAAACCATCAAATTCATCAACAAATCCTTCTCCATTTAGTCGATACGGAGTCGCTGTAACTCCTAATATCTTCGCGTTTGGATATGTGTTTAGGATTTTCTTATAACTTTCAGCCTTAACATGATGCGCCTCGTCAATGATGATAATGTCAAATTGTTTGTCTGACCACTTTTCTATTCTTCGTGTCAAGGTTGGAACTGAACCAATTTGCACAGGATATTTCTTTTGTTCCAAACTACTTGCCATGATAATTCCATGAGCCAATCCGTATTTCAACCCAAGATGCGTGTCAATTTGGTCAATAAGTTCATGACGATGCGCCAAAATAAGCATTTTGACCGCAGTCTTATTTTTTACGCCCCAATTATGGAAATCTCTGGCAATGGAAACAAAAAGCCGCGTTTTTCCCGTTCCAGTAGGCATTTGAAGCATCACGCTCCGTTTTGTCTTCCAAAAGTTGTAGATATTCTTTTTCGCTTCAACTTGATAATCTCTAAGAGATTTGTCCGCAAATGGATTCAATTCGCCTAAGTTAACTTTGAACTTTGTATTCATATAATTGAGATTCTTTACTATTAGTTGTTGACTTTCAATTGAACACATGTCTTCTATTTCCAATCACTTCCCATCGTCCGCCTTTGGCAGAGCCAACGTGCCGGATGATTCCGTTTTCCTTCAGCCATTTGATGTTTTTGTCCATCGCGGTCGCGCTCATACCTAACAATTCCGCCAATCTGTGCGTCGATATGGAAGGATTTTGGGCGAGACAGCGTAAAATGGTCTCTCGGTTTTCACCCAACTTTTCACCCAACCATTCAGGATTCGTTGATTTCCCAATGGCCATTTTGGATAGAACCGATGCGACGGAGAACTCCTTGCTTTTGTAACTCGCTGATATTCCTCATAATATTTCTTCTGTTAATCCCAATTAATTTAGCCATTTCTCGGGTTGAAATAGTATTATTCTCTCGGATTAACATCAAAATTTTCTGGGACGTTTTTGGTGACGTTTTTGGTGACGTTTTTGGTGACGTTTCTACGATGTTTTCACCCAACCCGTTTTCGCCCTGCTCTAGCGTTTCTTCAAACAAGGCACTTTTCAAAGCAGCGAAATGTACACGTAAACCCGTGCCTAACAACTCATATCTTGGCTTTTCCGCGCCTAGTTCCGTACAGGCGTTGCAGATTTTCTGTATGCCGCGCCCCCAAGTCTCGATGTAACCGGCGTAATAGAAAGCATTGGCAATGTTTTCGTTGTAAGGAATCGATTCGTGCGGTTCCATCAAGGTTTCCACCGTCCAGTTTTCGGGCAAGATGCAACGGTTGCTGATGATGATGGCCTCGTCCTCAATGCGGATTTGTATGGGCGTGCCAAACATATAGCAGTTGTGGGCGATAGCGTTGTAAACCGCCTCACGTATGGCATCGCGCGCAAAAGGATAGGTTTCAACCCTCCTGTCGTGTTCGTAGGTGATTTTTGCCTTCAAATATTTCAGGTAAATCAGGTCTATCACCTTGTCGGCAATTTTGATGAGCGAATCCTCCAAAACATCCTGATACAGCAAGTCGGCGTTGCCACTGAAACGCCCTATCTTCACATAACTGCCCACCTGAACGCGACTCGGGTCGCTGTGGAAAAGCAGCACCGCCGAGCGTTTCAGTTTGCCGTCGGCCATCAGGTGGAGTTTGTTCAACAGTTCTTCGTTGGAGATGTCCAAATCCTCTTGGGTCATCCGCTTGCTCCGCAAG
>CACZNA010000089.1:0-6021 GCA_902782455.1 uncultured Bacteroidia bacterium | reverse complement strand
AACCGTCAAATCACGACCTTACCCAATGGCGACAAGGACTTCCTGCTGTGGTCGACACCTTCCACCCTTGAGGTGAACGAAGACTTTGAATGGTACTATTTCTTTGACAGCATTCGTTTGCAAAGGCTTGTAGACCAACACAATGTGTTCATCACCCATACGTATCCTGCTTGGAGCAATCCTTGGCGTGCCTTTTGGCAATACAATGAAAATGGCACCGCTGTGGCCATGCCAGGATTCAGTTTCGCCTTAAGCCAACTTGCGCGTTTTCGCGACGAAAAGAAAATTCTGCCTACCACAGTCCAGGAATATCTCAATTATTATGAGAAACTGCTCAACATTGATTATCAAATCATTGACAATCATACCATCAGCCTAACCAACCAAGGAGAGCCCATCGAAGGTTTGACCTTGCTTTGTGCAAAGCCAGTTGTCGTTGAGGGCAAAGTCATCAATTACCGCAAAGCCGAAGAAGGTTATTTGGTGTGGTTCGACCTAAAGAAAAACGAAACTGTCATTATAAAATACAGAGAATGAAAAGATTATCCATATTTGTCAGCGGCAACGGCACCAACCTGCAGCGCATTGCCGAGTATTTTTCCACCAACCCAGAAGTTGAAATCGTCAACGTGGTGTGCAATAACCCTAAAGCCTATTCCATTGAACGGGCGAAGAATTTGAGCATTCCGCTGAGGATGATTACCAAGCAAGACTTCAACAGTGAGGCCTTCATCAAGGAACTAGAAAGCCTTGACATTGACCTGATTGTGCTGGCTGGCTTCCTTTGGAAGTTGCCCGAAAACCTCGTCAAGGCCTTTCCGAAAAAGATTGTCAACATCCACCCTGCCCTGTTGCCCAAATATGGCGGCAAAGGATTTTATGGCGAGCATGTGCATGAAGCCGTAGTGGCGGCCAAGGAAGTCCAATCTGGAATTACCGTTCACTATGTCAATGAGTTGTACGACAGCGGAGAAATCATCCTGCAGGCCCGCGTCAGCTTGGACGAAAACGAGACGCCCCCTGTGGCGATTGAGCAGGTGCTTCTTTCACAAAACTAACAAAACCCACAAAACAATTCTTTCTATTAGCGACTTGCCCAACCGGGCAGTCGCAGGAAAGCCGCCGGTTGGCGGTTTTCCTCACCAGACATAAAAGGTTTTGATTGTTTTGCCGGTTTTGTGATTAAACAACTACTTGTTGCTTCAACCAAGCCGCGAAAATCGGGTCTTGGATCTCGGTTTTGCCAGGCAACACGTCAATCAAGTCACGCTGCAACATGGCCTTGCGCAGGCTCTTGATGTTGGCTGAAGTGCCCAATTCGTATTGGTCGAGAATGGTTTTTGAGGAGAAATTCTCCACGCCGTCCACCACCGCATGCAGGAAATTGATTTGCTTGGGTGTCAGCGAATCGAGCAAGTTACTGAATAGCAGCCTCATCTGGTCGATGATGTTATCGTGAGCCGTCTCAACGATTTCAGCCGTGCAAGTGCCCTCGGTGCGCAACCACACCTGATGCGACAGTTGCTGCACATAATAGGGATGCGCGTCCACCTTGCGGACGATTTCAGCGGCCAACGCCTTGGAAATCGACTTCCCCGTCTTTTTGAACTGCCTCGTTATATAAGGTATCCAATCCGTCTCGGCGATTTTTTCGAGAAACATGAGGTCGCCAAACTTGTAGAAAGGCATTTCGTAGTTGCCGAAGATGTCAAGCAACATGTGGCGCTTGCTTCCATAGAGGCAATAGCACACTGAATTGTGCAACTGCCAGTGGGAGCGCAACTTACGCTGAAACGCCAACGAATCAACGTAATTACCCACGTTTTGGACTGCCAGTGGGAGCGCAACTTACGCTGAAACGCCAACGAATCAACGTAATTACCCACGTTTTGGAACTCGTCGATGCAGATGACGAATTTCTTGCCTTTTTCTTCCGCGATGCGCTGCGGCAGGTCGAGGATTTCGTCCTCGGAATACTGTACTTCCTTGAAGTTGAGGCCGAAAGTCACCTCGTATGCCGAGCTTCCCTCGCCGAGTGAAATCTTCGGCCCGACCGAACCGATGTGCTTCTTCATCAGTGCGACCCATTCGTCCAGCTTCGAGGCCGAGGCTTGCAGCACGGCATTGACGTATGTCTTGTAGAACTGCTCCTCGGTGCGGCAGTTGAAGATGTCGATTCGGGCGGCATAAAAGCCTTTGTCCTTCGCAAGCATCTCCAAGGTTTTGTTCACGAGCGAGGTTTTCCCCCATCGGCGCGGCGAGATGATGGTCGTATTCACCAAGCTTTTGAAGTTGTCAAGAAGTTGGGTTGTTTCTTTCTCCCTATCGATAAAGAACTCACTTTCAGCCATTTTACCATAAACAAACGGACTTTCCATAGCGCAAAATCATTAGTTTCACGCCGCAAATATAATCATTTAATTTGAAATATAACGATTTGAAATGAAATAATTTCAAATAATTTAATTTGAAATAGAATAGTTTGAAATCATTTGATTTGAAATGGATTGATTTGAAACCTTTTTATTTCATGGCAAAATTTTCATAGAAACTTCAACTTTGCTTGAATTTTGAGGACTGGGCTGTAAGGTTGCAAAGGATGCGAAAAAAAATTAAATGATGCAAAAAAAAAACATATTTTTGCACTCGATTATACAATACTCAATAATATGGCAAGATATATTTCAGATAAGCACCTTAAGGCCTACCAAAATGGCGGAGTTTTGAACAAACTATTTGAAACCATTAAAGAAGATCCAGAATTATCATTTGAGATTCGGATGAATGACGAAGTGATGGTATACTATCATAAAGATAAAATACTCACGATAACACTAAACAGAAAAGGCGAACCTAAAGTCACAATACTAAGTGATAAATACTACAAGGAAAGTGGGAATAAGCCTAAGATTGATTTTCAAGATCCTCATAACTTCACAGCTAAAGAAGAAATGAGGGAGTATTTTAGAGAAGCGAAAAAGCTTGTATATGTATATAAAATGGGAGCGGAATTCAATGTTCAACAAAACATAGCACTAGGCAATCACTCCTTTGATAATAGGTTTTTAGTAGTAGATATGGAATGGCAATTTTCACAAGCGGGTATTCCTAAAGGCGAACGGATTAGTAAAACAAGGGTTGACCTAATTATTGTAGACACTATTCGCAATACAGATGGCGAAAACGATATATATTTAGCAGAATTGAAGCTCGGACTTGGCGCAACTGAAGGAGCATCAGGAACAATTGATCATGTAGACAAAACAGCTGAGATTATATACAACAAAAAGGCATGTGATTCTTTAAAGGAAGACGTTAAGAGTATTATTAAGCAAAAAACAGAATTAGGGTTAATTGAAGGAATTCAAAAGGAAGAATTCCATTTTAGTTCAAAGCCAAAAATGATGCTCATATTGGCCTATCGAGGGAAAAAAGAACTAGATTTGTTGAAATTAGAATATGAGAAAGCAAAGCAAGAAGCTTTGAAAAAAAACATAGATGAACCTTTATGCATTATGCATGATGCGCTTATTAAACTAAGCTAAGCAGTTATAATTTTTCATTTCGGGCGGATCACTCATCCGCCCGATTTTTTATCAGCATGTGCTTTGAGGAAAATGGTCACCGACCATACACTTCTTCAAAGCTGACTTTCTGGAATTCTATAGAAGAAAACTTACTCCCGGGATGCCTAAACGGCCTGAAATAAAACTCAGGTACAATATTCCTATCTCTTCTCCCGAAAAGTTGTTGGAGAACATAGTATCTGTCTGTATTGTACCAGCCTCTAGTGTCACAAATGAGCTTATAATATTCTCCATGAGGGCCTTTATAATAGCTTGTTTCTATCTCGGGCAGAGATTCCCAGCCTTCCAAGCAGCGTTCCAAAATGTCCTCTGGTCGTGCAATGTCTTTAGACAAGGCATCGCTGATGGCGTGCTTCATCGTATCAGTGTCTAAAGCCTTTTCCTTGCCAACAAAATGTTGCTCAATATTTGTTACAACAAGTCCGATGCGCTTGATATAGAAGTTGATGTCGTCGGCTGATTGTCCGTTTTGGTTTTTCATTTTGGGTTTCACCAGACTATTCTTCTCGTCCCAATCAGCTTCGTTGATAGAATACCCGATGGTGGTTTGGCAACGCCGGCCACCAAAACTCCAAGAGAGCCTGATAGGACACTCGCCGAACTTATTGGTTCGCTTTTCTAAAGTAAATCTTACTGACATATTTGTATGTGTTTCGGGCGCAAAGATAGGAAAATAATTTATTTACGCACAACTTTACGCACATTTGTTTTTATTTCTTACCACCCTGTTTTTTAGCAGATTACAATCAAATTGATTTCGTTTCGAGGAGGCTAAACGCAATAGGTTTTTCAATCCAAGAATGGTTCACCCTAAAAACATTAAAAAATGGCAAATTGCGAATGGTGCGGGAGATATTTTCCCGATGGAAAAGGGTACACAGGCGGCCCTCGATGGAACAGAAGGTACTACTGTTCCAAAAAATGCGCTCTGGAAGGCGAAAATAATCTGACGAGTGCCGACGAGGCAGAAGACAATCTGAGCTTTGTACAAAGGGCGGGCCGGTTCATCAAAAACCTCATCATCACGGTAATCATTATCCTTGCCATCTTCATCATCATAGGGATTTTGTCATGAAAAAGAACGACATCTTTGAACATGAGGCTGAAGGTACAAAGCTTCGTTTCCAACTCGTGGATTTGACACCAAACCTTGTGACCATCCAAACACTTGATCTAACACCGCCGGAGTGCAGAAGCGGGAACATGCCTTTGGCGGCACTTCCCAAAGTTGCATTAACCACCAATGACAAAGGTGAATTTGTGACAACTGACATTGGAGAAAGGTGGGCGAAAAGGTATGCGACCTATATTTGCAACAGAGTTTCCGCCCGTAACAAGTCACTGCGCTGGCTGACTGAAAACAAGGAAATGGATAGAGAGGAGGCAAATGCACTTGTAGAAAAGTTAGACAAGCAGCTGAATGATTGGGAAATAAGATACTTGTTGGCCATCGTCAGATGGGCTTACTATGAAGCCATTGACCCTGAAAGCAAAGCCGACATCAAGCGCGTGAAGGATTTACTGCTCTCGTATTTCATATACCTTAAGGAACACGACAAAGAAAGTGTTGAGAAGATTAAATTCGCCAAACTTTGTTTCAAACTCAGCAGAGACGGACAACGTGATAGAATTCTTTGGACAATGGAGGAAACGGAACGATTGCTTCGTACATGGGCTAACAAAGACATCAACATTAACCGATGGGTTGGAGATTCAAAATAATTATTGTTTTTACGCACAGCTTTACGCACATAAAAATATAGCTATTATCTTTCTGTTTTATAGCATTTTGCAATTTCTTTGTAAAGATTGCATTACTGCCAATCGTATTGTTCGGCGATATTTAAAAACAAACGCACCATGAGTACCAAAAAATCCCACAAAGAACAAGAGAGAAAAAGAAAGCAACAATTAGAAGCCCGCGCCAACATCGACGCTTTCCGCACCCAACTTGAAATGAAAATCAGGTATCGTTTCCCCGAGCTGGGCGAAGACCATCCCGCCGTGGTCGCCGAAATGGACGCCATCTGCGCCGCCAGACTTGCCGAAGGCATGATTGTCCTGGGAAAAATGGTGACTGGAATCCGCACCGAAATGGGAGTGAATCCCGAGGCCGACAAAGGCTCGCTCATCGGAGCCATCGTGCCCTACGTGCTTGGCATCACCATGGAGAACCCGATTGAGAACGGTCAACTGGACAGCACCCTGGCCAACGCTGCCGAAATCAAGACCCCGCTGCAAGTCAGGCTCTACTTCGACAACGAAGTCCGCAACCAAGTGGTGGAATGGGTGAAGGCTCACTACCCCAACGTGACCACGCGCCTCGGCCAGCCCATCGTAAAACTGCCCAATGTGGTGGTCGAATTCAAGAAAGTAGTCAAAGACCCTGAATTTCAACACTTACTGGAACAATAAAACACTATATGACAATCTA
>CACZNA010000088.1:0-4258 GCA_902782455.1 uncultured Bacteroidia bacterium | reverse complement strand
AGTTACTGATTTTCAAGACATTATACAAGTTTTTCCACCAAATTATTCGGCCAAATTTGAACTTTTTCTGTTGCTTATAAAAATTGTCATGTACTAAGAAGGATTCTTTTAATTGTACAATTCAAGGTTTTTTCGTAATTTTGCCAAAAATCTGATGCGATGCCCTTTGAGGATTACCATAATCATAAAAACGCCGAAGTGAGGCCGAGTTTGCTTTGGGAATTCGACCTTGAGAAATTCGATTGGCAGCAGATGCGCAATGAAGTCGTGCAGCGCGTGTTGGAGCGCGGTCGGATGGACGATTTCTATGCCATTCTCAACCTGTACGGCGTTGAGGGCGTGAAGGCAGCCTTGCGTGAAATCCCCTACATGAACGACAAAGATATGAACTTTGCCTGCGTCGCGTTTGATTTGAGGAAGGAGGAACTGAAATGCTACACAAAGAAACAATCGATGCCGCTACATTGGAACTCCTGAAAAAGCTGATGGGCGATGAACGTTTGCAAGGTTTTGCGCTTGTGGGCGGAACTTCACTTGCGCTCCAGATGGGGCATCGAATCAGCGTCGATTTGGACTTGTTCACCGAAAAGGAATTTGAGGCGGACGAGTTGCGTGAATATTTGGAGCAGAACTATCATTTGCAAACGGATTATTTGGCCTTTGCAACCGTAAAAGGGGAAGTCGAAGGAGTGCAAGTGGATTGCATTGCCCACGCCTATCCTTGGTTGAAGCCTTTTGCTGTCGAGGAAGGTGTTCGATTAGCCAGTTTGGAGGACATTTGTGCGATGAAGTTGAATGCGATTGCGGGCAACGGCACAAGAATCAAGGATTTTGTGGATGTGGCTCACCTTTCCTCGAGGTTTTCGTTAGAGCAAATGCTGAAGTTCTACGAAGAAAAGTATCAAGCCAACCCTTTGATGCCGCTGAAGGGAATCGTGTATTTTGCCGACATCAACAAGAATGCACCCGTAAAAATGGCGGATGGAAAACCGTTGGACTGGAAAAGCATCGAGAAACGGCTTCTGTCAATGGAAAAGTTTCCGCAAAAAGTTTTCCCGAAGTTGTAAAGCACTGTAAAGATTCTTTACACTCACTGTAAAGAATCTTTACACTTTACAAAAATAGGTTTTTGTAATTTATTGGTTTTTAATGTTTTACAAATTTGGCACGCGGATTGCTATGCTATTTGCAAATTTGTAAAATTGTAAAGTATGAAAACCAACAAAATCGCAATTCTAACCACTTTGTTTTTGATGACGGGCGTGACCCTCACGGCGCAAGACACCGTCACGATGAACCTCAAGGAATGTATGCGCTATGCCGTGGAGCACTCCACCAAAATGCGCATCCAGCAGGCCGACAACCGCGACGCGCAAATCAACCGCCGCGATGCCATCCTCGCGGCCTTCACGCCCTCGATTGACGCTGGCTCCTCGGCATCGCTCAGTTTCGGTCGCTCCGTTGACCCCGAAACGAACACCTACATCCAAACGACCTCCTTCGCCAATGGTTTCAATGCCTCGGCAAGTATGGTCGTTTTCAACGGTTTTCAGGCCGTCAACAACCTGAAAATCACCAAGACGGCGCAGCAGATGGGCCTCACCAAGGCGCAGCAGATTGAAGACCAAATCTGTTTGGCCACGATGGAAGCCTATTGCAATGTGCTGTATTACAACGAGATGCAGAAAGCCCTCAAAGCGCAGGTGGCCACGGCGGAGAAGGCCGTGCAATTGGTCGCCAAACAAGAGCAATTGGGCCAGAAATCCCACGCCGATGTGGTGCAAGTGCAAAGCGACCTCGCCGAGCGGCAATACCTTCTGACCCAATGCCGCAACCACCTCAACGACGCCCTCATCACCTTGAAGGATGTGATGTTTTGGCCTATCGAGGAACCGCTGAAAATTGATGATGTCGCTGTAGGGCTGTCGCAATTCCCCCTTTCAAAGGGGGTAGGGGGATTAGACAGCCCTACAACAGAGTCGGATAAGGTTTCCCAAATGGTGGAATTCGCCAAAACCAATATGCCTGCCGTCCTTTTGGCCGAGGGCACGATGAATAACGCCCGCCTTGCCCTCAAGACGGCCCGCTGGCAGTTGCTGCCGAGGCTCGCGGTGGGTGGCGGTTGGTCGTCGAGTTTCTTCACCTATCCGGGAATGGAGGGGTATGTGTCTGCGCCGTATTTCGACCAGTTGAAGAACAACGGCGGCGAGTATGTACAACTCTCGTTGAGCATCCCCATCTTCGACCGCCTCTCCAGCCACTCCAACATCGCGCGGAGGAAGAACGCCTACGACCGCGCCCAAGCCGACTATGAGCAGATGCTCCAGACGGTGGAGGCCGAGGTGCGCCGCGCTATCGCTGACCGCGACGGCAGTGCCGATGCCCTTCGACAAGCCGCCACCCGCGCCGAATTGCAAGAGGAGGCTTTCGAACTGAATACCAAGCGCTTCGAGCAGGGCTTGATTTCGTCTATCGAATACCAGACCGCATCGGGCACCTACCTCAACGCCCTTGCCGAACACCTTAACGCGCGGCTTCAATACTTTATCAAGTGCAGCGTTGTAACATATTATGGGGGAACGCCGTATTTACATCAATGATTGGTTATTATAAACTACGGATTACGCGGATGAAACGGATTTTCAATGATAAAATTAGAAGGCACAAGTGCCCAAATTGTTACGGATTCCTACCGGCGGCAGCCATCCGTACCCATCGGACGCTTGCGTCCCAAAATTTTCGGAAAATAATATCTGTAAAATCCGCGAAATCCATAGTTAAACAACTGAATACAAACAATTAAACATTCAACAATATGTCAAGTTACATCAAATTCTTAAGTAGAAATAAACTTTACACCATCATCGAGGCCATCGGTCTTATCATTTCCATTGCCTTCGTCATCTTGATTGGCAATTATGTGTATCAACAGTATTCCGTGGCTTACGGCAATCCTTATCGAAATAGGGTTTATGCCGTTGGAAACCAAGATTATATGTCGCTATCGTGGTGGGACAAGGCCGTTTTTGAGGACAAACTTCCCGAAGCGGAGGCCGTGGCACGCATCAGCTATGCCGACGGTGACGGATACATCACCTTTGGCGATGTGCAGCCCGTCAGCGCTATCGTCAGCGAGGCCGACCCCGAAATTTTCGAACTCTTCCCCAGCCTGACCCTCATTGATGGCAGCATGGACGAGTTTCGCCTCAAGGGGCACTGTCTCGTCTCCGAGTCGCTTGCCAACCGCGCCTTCAACGGCGATGCCGTCGGTAAACCCATCAAAATCACCTATTTTAACGAAAAAATCGAAAGCATGGTGTGCGGTGTTTTTAAGGACGACTTCAACTCCATGATTCCTTACACTGAAGTGTTCCTCAACCCCGAGTTTAACAGCCAATTTGCCTCCGGCAACGAGAAGCCGTTCAGTAGCATCGGGCAGTACATGACCTTGATTAAAGTCTGTGAAGGCATTGACCGTGAACAGTTTGCGAAGAACGTAGAGCAGGTTGGATTGCCCAATTACTCTGGCAGCATGGCGAAGGCCATGCCTGTTTACAACTTGACGGAGGTCTACTTTAGCGAAAACCAATGGATGTTCAGGAAAGGCAACAAATCCGTGCTTCAGATGCTGGTTGTGGTGGTGTTGCTGCTGCTCGTCTCGGCCATCTTCAACTACATCAACCTCAACATGGCCCTTTCTGGAAAACGCGCCAAGGAGATGGCCACAAGGCGGCTTCATGGTGCCACGAAAGGTCGTATCGTGATGAACTATATCCTTGAGTCCGTGTTGTTTACGTCGGTATGTTTTGTGTTGGCCATGTTGCTGGCCTACGCTTTGCTTCCCATGATGAACGACCTGCTGCGAGGCGTTTCGGGCGGCGAAATCGGCATCGACGCACCGTTTGAGCAGTTTGTACCGCTCCGTCTCGGATGGTCGGCGGGTGTCGTGGCGGTTTATGTCTTGACCGTCATCATTTTGGGCGTGTTGGCGGGCATCGCGCCAGCGACCATCGCCTCGCGCTTCGAGCCGATTGACGTGGTGCGCGGCACCTATCGGCTAAAGACAAAAAGGGTGTTCAGCAAGGTCTTCATCGTATTCCAAAACACTGTCACCGTCGTCCTTTTGGCCGTGGCCATCCTAATGGAGGTGCAGATGCGTCACATGATGAACCGTCCCACCAACATGCGTTCAGAGGGCTTGTATTCGCTGCAATGCTGGGTAAAAGATTATTCTGATATTGCGCCGCTCATCGACCGT
>CACZNA010000087.1:0-4301 GCA_902782455.1 uncultured Bacteroidia bacterium | reverse complement strand
TGCACAGGGTTGATGGTCAGTGAACCGACTTGGATGCCGCGCATGGTACCTTTAATCTCCATGGTGGCGATGGGACGCTCGTTGAACGATTTGGCAGCGTAAGCTTTCTCGTTGTAAACGAACTTCACATCCTCGGGCTTCTGATTCTTGCGAACAGAAGGTTGCTGAGGCATGACAGTTTTAATGTTGTAGTCAGCGAGGCTGTAAGTAGTAGTGCTGTAGCTCTTTACTTCCAAAGAGGCAATCTTTGCACCGTAAGGAACAGAAATCAGTTGGTGAGCGGCAGGAAGCGAAGGGTCGCCTACATTGCCGGAAGGATAGGTACCTTCGATGGTGATGTTGGAGAAAACACCTTTTTCGGTGGTGACTTCAGTGGCGTCGATGCTGCTGAAGGAAAAGGAGGCTGTGAAGCCTTCGTCAGTCACATTGGCACAGCTTTGTGCCGACTTGGCCACGCCGAGTTCAATGTGCTGAGCCATTGCTTGCGTGCCAAACAGCAAACCCATCATCAGGAATGCTGCGGTGAGTAAACCAAATTTCTTCATTGTTTGGATTTAATTAGTTGATATTGTATTTGTTGCTTGATTTCTGTAATGGTGTGAATAATAATGCTGCAAAAATAGCAATTATTTTCATGCCTTGTTGAAAAAAATGACAAAGATTATTCAACGACAATTTTTCCCATGCGCATTTGTTGATTAGATGTGATGCGCAGGAAATATACGCCTTTGGCCAAGCTCTCCACGCTGACTTGGACAGCTCCATGGGCATCACCTTTGACCACAGCTTGACCCATATCGTTGAATAAAACATATGTAAACTCCGTATTCCCTGCGATGATAGTCAACATGTTATTGGTTGGGTTGGGATAAACCGAGAACATTTCGACGCTTTCTTCCATGCCGTCAATGAACTCCACTTGGACACATTCGGGGAGGGAGAAATCGTCAGCGTACTCGGCCAATATACAATAAGTATAGGTCATCTCCGTACTTACCTCGTCAGTGAAAGAGGTCTCCGTGGTCTCACCTATTTCAAGCCCATTCCGGTAGACGACAAATTGAATCGGGTTGGCCGAGGTTTCCCAATCGAGGATGATTTGGTAGCCTTCCACTACGGCACTGAGGTTCTCAACGGGATTGAGAATTCCGGTGCTGAATTGGCAGTTGCAGTCGAACTCGTAGAGTAAACCCGCTTGTGGGTCGGCCCCGTGCTGATAGATAACTTCACCGCCCTCGTAGCGCACCACGAAACTGACTTCGCCGTCCCATTCACCAGAAATCCACGAGAGGCCAACATGCACATGGTTACCGATTTCGAGGGTGTAGGATGCATAATTGCCGCTCTCGAAGGAAAGGTTTTCGGAAGGTGTACCGTCGTCGAAGCTGACGGTCAGATAGGCGTTGTTCCAGCCGTCGCCGTAAGTGTCACTCAACTCGAAAACAACATTGCAGGCGTTGCGCATTACGGCAGTGCCTTCGACGGAGAGGCCTCCGTCGGCGTTAAGCGTGAAGTTGAGCGGAAGGATTTCCGTCTCGGGACAGTCGGGACTAATGATGACATTGAACACGCAAACGGCCTCGCCATCTGGGTCAATAGTACCGATTTCAACGGTTTCGCTCTCAAAGGTAATGTATTCGCTTGTGCTGGCGATGTTTGCCACGGCATTGGTGGCGCGGTAGTGACCCGTATTCACAAAGTAAGCCGCCACACTCACAGTCTCGCCGGGGACGAATCCACCTGCCCAGGTCATTCTTTCGTATTCCAGTTTGGCTTCGTGAGCCGTAATCACAACTTTGCCTTCCCAAACCTCGCTGCCGCAAGTGGAGGAGCTGTGAAGAACAAATTTGGTGCGGTCAGCCACGCCTTCCGCAATGCTGTAGCTGAATCCGTCTATGGTGATGCTTTCCTCGGGTGCAAGGCTCTCAAAAGTGGCAGTGCTATTGAGCAGAGTCAAGTCATTGTTTTCGCAATTCAAGTTGACAGTGGTCGTGCCATCGATGGCCTCAGTGCCGACGTTCTTGAAGGTGATGCTCATCGTGGTTTCGTCGCCGACGTGGGCTTGGTTAGGCGTGTAACTATCGATGGTGATGAAAGGCCCTTCAAGCACGACAGCGGGGAGGTTGACGATATAAGGGATCTTGTCGAGGCCGGTTACGCAAATCGTTACTTCTCCGCTCGTGGTGACAGGCTCGATGTCGAGGAAGATGACGCCACTCTCATCGACGAGACCCGCACCATGCAGTTCGCCGTCTTTGCTGATGGCCACATACGATCCGGGCAATGCACTGATTTCAAAACTGTTCGCTCCCATGGGGAAGAAGGCCATGTGGCTGACTTCGTTCTCAGTGGGTTGCACGCGGTAGGGCATAACCGAGCCGTCGCCAAGGGTGTGGTAGGCTTGCCAATAATAGGTGTCGATGTCGTCTCTATGAGAGTTGCGGGCATGGGAATAGCACACGGCAAGGTTGCCGATAAAAGGCATGGATGCCACGGTGTTGAAGCGGTCATCCACCCAAACGGCATCGTAAATGCCCATTGACGATCCCTCGTATGTGGGTGCTTGCCCGAAAATGTTGGTGGCCCCGACGGTGAAATAGTAGTCTTCATACCAGTAAGTGCTTGGGCAGGAGCCAATGTAAGCGTAGGCGGCGGCTTCGTTGGTGCGAATCATGGCCTCACCGAAACATGTACTACTAATGCCCCAGTCGGCGGCACTACAGCAGTTGCCCATCGCGAGGAAAGGCTTGCCGATGTTGGTCATGTTAGGGATGTCGTTATTGTCGAGGTTAGGCTCGCCCCAGCCTTGGTTGTAGCCGTGGGCGGTGTAGTTGGCAAAGCCGACGCCCGTGTTAAGGCAAGCGTATGGATCGTCGTAAGGCCGACCAAGGTAGGCATAAACTTCATCGTAGCCATGCTCGGTGTTATAATAATAATTCAAGCCGTATTGGATAGATGGCGCCCCGATATACTCGCAGAAGTAGTCGTCCCAGCCAGCCACGAGTAGCACATTATTTAAATAGGTGGGATCAGGAAATTCGTAACGCTCATACAGCAGCGTTTTGGTAATGATGTTCTGCATTTGCTCGACGGTTTCAGCACACATGCGGCTGTGGTAGATGTCGGGGAAGTCGTCGTTATCGACACTCGAATAATACAGATCGGTGACGCATTCGCTTTGACTGCCGATGGTGCTGGCCGACACTTGTTCTGTGTCGCCAAAGATGATGACGAAGGTGGGTGCGTCTTCGTTGTATTTCTCTTGGATGAAACTGCGGATTGCCGATGCAGTGTTGCCGATTTGGTCGGTGTAATACACATCTACATAGAAACCCTTTGTGGTCTTCCAATCAATCCATTCCTGCATGGTTTCCTCAAACATGCGGTCGGCGATGACGAGCATCTTCACGGGGGCTTGCCATAGGTCGGGGTGCTCGTCGTACACATCATCGCGCCAGTTGAACATCATGTCGTAAATGTTTGCAAAATAAGGGCTGAACGTGCGGGCAAACTCGTTGTAGGCAGCGGTTTTGTCGTAATCTCCATAGCTGATTTCCACCACGATGTTATTGTAAATCATGATACTACCTCTGGTGGGATTATAAGTTACAGGGTTGATAGTCAACGATCCGACTTGGATGCCGCGCATGGTGCCGCGAATCTCAAAATCGAGAAGGTTTAGGTCAGTATAATTCTTTGATGCATAGGCTTTCTCGTTGTAAGCAAACTGGATATCCTCGGGCTTCTGGTTTTTTCTGACAGAGGGCTGTTGAGGCATGAGCCTGCCGATGCCGAAATCGCTGAGATTGTATTCGGTAGTCGTGTAGCTAACCACTTTCGCACTAATGTTATGTGTACCAATCGGCACGGCAATGAGTTGGTGGGCTGCGGGAAGCGAAGGCTCACCGATATTGCCCGAAGGGTAGGTACCTTCCATCGTGATAAAGGAAAATACGCCTTTCTCGGTCTGCACTTCGTTAGCAATCAAATTGTTGAAAGAAAAAGTGGCGGTAAAGCCGTTATCCGAAATGTTGATGCATTGTTGCGAAGAGGGTGCTTTTCCGAAATCAATGCGTCCTTGGGGGAAGGCTTGTATATTGATGAGTAAACCAATAGCCGCTATGAGTAAACTTGTCTTTTTCATGGGTTGGCTATTTTAAAATTTGTTTATATTTCTTATCATTGCCGAGGATCTCAAGGGCTTTTTTCACGCCCGCGTCTTCCGAGGCCATTACGCGGTAGTATTCTTGCGTCTCCCAAACATTACGGGCAATCAATGCCTTCATCTGCAGGAGGAGGAA
>CACZNA010000086.1:0-4386 GCA_902782455.1 uncultured Bacteroidia bacterium | reverse complement strand
GAAGTCAGCGGTGCCATCATCGACCAATGTGTGGCCCAAGGCGTGCCTTTCGCCCGCGACTACGGCGGCCTGCTCGACAACCGTTCTTTCGGCGGCGCACAAGTGAGCCGAACCTTCTACGCCAAAGGGCAGACGGGACAACAACTTCTGCTCGGCGCCTACGGTGCCTTGAGCCGTGAAATCGCCCGTGGCACGGTGAAACTGCACGCACGCTGCGAAATGATGGACTTGGTCGTGGTTGATGGTCGCGCCCGAGGCATTATTGTCAGGAACTTGGCCACCGGCGACTTGGAACGCTATGCCGCCCACGCGGTAGTGTTGGGTACTGGCGGTTACGGTAATCTCTATTACCTTTCCACCAACGCGATGAACAGCAACGGCAGCGCGGCGTGGGTGTGCCACCGCAAGGGAGCCGCCTTCGCCAACCCCTGCTATGTGCAGATCCACCCGACCTGCATCCCCGTGCATGGAGACTACCAAAGCAAACTCACGCTGATGAGCGAAAGTCTGCGCAACGACGGTCGCATTTGGGTGCCCAAACGAAAGGAAGATGCCGAAGCCATCCGCGCTGGCAAACTGAAAGCCAACGACATAGCGGAAGAAAACCGCGACTACTATCTGGAACGCCGTTATCCCGCTTTCGGCAACCTCGTTCCCCGCGACGTGGCCAGCCGTGCCGCCAAGGAGCGCTGCGATGCAGGCTATGGCGTGGGCACTGGCTACGCCGTCTATCTCGACTTCGCCGATGCCATCCAACGCCTTGGAAAAGAGGCCGTTGAGCAAAAATACGGCAATTTGTTCCAGATGTACCAAAAAATCACCGACGAGAACCCTTACGAGACTCCGATGATGATTTATCCCGCCATCCACTACACGATGGGCGGTCTTTGGGTGGATTACGAACTGCAGACCACCATTCCAGGACTCTTTGCTGCTGGCGAAGCCAACTTCAGCGACCACGGCGCCAACCGACTCGGTGCTTCTGCCCTGATGCAAGGTTTGGCCGACGGTTATTTCGTTTTGCCGTACACCTTGCAAAACTATTTGGCCGACCAAATCAATGTGGGCAAGATTTCAACGACATCGCCCGAATTTGACACGGCAGAAACGGCTGTGCGGCAACGCATTAATAAACTTCTTCAAATCGGTGCAGAAAAATCTCTCAACTCTCAACTCTCAACTCTCAACTCCACCGACCACTATCATAAAGCATTAGGCAAAATCATGTGGGAATACTGCGGCATGGCTCGCAACACGGAGAGCCTCACCAAGGCCAAACAATTGGTTTCGGAGCTGGAAAACGAATTCTGGAAATCGGTTTTCATTCCAGGCACGGCCAACGAAATGAATCCCGAATTGGAGAAAGCCTATCGTTTGGAGGACTATTTCGAGTTGGCACAACTTGTCATAGATGACGCCATGCATCGCGAGGAATCGTGCGGCGGACACTTCCGCACCGAGCACCAGACCCAAGACGGGGAGACCCTACGCGACGATGAGCACTTTATGTATGTCGCTGCATGGGAATATCAAGGTCACGGCCATCCCGAGACCATGGAAAAGGAACCGCTGGTCTATGAACATATCCAAATCGCGAACCGTAATTACAAGTAAGCCATGAAATTCACACTACATATCTGGCGTCAGGAGAACGCCCGCGCCAAGGGTCATTTCGAGACCTATCCTTTGGAAGGCATCTCGCCCGACTGCTCTTTCCTTGAGATGCTTGACATCCTGAACGAGCAACTCATCAACGACCACATCGCACATCCCGTTTGCTTCGACAATGATTGCCGCGAGGGTATCTGTGGTATGTGCGGACTCTATATCAACGGTCGCCCGCATGGCAACGACGACGGCATCACCACCTGCCAGCTACACATGCGCAAGTTCCATGATGGAGACGACATTTGGATTGAACCCTGGCGCGCCAAGCCGTTCCCAGTCATACGCGACCTCGTGGTGGACCGTTCCTCCTTCGACAAAATCATACAGGCTGGAGGCTACATCAGCACCACCACGGGCGGTGTGCCTGATGCCAACACCATCCCGATTCCGAAACACAAAGCCGACATGGCCATGGACGCGGCTTCGTGCATCGGCTGCGGTGCCTGTGTAGCGGCTTGCAAAAATGCCAGCGCGATGCTGTTTGTGGGTGCCAAGGTCAGTCATTTGGCTTTGTTGCCCCAAGGCCAAATCGAGGCTGCCGACCGCGTTCACAAGATGGTTTGCAAGATGGACGAGTTGGGCTTTGGCAGCTGCACCAACACCTACGCCTGCGAGGCAGAGTGTCCGAAACTCATCAAGCGGCAGAACATCTCAAGGCTCAACCGGCAATGGATTGGGGCTCTGTTTGGGAGAGACAGAAAATAAAACAATGAGACAGGAAATAAAACAATGAGAATCGCGCCTTTTTCGGCGCGATTCTTATTTGTGTGTGTATTGGAATGTTTTCGCCTGTAAAAACACAAAATTGTCGAGTGTAATCGACAAAATATTGTAAAATTTGTAAAGTGCAGTTTGCAAAATATGGTGGAAATTGTCGGGTGGAGGTGGCAAACGGCTTGTTCAAGTTTTAAAACGGAGCATAATCTTTTAAATATATGACAGAGAAATCATCCGCATCTCGGAATTCATTTGTGATGATGCTTTTATCTATCGGAAAAGTCTCTTCTGCAAGATGCAAGAGTTGTTCCCAACTCCAATCCAAGTAAGTCTTGAAGTTGCTTTTTAGCAATTGGATGGTATCGGCATGATTGTATTCTTTCGACAAAAAGCCCGGTATGGTAAGTTGAAGGCGCTTGTTCCACAAAAGGAATTTCATGATGGTACTTGTGTTGCCCGTGTTGCAAAGTGTCCAAATCATGTATTGCATGCCAGGCAGAAAAGTTAGAGATGGCTTGTGGTTAAGTAGCAACGACAAATAGTATCCGTAATTGTCATAAAAATCTCCGATGGAATAATGGACTTTCGCTTCCCAATACTCCGTGTGGTAATTTGGCGGTTGGTATCCATTCGTCAGACAGTGTAGGACATGGCCGAAAAGCAAGTCTTCTGCCTCGGTTTGGTCAAGGTGGAGGTGATTGCTTGCAATGATGCGGCAATACTCTTTGCGTGATAGCCTATACTTGTCGATTATGAAATCATTGTCCGATGCAAGACGCAGGCACAATGACAAATAATCCGTCTCCCCAATCTCAAATTCATGTGACAACACATAATCCAAAGGGAATCTGTGTGCAATGACTCTTAGACAATTAGGTTCCCTGAAAGTCTGCCAATTCCGTTCAATATCAGGAATGATGGCATCGTCCCACCATTCCGGCAACAAATTCAAATAACAAATACTTCTGGTAAAACTGTCTGCTGTAAGCAAGGCTTTCATAATAAAGATTTGGCAGTCGTGCGTTTGTGCGAAGAATCGGTTCTCAAGCTCAATACACGCATCTTCTTTTTCCTTCTCATTGCCTTGGTAGAAGACTTTCAGAAGCGTTTCGATGGGCTCGTTTTCCCTTAATGGCTTTGGCTGATTGGAAGAAAAATTAATGTCTCCAACATCCGTTGCAATCTCATGTTCAGTCAGCTTTTTCAAGAACTTTTTGAACGCTTCGGGATGCTTTCCCTCTAAATACAACCAATTGTCATTCATTAAAGTGTCTTTGTCGAATCCGAATTCCTTAAAAAATGACTCGGGCAAATTTTCGACTATTTCTTTGATTATGTAATAATCCTCCTCATCGAGAGTGATTTCGTCGATGCCTTTTTTGAAGTTCTCCTGCATCTGCGCTTTGTGCTTCTTCATTCGGTTGAGTTCATCCGAATCTATCAGGTTTAGCTCTTTTTTCAGGTGCTCGGTGAGGCCTTCGAATTTTTCGGTGGGGTTGTCGTTCATTGGTTCTCGTCTTTGTCTTTTTTCCAAACAGCGCGAAGCCCACCGATGAGTGCTGCAAACAAAATGATACCAAAAATGCCAGGAGTGGCTGCTCCAGCGTCATTTCTTATTCCTGTGACAACTGCTGACAAGCCGATGAAAACGACGACGATGATGATTGTGACGATGATTTTTGCACCTTTTTCCATGATTGAAATATTTTTGCGTTGATAATTGTTATTTGTGCCGCAAAAATACTTCAAGCCGTTTTTTGCCTCCGATTTTCACAAGGCTTGCCAATCTACTAATTCACGAGGCAAGGTAATTTTCTTTGGCTCGCCACGCTTGCCCGTAATGTAATAATATTGAGCATATGCGGCATCGAAATGTTTCAGGAATGCTTCACGTATTCTTGAACATTTTTCATTGATGGAGTTTTTGGTCGGGTCTGTAATGTCGCCAATGCTGTGAAGTATGTTTTCTTCAATCTCTCTGTTGCCAACATGCTTGTATAT
>CACZNA010000085.1:0-8551 GCA_902782455.1 uncultured Bacteroidia bacterium | reverse complement strand
CAATTACCCAAAATATGTGATTTCAATGACACCTTTCATGGATTCCAGCAAGTATGAAGGTATTATACATATCCCGCTGGCGGAGTTCTTGAAGAAAGGAATTATTGACTAGTTTAATGACATTTGTAGCAAATCAATATTACAGCATAGAACATGAAAGCACTCCTAATCAACGGCAGCCCGCACGCTAACGGCTGCACCTTCACCGCCTTGAGTATCGTGGCGGAAGAATTACAGAAAAACGGCATAGAGACCGAAATCGTCCACGTCGGGAACAAGGACATCCGAGGCTGCATCGCCTGCGGCAAATGCGCCGAATTGGGGCATTGCGTGTTCAACGACATGGTGAACGAAGTGGCACCCAAGTTTGAACAAGCCGACGGCCTTGTGGTCGGCTCACCGGTGTATTACGCCGGCCCCAACGGAACGCTCACCAACCTGCTCGACCGACTGTTTTTCAGCACACCGTTCGACAAGCGGATGAAAGTGGGGGCAGCCGTCGTCTCGGCACGACGTGGGGGCACCACGGCCGCTTTCGATCGGCTCAACAAGTATTTCACCATCAGCGAGATGCCCATCGTGAGCAGCCGCTATTGGAACATGGTGCATGGTTTTTCCGCTGAAGACGTGATGAAAGACGAAGAAGGCGTGCAAATCATGCGCATCTTGGGTCGCAATATGGCCTTCCTCATCCGCGCCATCGCCGCCGAGCGCGAGCGCAACGGACTGCCTGAAAAGGAAGTGACGCGGTACACGAATTTCATCCGATAAAATGCTATTTGGCAAAGTGCCTCAAATACCTATTACGATGATGTGGATGGTGCCGACCAATTCGAGAAGCATGTCACCCATTTCTACGACTTCATTGGCGACCGGCTGATTATCGGCAAGTTCTGCGCTATCGCCAAAGGGGTGGAGTTTGTGATGAATGGCGCCAATCACAGGATGGACGGTGTGACGACTTATCCGTTTTACGTCATAGGCGGCGGTTGGGGTAGCGCCATTGCTCCCGTGAAAGATGAATTGCCTCTGAAAGGCGATACCATTGTGGGCAACGACGTTTGGATTGGCCAGCATGTAACCATCATGCCAGGTGTCCATATTGGCGACGGAGCCATTATCGGTGCCAACTCGGTGGTTGCCTCGGACATTCCTCCATACGCTGTCGCTGTGGGAAATCCTTGCCGTGTGGTCAGAAAGCGCTTTGACGACGAATTCATCGCCTATTTGCTGGAACTGAAATGGTGGGATTGGGACATTGAGAAGATCGAGGCCAATTTCGAGGCCTTGTCAAGTGGTAATCTATCGTTAATTAGAAAGATAAAGTAAATGTTCAAAAACAAACTAAATAATTAACAAACTAAAAGAGATTCCCCTTGCGGGGAATGGAGTTAAGACATAGTGTATTAAGCGGCGGCAGGAACAAGTTGTCTATTCGTAAGCTCCACAAGCCGCCGCATGTAGAAAAACAACAAAACTCTATTCCCGTCAGGGAATCTCAACACATCAGTCACGTAAACCAGAATAATCATCTTATAATCATGAAAAAAGTAACCATCATTTCAACCAGTCTCCGCCCCGGCTCGAACAGCCACGCGATGGCGGAGCAATTTGCCAAGGGCGCGGAAGCCGCTGGGCATCAAGTGGAACTCATCTCGCTCAGAGGCAAGGAAATCAAGTTTTGCATCGGCTGCCTGTCGTGCCAAAAGACGGGTGCCTGTGTTATCAAGGATGATGTGCCCGCCATCATGGAGAGCGTGCTCAACGCCGATGTGGTCTGCTGGGCAACACCCATCTATTACTACGAAATGAGCGGCCAGATGAAGACTCTCATTGACCGCATGAACGCCATGTATCCCAAGGATTACAAATTCCGCGACATCTATCTGCTGACCACGGCTGCCGAGAACGAGGAGTTCGTGCCGAAGCGCGCTGAAAGCGGCCTCACCGGCTGGATTGACTGCTACGGCAAGTCTGAACTCAAAGACCATATCTTTTGCGGCGGCGTAGGCGGACCGAAAGAGATTGAAGGCAATGCCAAGTTGCAGGAGGCATACGAATTGGGCAAACAAGTTTAAGCCATGAGATACTACATCGTTGACGCGTTCACCGACAAGCCTTTCGGCGGGAATCCTGCTGGAGTGGTGCTTCTCGACGGGGATGTCTTCCCAAAGGAGAGCCTGATGCTTCAAGTTGCCGCTGAGTTGCGGTATTCGGAGACGGCTTTTGTGAGGCGGCATTCCGAGAAGGAATTCACCCTCCGCTATTTCACCCCAAAAGCCGAGGTGGAGCTGTGCGGTCACGCCACCATTGCCACCTTTGCCCTGTTGCATCATGAAGTTGGCGTAATAGGCCAATGCCTGTGCCACACAAAGGCTGGCGACCTTTCCATCGAAGTCGGCCCAAAGGTGATGATGCAGATGGCCACGCCCAAAATCGTGAAAACCGTTGAGGACCCTAAGGAAATATATCGCGCTCTCGGACTTGAGAACTACGCCCCTACCCTGCCAGTGATGATTGCCTCGACAGGGTTGCCCGATTTTATGATTCCGATTGTCGATGTTGAAACGCTCAACCATCTGCATCCCGACATGGATGCCATAAGCGAGCTATCAGAAAGGTTCAATGCCCTCAGCTTCCATGTGTTTGCTTTCGGCAACGACGGCCACACGGCCCATGTGCGCGACTTCGCACCGCTCTATGGCGTGCCCGAAGAGTCGGCCACAGGTACGGCCAACGCCGCTTTGACCCATTATCTCCAACAAAACGGATGTATCCCTCCGACAAGGCGAAGCCATGGAACGGCCTTCGGTGGTCGCCACCCGCGTCACTGCCGACGGCATCATCTATGTAGGGGGCACAGCAGCTATCGTGGCGAAGGGAGAACTAAACGTTTGAAATACAAAATTTTGGAAAAATAGTCGTCGTCTCAATCGGTCTAGTCCTTGACTTGACGACTATTCTTTTTCCAACTGCTCCTCCAAAAACTCCGCCGCGTCGGCCACACATCCGGTGCATTGGCGGAGGACCACACCCGTGCCGACACCCTTGAGCATCTTACATTGGGTGGCTCCATTGCGTTGTTGGAACTGGGTCATGATTTGTCTCATGCCTTTTCTTGCGTTTGCTTTGTCCTTGGTAGCCAATCCCAAGACGATACCTGCCCCGACAAGGGCGCCACAGGTACCTTCCATGTTGCCCATGCCCGAGCCAAAGGCGTTGCCCAAGTTACGACCTGTTTCTTCATCAATGCCAACCAAATCGGCGTAGGTGCAAATGATGGCTTGGGCGCAATTGTGTGTGCCGTTTTCTAGCTTCTCTGAGGCTATGTGTTTTCTGGTTTCCATGTTGTTTGCTTTGTTTTTGCAAAGATAATATAAATTTGTACTTTTGCGGCAAATTCAATTCAAATGAAGAAGGTGTTTTTTATCGTGGCTATGGCTTTGATGATAGCTACGGGCTGCAACCAACAAAAACAAGAACAAGAACAACAGAACATGGATAAGGAAAATAACGAGCTGACTGCCTTTGACGTGCAGAAAGCGTTTGAGAAAAACGGCTTCTCCTGGTTCACCGAAAACCTCCTCGTTTGTAGTGGCGACACCACGCAGAGCAACGCCATGACCATCGGCTGGGGCGGCATCGGCAACTACCTTGGCCACAACCGTCCAGCAGTGACCGTTTACGTGGCTCCGGGCCGCTACACTTGGGAGTTTATGGAGAAGTATCCGCGCTTCACCATCATGCAGTTCGACGACCCGAAAGTGTGGCAATATATGGGCAGTAACAGCGGTCGCGACGGCGACAAAGCTGCCGCCCTTGGCCTACATGTAGCCTATACCGAGCATGGCACGCCGTATTACGAGGAGGCCAGCTTGGTCATCGAATGTGGAGAAGACAATGAAAGAATCCGTAATTCCGACGAGGGCTTGAATCGTTGGTTGTTGTTTATAAAACATGATAGCATTCATTGATACAGAGGTCGATCCGCTGTTTGCTTGGCGAATCTTGTTTTGTCCAAGAAAGAATGCAATTGATGCTCAAATCCAAGAACATAATAAACACGACAATATGGACAACAACCCATCATTCCGCCCTATGCGGCGGTTCAAACAACAGATGACCGATGAGGCGTGCATCGCCCTGCTTCAGAAGGCGCCACGCGGCGTGCTCGCTGTATTAGGCGACGGAGGCTATCCTTACACCGTACCGCTCGACTTTGTGTATGACAACGGCAAGATCTATTTCCACTGCGCCAATGAGGGACACAAACTGGATGCCATAAGGGCCTGCGACAAGGTCTCATTCTGCGTCCTCAGCGAAGGCGTGAAAGAACCTGACAGCTGGTGGTATCATTTCGAAAGCGTGGTTTGTTTTGGTAGGATGCACATCGTGGAAGTCCCCGCCCACAAGAACGCCTTTTTACGCCTACTGGGTGCAAAATATTTCCCACAAAGCTATGACATAGATGCAGATATGGCACAGGATGCCCCCAATGCCTTTGTGCTCGAACTGCAAATTGAGCACATGAGCGGCAAACGGGTTAGAGAAAAATAGCAAACTTAGTTTGAGGATTAGTCTTCAATCCAATGCCCGGAATTCAGTAGGCGACACTCCTGTTTCATGCTTGAAATAGCGGCTGAAAATAGACTGCTCACTAAAGCCTAACATGTCGGCAATAGCCTGCACTGAAAGGTCGTGCCGTATATGCAGCAACATTTTGGCCTCGGCGATGATCTTGACGCGAATCCAATAGGCAGCATTGTGACCTGTTTCCTGCTTGACAACCGCACTGAAATACTTAGGTGTTAGACAAGCTCGTTCAGCATAAAAACCCACATCGTGGTGCTTACGGAAATGCTGTGTCAAATCGGAATGAAACTGCATGCTCACGCGCTTACTGGCAGTGGTCTCATTCAGTTTCCTCATGCGGTAATGGCTTAGCAACCGCAATAAGAATTCCAGCAAACGGGTCATCAACATCCGACTCTCAGGAATTTCGAGGCGTTTGATTTCGCGCATCCCCTCCACCACATCCGTTATCATCCTGTATTCATGCTTGTCGAGTTTCACGCATGGATGAACCTCATAACGGTAACGCATCTGGTTGATAATTTGCAGCATAGGGTCGTTCAGTACCGAGGCGTCGACAACTATCAAAGTGGCAAGGTAATCATCGGTTTTGCTCACCATGCTCACACTGTGGTTGGGGAAAACCACACCCACGGTATGTTTCTCGAAGCAATCGGGGCGGTTGTCGTATAAGAGCTGGATCCATCCTTTGTGGCCAATGCAGAGGACATAATCAGAAGAAACAAAAGGTCTATCGCCAGCAGGCAAATCCCTGACATCATCAAGTACTACGATGCCTTCATCCTTAATCTTTTGGAGATTGGATAACAATGGATGAGGCTCTGATCGTCG
Organism: uncultured Bacteroidia bacterium; assembly: GCA_902782455.1. Taxonomy (GTDB): domain Bacteria; phylum Bacteroidota; class Bacteroidia; order Bacteroidales; family F082; genus Limimorpha. Next base: position 3,127 of record CACZNA010000085.1, on the reverse strand, counting down.
ATCTTTCATGTTGCAAAAATACTGATTTCTTCACAAACTAATCATCCAATCCGACTTTTTGTCAAACACTACGCCCAATATGTTATCATTTGCGTTGGTAAAGGCTTATACTTTTGCAATCGAATTATGTTAATAGTAACCTTGTATAAAATCCAAAACGGAAAAACAACTAAAAATTGAATGAGCAGATTTTTGTGATTCATTTGCATTTTTTGTAAAGGCATAGCTTGGGGGCTATGTCTTTTTTGGCTTTCTTGGAATAATAAAATGCTTTGATTTGAGGTTATTTTTAGAAATATGAAATATGAAGAAGAAACTGTTTTTGAATTATTTGTTATTTGTCTTGCTAGGGATAACACTTGCAGGTTGCCAAAAGGACAACATCGTCCTCATCGACCCGATTGAGACCGACGACAGCGAAGACCTCATCGCCAATACAGTGTTCACGCAAACAGTCGGCGTGGCGTTTTCCACCAATGGGAACGCGGTCGTTACCAGCACCAACGACGACTTCACCGTGACCGTCAGCGGCAATGACGTGACCATCATTTACGCTGGTGAAGAGTATGTAATGTATGAACTTTCAGGGACTACCAACGACGGTTTCTTCAAACTCTACAGCGCGAAGAAACAAGGCATCACGCTAAATGGTGTGAACATCATCAATCCCAACGGTGCCGCTATCAATGTGCAGGGAACGACCTCTGAACCGAGCAAGGGCAAGCGCACTTTCATTGTTTTGAATGGCGAAAACAGCCTTGCCGACGGCACAACTTACACCGACACGCCCACCACCGAGGATGAGAAGGCGACAATGTTTGGCGAAGGCCAGTTCATCTTCAGTGGCGAAGGTAGCCTCACCGTCACGGCAACGGGCAAGTCGGGCATCGTTTCCGATGACTATGTGCATTTTATTAGCGGCAATATTACCGTCGAGATGTCAAGTTCCGTCAATGTCAGCGGTAGCGACACTTTGAAGCCGGCTTGTGTGAGGGGCAAGGATTACGTCAAGATGACCAATGGCGCGCTAACCCTCACCAGCACGGGAACGGGCGGCAAGGGCATGAGCAGCGACGGCAACGGCTACTTTTATGGCGGCTCGGTCAATGTGACGGTAACTGGAAGCAATTTCGGCTCCAATGGTGGCGGAGGTGGCTTCGGCGGATGGGGCAACAATAGTTCCGACGGCGTTTCGGCCAAAGGACTCAAGTTCGATGAAAACTTAATCTTTAAAGGTAGCCATGTAGTGGTGAATTGCACGGCCCACGAGGGCATCGAAGCCAAGGGCTCCCTTTCGGTTTCAGATGGCGAGGTCTACAGCCATTCCCAATCGGACGATGCCATCAACTCGGGCGGCAACCTCACCATTTCGGGCGGGTTGGTCTGCGCCTACAGTCAAGGCAACGACGGCCTTGATGCCAATGGCAATTGCTACATCAAAGGCGGCGTGGTTTATGCCATCAGTGCCGGTTCGCCCGAAGTCGCCATCGATGCCAACACGGAAGGTGGCTACAAACTTTACCTCTCTGGCGGCTCTTTGGTGGCCATTGGCGGCTTGGAGAGCGGTTCGTCGCTTACACAGAGTTGCTATTCGGCCACATCATGGTCACAAAACACTTGGTATGGCTTGACCGTTGGTTCAACGACTTACGCCTTCAAGACCCCAGCAAGCGGAGGGACGCCTCTGGTTGTCTCGGGAGGTTCCTCCCCTACCTTGCAATCCAACGTAAATGTTGCGGGCGGAACAGAATGCTTTGAGGGTATGTTTTACATGGATGCTTCCGTCAGTGGCGGCAATTCCGTCAGTCTATCGTCCTACACAGGCGGCAATGGAGGTGGTGGAGGTCCTGGCGGCGGCGGTCATGGTCCTTTTTAAGTTTAGAGTTTAGTATTTAGAGTTTAGAGTTATGAAAAGCAAACAAATTATCATATTGATGCTGGGGATATTGTTCCCCATTTTGGCAACAGCCCAAACCGATGTCGCCCTCGCTCCCGAATTTGGCGGTAGGGTCTCATTGAGACTTGACAAAAGAATCACTAAAGGCCTACACATTTCCCTTGAGGAAGAGGTGCGTTTCGACAACAACTTCGGCAGCCTTGACCGCCTGCAAACCACTTTGGCATTGAGTTACAAGGTGCATCCGAACATCAAACTCGGGTTAGGCTATGCGCTCATCAACGGCTATGGAGCCAACACCGAATCGTTCAAAAACCCGCGCTACAGATTGATGGCCGATGTCACGGGCACCATACATTATGGCAAATGGAACTTCTCGCTGAAGGAACGCTTTCAGATGACGCGCCGCACTGGCGACTTCAACGTGTACCAAAACCCACAAAACGCCTTGACGCTGAAAAGCCGTGTATAGGCCTTGTATAAAGGCTTTGGCAAGGTGCAGCCCTATGCCTATTTCGAGGTGCGCAACTACTTGAACGCGCCAGTCATTGAGGCGGCTTACGACGGCTCTGTCTATGTCACATTGGACGACTACTCCGATGAGGGCGATCCAGGCTGGTTCTTGAAGGGCTTCAACGGAGGCTATGTGAACCGCCTGAGGGGCTCAATAGGCGCAGACATCAGATTGGACAAGCGCAACACATTGAATTTCTATATCTTGTGCGATTATCTTATGGAAAAGCAAGTGGACGCCAACGCCGAAGGCACCAAACTCAAATCCTACACCAAGGAAACAGGCTTCCGTGGCTGGATTGGCGCTGGATATGAGTTCGCATTTTAATGAACAATACGACTGTCATCAAGCCCAGCTGAAATTCTCCTTCCCTGCCCCAATCTCGAAATGACACTTGACGATGCCGAGGTCGAGGGCGGCGTAACCGATGAAAGTGAACTTTGCCTTGGCTTCCACGCGGTTGCTTTCGTGAAGGATGAACTCAAACTTCTGCTGGTTGACGGCAGTGGGCGCCAACAAAGCGGCTTCCATTCCCTTGCGGAACCACTCGGGCATGGCACCTTCGACGCGACAGAAATGCTCGATGCCCTTCTTTTGCGGATGGGCATTGCCTTGGGTGGCACCATAACCCAGAGCGATTACTGCCACCAAGGATTCACCGTCAAGCACTTGGTATTGGTCGGGTTGCTTCTTGTAGGACAAACCTACCCAGCAGG
>CACZNA010000084.1:0-8904 GCA_902782455.1 uncultured Bacteroidia bacterium | reverse complement strand
GTCGGGCTTGTTGAGACGGCCCATGAACTGCCGTGCATACGAACTGAGGCTCTCCACATAGCGGCGCTGGCCTTCGGCATAAAGCGTGTCGAACGCCAACGAAGACTTACCCGATCCCGATAGGCCGGTGATGACCACCAACTTGTTCTTCGGAATCTGCAAACTGATGCTCTTCAGGTTGTTGACCTTCGCGTTGCGGATGGTGATATAAGAAGTTGTTTGCTCTTTCAAGGTTCGGAAAAATTGAATTTGCAAAGGTAAGGAAAAGCGGGGAAATAGGAGAGGGGGATGGTAAAAATTTCATTAAGGATATTTTTACTGAAAAATGTACAAAAAATGATGCAAGTTTAAATAAATTGTGTATTTTTGCATTGGAGATGCCGATAGCCTATAGAAGTGGAGGCGAAAAATAAAACTCTATTACTATGTTTACTAATACATTGAATGTTGGAGAACTTGTTACAATTAATCATTTTGCTTATGGATTGAAGAAGAATTCTCCGTTCGCATGCTCGTGTGATGATGATTGTAACGGAGGGGATGGTAGTTGCGAATGCGGTTACGATCCAGCATGTGAGTAAAACTATATGTGAATATCGCAAAGTTTTATTTGCTCTTTCTTTACTATGTATTGAAAGCATAGCGAAGAAAGAGTGGGGGATAATATTATAGTTCAGAATGGAAAGCGAGTTAAGAAAAGATTTAAATATCATTACATTAGGAAATGATAAGAATATCGTTTATGCTCCATTACGCGGTGTTGCATTTTATGCAAACAATAAGGCTGTTGATGTGTGTAAATCATACATCGAAGGATGTGCTATAGATGATGATTCTGAAAATGCACCTTTGAAAGAGTATATTAAGGTTTTGGAAGAGAAAATAGTGCAAGAACCTCGCTGTAAATCTATTACTATTTCCAATTTAGTTGTTATCCTATCTCAAATGTGCAATCTTTCGTGTTCATATTGTTATGCGCATGAATCTCGTTCGAAAGATGTGTTGAACAAGAATCAGCTAAAGGCTGCTATTGATTATATTATGGCGCTGGAATTAAAGCAAAAACATTTTTCTTTTATCGGTGGCGGTGAACCTACATTGACATGGGAATTATTGAAATGGTCAATTAGATACATTCGGACATATCCTATTGTTGAGCAAAAAAACATCGGCATTGGTATAACCACCAATGGAACGTTATTGGATGACGAAAAAATAGATTTTTTTAAAGAAAATAATGTCTTTGTTGGACTTTCTTTTGAAATCCTACCAGATATACAAAGCACTCAAAGATGTTTCGCAAATTCAAACAGAAAAACTTTCGAAGTCATTGATGAGGCCATTAAAAAATTAGTAGACAATAATGTTCGTATAAGTTTTCGTTCGACTATAACAAAACTTAATGTTATGCGAATGCCTGAAATGGTGATTTTTGTGTCAAAGCAATATCCGTTTATGAAAAAACTTCATTTTGAACATGTTACATCTACCAATAATGACAAGGCTTATTATGACGACTTTATTCATTATTTTATTGAAGCAAGAAAAATTGGACAAAGTCTAGGAATAGAAGTCTACTGCTCTGTGTCTCATGCATTAGAAACATTAAAGAGCAGATTTTGTAAAGGGGAATTCTGCTTGACTCCTACAGGTGAGTTTGTTTCTTGTCATAGGATATCTTCCAAAGAAGAAAAAGCCTTTGAGTTGTTTAAGTATGCCCAAATTAAGGATGGTTTTGTGTCAATCAATATGTGCAAGAAAGAGTGTTTAGAAAATTTTTATAATTCTAAACGCGAAGAATGCGCTTTTTGCTTTGCAAAGTGGCATTGTGCAGGCTCTTGTGCTATGGAAAGAACTTTTTATTCTGAAGAAATGCGTGATTTAAAGTGTTATTTCACCAAAGAACTTATAAAAGAGTTACTTATTGAACGCTTGAACTCTGCTTGATGATTAAGTTCTCATTTTTCTATTCTATTTGCCGTTTGACAAACTATAACATTCATTCTGATTTGCTGGCATAATGGAGAACAATTGTGTCCCTAAACCACAAAATCTACAAAGCCAATCAGTACATAAGACTATTTAGACAAAAGTTTCTTCTCGGCAGAGGTTTTGTAGGTGGCCACGCCCATCGGCTTGTGGTAATCTTGAATGACATATTCCACAAGTTCCTTGTTGCTTGATTTGCAGAGCACTATGCCAATGGAAGGGTTTTCGTGCGGCTTTTTCACATGGTCGTCCAAGATGCGGAGATAGGTCATCAACTGGCCGAGATAGGAACTCTTGAATTCGCCCGTTTTCAGTTCAATGACGACCAAAGCGTTCAGTTCGCGGTTGAAAAAGAGCAGGTCGGGAAAGAACTCAACGCCATAAACTTCCAAATGATACTGGTTTCCGATAAAGGCAAAGTCTTTCCCAAAAGTGAGGATAAAATTCTTGATATTCTGCACAATCTGCTGTTCCACAACCCTTTCGTCAACGTCTTCCTTGTCGCGTTCCCCGATTTCCTCCACATTGACAAAATTCAAGGCGTATGAGTCTTTGAACATCATCACCGCTTTGCGGGCGAGGGTGGAGTTGGGAATGGTCTTAACAAAATTGTTTGGAATGCTATCTTGGTTCTCAAAAGCTTTTTGCTTGATGAGTTTCTCGAGGGTTTCAACGGAAAGGTGTTCTTCGGCTGTACGATGGATGTAATAATATCGTGCGGCAAGGTTCTCGACTTTTGTGAATATCTCGACATGATGAGAAAAAGGCACCTTAAAGAAGTCTTCTATTGGAAACTCGGCAATGTTTGGGATTGCCAAAGTGTGGTATATATCTATTTGATTGTCAATAATTTGTAAATCGTCAGTTGTGACTGACGATTTGACAAGGGCGAATTCGTCCGTTACGACGGACGCATTGTTGTTTTCTGCTATTGGAATCGCAGATATTAATTCGTCAGTTGCGACTGACGAATTGGAATCTAACATTTGCCAATGGTCATAAAACAACCTCATATTCTTCAAATTGGTCTCTGAATACCCACGAAGTCCAGGCAATTCCTTTCGCAGTTGCTCGCTGATTTTCTTCAAGGCACCAGTGCCCCAAACACCTTTTCGGGTGTTTCCCGAAAGAAACTTTCCGATGGCGAAATACACAGCAAGTTGCACACGATTGACATCTTTCAATGCCTCGTATTGCCCTTGCAGAATGGCCGCTTTGATGGCCTCGACAGCTTGTGAAAGTGGAATGGGCGAATTGTTGTTTTCCATAGCAGATCAATTGAATCGGCAAAGGTATGGAAAAAAATGTTTCAGCAGCATTTCAGAAATGAACCATTGTGTTTTTAGTTGCCAAATTTATTGTCCTCCCGCGAAAAAAATCTCATTTTTTTCTTGCATTTTTCAAAAAATCCGTATTTTTGCGCTGTAAAAATTCACTAACTAATCAATAGGAGAGACGCTATCGAAAGATTTATACCCTTTATTAACAAGCACTTACGATGAGTGTACAAAGAAAGGGGGACCTGATGTCCAACATAGTGAAAAGCGACAAAGAATTGATCGAACGTTACCAGGACGGTGATGTTCACAGTTTTGAATTATTGATTGGTAGATACCAAAAGCAAGTTTATTCCTATATACTTACGCTCGTGAAAGACAAGCAGCTGGCTGATGATGTCTTTCAGGACACTTTCGTCAAGATTATCCAGACGGTCAAATCGAAATGCTACAAGGACGACGGACGTTTTGTGCAGTTTGCCATGCGCATTGCACACAATTTGGTCATCGACCACTTCCGGGACTACAACTACATCGACAACGTGCCGATTACCGACCATTCCGTCGAACAGGGCATGATCGTCGACCAGGTCCACAGCGACTTGCACCGCATGATCGCGTTCCTGCCCGACGAGCAGCGCGAAGTGCTGAGGATGCGCATCTTCGACGACATGAGTTTCAAGGACATTGCCGACATCACCAACGTGAGCATCAATACCGCTTTGGGTCGTATGCGCTACGCCTTGATTAACTTGCGTAAGATGATGGTTGCCAACAATATGACGTTGACGTATTGAGTCGCATCCATTATACTACGGATTGCACGGATGAAACGGATTTGTTTTCCGTATAATCCGTGAAATCCGTAGTTGAAAAAAATATTTCTCCGTATAAAATAATTCCGTAGAAGTCGCGTTTTAAGGTAAAGTCTAACCTAAAAAACGCCTATGACAAATAGTTACACCTCTTACCCCTTATCCGTTGAAGACGCAGTGTTGGTATCACAGATTAGAGATGTTTTCCGTAGGGAGAGCGAGCAACAGCAACCCAGCCGCAACGTATTGCGCTACCTGTTTGGCTACGCTGCCGCATACGAATCAATGAACACAACGCTGATGGGTCAAGTTTCCTACATGAACAACTGACCGAAACGGAAGGGAAAATCAAGAAAGTCGCTGGTGATTCGGCGGCTTTTTTTGTTGTTTTTTCTTCAAAATGCTTGTGGGTATGGAAAAAGTTCGTATTTTTGCAGCGACAGAATCCGCCACGCTTCCCGAAGACCAGCGAACCAGGGCGGGTCTTTTATTTTTAGCCTATGGGAACGCTCTATACCAAACAACCGATAAGCATTGCCGACCAAATTGCCAGACTCAAGTCTTTAGGCCTAATCATTGCAGATGAAGCCAAAGCGGAAAAGACATTGGGCGAGGTCAGTTATTTCCGTTTTGCCGCCTATCTTCGCCCGATGGAGGCCGACAAGCAGACGCATCGGTTTAAGCCTAATTCCACTTTTGAAAACGCGGTGGCCTTGTGTGAATTTGACAACGCATTGCGCCAAATTCTTTTTGCTGCCATCCAACGGATTGAGGTGGCTTTGAGGGCCAAAATCATTCAACATTTTTCGATGGCGCATGGCGCTTTCTGGTTTATGGAAATGAATCTCCATGAGAACGAACACCGTTTTCTTGAAAACCTCAATGCTCTTGACCGCGAGGTGCAACGCTCAAAGGAAGACTTTATCAAAGAACATTTCACCAACTATGACAAGCCCGAGTTTCCGCCGGCATGGAAAACGCTTGAATTGGCTTCGTTGGGCACATTGTCCAAACTTTACTACAATTTTGCCGACAACAAAGTGAAAAAGCGTGTTGCCCGAGAATTTAACCTTCCCCAACACGAGATTTTGGAAAGTTGGATGCGTAGTCTCTCTGCTCTACGCAATTACTGTGCTCACCATGCCCGTTTGTGGAATCGGTTCCTCAATGCGACACCCCAAATGAATGTCAATTTGCGTGGGGCATGGATAAATACCAGCCAAATTGATGCAAACAAGGTTTATGCTATCCTTTGTTGTGTTGCCTATTGGCTTGATGCCATGGGTTATGGCGTTGAATTTAAAACCAATCTGAAACAACTTATCCTTCTATATCCTTCCGTCGATGCCGCCGCTATGGGCTTCCCGAAAGGTTGGAGGCAAGAACCGCTTTGGCAGTGATTTGAGGCAAACATTCGCCAATAGCGACTTTTTTTGCATTTAATGTAACATTTTCACCCTTTCTCCGTATTACTATAGAATCATTTAAACAAATCAATATGAAAAAGAGTTTTTATTGTTTGGCTTTGGTGCTTGCTCTCTGCGTTTCAAGCACTTCTTGTTCGCAATCCAATTCCAATCCAATGGAGAAAGCCGCTCCTTGTTTCGAGAATCTGAAAAAGGTTTCCGATGCGGACAACGGCAAATTATGGGGCAAAACACTATACGGCCCAACGATGTTTGTCGATGTTCAAACACGGAATCTCGTTGCCAATCAGCAAAACAAGGAAAACACTCTCTTCCAAAAAGGAAACCTTTATTTCGGACAACTTCCTGAAGACATCATTATCGCCAACACATCCATAACTTATTGTGGCGAGGATTGGACTTGCGTAATATGGGACGGCAGCCGAGATTTGCTGACCAACACACATCTTCTGATTCATGAGAGTCTGCACCGCATCCAAGACGAAATCGGATTGCCTTCATGCGGGTCTTCGAACCAACACCTTGACGAAACGGAAGGTGAACTGCTGCTGAAACTTGAATTGGGCATCTTGAAGGACTTGCTGCAAAACGATTCCAAAGACCTAACGGAAGGCCTGCGCGATGCGATGACGGTGCGCAAATATCGCCAAACGTTGTTCCCAAACGGCAACGAAAACCTGTTTGAGTGTCACGAAGGAATGGCGGAATATACTGCTTTCAAACTGCTGCCTTTGGACAATGATAATGAGGCAATTAGAAAGGGATTGGTCGCTGCTGCCATTACGAAAGGAATGGACGGTAGCGGCTTCGGCAACTCGTTCGCCTATCTCACAGGCCCCGCCTACGGACTCCTGATAGATGAAATGATTCCCGATTGGAGAAACAGCATCCGTTCAGGTAAAACCATCCCCGAGGTGATTTCAACGGTAGTTGCCATTCCAGATGTGATTGACAATGATGAAATAGAGAGAATATCAGTGCGTTATGGTCTGACAGAGTATCTCAACAAAGAAAGAAGCCGTCTTGAGGCCCGCGACAAGGAAGATGCCGAATTGAGGGCGCGTTTTTCCGAATCCAAATGGTTAGTGATTCCCAACGATAACATCAATTTCGGTTTCAATCCATCCGAGAGGCTTGTTGCGTACGATACTATCGGCGTAATCTGTAATACGATGCAATTACGAGGCTCTTTCGGCACCCTCGAGGTAGGAAACGGCATCATGCACACCCATAATTGGTCAAGCTTTATCATCCCTTATTCCGAGGATCATTGCGATGCCAAAATCTCATTGAATCCGGGCTATGCCATTGAACCAGTGGATGAAAAGAGTTTCACGATTGTGAAAAAGTGATTATCATATTTAGTGGGTTCTACAACTCACTATGAAACACAATACTTGAAAAGTCGCTGCTTTGGCCAGCGGCTTTTCTTTTTGCACAAACCTCTGTAATCTTTGATGTTACACACCTCTTTATAAATTAAATATTAATTTGTTTGGAAAGTGCTGGAAATCTCGCTAAATTTGCAGACTTTTATACGAGTTACAAATCTAAAATCTAAAACATAACACATTATGAACAAGCAGATTACATTAGAGCAGGCCGTCGAGAAGGTTCACGACGGCATGACGATCATGTTCGGCGGTTTCCTCGGTGTTGGAAGCGCCACGCAAATCATTGACGCTATTGTTGCAAAGGGCGTTAAAGACCTCACTATCATTGCCAACGACACGGCCTACGACGAAGTGGCCCACGGCAAATTGGTCAGCAACCACCAAGTGAAGAAAGCCATCGTGTCGCACACCGGCACCAACAAGCAGACGGCCATCCAGAAGAACGAGGGCACCCTCATCGTGGAATACGTCCCGCAAGGCACCCTCGCAGAGCGCATCCGCGCCTACGGTGCGGGTCTCGGCGGCGTACTGACCCCTACTGGTCTTGGCACAATCATGGCCGACGGCAAGCAGATTGTCAATGTGGACGGTAAGGACTACCTCCTTGAGAAGCCCCTGAAGGCCGACATCGCTTTCCTCCGCGCCAACATCGTTGATGAGTTCGGCAATATGGTGTTCCTTGGAACGACCAACAACTTCAACCCGCTGATGGCCACCGCCGCCGACTATGTCGTCGTCGAAGCCGAGAAGCTGGTGAAGGTAGGCGAGATCAAGCCCGAGTGCGTGCATGCCTCTGGTATTTATGTCGATGGAATTTATGTCGAAAAATGACACGAGACTAAGGGACGGAAGACAAAGGACGAAGGACTACTAAAGTCGGCCCTTCGACAGGCTCAGGGACCTAATCCACTTCATAATGTCCCACGTCTTAAGTCCTATGTCCTCAGTCAACAAACAATTCAACAATTAAACGATCAACAATTCAACAAAAATGGAATACAGAACAAAGATCAGACTGCGCATGAGCGCAAAGGATGCCCACTACGGTGGCAATTTGGTTGACGGCGCCCACATGGTTCACCTCTTCGGTGACGTGGCTACCGAACTCTTGATTATGCGCGACGGCGACGAAGGCCTTTTCTGCGCATACGACATGATTGAATTCAAGGCCCCTGTCTATGCAGGCGACTTCATCGAAGCCGAAGGCTGGATCGACCGCGAAGGCAATACCTCACGCCACATGATGTTTGAGGCCCGCAAGGTGGCCGTGGCCCGCCCTGACATTTCACCCTCTGCCGCCGACGAACTGGATGAACCCATCCTCGTTTGCCGTGCTTCGGGTACCTGCGTGACGCCTAAGGACTGCCAGAGGAAATGAGGCGTGTTTTGAATCCCCCCTGCCCCCCCCTTTGCAAAGGGGGACGCGCAAAGCGACGCGGAACTTGGACTCAAAATATGCGTCCGGTAGGCTTCCCCCTTTTAAGGGGGTGCCCAAAGGGCGGGGGATTTGAAGACCCGAACAAGAATCTTTAAATTTTAAATCTTAAATCTGAAAATCAACGAAATGGATAAACTGATCATCACTGCCGCCATCTGCGGCGCAGAAGTCACTAAGGAACAGAATCCCAATGTGCCTTATACCGTTGAGGAAATCGTGCGCGAGGCCAAGTCGGCCGTCGATGCCGGTGCCGCCATCGTACACCTGCACGTCCGCTGGGACGACGGCACGCCCACCCAAGACCGTGGCCGTTTCCAAGAGTGCGAAGAGGCCATCCTGAAGGTGTGCCCCAATGTCATCCTCATCCCTTCGACCGGCGGTGCCGTGGGTATGACTCCCGACGAGCGTCTCCAATCGACCGACACCAACCCGTTGCCTGAGATGGCTACCCTCGACTGCGGTACTTGCAACTTCGGCGACGAGATCTTCGACAACACCATGCCGACCATGCGCGCCTTCGGCAAACGTATGATGGAACGCGGCATCAAGCCCGAATACGAATGC
>CACZNA010000083.1:0-5947 GCA_902782455.1 uncultured Bacteroidia bacterium | reverse complement strand
AAGAGCGATGTTGGTCGCGAACGGCCGTGATTGGAATTTCCTTGATTGTAGTAAACTGGAATCCTTCTTCTTTCTTTTCATCTTGTGCCTTGACGGGCGTGAAGCCCATCATCAAGGCTAAGGCAAGTAACAATTGCTTTTTCATTAGTATTTGGATTTTAATGTTTTAATAATATGCTATCTAAGGACAAACCTATATTTGCAGCGCGATAGTCTGCCGTGAGGTTTGCAAGCGCAAAAATAGGAAAACTACAGTTACCAACAGAAAGATATGATTAAAAAATCAGATAAATCAAACATTTAACCAAAGACAATGGAAGCAAACAGTAAACATTTTTCGCAAACACACAAGTATTTAGCGAATTGACAATCAATTTATTAGATTTTCAGCAACGAGATTGCCATTAAGGAACACATTATAACCCGTAGGATTGGCGAGTTGGCCCTACTTAATCATTTTATTTTTGCCCGTCTCAAATAATTTCCTATCTTTGCCGTTTCAAATTAAACGAGCAAATAAACCAAATCAAATATGATGCAACATAATATCGTACCTCAAGATTTAGCGAAGAAACTCTTTGCAGAAAGCGGTCTGCCGAGCATCGGAAGTGCAGGCATCCGCGAGATCAACAAATTGGCTTTTGACCTTGAAGCCGCCAGTGGCAAGAAGTTCATCCACATGGAGTTAGGAAATCCTGGCCTGCCTGCTGCCCGCGTCGGAATCGAGGCCCAAATCAAGGCTTTGCAGGATGGCGTTCCCGCCAACTACCCTCCAATCGACGGCGCTCCGGTGCTGAAGAAGGAAGCCTCGCGCTTCATCAAGAACTTCCTTGACATCGACGTCAGTCCGGCCAATTGCATCCCGACCGTCGGCTCCATGCAGGGCGCTTTTGCCTCCTTCATGATTGCAGGCCACACCGACAAGAAGAAAAACACGATGCTTTTCATCGACCCGGGTTTCCCCGTACACAAATTCCAGTGCAAGGTGCTCGGCATCCCGATGGAGCATTTCGACATCTACGAGTACCGTGGCGAGAAACTGCGCGCCAAACTCGAAGAGGTGCTGAGCAAGGGCAACATCCACAGCCTGCTCTACTCCAACCCCAACAACCCGACTTGGGTGTGCCTCACCGACGAGGAACTGCGCATCATCGGCGAACTGACCAACAAGTACGATGTCATCGTGATGGAAGACCTCGCCTACTTCGGCATGGACTTCCGCAAGGACTACAGTCACCCGGGCGTGGCACCGTTCCAACCCACCGTAGGCAAATACACCGACTACTACATCCTGATGATTTCCAGTTCGAAAGCCTTCAGCTACGCCGGCGAGCGTTGCGCCATCCTCGGCATCAGCGACAAGCTGGCCCAGCACCACTTCCCCGACCTGAAAGCCTTCTGCGGACAAGAAGTCTTCCTGCGCGCCATCCTCTTCGGTGCCTTGCACCCACTGAGTTCGGGCACTTCACATTCGGCCCAACACGCCTTGGCTGCCGTGCTGAAAGCCGTAAACGATGGTACTTACAACTACCGCGACGATGTGCTGGAATACGGTCGCAAGGCCGCGCTGATGAAGAAAGCCTTCACCGACAACGGCTTCTACATCACCTACGACGAAGACTGCGGCGACCCCATTGCCGACGGTTTCTACTTCACCTATTGCTATCCGGGCTTCACCGGTCCCGAACTCGTGGAAGAGATGATGTACTACGGCATCTCGGCCATTTCGTTGGACACCTGCGGCAGTACCAAGCAAGGCGTCCGCGCCTGCACCTCATTAATACAAAGAGAGCAGATTCCGGTTTTGGCTGAAAGGTTGGCTGCGTTTGCTAAAGACCATCCTGTGAAATAAGTAAAGAATTATGAATGAAAAATAGGGACGCAATGCATCGCGTCCCTATTTTTGTTACAGCAAATAAAACGGTATGGTTTCGCTTATAATCAATCTAAACTAATCCAATATCGAGAAAAAAGCAAAAAAATCCTTACTACGTATTTAATAATATCATACTTTTGCCTTCTCAATTCTTGTTCGCAGACAACCACGCTGCAAATATAGGTTTGCATTGTGTATACAACACACAATATGTTGTATTTTAAGAAGACTAAAATCAATCAAAATCTGGGACATCATGAAAAAAAAAGTTTTTGCTATTAACAATTATATTTCTTTCCATAATATGTATGGAAGGTTTTTCTCAATTCAAAATCAACAATTTTAATTTGGTCCAATTATCATCACAAACCCAAGATTGGCAACCTGCATTTCGCACTTATGTTCCGACAGCACAGTCTTGTTCGTACAATTTTTGGAGTACTACACAAAACAGAGATGTCTTTTTTGTCTGCGCCCAAGGTTGGCTTTGGACTCTGCAAGGTGGCTTTTTTGGATCTGACCTTTCGTTCAAACAAGATATTTCCTCAATTGACAATGCATTGGACAAAGTCTTGAGACTAAACGGTGTAAAATACAAATTTAAGACAGATGAGCCAAATGAAGAAAACTATCGTTTTGGACTCATCGCACAAGATGTGCTTGATATTTGTCCAGAAGTCGTTAAATCCATGCCTGATAGTACTCTAGCAATAGCATACACTGATTTAATTGCCGTTCCTGTAGAAGCATTAAAAGAACAACAAAATATACTTGAACAAATCCGTCAAGAACAACTTTATCTTTCAAAAGAAAACGAACAACTCAAGTTATTTTTCATGCAATTAGACAATGATGCAGGGGATGTCAAATCCTCAAATTCACTAATTAACGATACAGATTATTCAAATAATGAAATTTCTCCAAAATCGCTAAAAGTTTATCAAAACCATCCCAACCCATTTCTTCAAACTACCATCATTGATTGTATTATCCCTGATTTCTATAAAGAGGCATCATTATTTGTTTTTGATATATCGGGTACTTTAAAAGAACAAATTCAAGTTACTGGAAGAGGCTCCGTATCTATCGAACTACGAACGAACAAATTACAACCGGGCATTTATCTGTATTTACTATATACGGATGGCGAATATAGTAATTTAGATAGGATGATCATCGCCAAAAATTAAATACCATGCAAATAGGCACTCCTATTCGTAAACTCTTTGCAATCGTACTCTTCCTTCTGAGCAGCTCTTGCTCCAAAGATGATTACCGCAAACCATTCTGCGGAATATACAAGAATTCCGGGTCTACGACCGAGTACTCAGTCTCGTTGGACACGAAAGTATCTGGGATAGTCCATATTAACAATAATAACAATCATTCCACCGATAGTCTTTCCCATGTTGATGACTACTTCGTGATAGACAGATACGGATGTCTTTTGCCCGCACATGACTATGGAAAGTCTCCTGAAACCCTTCTATGGGAATTTCAAGAATATAGCATAGCATTACCCCACCTTCCTTATTACATGCTTGGTTTCAAAGAAGGAAGTATAGAAACCATGCCGTATGGCGACGTAATACTGACCATTGAATATGAACTTGGTTGCATTGGCAAAGACACGACAATTAATACATTAACAATCAAGCATTCGGCTATCAAAGAATAGTGCTATGGAAAAATGGCGAATAATAATATTATGGTTTTTACTACTGCAAGCTACGACGTTAATTGCCCAAGACCCATTGTCAGACCAAGGATGGCATCTAATTATTGACGACAATTTCAACATATTTAATAATTCCATTTGGAAAAAATGGGATTATAAAGTTCATGGAAGTGCTTCAGATGAAGAGCCGCAAGTTTATCTCAATGGGAACACTTACATTTCCAATGGAAATCTCGTAATGGAACTTAAACGAGAGGCTACGGATTGTCCCTTATCTTCTGGATGTTACTACAATGGAGAACACATGTTTTCTTCTGGAGCCGTTCAATCAACAACCACTTTTGGTTATGGATACTATGAAATCTATGCCAAAATGGATGCTGCATACAAATCATGGCCTGCTTTTTGGTTCTGGAAATCATATTCAGATAATAATACTAACAATTGTTGGTACAATGAAATAGATGTTTTTGAGGCATACGGAAACAAACCAAGTTATGTTGAGAGCAATGTATGGTATGGATTTGTCTGCCCAATAACCCGTTTACAACTCGGCATAACTAAGCATCCTTGTAACTACAGTACCAGTTATCATTGGTATAGCATTGAATGGGACTACAACAAAATCAATTGGTATGTTGACCACGTACTAATGAGGTCGATACGAAATGACGTTGGCAATGTTGGAATTCATCATTCATTATTCATTATTATGAATTTCGCCTTAAAACCAACAAATCCATCAGATTTGACCAATATCACCTATCGTCATTATATGTATGTGGAAGAATTCAGAGCATTTAAACTCTTATACGATTGCAATACTATAGTAAATGAAATTCCGAATTTCACATCATTTGACCATAAAGTAAAGAAATCTATCACCCTCAGTTCACAAACGGTTCTCCCGTCCGGAAGTTCAGAATCCTTAAGAGCAACAGATTTTGTTGAATTGAAAGACGGATTCGAAGTTCCTTTAGGAGTTTCACTTTATATCGACATTACTCCTTGTGTCGAAACTCTTTCTAATGAGAGCCAAACAGAGAACAGCTATTAGTGTTTTTGTAAGACATTAACAATCAATCATGACAAAGAAAAGAAAACAACTTAGAGAAGTCATAGTATTATTATTCTTGCTTGTCGTAAGCTCATGCCAAAAAACGACACCTGATTATAGAGACCCGTGGATAGGCGAATACAGATGCACCATAGTTGATGACGAAGGCGCACAATTAGAAGCAATTGACGTTAAGCAATACGAATTTCTTGTTTTTGTCGACAAAGCCATGGACTCTATGCTTTTGGTCTCCGCTGAAAAAGTCAAAGGTCCTGTCGCCAATTTCCCCTTGCCCCACATCAATGCTATTGTCAGAAAAGATGGCCACAGCTATGGTCCCGACTTTTCCAATTTCGCTTTTTCTGGCGACAGCATTTACGTGCGTATGTACCTTGGTACAGCGCATGGTGCAGGAGTTTCCTATTATTTGACTTACTACGGGCTTAAAAAATAAACAGACAAATGCCCCTCTCGTAAGGAAAGCCATACACCATGCACTTGATGATACGCCGCATTGGGGAAGTAATGTTTCATTTGGGAAAGTGTTTTTTCATTTGCGAGACGCAAATGACAACAATGAATAATAATTTCGCTCCCAATGTCACCTTTTGCCCTCCCCGCTTATTATTGATGCGAACTGGTTGGTTCAGAAAAGCAGAAGTTTAACATTCAAAAACAAAACAATGGTGTTCGTGCTTTCCATGCCGACCGAAGTGCCGCTTCTCACATTCAACACACACACGTCCATTCTATTGTGGTTCAGCGAAAAGTCCCGATTCATCCTACAACTATTCTTTCATTAATAATGGGTTTTGGTGCCATCAGCATCGTCAGCAACTTATTGGACATTATGAACATACGGAAACTATATGACAATGAAAACCACAATTTGATTTTACTTGAATAAAACTTTATGATGACATGAGCAATCAATCTGCGAGGACACAAATTGCGGCTTGGTTTTATTTATAATCAATCTAAATTAACCCGATTCGACGAAATAAAACGAAAAGTCGTGCACCGTTTGCCCAAAATTCCCTAATTTCGTGGCTCATTAAAATAAGAACACAACAAATTCTAAAAACTAATCAATATGGCAAAATTCAGAGGAGCCATCGTGGTTGACATTGAGCGTTGCAAAGGCTGCGGCGTATGCATCACAGCCTGCCCGTGCAAGGTCATCGAACTGGCAAAAGAAGTAAACGGAAAAGGTTACAATTACGCCTTCATGGCGAACCCCGAAGCCTGCATAGGCTGCGCGAGCTGCGGCATCACCTGCCCCGACGGCGTCATCAAGGTCTACAAAAAAGCCCTGTAATCCAACCAATTGTCTAAC
>CACZNA010000082.1:0-6746 GCA_902782455.1 uncultured Bacteroidia bacterium | reverse complement strand
AAAAAAACTCGGTGAAATCTATGTGGCAATAAATGATATTCATTCTTTCATTGTCCATATCGGCGACAGCATCCACGATTTACCCCGCCTCATGCCCGTTTGGGACGGCTATCAAAGCGCCTTTATCTTCACCGAACATGCCGACTGGACGGACATAAGAACTCACCGTGCTGTACTCTTTGGAAATGAGAACATTACCAGGACAGAAGATGCCGTTGGTGGCTTCTGCTATTACAACATTCCTGTCACAAAAAGTGTGTTTTATTGGAATCCCGACCATGTGACCAATGCAGAGACCAGCAAAGGGCTGTTCACGGGAGAAGTGGCCACCATCAAGTCGGACAAGGGATTTTTCAAGCTGCTGAAAAGCCTCAAAAAAGAAGGTTTCGAGATTTGTCTGCACTCGCCGGAAGTCTATACTACCATCCCGAGCGAGTTCCCCAAAGCTATGCGTTTTATGAAGCGGAATTTCAACACCAAAAGTTGGATTGACCATGGCTACAACAACGGTCCCGAGAAGAACCGCGAAGATCTGGTCTGCGACGGCCTCCTCCCCGGATCGCCCCAATATGCCGTCGACCTTTGGAAGGAAAACGGCGTGCGTTACCTTTGGAACCCCTATTACGAAGAGAACCGCATGGAGCAGTACCACTTCGACAGCCATTTTGTGCAGCCCTACGACGGTTTCGGCGACGCCCCGCCCAATCGACAAATCACCACCTTGCCCAACGGCGACAAGGACTTTCTACTTTGGTCGACACCCTCCACGCTTGAGGTGAACGATGACCGCGATTGGTATTACTATTTTGACTCGACACGATTGCAAAGGCTGGTCGACAATCATAACGTATTCATCACCCATGTTTATCCCGCCTGGAGCGACCCCGATCGCGGCTTCTGGCAATATGATGAGGACAGCACCGCCGTGGCCATGCCCGGATTCAATTTCGCGCTGAGCCAACTCGCCAGTTTCCGCGACGAAAAGAAAATCCTGCCGACCACCATCGAGACGTACCTCAGCTATTATGAAAGTCTGCTCAAGGTTGACTATCAAATCCTTGACAACCATACCTTCAGCCTCACAAACAATGGTGAAAACATCGAGGGTCTCACCTTGCTTTGCACGAAACCTATCATCGTGGAAGGTAAGCCCATCGACTTCCGCAAAGTCGACGAAGGCTATTTGGTGTGGTTTAACTTAAAGAAAAACGAAACCGTAACCATAAGATACAGAGAATGAAAAAGTTATCCATATTCGTCAGCGGCAACGGCACCAACCTGCAACGCATTGCCGAATATTTCTCCGACAACAAAAACGTTGAAATCACCAATGTGGTTTGCAACAATCCCAAAGCCTATTCCATCGAACGGGCAAAGAATTTGGGCATCCCCTTGCGCATGATCACCAGAGAGGATTTTAAAAGCGAGGCCTTCGTCAAGGAGTTGCAAGACCTTGGCATTGACTTGATTGTGCTGGCCGGTTTCCTTTGGAAAGTTCCCGAAGCACTCATCAAGGCCTTCCCGAAACGCATCGTCAACATCCACCCTGCCCTATTGCCCAAATATGGCGGCAAAGGGTTTTACGGAGAGCATGTACACGAAGCGGTTGTGGCGGCCAAAGAAACGCAATCGGGCATTACCGTCCATTATGTCAATGAGTTGTACGACAGTGGAGAAATCATCCTGCAAGCCCGCGTCAGCTTGGACGAAAACGAAACGCCTGACTCCTTGGCGGCCAAAATCCACCAGTTGGAGCAGGCGTATTTCCCTGTGGCGATTGAGCAGGTGCTTTTTTCACAAAACTGACAAAACCAACAAAACACATTTTCATTTGCGACTTGCCCAACCGGGCAGTCGCAGGAAAACGCCGGTTGGCGGTTTTCCTCAACTTTTATTATAAGTTTTGCGAGTTTTTAAGTTCTTGTGACTAAACAACTTGTTGCTTCAGCCAAGCCGCGAAAATCGGGTCTTGGATTTCGGTTTTGCCGGGCAACACGTCTATCAAGTCGCGCTGCAACATGGCCTTGCGCAGGTTCTTGATGTTGGCCGAAGTGCCTAATTCGTACTTGTCGAGGATGGTTTTCGAGGAGAAATTCTCCACGCCGTCCACCACCGCATGAAGGAAATTGATTTGCTTGGGCGTCAGCGAATCGAGCAAGTTGCTGAACAGCAGCCTCATCTGGTCGATGATGTTGGCGTGTGCGGTCGCAACGGTTTCAGCCGTGCAAGTGCCCTCAGTACGCAGCCACACCTGATGCGACAGTTGCTGCACATAATAGGGATGCGCGTCCACCTTAGAGACGATTTCAGAAGCCAACTCCTTGGAAATCAACTTTCCCGTCTTCTTGAACTGACCTATTATATAAGGTATCCAGTCCGCCTCGTCGATTTTGTCGAGAAACATGAGGTCGCCGAATTTGTAGAAAGGCATTTCGTAGTTGCCGAAAATGTCTAAAAGCATGTGGCGCTTGCTTCCGTAGAGGCAATAACACACCGAGTTATGCAACTGCCAGTGGGAGCGCAACTTACGCTGAAACGCTAATGAATCGGCGTAATTGCCCACGTTTTGGAACTCGTCGATGCAGATGACGAATTTCTTGCCTTTTTCCTCCGCGATGCGCTGCGGCAGGTCGAGGATTTCGTCCTCGGAATACTGCACTTCCTTGAAATTGAGGCCAAAAGTCACTTCGTAGGACGAACTCCCTTCGCCGAGTGAAATCTTCGGCCCTACCGAGCCGATGTGTTTCTTCATCAGCGCGACCCATTCGTCCAGCTTCGAGGCCGAGGCTTGCAGCACGGCATTGACGTAGGTTTTGTAGAACTGTTCCTCGGTGCGGCAGTTGAAGATGTCGATTCGGGCGGCATAAAAGCCTTTGTCTTTTTCAAGCATCTCCAAGGTCTTGTTCACAAGCGAAGTTTTTCCCCAGCGGCGCGGCGAGATGAGGGCTGTGTTCACCAAACTTTTGAAGTTGCCAAGCAATTGGGCTGTTTCTTTCTCTCTATCGATAAAGAACTCACTTTCAGCCATTTTGCCATAAATAAACGGACTTTCCATAGCGCAAATCATTAGTTTCACGCCGCAAATATAATCATTTGATTTGAAATAGAACAATTTGAAATGAAATAATTTGAAATATTTTGATTTGAAATCATTTGGTTTGAAATAAAACAATTTGAAATCGATTAGTTTGAAATCATTTAATTTGAAATGGATTGATTTGAAACCATTTTGTTTCATGGCATTTTTTTCATAAGAACTTTCACTTTGCTTGATTTTGGCAGAGTGAAATTGTTGTTTTGCACCGAAATCAAAACAACACCGCTATGGACAAAAAGAAATCACATTACCTCGTGCATGGGTTGTTCTGGAAAGGACGAATGCACAACGCGAACTATCACGAAGCAAAGAAAGGCAATCTTTGCCGCATCAACAAAACCTTCGAGGATGCCGACCTCAACAAGGCACGAAAGGAAGCCTTTGCCTATTATCAAAGTCTGATTGATGTACTTTACGAGGCTTTAGGCGACTGTTACACTACAGACAAACAAGCTCGTATTGACCTTCAGACCTACTTTCATGCAGGCTGTGCCAAATCCACGGCCCGCATCGGGAAGATGGCCTTTGACGACAACCTTTTCAATGAAATCGCCGTCTATTGGGTGAATGGCACGGAGAAAAGGCTGATTCATGGCATTTGGTACAGGCCAAAAGAAGAACAACATCAGCTTGACGAGCAGCTTGCCTTGATGGGCGGCAATCTCATCAAAGAACACGCCTACTACGAACGCCACCATCTTCCCATTGAGGACGAAACACTCTGCGACATGACCGACCTCAACCTTGGTTTCCAATTTGTTTTGCCCACGCCTTTCGATTGGGATGACTTTGTTGAAGATAATCTTACAAAGGAAACTCCATCATTGGTTCACTATATGAGCCAAACATAAACCAAACAGACGATGAACACCAAAGAAGCATTTGAAGACCCTCGCATCGTGATGCTGGAAGAAATCATCTTGGATGAGTACGAGCACGGGAAACAAGTCGAAGCGGAAGCCATCATCAAGAATGCACTGCATCATCGGTGGATGATACTGCGCGAACTGATGCAGTATGACGAGGAAAGCAAAAGGCTGCTGTCGGATTTCAACGACAGGATAAAGGTAGCAGCCATTGCCCTCTTCAACAAGACGAAAGCCATCCACGAGGGCATGATGAAACTCTACGACGGCATCGGCGACCTTGAAGTTGAAGGGAAGCTGAAGTTAGGTTATACCTACCCCCAAGCGCATCCCCTCCAGACCGAGCGAGCGGAAACGATGTGGGAAGTGATGACCCAAGGCGGCTACGACCGTATGTATTCCACAGACGGCTGCTCATGGAGCCTGAGATGGGACCAAAACGGAATCATGTCGGCGCACGAAAGCCTTGAAGTTTGGCTCGGCATGGCAGACGAAAACGACAACTGGAACGAGGGCTTGGATTACGAATGGTCGAAGGACATGCACCTTGTCTATCCTTTCCACAACCTCTATGACAACCGCCATTTCAGCCTCTATGACCTTGTTTATGTGAGCGAGTTTGAGTTTGAGATTTGTATTCGGATGGATGGGGGGCTTGTTATGCTGGAATAAAAAAGCATTGCTGTGAGGGCGTGCTAGAAAAACTCTTATATTTGCAATCTAATTCTCAAAAATAAATACAAATTTCAAAAGAAAAGCAAAATGGCAAGTTACAGAATACTTACAAAAAACGACCTTCGCAACCATTATTTTGCGATTGGCGAAGATGCTCTTAAAAGAATCGACATCAACCGACCAATCACTTTGATTTGTAACGGTAAAGTATACGAGAATCGAAACATTGATAAATGCTTAGGATATGGACATCTATATGCCAGAAAAGAGTTTTTTGACGATAACAAATTAGAAGTCGACGACCGCTTAGTTTTTGATGTTGAAGAATCCTCAAACACTATAAGAATTATGGTTATTAAAAGTAAAAAAATAGTAGATTTTGACTCCGAATCAAATGTTACTTCAAAAAGCACTCCTTTCTCCAAAGAAGAATTCTTGAAACTAATTGAAGAATTGAGAACTACATTTAAAGAAAATGAATGGTGCTTCAGAGCTTCCGAAGAAAATGTTCGTACTGAATTGATTGACCCTATTTTAAAGGCACTTGGGTGGAAAATGCCTTATTTAAGAAGAGAGTTTGACCACATAGATTATATCCTATGCAACGATAGGTTTTTAGGCGAGGATTCAAAAAAACTCATAATCGAAGCAAAGAAATATAGAGAACAGTTGTTAACAGACAAGAAAGAAGGCAATGATTCTAAAAAGAATGAGGAACAAATAGTTAATTACATGAAGGATAAGCGCTTCCAATATGGAATCCTCACAAATGGACTCCGATGGTGCCTTTTTGCCAGTAATCAGGGCCATACAAACATAGAATACAAGGGTGAAATTAACATTCAAAATTCAAGAAATGAAGTGATTTGGACTTTTTTTGACACAATCTTAAACAATATTGATTGTCAAAAAATAGATAGTCTATGCCTTGAAAAGAAAGCGGATGATGACAAGAAGCCCGAATCTATCATCATTGGATTTGAAAAGGTTGGAAACCTGAACGGGATTATTATTGAAAAAGGAGAGAAAAAAAAGGCGTATAAAGCACGGGCAAAGAAGGGATACGCACATTGTTATGCAAACTATGATATCGCAAGAATTTGCAAAAACGTAGGACTCAATTTGGTCGACAAACAGTTTTTTAGAGACATCGTATCCAATAATTCTGATAGAACACACGAAGGAAAAATTAGTGGAGATTACGGAATATACGAAAAAATAACCCTCATTCAAGAAATAAACTCAACCCTCGATTTAGGACTTGATATCACAGCCTGTTAAAACATTATATTGCCAACCAAACTCTGCCTAAATTTGGCAGAGTTTTGTTTTTGTTTTGCCGATGAAATCAACAAAACAAAAGCATCATGAAAGAAAAATCAACCGCATTGCTCGACATTGAAAGGATTGTCAAAGCATCAGAAGACTCCAAAATGAAAGGCCAATTCTTGGCAAAAAACGCACAACCACTTGAAAGACTTGCCAACAAATTGGGAATCAGCAAGGAACAGGCCACTTTGTTTGCCATCATCGCCTACTCGTCATATTGCTCCACGTGTTCCCTTTCTGACATCAAACGCCACCTTGACTGCAAAGACCTCGACATGCTCCGGCTTGCTCCCGACCTCAAAGCACTTCTTCAGGCAAGACTCATACGGAGCAATGGAAAAAGAGGATTGTATAGTGAAGAAAACTACTACGTGCCAGAATACATCCTAAATTGCTTGTTGAACGATACGGAGATTGAGAAACAAGAAATAGGCAACCTCAACTTCGACACATTCATCCTGCAATTAGACTCGATATTCAAGGAAAAGGACGAGAAGGAAAGCTCGTTTGAGTGTTTCGTCTATGATGTCCGTGAACTCATAACGGCCAACCCACAATTGGATTTTGCCACAAAAATTGACAGACTGAACTATGAAGACAAAGAACTTGTCTTTCTTCTGAAATTCTGCCTCAGCACACTCATCGACAGGGAAGAAAAACTTGAATTCCGTGATTTTGACGACATTTTCGACAATGAGCGACAAGCCAAGGCGGAGTTTAATCTGCTACGCAACGGCCAGCATCGGCTCATTAAGGACAAGTTGGTGGAGCCAGCAGGC
>CACZNA010000081.1:0-10117 GCA_902782455.1 uncultured Bacteroidia bacterium | reverse complement strand
GGCTTGATTTTTTAATATTCAGATTTTCCCATTCATCTATTTTCCCAATTTTCAGTTTATTAATGGCTTTTTCAATGTCTCGATAGAGTTTTGCCACAGATTCACCATCATTAGAAACCACATACAAAGTGAATAGTTTTTCCCAAAAATAATAATGCTTGATTAGCATTGAGCCTTGAAAGAACTTCTTCAATTGTATTTCCTTATTCTTCTCATAATCTCTGCCTTTCTCTATTCGACGCTTAATCATTTTTGCCAAAAAACACGACAATTTGTACTTGTTTTCAATCTGAGGCTTAAACCTTGCCTTAGTGTCTTCCATTTCCTCAAAACAAGAATCAAAATCCAATAGTTCGTCTTTAAAGTTTTCATCCTCTTCATCTGAAAGGAAGCGGAATTCACTACTTCTCTCTTTTTGCTCTTTTTCAAATTTTGACAAAAGATCCGAAGAAAACTCATGGTCAAAATAATAGAGAAAAACCTTTTCCTTTTGTAATTTCAATTCAGATTGTGACTCTGAAACACTTGAGATTTTGTAATTACCGTTATCCTCTATTTCAAGCAAACCAACCATTTTGTTCGTTACAAAAGCCTCAACACTTTCAGGTTTACTATTACCCTTCATCACAAACAACATATCATCCACATATCGACCATAATATGAAGGCGATAGATTATTATTCACTTCTGCATCAAAGTTATGCAAATACCAATTAGCTAACAAAGGAGACGAAAGCAGTCCAACTGGTAATGCGGAACCTTTCTGGTCATTTATTCCAACAAATCCATATTCCTTTAATTTTTTGTTGTATTTTTCGTGAATTGAAACAAACAAGTTCCAAATTCTTTCCATGAACCACTTTTGCTTATTCGAATGTTCTTCGGTCATGGATTGCGTTTTTATATCTTCAAAATCTTTGTTATTGAAATCCATTCTAATGGAATGGTAATAATTTTGGATGTCCAGATTCAAAATGCAAACATCCTCTCCATTATTCAACAAATGGTTGGCTTCATCTATGGCTTTCGACCACCATTGTTGATACTGATGCAAATATGGTTTATACAAATGTCTACCTTTTTTAATTTTCTTCGTATCGTCATCGATAACAAGACGATTCCCCCAACAGTATTTATCAAGTTGCCTTTCGACCACCTGATAATTCTCATAATTCACACTGTTGATTACCAAGTTTTCAATTCTATTCTTCCCGGTATCTTGTGGCTTTCCTAATTTCTTTGGCAGCAGAATAAGATTTATCTTATCCAGTTCTTTTTCAAAGCCATCATTATCCATAAACCGATTTTTCAATTTCTCCAAATTCGCATCTATATTCCCTGAACAGAACTCCACCATTTTTTGGCGCAAATGCAAATTCAACTTCTCATAATAAACAGACGCTTGAAGTTTAATAAAAGCCGATTTAATTAAATCCATCATTATATCATAGTATTACTTATTCAAG
Source organism: uncultured Bacteroidia bacterium (assembly GCA_902782455.1). Taxonomy (GTDB): domain Bacteria; phylum Bacteroidota; class Bacteroidia; order Bacteroidales; family F082; genus Limimorpha. The sequence continues at coordinate 8,651 of CACZNA010000081.1, read as the reverse complement.
TGCAAAAATATGAAAAGTTTCCAAATTCATTTCTCATGTCCGACGAATTACAAGCCCAATAAAAATACATTGATACAAAAAAAATGGCGTACGAGTATATGTGGCACACAGCCACATTTGTTTCGCCCGCCAACTTTTCACCCGTCTACTTGTATCGGAACAAAGATTATTTCTACAATCCAGAGCGCACCGCTCGGACAGACAGCCCAACGGAGCGGCCGCTATCTTCAATTGTTTTAAAAATAGCAAAATCGCAGCACCATGCCCTACTATTAATGTCTATGTTAAGTGAACTCGACCAACAACCGACATAACTACCAACGCCTGTGAGATTACTATCCATGCGGAAGCCTGTTGCGGGGAAAAATAGACTATTGCCATTTGAGGCGGTAAAAAGTAAACCTTTTACACCATTTTGGGTCGCTACTGTTCTTGAGGTATTATTTAAAAGTTCTTCAAATTCTTCCTTGGAGGGTATGCGCCAAACTCTGCCCCAACTGACCGTTGCCACGTCATCTTCAGATTGCAAGGTGGTCAAGTTATCGGTAAAGCCGTTATAACCATAATTGGAATTGTTGCAATATTTGGTAAAGGTGCTACCACTGCCGTTGCAAAACTGATATGTGTTCCAATTGTAGATATCTTTAGGCTCTGTCTCACCCCATGCAAAATGGTCACCGTATTCTTCTGGAGCATCAGCACCTATGTTGCAGGTGGCCCACAAGAGGCCACTCGGCAGACCAAGGTCAACATAATCGTGTGCCAATGTCGAAACATTCACTTCAATACCACAGGCCAAATAACCATTTTCAGTAATAACAGGTACAGAACCACGAGTCCCTATAAAACCACCATCTTCAGAATAGGAAGTACCATCTTCGCCAGCCACAACTGCTTCTTGAGGCAAAAGAATCGCCCATTTCTCAACATTCTCTCCACTTCCAGCGGGCAGCATAATCATCCCTTCGCCATCCATGCTGGGTGTCATCGTGTTTTGTGTGAAATCCACTGTCACCTTGTTTTTCATTCCTGTAATGCAAATGGCGGCATTGGAAGGCGTGGTCACATAGAACTTCACCAAAGCGCACTTGTTCAACAGATGGGCAGAGTAGGCCGTTACGCCCGAAACATAGTTTTCGTTGGATGCTGCGCACGAAATCACAGGCAAATGCTCCGTCTGGTCGCTGATGATGACAGAACATTCTTCCGTTGTGCCTGCGGAAAGGGTTTCTTGTGGAGTCACATTGCCGAGGAAATAAAATTGCAAAGGTTGGTTTTCAGTCGGATTGGTGATGTTGCCGCTAAAGTTGGTGCCGTTGTGGGTCAAGAAGCCGACATACTTGCCACCGCTACCCACATAAATCTTGTCGCTTTTTCTTGCATTGCGACATCATCATGGCCAATGCAAAAGCCATCAGAATCATGCTGATTTTCTTCATTTTATGTTCTCCTTTTTACTTTTGTTGTTTCTTTTGTTTGTTTATTGCTGCATAGCCAACACTGGCCAAAAGCAAGGTGAATAATCCGCTCCCAAGCGGTGCGCCAAAGGTCTGGTTGGTGACGTTCACGCCATCGGTCGGATTGCCGAAAGTCTGATTGGTGACAATGCTTCCGTCCAAGGGATTGCCAAAGCCTTGGTTGGTCAAGGCTGCCGCGCCGCTGCTTCGTGGTCCCGCAGGTTCATCGCCGCGTTGGAACAAACCACCTTGGGCCGTTGCTGCCATCGGAATGGACAATGCCATTACCATTGCCAACATTTTAAGTTTCTTCTTTGTCTTGTTGTTTCGCATGTTTTGAAACCGTTTTTGCCCATTGGCTCAATCGGGCAATTTTGAAAACGACTACAGAGCGGAGCCTCCCAAACTTATCCTTATTTCCACCAGTTGGGCCTAGACTTCCCGTTAAAAAAGAAATATCGAATAATGGTCTGCTCCACTGTTTATGTAAGTGCATGAATACACGAACAAAACAGTGAAAGCACCATCTTCCATCCTCCTTTTAACTATTGTTATTTTAGTGAAGTGTCTAGGTTCACTGGTGAGGAACAAAGCGAAGAATGCGCTTTCTCTGGCCGTTCCGATTTCTCCCGGAAAGGCGTTGCAAAAATAGGTATAATTTCTTTTGGGTGGAGGAAAAAGAAACAAATCTTACACAAATCTGCCAGAAATACCGTTTCCATTTGGAGAATATTGGTAATTTTGCGGCGAGAAACAAGAAAGGGAACTATGGCACAAACACTAAAAACTACAGCATTCGAGACATTATGAGTAGAAGCAAGAAAAAGACACCTGCCAGCACCTGTTGCTGCTGCAAGTCACAAAAGCGCGGAAAACAATTCTGCAACCGCAAATTTCGCCGCCGCGAACGGATGATGATAGGCAAAGGCCAATATGACCGACTGCCGAACAAACCCATTGAAGTTACAGACCCGTGGGATTTAGGCGGCGACGGCAAAACTTTCTGGGGGTTCAACCCCGATGAAGATTGGTTCATCCGTCTGATGCGCAAATGAAGTGAATTTTGCAGTGTCAGATTGTCGTCAGAGGACGCGAACAAATTGCTTTCGCAGCAATATTCAAGTTGGACCTTTCTGACCCACATACGAGGACATAGCCCATAAGGTTATGTCCTCAGTTTTTAACTCCCCACGAAGTCACTTTATAATGACTGACTTTCCCATCTTTCCAAGTACATTCCACCACCTTGCCGTCACGGGCACAAAGCCCTTTGAAATGGCCATTCTTCCATACCGAAGGCAAGGCGGGGAGCAATTCGATTTCGCCGTCATGGCTTTGCAAAAGCATCTCGGCGATGCCAGCCGTGCCGCCGAAGTTGCCATCGATTTGGAACGGTGGATGGGCGCAGAAAAGGTTGGGATATGTGCCTGCACGATGCTTGCCGTCAAGTCGGAGGGCTGGTTCCAATAGATTTCTCAAAAGTTGATAAGCATGGTCGCCGTCGCCGAGGCGTGCCCCAAAGCAGATTTTCCACGCCCGCGACCAGCCTGTGCCTTCGTCGCCACGGCGGCGCAAGGTCTCGCGACAGGCATCCATTAATTCCGGCGTTTTGGACTGCGTCAGCATTGTACCAGGATACAACCCAAACAGATGCGACACATGCCTGTGCTGCGGCTCCACTTCCTTGTAATCCTTCAGCCATTCTTGCAAATAACCCGCCTCGCTGACCTGCATCGGCGGAAAATGGGATTTCGCTGCTTGTAGGCTGTCAGCAAAAGCCGCATCCACACCCAAAATCTCCGCCGACTGACAAACTGCATCATACAACTCACTGACAATCTGCACATCCATCGTGCTGCCCATGCATACACTGACGGCGGTGCTGTCGTTGAGCCAAAAGGCATTTTCGGGGGAGGTGGTCGGGGCGGTGACGAGCCAGCCGTGTTCGGGTTCCTCTATCATCGCATCAAGGAAGAACTGCGCGGCTTCTTTCATTAATGGATAGGCTTCTCGCAGAAAATCAATATCTTGAGTAAACTCGTAATGCTGCCAAGCGTGCAAGGCCAACCAAGCCCCGCCCGTGTTGGTCGCGCCCCACGAAGGATGCTCGCCCGGTGCCGTGAAGCCCCACGGATTGCAGACCACATGCGCAGTCCAGCCTCGGGCTCCGTAGAAATCGCGGGCGGTTTTGCTCCCCGAAGGCATCAACCCTTCGGCAAAACGGATTAAGGGCAAATGCAGTTCCGAAAGGTTGCAGACCTCGCATGGCCAGTGGTTCATTTCGACATTAATATTAAGGTGGTAGTCGCCGTTCCAAGGAGTTTGTATGGTGTTGGCCCAAAGCCCTTGCAGGTTGGGAGGCAACAAGTCCTCGCGCGTGGAACTGATGAGCAAATAACGTCCGAAATGGAAATAACACACGGGCAGCCAAGGGTCGTCGTTCACGAGGAAGTCTTTCCAATGGTCTTCCAAAGTAAGGTCTTGATTCTCTTTTGGTTCTCCAATCTGCAACTCCACGCGGTCAAATAGTTCGTGCTGAGCTTTCAAATGATTGTTTTTCACCGCATCGAAACCTTTTGCGATGGCCTTTTGCAAGTGTTCATTGACATAGATTTCGGGATTATCGCACATAAAATCGGTGGCAGCACAAAAATAGATAATCGTTTCATTATTCTCTGTAACCGACTGTGCTTTAGCATAATACTTCATTCCTTCCACGCCTTCAACATGGCTGTCCAATTGGCCGCGCATTACGATACCGTCCGCATCGGTGAAGACTTCGGCTTTTTCTGGACGGGACAAATTAATAGAGAACGAAGCAGCACCTGACAATCGGATAACCGCAACATCATCCCGACGCGAAAGAAAAACCTCGCGCTCATAATGTTGCCCGCTTTTCTCAAAAGAAACTCTGTGGATGGCATCGTTAAGGCAAAGCTTTCGTTTATAATTGGTTACGGAATCATCATTGGGATAATGGTATGCAATCGTCATATTGCCCAAGGTCTGATAGCAGCCAAACGGCACTTTCGCGCCTTGTCCGTGGCCCGAACCCGCGCCGCCGCAGACAAAAGTCTCGTACATCAGGTTTTGGGCCTCGTCGTTCTTGCCTTCTTTCAACAACCTTTGAATTTCAGGCAACGATTCCAAAGCCTTTGGATTGCTGTCGTCGCTCGGTGCGCCGCTCCATAAAGTAATGTCGTTCAGCACAATGGTTTCCTTTTCAATGCCGCCATCGGGCATCATACCGAGGTGACCGTTGCCCAAAGGGAAACATTCCTCCCAGATTTGGGCGGGGGTTGTATAGGTCAGGTTCCACACGTCGGCTTGCGGGGTTTCGCGACAGGCAGAAAGGGCCAAGGCAACCGACAATATCAATAGAAAACGTTTCTTCATCGCATACAAAAGTAGATATTTTGTCGGAAAGTAAACTTTTTTTCTGCAATTCAATAGATATTCCTACCTTTGCAGCCTCAAAAACAGAAATCATAAAATACACATTTACAATGAAAAAACATCTCATTTTCTTGTTTGCAACGGCCCTCGCACTGACGGCTTGCAATGAAAAAGGCAATTATTTCAAAGTTAACGTCAACCTGAAAGACGGCAATGACCAGACGGTGTATCTGCAAAAGTTTGTTGATAATATTCCTGTCGCCATCGACTCGGCTGTTATCGCCGATGAAATGGCAGTCCTCAAAGCCAAGATTGACGACCCACAAATCCTCTATGCCCTGAAAGTGAAGGGCAAACGCGGCTCCATGTCGTTCTTTGCCGACAACAAGGACGTCACTATCGTGGGCGACATCAACAACCCGCGCAATGTTGAAATCATGGCCTCTGAAACGCAAGCCGAATTGGATGCCTACAACGAGCAACTGAACCAATTTGAAACGGAAATCCACAAGCTCTATGCCATTATGAATGAGGCATTTGCCAACAACGACTCCGTCAAGATGGACTCCCTCAATACGGTTGGCACTGCCCTGATGCGGGAACAAGAGAACTATCGCGACGACTATATCAAGTCGCATCCAGAAAGTTTCGTCAGCCATTACATTCTTGACCAGGTGAAACAAGACTATCCTCTCGATGAACTTAAAGAGATGGTTGGCGCTTTCACCACCGAATCCATTTACAAGACCGACCTCAACGATTACATCGCCAAGCAGGAACGCCTCGAAGTGGGTCAGCCTTTCATCGATTTTACCTTGCAAACTAAAGACGGTGAGAATGTTACGCTTTCAGAGAGAATTGCCCAAAACAAGCTCACTTTGGTCGATTTTTGGGCTTCGTGGTGTGGTCCGTGCCGCAAGGAAAACCCCGTGGTGAAGGCTGCTTACGAGCAATATCATGCACTCGGCTTTGATGTCATTGGCGTTAGCGTCGACCAAGATGAGGCCGCTTGGCTGCAAGCCGTTGAAGAAGACCAGCTGCCTTGGACTCAGGTGCGTGACATGGAGAACAAAGCCAGTGAAAGCTATATGATTTATTACATTCCGTCCAATTTCCTCTTCGACCAAAACGGCACGATGGTGGCCAAAGGCTTGCGTGGCGAGGACTTGGCGGCAAAATTAACTGAACTTTTGAAGTAATGTTGAATGCGGAATTAAGAATGCGGAATGCGGAATAGGGGCGATGCCAGCGTCGCTTTGCGCCATTTCGCATTCCGAATTCCACATTCAGAATTAAAAACAACGCTATGAAAACGAAACTCATACTTTTAACCTCACTTGTGCTGGGCTTGCTTGCTTGCACTTCAAAGCCTGAAATCCAGACCTTCAACATCAATGTGAATTTGGCCAACGCTGACGGACAGACCGTCTACCTGCAAAAAGACGGACAAACGCTTGACTCTGCGACGATTGTCAACTGGGACGCTGTGTTTGCAACCCCCGTGTGCAATGACAACGAAATGTACGGCATTATGCTGAAAGGTTGGCGCAGACCTTTCCAATTCTTCACCGACAACACCGATGTGACCATCGAAGGCGACGCACAAAACTCGAACCTAATCATCGTGAAAGGCTCTGAAACGCAAGACCGCCTGATTGCCTTCACCGAGAGTTATAACGAGCTTGAAGCCAAGTTGGAGGCCGATAGCACAATGGCCCAAGCCGACAAGGACGAAATCCTGAAGATGCGCTGCTTCGACTATGTTTGGGAGAACCCGACTGACCCCGTGGCGCATTATGTGATGTATCGCTACAAATGGGCTTTTGATCCCTGCGAACTGCGCACGATGATCGACAACATCCACCACGCCGACAGCACTTTGACCACCAAAAACTTGGCCATGGCCGAAGAATATGTTGAAAAGCAAGAGCGTGTGCAAACTGGTCAGCCGATGATTGATTTCACCCAAAACGACCCTGACGGCAACCCCATGAAGCTCAGCGAACTTGCCCAAGGCAAGCTGCTTTTGGTCGACTTTTGGGCCTCGTGGTGCCCCGATTGCCGCAAGGCTAATCCGGGCGTGGTGGCCGCCTACCAAAAGTACCACGACCAAGGCCTTGACATTCTCGGCGTTTCGTTTGACACCAACAAGGAAGCCTGGCTCGCCGCCATCGAGAAAGACGGCTTGACTTGGACCCACGTCAGCGACCTGCAAGGTTGGGGCAACGCCGCCGGAGCCTTGTACGCCATCGCCTTCATCCCTCAAAACGCCCTCATCAAAGACGGAATGATTGTAGCCCGCAACCTTGAGGGTGAGGCATTGATGGAGGAAGTGGGGAGGCAGTTGGCAGATTGATTTTGCAAACTAAAGAATCAAAAAAGCCTCGCCACAACTTCATCCGGGGCGAGGCTTTTATCATTCATTCCACCACCAACTTTGTAGAATGAGTCAAGCCTGCTTTATCGGTAATCTGCAACAGATAAATGCCTTCGGGCAAACCGTTTACATCGATTTCGTTAGTGTCGGAAAAGGTTCTAACCGACTGACCTTGAAGGTTGTAGAGTTGTATTTCAGCGGGTTCGATGCCTTCGATGGTCACTCTATCCTTGGCGGGATTGGGGAAAACCACCATCGGCGACTTTTCCGTTTCTTGCAAAGCATTGGTTTCCGATGACACTGCAAGTGCATAAACGCTTGTACATTCAGGGTCTATTTCGATGGCTTCACCGTTTTTGAACAACACGCCATACGATGACTGTCGGCCATCAGGATGTTTGCCAAAATAAAACCCTGCTCCACCGAAATACAAGTCATTTCCGTCTTTTAAAATCGTATAAAGTTCAATAAAATTCGCATAATCATACTCATACAACACTTCATCGTTTTTCCACACAACGGCCTTTTGCTCTTGGTTTTCCACATTGATTTCGCCGCAAGCGTAAATATCTTCACCATCAATGAAGAAATCCCTAATGCAGGCATAACTGCCATAGTTGTATAACACTTCACCGTCTTTCCATATCATCCCATCGTAACTAAAGGGACCGATGTTTGTCCTTAATCCCCCACAAGCATACACATGACCCTCATGGCAGATAAGTGTCCGAATCCCCGACCCTTCCCAACTTCTTCCAAGCACATAAAGCGGCTCTTCATCTTTCCAAATGGTCAGGTCACCCACACCATTCACCATGTGATTCGTCCCAAGGATGTAGCGATGACCATCCATAAAATCGATGTCGTTAAAGTAAGCCAATGAAGTGCCAAAGGTATCCCATAAATCCACATCTTTCCAAATGGCGCCTTTCCGAAGATGCTCTCCTTCAAAGTGAATGTAGCCTACAGAATAAACCACATCTTCGTCTGCATTGTAGCTGATGCCTTCGACAGACGACCTGTAATCACCTTTGAAGTACATTTCTCCGTTTTTCCAAACATACCCGAAGGAGTTGCCTGCGCCTCCATAATACACATCACCATTGTTGGATATAACCATACAATCTGCCCAGCACCATCTGTTTCCCTCTTCGAAATTGGTATACAGTAATTCATTGTTTTTGTAAACAGCCGCAAGCGTATCGCTCCTTACGCCGGCATAGTAAAAGTCGTTTTGTTGAGCGCAAACTGAAGCCACCTGCATTGCAAGGATAGCCAAAATCATTAATCTTTTCATTTTCGTTAGATTTTTAAGGTTAATATACTACTGATGCGATAAATTATCGCAATAATTAATCAAACAAATTCGGTTCATTGACATTATGGTTTTGAATGAGTGTTTCAGAAGAAGAGAGTAGTTC
>CACZNA010000080.1:0-22214 GCA_902782455.1 uncultured Bacteroidia bacterium | reverse complement strand
ACTCCAATTCCATTCGGCTCCGAGGTCGTCCCAATACTCTCGGTTGGCCATCATTCCTTCGTATTCCTTTAAGGGGACGTGATAGGGTGCATTATACATAACTTTAGCGTTTTAGTTTTACGCTGCAAAGAAAAAGCAAGCCTGTGCCAAATCGCAGCACAGGCTCAAAGTTTTTTCAAAAAAGACGCTTTGAGCCTCTCATGCTGAAATAAGTCTTATTTTTGCGTCAGGGTTTTGTCCCTTCCACGGGAATTCCATTCCCGCCGCAAAAGCCCCAAACGAGAATGAACACCGCCAACAACATACCCAACGAAACCTCCACATGGCAGCAGCCCGGCGCATGGCGCAAGCCGTGCATAGTGCATGTGACAATGGTGGCCAAGGGACGAGAACCCATTTTCGGCAAACTCACCCACAACGGCACACGGGTCGAAGTAGAAAAGACGGCCATAGGCTGGGCACTCATCAACCAGCAACAACGAATGTTAGCGCTTTGCCCGGAGATGAAAATCCTTGCCGACAAGGTCATGCCCGACCATCACCATATCGTTTTGCAGGTCAGGCGCACCATGACGCGCAGCATCAAGGAAGTGGTGCGGGGCTATATGCAGGGCTGCAAGGCTGAAGCCCGAAAATTGGGCTTTGAAGGGAACTTGTACGACGCGCCGCCATATTACCGTGTGCTTACGCACAAAGGGCAACTTCAGGCAATGATAGATTATGTGTATGCCAATGCAGAGAGGGCATGGCAACGCAAGCAAAATCCCGAACTGTTCAATATGCACCGTAGGACTGAGGCTTGTGGCCTACTATTCACCTCGATGGGCAACCATTTCCTTCTCGACTGGCCAGAGCGCCAATTGGTGGAAATGTCGCGAAGTGCCACTGAAGAGCAAGTCCAAGAAAGGCTGAAGGCGGTGTTGCGGGCTGCGCAAAATGGAGCGGTAACCTATACGGCTTCCATCAGCAAGGGTGAGCAATTCATCGCACGGACGCTACGGGCGCAAGGTTTCCCATTGGTCGTCCTTCTCAACGATGGTTTTCCCGAGGAAGGTTCGCCACATGAGCGGTTCTACAAGCCTGGTGGCGTTTATTTTGAGGCATGTTCACAAGGGAAACTGTTGCTTTTGGAGCCGACAGAGCCGGCTTTCATCAATCCTTTCGTCCGCCAATCCGTTGAAGAAACGCTTCGCCGAAAAGCCGAGGCCAAGCATTTTGAATATACGCCGATAACAACGGATTCGTTGCGGTATCGTTTTGTTGCGCTTAATGAGATGGGGAAGAGGCTTGTTGAAGGGCGTGGGGCGGATGGAATCCGCCTTTAAGGGACGGAACAAGATACAATGTGCTTTTGCCAAATCACTCTTTCTTAATCCTCAAACCATCCCCGGCCCTTCAATCAACTTGGCATGGGTGTATTTCCCTTCGTTGATGGTTTCCTTAATGGTCGTTCCGTCAAGGATATAGTACTAAAAAAACAAAATTCCATGAAAATCTGTGTGATTGGCGGAGCAAATGCCGACATTATCGCTTCATTTCAATTCGATAATCCATTGTTGGATTTCCTTCACCCGTTGCGCATACTTTTCCAGTTGCCCCTCAATAAAGTTGTCGCTGTATTTGCGGTCGCAGAAGCCGTTGCCACGCGCCACATAGTCGTCGTCTTCCAAGGAGCTGAAAACGTCCTCGTAGTTGTCGTAATATTGCTGGTTTTCGCGCAGCAAGTTCCGCAAATCTTCAAGGTCGGCCTCAATGTGTTCTCCTGTGGAAAAGGTGTATCGCTTTTTCATGGCTTGTATTATGCAATAGATTGCAAATCAGAAAGTTTCTTATAAACCCCTCCAAGGGAAATCAGTTCGTCATGCTTGCCACGCTCAATGATTTGGCCTTTTTGCAAAACCACAATTTCATCAGCAAATTGGATGGTCGAAAGGCGGTGGGCGATGACGATGGAGGTGCGCTGGCTCATCACCTTCGACAAGGCGTCTTGCACCAAACGCTCGCTCTCGGTGTCCAATGAAGAGGTGGCTTCATCCAAAATGAGGATGGGTGGGTTCTTCAGCACGGCACGAGCGATGCTCAAACGTTGGCGTTGGCCGCCGCTGAGGTTCATGCCTCGGTCGCCGATGCGTGTGTCATAGCCGTGCTCCAGCTCCATGATGAAGTCATGTGCGTTGGCGATTTTGGCTGCCTCGATAACCTGCTCTTTCGAGACGTCCTTCATGCCGAAAGCGATGTTGTTGAACACAGTGTCGTTGAAGAGGATGGTCTCCTGCGACACCACGCCCATCAAGCCGCGTAGGTCACCGATCTTGCAGTCGCGGATGTCGTGGCCATCGATGCTGACACAGCCGCTGCCCACCTCGTAGAAACGCGGCAAAAGGTCGGCCATGGTTGACTTGCCACCACCGCTCTCGCCGACGAGGGCGACGAACTTTCCTTTCGAAATCTTCAAGTCGATGCCTTTCAAGACCTCGTCCTTACCATAGCTGAAATGAACGTCCTTATATTCGATGCTGTCCTTGAAGTCTTTGATTTCAATGGCGTTCTCTTTCTCGGTGATGACCTCTTCGGCATCCAAAATCTCAAAGATGCGTTCTGCCGAGGCCACTCCTTTTTGCACATTGTAATAACCCTGCGAGAACGACTTGGCAGGGGAGATGATTTGCGAGAAAACGACGATGTAGCTGATAAAACTGCCCGCGTCGATGCTGCCGTTGCCGCCGAGGATGAGCTTGCCGCCAAACCACAATACGAGGATAACCACAGCTGATGATAGGAATTCACTCATCGGAGAGCTCATGTCACGCTTGCGGTGAATGCCACGCAATACCTTGGTATAGTCGTCATTTTGCTCCTCAAACTTATCATCCGAATAGCGTATGGCGTTGAAAGCCTTGATGATTCGCAAGCCAGAAATGGTCTCTTCCACGGTGGAGATAATGCCAGCAAGTTTGGTCTGTCCTTCCTTTGATTCTTTCTTCAACATTTTGCCGACCTTGCCAATAATCAGACCTGCCAATGGCAAGACAATCAGCACGAAAAGGGTGAGCTTTGGGCTGAGGGTAATCATAAAGGCAAAATAGAAAAAGATGGTCAATGGGTCTTTGATGAGCATCTCCAGATAGTTCAAAATCGAGACCTCAACTTCCTGAACGTCAGTGGTGATACGGGCGATGGTGTCACCTTTCTGCCGGCTGTGGTAGAAGGAGAGAGGTAGAATGAGGATCTTGTTGTAGACGTCGCGGCGCAGGTCGTGGACAGCCCCAACTCGCACATTGGCCATGAAATAACAGGCAAAGAAGCGTCCGAGGTTGCGGAAGAAAAAGGCAACAAGCAGCAACAGGCACATGAACACCAGCGCATGGTATTTCCCCCCATCGGCAATGAGGCTGCTCATGAACCAGTTGAGGTAGCCCATCAAGTAGTCGGAGGTGAAAGAGAACTCGGGCTCGGCCACGACTTCCACCGCGCCTTCCTTGAATAATAAGGTAAGGAAAGGTCCCACCAAAGCGAAGGAAAACAACGAGAAGAAAATGGCCATCAGGTTGAAGACCAGATTCAGAACGATGCTGCCCCAATAGGGCTTGACGTAGGAGAGGACGCGGGAGAAGGATTTCTGCTTTTGCATGATTGTTGGTTGTTAGTTAGTTGATTATAAGTCTTATATGTCCTATAGGACTTATGTTGGATTGTCTTTTTTCTCGCTTTTGTTATCCTCTTTTTTCTCAATATTTTCCTTATCATCCTCTTTCGTTTCTTGCGATGAGCATGGGTTATCTCTATAGTTTTTCCTTGCCTGATACATCCTTTCTCTAAGACCACCGTTCTTAATAAAATCTTCTTCCAACCTTCTAATCTGTTGATCAAGGAGATAGTTGCATTGGTGGATTAAGCAAAGAATAATGTTCGCACAAACGATCCCGTCTCGGGTTTCAATGAATTGTTCGTATGTGTTTTCATAAGACTCATTTTTTGTATAGGCCAGCTTCCTGACATACAAAGCTTCTCTGCTGTCCTTTTCCCAGATTCTTCCTTTCCTGTTCTTGATAAAGTCCTTGTAATCTTCCAATAACTCTTCCAAACTTGCCCTTGCCACATTTGTCAACTTTATCTCGGTTTCCTTGGAAGTTCCAGAAGCCTTCGAACCTTCAATGATGTTCTGCTTCCCTGAACGGGCCGCCTGAACCATTTGGTCGTATGTTCTGTCTTTGATGCTGATAAACCTTTCGCAAAACTTGACCGTAGCGGAATACACAATAGCTGACTTCTTATAAGAAAGCAGTTCTTGATAATGCCCATGAGGTGGTATGAAACCGTTGTCCATCTTTGCAGATATTATTAGTAATTGTACCCCGTATAATTCTCCGGCGTGATTGCCATCAGCTCCATCTTGATTTCCTTGCTCACTGGCAGGCCTTTGATGAACTCGTCAATGGCCTCTTTGTCAATGTGTTTGTTGGTGCGGGTGAGGCCTTTCAGTAGTTCGTAGGCACCTTCCACCTGTTCGCGGCGGAGGATGGTCTGGATGGCTTCGGCAACCACGGCATAGTTCTGTTGCAAGTCTTGGCGGATTTTGTCCTCGTTGAGCAGGAGTTTGTCCAAGCCCTTCATCAGCGACTTAAGCGCAATCAGTGTATGGGCAAGTGAGGATGGCGTTGGCCATGCCGAGGTTGCCTTCGGCGTTCTCGAAGTCGATGGGGTTCACCTTGTGGGGCATCGCCGACGAGCCGACTTCGCCCGCCTTGATCTTCTGTTTGAAGTATTCCATCGAGACGTAGAGCCAGATGTCGCGCGAGAGGTCAATCAGGATGGTGTTCACGCGGCGCAAGGCATCGAAGTAGGCGGCCATGTAGTCGTAATGCTCGATTTGCGTGGTGGTCTGCTGCCGTTTGAGTTTCAGGCTCTTCTCCACGAATTTCTTCGCAAAGGCGGGCCAGTCGATGTCGGGATAGGCCACCTTGTGGGCGTTCATGTTGCCCGTGGCGCCACCAAACTTCGCCGTGAAGGGCACCACCACCAGTTTGTGCGCCTCCATCATCGAGAGCGGCACGGCGGTGTTGTTGATGTCCTGCGAGGTGAGGCCGAAGTGCAGGAACTCCTTGAATTCGGTGAGGCCGAGTTCGTCGAAGCGGCGTTTCAGGAAGTATTCCACGGCTTTTACGTCGTGGTTGGTCTCTTTTTCTATCTCCTTGATTTCCAAAGCGTCTTCTGTTTGGAACTCCTCGTAGATGGCGCGGAGGTCGTCGTAGTTGCCGTCAAAGTTTTCGAGTTGCGGCAAAGGCAGTTCGCACAAGGCGATGTAATACTCCACCTCGACCATCACGCGGTAGCGGATGAGGGCAAATTCACTGAAAAAGTCGTCCAACTCAACGGTTTTGGAACGGTAACGCCCGTCGACGGGCGATATTGCTGTTAGGGGGGTGAGGTTCATTATTATTGAATGTTTAATCGTTTAATTATTGTTGCTCAATTACAACAAAAGTATCGCAAAAATAGTTCTTTTTGCGATACTTTTTTTATTTGGTTTGAAAAATCTGTTTTGTTTGAGTAGAAAACCAATGGCAACATGAATTGGAGATGCCGTTTGCCTTATTTGCTGCGAAGATAGTAAATTGTGCCAAGATACCCTGTTTGATCAACAAAAAAACCTTGGCATGACTTTGTTCGGCTTCTTATGTTGAAATTTCCCTGTTCGTCTGATGTGCCAAGAAAATGGCCGTAGTACGATTCGTGAAACTTGTCGGTGTTTTGAATGTGTTCATTATATGTCGAATTGATTTTATAAAACTCCACAAATAGCAATTTATCTCTGTATTTGTCCATTGTTTTTCCTTGCCAAAGAACAACGCAGCTTTTTACATATGCTTGATACGTTTCGATGTTGATTTCTTCTTCGCCAAGTGCAAAACCTCTCTTTATTTCTACATGAATGCAATCAGGAGCAAAGCCTTTGCAATGGTAATGGAAACCGATTTCTTTTTGGAAAGTAATGGGTTGTTTTACGGCGGTACAAGACAAGAAGAAAGCGCCAAACAAGACGAAAAGGCCTATCAGTTTCTTGTTCATGGTTTTTGTTTCTGTTTATTTAGATAATCCGTTTCAAGTAATCTTTCGCCTCAGGCCCCAAATTAAAAATCAAGTCCAACACACTCAAATCAGCGGCAAAGGGAAACTTCTCGCTAAACACCTGATAATAAGGCGGGAAAAGCCCTGAGTCAAACGATTTCTTTGGACTGAAAACCTCGCGCAAATCATTCTCGCAATCACGGACATAATCCGTGGTATGCACAATTTCCTTGTTGATTTTCAGCATCTTCAAAACTGCTCGCAAAGCGGCATCATTCAAGTTGACAAGTCGCTCAAAACGGCCTTCAAAAATGGGTTTCAAGTAGTCGTAATAATGGTCGAAATAGGGCGAAGCCTTGTAAGCCGACTCCAAACAGCGGCTGTGGATGTGTTGCCAAGGCTCTATCGGGCTGATGGTCATGTCCTTGGTCATCGTGTGGTTGCCGTTCACCTTAATTACGGGTACACTCAGGCTTTCCACGCCGTTGGCCGTCATCACACGGCAGCGGTTGCGGTAGGTTTGCTTGTGGTAAGTTTCCCAAATTTCAACAACAGGCTCGTCTTCTGCAAGAAAACGAGCCATGTAACTGATGCTTGGAAAATAAGCTGTGCTAAAAAGCGTCATTTTTTAATAAGCTGTTCCTCAATGACTTTCCTGTAGCCTTCTTCGGGAAGTGCTCCGACTTGCATACTCGGTTGACCTTCCTTGGGAATGAACAGCACCATTGGGATGCTGCGCACCTGGAAAGCGGCGGCGAGTTCGCGCTCTTGGTCGGTATTCACTTTGTAAATCAACAGCTTGCCGTCGTACTCTTCGGCCAGCTTCTCCATGATGGGTGCCACGCGGCGGCAAGGGCCGCACCAGTCGGCGTAGAAGTCAACGATGGCAGGCAATTTGCCTTTGTAGGTGAAGGTGTTCGGGTCTTTCTCAAAGTCCCAGACCTTGTTCAAAAACTCTTTGTAAGTCAAATGTTTGACTTTCGATTCTTCTTTCTTTTCTTGCGCGTTGGCCGCGAAGCCAATGGCAAGGATTGCAATAGCGATTAGGATGGTTTTTTTCATGATAATGGTTGTTATTTTTTGCTTTTCATTTTTCCATTTCTTTGATGAAATCTTCTAGACTGTCGCATTCGTACACTCGTCCTTCATCAGCGACATGTCCTTGATGTCAACTATCAATTGCCCCTCGGCAGGAATGTTTGCAGTGTTTGCCATGATACCTGTTTTTTGTGGTTTTACGGCTGCAAAAATAATCAAACTATCGGAATTTTGCCGCAAAACATGTTCCAATTTCGCTTTTTTTTTCTACTTTTGCAGCTTCAAATCAATGCTAATTATTACGCTAAACACTTGTAAATTATTGATTATCAATGTAATGGGGGGGGTAAAACTCCTTTCCATGTTTTTTCATACCCTTAGTCCAAGACGGGCCGAAATGGCTTGCCTTGGATTTTTTTTGTGTCCGTCAAGCAAAACCCTTAAATCCTTGAATCTTGAATCTTAAATCTTTAAATCATTAAATCATAAATCCATAAATTACAACAAAATGACCAAAAAGAAATCCCTGAAAGCCATAGCGCTTTCGCTCGGGCTGGCGGCCTTGATGGCGCCTGCCACCCCACTGAACGCCCAGAGCAGGCCCAGCGGCTTGTTCGGCAGCGACCCGCAAACCAACGACAACAGCCCCAAAGGCTTGATGAACCCAAACCGCAGCGGCGAGAGCTTCGGGTTCAGCAACGGCAACTTCGGCGAGCAGCCCGCTCCCCTCGGCAGCGGCCTTGTCCTGCTGATTGGCGCCGGCCTCGGCTATGTGGCACTCAAAAAGAAGGAGGACGAACAATGAAAAGACTTGGAATGATTGTGATGGCCGGCCTTTTGGTGCTGGGCCTCGCACAGTGCAAGAAAGAACAAACCAACAACACCCAAAGCGAGGGCAACGTTGTGAGGATCACGCTTAACGTCGACGGCAGTGGCTCAAGGGTGAATGTGGATCCGGATGCTATGGAGCAAGTCACTTTTGCAAACGGCGACCAGATTGTGGTGGCCAGCAACGGCGCAGTGGTCGGCACGCTGACCCGCGAAGACGAGGCTTTCGGTGGCGAAATCACCAACCCCACGGAAGGCCAACCGCTCTATTTCTACTTCCTTGGCAACAAGCAAGGAACGGTTGCCAACGGCACCGCCGAATTGACCGTGAACATCAGCGACCAAACGACAGAGGCTGGCTTGCCCGTGATTTCGATGGGACAATCCACGGTGAATTATTCCACTGCTGAGACCAACTACACCTCGCGTCTCTACAACAAGTGCTCGCTGATGAAGTTCAACGTGACCACGCCTTCCACGGCTGCCATCTGCATCACGGGGATGAACAACACCGTGACGGTTGACTTCAGCAACCCGACCGACGAAAACTACGGGTTCACCTACGGCAAGGACGGCGACGGACTGATCAAGATGCCCGCCAAGGACGAAAACAACGTCACTTGGGCCATCGTGCTTCCGCAAGACGCTTTGGCTGAAGGCGAGGACGGCTCAGTTTATACCGCCGACGATGCTTACGCTGGCACCCGCCCCCAAATGGATGCAATCGAGATGAACACGTTCCTCAATGCAGGCGTTGACCTGACTGCGGCATCTGTTGTTATCACTGCTTTTACCGTAGACTTCAATGACGGCATCCTTCCCGCAGGCTGGACGACCATCGACGCCGATGGCGACGGCTACAACTGGGTGCTTGACACGGAATGCGAGTCTGCCTATGGCTATAACCAAAGCAATGCAGGTTTCAATGGCAGCCACATGATTCTCTCTGGCTCGTACCATAAAACTGAAGGTGCTCTCCATCCCGACAACTACCTTGTGTCGCCTAAAGTGACCTTGCGCAGCGGCAGCACCTTCAGCTTCTATGCTGGCGCACAGGACTATCAATATCCCGCCGAGCACTTTGGCGTGTGCGTCTCCGACAACGGCACGGACTGGACGATGGTTCAGGAGTGGACGATGGAAGCCAAGGGCGCGAGTGGCAACAGAGGCGCAGGCCGCGACGGCAACACCCGTGACCAAGGCAATTGGCACCAATATACTGTCGACCTGAGTGCCTACGCCGGAAAGAAGTACATCGCCATCCGTCACTTCGATTGCAGCGACTGGTTCTTTTTGAATGTCGATAATATCAGATTGGGCGACCCCGAACCCGGGACCTCATTCTCACAGAACTTCAATAATTCTGTTTTTCCCGAAGGCTGGACCACCATCGACGCCGATGGCGACGGCTACAACTGGGTGCTTACCAATCAAATGGCAGCCTATGGCTATAGTGCTTCCAATGATGGCCACTATGGAACCGTAGGGATGACTTCAGGCTCATACCATGGATCTGTTGGCCCCCTTACTCCCGACAACTACCTTGTTACGCCTAAAGTGAACTTGGTTCAGGGCAGCACCTTCAGCTTCTGGGCTTGCGCCCAGGATGCCGATTATTCCGCCGAGCACTTTGGCGTGTTCGTCTCCGACAACGGCAACGGCACGGACGGCTGGACGATGGTGCAGGAGTGGACGATGACCGCCAAGGGCGCGAGTGGCAACAAAGGCATTGGCCGCGACGGCAACACCCGTGACACAGGCAACTGGTATCAATATACCGTCGACCTGAGCGCCTACGCCGGAGAGAAGTACATCGCCATCCGTCACTTCAATTGCAGCGACGAGTTCTTTTTGGAAGTCGACGATATAATGCTGACCGTCAACTGATGACGGGCCTTGCTTTTGCGGATTAGCGGTTTGCAAGCGTCCCGCTTGCCATTCGCAAATCCCGCATGAGAATCGTAGAGACGTCACGGTGTGTGGCGTCTCTACGTGTTTTTTTTGCCTGCCGGGGCACTGCCGTAGGCCACCAGCTTGCGTCCAAAGGTTACAAAATCCTTCAATGAGTGCTTTTTTTCAAAAAAATCTCCCTCATTGAGGGATTATTTGTATGCAAATTTTTTTGAATATGCTCATCGTCAATATCAAGGAACTCGTCGGCATCGAGGAACAAGGCCGACTGCTGAAACGCGGCCCCGAAATGGCCGAAACGGGAAGGATCAAGGACGCCTTCCTATTGATTAAAGGAAAGAAAATCGCCGACTACGGCCCGATGGACTCGGAGGCTTGTAGGAAATATCTCGCTGAAAACCATCGCGTTTATGACGTGAAAGGCAGCGTGGTCATGCCTGCCTTCTGCGACTCGCACACGCATCTGGTCTATGCCAACTCGCGCGAGCTGGAGTTTGTCGACAAGATCCGTGGCCTCAGCTACGAGGAAATCGCCAAACGTGGAGGAGGCATCCTCAACTCGGCCAAGGCGACGGCGGCGGCTACCGAGGAAGAACTCTACGACATGGCCCAGCAACGCCTCTACGAGGTGATGCGCATGGGCACGGGCGCCATCGAAATCAAGAGCGGCTACGGCCTGACCACCGAAAGCGAGCTCAAGCTTTTGCGCGTCATTCGCCGACTGAAGGAGAACTCACCCTTGCTCATCAAGTCGAACTTCCTCGGGGCACACGGCATCCCTATGGAATACCGAGGCCACCAAGAGGATTATGTCGATTTGGTCATCAACGAGATGATTCCGCTTGTGGCGGCCGAGGACTTGGCCGACTTCATCGACGTGTTCTGTGACCAAGGTTTCTTCACCGTCGAGGACACCGAGCGCATCCTCATGGCGGGCATCAAATACGGGATGCGACCGAAAATCCACGCCAACGAGATGGCCATCTCGGGCGGTGTGCAGGTGGGCGTGAAATACGGTGCCATCTCCGTTGACCATCTCGAACAGATGGGCGACGAAGAGATTGAATGTCTGAAAGACTCTGAAACCATGCCGACCATCCTTCCGGGATGCGCGTTCTTTTTGAATTTGCCTCTGTCGCCAGCAAGGAAAATGATTGATTCGGGTTTGCCGGTGGCGATGGCTTCCGATTTCAATCCGGGCACTTCGCCTTCGGGCAACATGCAGCTCATCCTCTCAATGGCCTGCATCCGCTACCGCCTAACGCCTGAAGAAGCCCTGAACGCCACCACTTTGAACACCGCCTACGCCATGGGCGTGAGCGACGAGGTGGGCAGTATCACCAAAGGCAAGTTGGCCAACCTCATCATCACCCAACCGATGACGCAGTTGGAATTCATGCCGTATTACTACGGCGCGAACAAAGTGGCCAAAATGGTGCTGAACGGAAAATTTGTTTGAAAATAAGTAAAGCTATGAAATCCAATAAATTATTGATTGCTCTGGCCTTGTCGCTTGTGCTTTTGGCTTCGTGCAACAAGGGGCGTTACGATTTTGACCATGTGCAGGGTGTGGATGTGGAAGGTGAGACTTTGTTGCCTTTGGCCACTGGCTCGTTCACGCTGATGGGCATGATGCAACGTTTCCAAATCGACAGCCTGATTGAGTTTGATGCATCGGGCAATATGACGTACAACTATTTTTACGAGAATTTTGGCGTTGTCGAAGGTAGTGAGTTGCTGAAATTCAAAGATTTGAATTATAACGAGCATTTCGCTTTCGAGAATCCTATCCCATTTGTGCTGCCCAATCCCATCGATACAGTGCTGAGCTATGAGCATACTTTGACTTTCGAGGCTGACCATATCGGTGTTGTGGAGGCTGAGATGCGCTCGGGACATTTCGATTTCAATTTGGAGACGAACATCGGAGCTGTGACGCGCGTCATTATCCGTTCAACCGACATCAAGGACGCGCAAGGGCACGACTTGGAGCTTGTTTTCCCTTTGACTTCGAACAGTTTCGGTTTCGACCTCGACGGTTTGCATTATGTGACAGAAACGCCTAACATGCTGAACCTCAGCTATGAACTCTATTTTTCGATGACGGGTTCTACTGAAGATGAACTGTATTTTGACATTGATATTACGGGCAACGAATTGGCTATCAAGAAAATGACTGGTTATGTGGAAAGTTACGGCACACGGAGCCATATGGATACGGTGTTCAGCCTGTTTCCCGACAACGTTTCGGGTATGTTGCGGGTGAACGACGTCAATATCCGCCTGCGCGAGCGCAACACTTTCAATCTTGAGGCTCGTTTGGACATTGACACGGCTATGGTTACATGCGAGGGCATCATGCCTTTTTCGGTCTTCGAACCGCTGCCTTTGGTAATCGACCTTCCGACGCAGATGGACTTTAATGATGTGTTTAGCCAAAACGTTGATGGCCGTATTAATGCGGCTGGCGGAAGAACGTTCGCTTCCTCTAATTTCATCATTAATCCCAATGGAATTTCGGATTTGGTATCGGTGGCCGACACTTGCGGAATCGATGTGCGAGTCGATGTGGCGATTCCTATGGCTTTCCGTGTCAGCGATGTGCATTATTTGGACACTGTGAACCTGAACATTGCCGAAATCAAAACGCCTGAATGGGTCAAGAAACTGACTTTGGAGCTGACTTTCATCTCCACCATTCCGTTTGACTTGAGTGGTAGGTTTTTGATGTACAATTCTGAAACCGAACAAGTTACTGATGTATTGTTAGATGATGCCACTTTGATTGCGGCTTCCTATGATGGACAGGCAACCACATCCAACATCACCGTTGAGGTTACGGAGGAAAGGCTGCAAAACCTTTTCAAGTCAAACAGGATTATCCTCGACTTGCAATTGGATACCGATGGGCGCAATGTGGTGCTGAATGGCAACCAAAGTTTGCAGTTCTTCACCAAGGCAAAAGCGGAATATGATGGTATTGTTGAATTTGATAAATAAAAGAAAATGAGAAAGATATATAGATTGGTTTTGTCAGTTGCCCTGCTTTTTTCGGGTGCTGCCGTTATGGGACAAAATGTCTCGCCCGTCGACTTTATGCCGCTCAATCCCTATCAATTGAACACGAATCCAGCTGCCGACTTGCCCTATCAAAGCGTGATGTCGATGTTTATTGGCAATGTGAGTTTCGACGTGCGGAATACAGGGTTTCGTTACGACAACCTCTTCGATTTTGATGCCCAAGGTCGGCCTGTAACCATCAATCTTCGCAAGTTTGCCGATGGGTTGAAGACGGACAACTATCTGGGCTTGAATGTGAACGAGAATGTGTTTTTCTTGTGCCGTCAGTTGAATAAAGGCATGATTTCCGTTGGCTACAACCTTCGTGCGCAAGGCAGCCTGAAATACAATGACGGTCTTTTCAAGTTGGCCGCTTACGGCAATGGTGCCTTCGTGGGCGAAGACCATCCTGCCTCAATCGACATGAATCTGAACGCTAAGGTGTATCAGGAGTTTGCGGTTGGTTATCAGTGGAATGCCACGGAAAAACTTTCTTTGGGCGGCAGGGCCAAACTGCTTTTCGGGTTTGCCGACGTCAAGACGGATGCTTTCCAAGCGAAACTCTTCACTGATGCCGACAGTTATGCGCTTCGTTTGCAGGAAAATGTGGCCATGAGCGCGTCGTTGCCTGGGTTGTTTGTCATTGACGATGGCTTGTTGAAACCTATGGGAAGGTTTTCGGTTGCCGATTTGTTCCACAATCCCGGATTTGGCGTTGATTTGGGCGCGGAATACCGTTTCAACGACCAGTTTGGATTGGTGGCTGCTGTCAACGATTTGGGTTTCATCCATTGGGGTGCCAACAATTTCCAAATAAAAAGCGACATCGCCGATGCAGGTCAGTTCTATGACGATGGCAGCTTCCTGTTCCAAGGCATGGACATCAACCAGCTGCAATTGGTCATCTCCGACGAGTCGTATCGCGAGCTTTTCCTTGATACTTTGAAGCAGTATTTCCATTTGGACTTGGATAAAGGCGCGTATAATACAATGCTGAATACCAATATCTTGCTGCGTGGTTATTTCGACCTTAACCCCAACACGCGCTTCGTCGCGCAGGCGCAAGGTCGGTTTGTGGGTAATGGTTTCCGTCCCGCCTTCACGTTGGCCTATTGTGGCTCGTTTTTTGACAATCTGAGCGTTTGCGCTTCCTATACGGCCATGCCTGGCAGCTACACCAATTTTGGCTTGGGTTTCGGTGCGATGATTGAAACTTGCCATATCTATCTGGCTACCAATGATATAATAGGTTATTTCAAGCCTTTGAATAGTAAAGGTTTCAATGCCCAGGTCGGTATTGTGTTTAATCTGTTCAAGGAAAAACGCCCCATCGTTGTTGAGAAACAGGCAACGCCAAAGGAGGAGGAATGACCGAGGAAAAAATCTTCGGCATCAGCCGCCACCGCTTGACTACGGACGGCGAGGGCGTCACCACTTTGGTGGCGTTCAGCGGCTGCCCTTTGCGATGCAAGTATTGCCTCAACAAGGCCTCGTGGGATCCCAATAAGGGTCGTCTTTATACGCCTCAAATGCTTTTCGAGGAGGTGAAAATCGACCAACTCTATTTTTTGGCAACCAAAGGCGGCATCACTTTCGGCGGGGGAGAACCATTGTTGCAAGTCGAATTCATCAAGGAGTTTCATGAGCTTTGTGGCTCGCAATGGCAAATCGTGGCTGAAACCAGCCTCAATGTGCCGTTTGAAAATGTGGAAATGCTTGATGCTGTATTGGATGGCTACATTGTCGACATCAAGGACATGAATCCTGAGATTTACAAAGCCTACACGGGGAAGGACAATGCTTTGGTGTTAAGCAATTTGCAATGGCTCTTGCAGCATGGCGACCCGAACCGTATCATGGTGCGCGTGCCTCACATCCCCGATTTCAACACTGATGAGAATGTTGAGCGAAGTAAAGAATATCTTGAAAAGATGGGCGTGACGAGCATTGACGAGTTCCAATATATAATAAGGTGAAGGAAAAAATCACTTCAAACCTTGTTTTGTATAAAATAATTCGTATTTTTGCCGCGTTAACCTAAAAAACTAATGCTATGACAAAAGGCAAACAAACCTGCAAGATCCTGAAGGAAATCCGCAAGCAGATAGCGGCGGAAAACGATATTAAGTTGGTCATCGAGGAATGTACCTACCAAGGCGACTGCCTCGGCACCTGCCCGAAATGTGAGGCCGAAGTGCGCTATTTGGAGCGCGAATTGGAGAAACGCCAACGGTTGGGCAAGGCGGCAGTTGTGGCGGGCCTTTCCGTTGGTTTGCTGGGCGCGAGCCAAGTGGCTTTGGCGCAACAATCGGATACAATAACTTCTCCAAATTATCCAGAGAGTTCATTGAGAGGTGAAGTACCAATAATGATGGGCAAAGTGGCCTTTTCTCCTTTTTACCATTTCGAGCCTATGGAGTTACTCGCAAAACCAGAATTGGTGGATCTGTTCTCATTTCCTGATTTGAAGGATTTGTCTATCGTCGGTTTTGATTTGGAATTTCCTTTTGATGTCACATCGTCTGACATCAACTCTCTTACCGATTATATAAAAGAAAATACCAAAGGGTTTTATGCTCCAAATTATCCCTATGGAGAATCATCAATGCTTGAGTTTATCTCCCAAAACTTGGGCAAGAATGCCGATGGTAACGCTTACGGCGACATGGAAGTGGCTTTCACGGTGGAACCCAATGGCAAATTGTCGCACATTGAAATAATAAAAGGTGTCAATGAGCAATTAGATGCTCAAGTCGCGGCGCTGTTCAAGTTCATGGAATGGAAGCCTGCCATTTGGGAATTGAATTCGGGAGAGAAGATTCCATTCGCTTGCCAATGCGTGCAGAAACTTCATTTTCCGATGATTACTCATTGAAAACGAAAGGCGAATTAATGAACAATTCGTGACAAATTGATGATAATTAATGTTTTAAAATAACACGTTATGGCCAAAGGCAAACAAACCTGCAAAATCCTGAAGGAAATCCGCAAGCAGATTGCGGCGGAGAATGATATTAAGTTGGTCGTTGAGGAATGTACCTACCAAGGCGACTGCAAAGGAACCTGCCCGAAATGCGAGGCCGAGGTGCGCTATTTGGAACGCGAATTGGAGAAACGCCAGCGCATGGGCAAGGCGGCAGTCTTTGCTGGCATGTCGTTGGGAACCTTGTTCGCGGCTACGGCATGTAACAATGGTGTTCCTAATCCCGAACCGCTTGCGAGAGAGCCATACGTTCCCGACACCACTAAAATGACCAACGATAGCATCCCAATCGACACCATTCCCAATGAGCCTTTCCTGCTTGAGGGCGATGTGGTGGCACCTGTGCCGGATACAATGAAAGCAGAAGAAAAGAAAACTGCTTGCAAAAGTGCTATCGAACTTGTGATCCCTGGAGACATCGTTGAGGTTGATGATGTTACGGAGGGGTTTATTGCCCCAGAAGTAGGAGAAGTGGAGGATTCTGACATGGTGGATGTTTATATGATTGTCGAGCAGATGCCGGAATTTCCCGGTAGCATTTCCAATGTTAGAAATTTGCGTGGTGTTGATAGTGAACTTGATGCCGAAGCTATTCGCGTAATACAATCCTTGCCGAAATGGAAGCCTGGAAAGCATAAAGGTGAATTTGTTAGAGTGTCTTACCAGATTCCTATCGTTTTTAAGTTGGAAGACAAACAGGATTGATTTCTCTTTCGTTTTGTAAAGAAAAAAGCCGTACCTTTGCAGCCGCGAAACAGTAGTGGCGCGAAGAGGGTTTAGTGAATCCCCCTTGCCCCCTTAAAAGGGGGACGCGCAAAGCAGCGCGGCGCAAAGCGACGCAAAACTTGGCGAAGAACTTTCGTCCGGTAGGTGTCCCCCTTTTAAGGGGGTGCCCGAAGGGCGGGGGATTAAAAAGACCCTTCTCTGAAATCTTGAAATTAGAAATCTTGAAATACAACGAATTATGAAACAACTCATCGAATGCGTGCCGAATATCAGCGAAGGCCGCGACAAGAATATCATCGACCAAGTGACCGCTGAAATTGAGAAAGTGGAAGGCGTCAAGCTGCTTGACGTGGATCCCGGTATGACCACCAACCGCACCGTCATCACCTTTGTGGGCGAGCCTGAGCCTGTGCTTGAAGCCGCCTACCGCGTGGTGAAGAAAGCCGCCGAGCTCATCGACATGAGCCAGCACCACGGCGCCCACCCGCGCCAAGGTGCAACCGACGTGTGCCCCCTCATTCCCGTGAGCAACATCACCATGGAAGAGGTGGTCGAGTATGCCCACAAGTTGGGCAAACGCCTCGGCGAAGAACTCAACATCCCAATTTACTGTTACGAAGAGGCAGCCTTCATCAAGGAGCGCCGCAACCTCGCCTATTGCCGCACGGGTGAATATGAATCCTTGGCCTCGCGCCTCGGCACGGAGCAATGGAAGCCCGACTTCCTCGTGGCCATCAACTATAACCTCAACACCACCTCGACGCGCCGCGCCAACGCCATCGCTTTCGACGTGCGCGAAAAGGGTCGCCCGATGCGCGAAGGCGGCAAGGTGACCGGCAAGCCGATGAAGGACGAAAACGGCAAACCAATCATGATTCCGGGAACGTTGAAGGCTACCAAGGCCATCGGTTGGTTCATCGAGGACTACGGCATCGCCCAGGTGTCGATGAACATTACCAACATCAGCGTGTCGCCTGTCCACGTCTGCTTCGAGGAGGTCTGTGCCAAGGCCGCTGCCCGTGGCGTGCGTGTCACCGGTTGCGAAATCGTTGGCTTGGTGCCCAAGAAAGTGCTGATGGACGCTGGCAAGTTCTATCTCGCCAAGCAACAGCGTAGCCTCGGCGTGAGCGAAGAGGAAATCATGAAGATCGCCGTCAAGTCGATGGGATTGGACGACCTGAAGCCCTTCGACCCGAAGGAAAAGGTCATCGAATATCTCATCGAAGACCACAGCCAGAAGAAACTCATCGACATGACCTGCACGGGCTTTGCCAACGAGACAGCCAGCGAAAGCCCTGCTCCGGGTGGTGGCTCCATTTCTGCCTACATGGGTGCCCTCGGTGCATCTTTGGCCACGATGGTCGCCAACCTGTCGTCGCACAAGCCGGGCTGGGACGAGCGTTGGGAGGAGTTCTCCAACTGGGCTGTCAAGGGTCAGGCCATAAAGGACGAGCTGCTTGAGCTGGTTGATGAAGACACCAATGCCTTCAATAAGATTATGGACGCTTTCGGCCTGCCGAAAAAGACCGACGAGGAGAAGGCTGCCCGTAGTGCCGCCATCCAAGAGGCCACGAAATATGCTACGGAGGTGCCTTTCCACACGATGAAGGCCGCTTTCAAGGCTTTCGAGGTTGTCCGTGCTATGGCTGAAACGGGTAATCCGAACTCCGTCACCGACGCTGGCGTGGGTGCTTTGTGTGCCCGTTCCGCCGTCTTGGGAGCCCATTTGAACGTCAAAATCAACGCTTCTTCGCTGAAAGACGAGGCTTTCAAGGCCGAAATCTTGAAGGAAGCCGCCGAAATTGAGGCTGAGGCTTTGAAGCAAGAGGCTGAAATTCTGCAAATTGTGAATAAGGTCATTCAAGGGGAATAAAATTTTGAAAAATCGGTTGCGGGTATCTGAAAAAGTTGTACTTTTGCAACCCAAATCGATGAAGTTAAATTTTGAAAGGATATAAGCAATGTCAAAGAAACAGAAAGACGCGCGCGTGAAGGTCATTCTCGAATGTACCGAACACAAGGCCAGCGGAATGCCCGGTACTTCAAGGTACTACACCATGAAGAACAAGAAGAACACTCCCGACCGTTTGGAGTTGATGAAGTATAACCCGATTCTCAAGAAAATGACCCTCCACAAGGAGATTAAATAATTTAGAGTTATGGCAAAGAAAGCTGTTGCTACCCTTCGTAGCTTGGACAAGACCTATAGCAAGATTATCAGAATGAAGCGTTCTGAGAAGACTGGTGCCTACTATTTTGAGGAAACTGTCGTTCCCGCCGATAAGGTTCAGGAATTCCTTGCTAAGAGATAATTGAAGTTATCAATTGAAAATCAGGCTTTTCCATAACCAATATGGGAGAGCCTTTTTGTGTTTGTATAATCGGACGGAGGACTTATGGACTAAGGACTAAAGACGAAGGGCCAAAGACAAAAGATTTAGGATAGTTATCTGTTCAAGTTCAATTATCGAATGTCTTCTGTCTTTTGTCCTCCGTCCTCCGTCAAAAAAATAAAGAATCATGGGCCTATTCTCATTCCTAACCCGCAAAAAAGAGCAAAAAGAAGACCTCGACAAAGGGCTTGAAAAGACCAAGACCAATGTCTTCACCCGCATCTCCAAAGCCATCATGGGCAAGTCGACCGTCGATGACGAGGTGCTTGACAATCTTGAAGAAATCCTCATCACTTCCGATGTGGGTGTTGAAACCACATTGAAAATCATCGACCGTATCCAAGCCCGCGTTGCCCGCGACAAGTATGTGGGCACCAATGAGTTGAACAGAATCCTGAAAGAGGAAATCATGGCCTTGCTTCAGGAGAACGAGTCGGGCGACGGCACCACTTTCGAGATTCCCGCCGACAAGAAACCGTATGTTATTATGGTCGTCGGCGTGAACGGCGTGGGCAAGACCACCACCATCGGCAAGTTGGCCCACAACTTCAAGAAGGCGGGCAAGAAGGTCGTGCTTGGCGCTTCCGACACTTTCCGTGCGGCTGCTGTTTCGCAGTTGCAGATTTGGGCTGAAAGGGTAGGTGTGCCCATTGTTCAGCAAGGTCAGGGTGCCGACCCCGCTTCCGTGGCTTTCGACACGGTGAAATCCGCTGTGGCGCAGGATGCCGACGTGGTCATCATTGACACGGCAGGCCGTCTGCACAACAAAGTGAACCTCATGCGCGAGCTGACCAAAATCAAGACCGTCATGCAAAAGGTCATCCCCGACGCACCGCATGAAATCCTGCTCGTTTTGGATGCCTCAACAGGCCAAAACGCTATTGAACAGGCCAAGCAGTTCACCGCCGCCACCGAGGTCAATGCCTTGGCTTTGACCAAGTTGGACGGAACCGCCAAGGGTGGCGTGGTCATTGGCATCTCCGACCAGTTCAAGATTCCGGTCAAGTACATCGGTGTCGGCGAAGGCATCGACCATTTGCAGATTTTCGACAGGAAGGCGTTTGTGGATTCGCTGTTTGAATAATTTATTGGTGGATAACCCTATACATAAAGAATCGAGTTTATTAAAATTCAACAATTTTGGTGAATTGTTGTTCTATTCGTATGCGAACTTGCAGATGTTGGATTATGCCTTGAATATAGGTTTGGCAAAATACGATAGAACATGTTATATGATTCGTTCAAAAGCATTTAAGTCCTACAAAGACGGCAAGTGGAACATCCATGATCTGTTGGAATATAACGTGAAAAAGATTCAACAGAATGACTATTGCTGGTATTGTGGCAAGGCGATGGAACCTAGTAAGTTGACAAAAGACCATGTATTTCCTCGTGTTAAAGGTGGTGACAATGATATGGATAACATTATTATGGTCTGTAAATCATGCAATTCATCAAAAGGCGATACTGATTTGTTTGAATGGTACTTTGATGTTAGGAACGAATGGCCTCCATTCAATGTGATGGCTCATTATCTGAAAAACATCTATATTTATAGTGTAGAAAACGGTCTGTTAGATTTGGACTTTGATGACCTTGTAAGTTTGAATTTGCCATTCAATTGGAGATATATCCCTACTAATTATCCACAACCAGAGGTTTTTTTTACTATATACGAAGGGAAAAATGCAAAAACCAGTTCTTAATATTGTTACCCTCGGCTGCTCCAAGAACAAAGTCGATTCGGAGCATCTCGCCGCTTTGTTGGAACACAAATACTTGATTCTCCACGACTCCGAAAGGAAATCCGATGTGGTCATTATCAACACTTGTGGCTTTATCGGCGATGCGCAAGAAGAGTCAGTGGATACCATTTTGGAATACGCCGAATTGCGCAAGCAAGGCAAAATCAACAAATTGTATGTGATGGGTTGCCTTTCGCAGCGTTTTAAGAAGGATTTGCAAAAGGAAATTCACGAAGTGGATGGTTTTTATGGCGTGGAAAGCGTGAATCTCGTTGCCGCCGACCTGCTGAAGGAGGAGCCTCAATCTGATTATTGCAGCCGCCGTGTGCTTTCCACTCCGAAACATTACGCTTATTTGAAGATTTCGGAAGGCTGCAACCGCCGTTGCGCGTTTTGTGCCATTCCGCTGATTCGTGGGCCACACGTTTCCGTCCCGATGGAAAACTTGCTTGAAGAAGCCAAAGGTTTGGCCAAGCAAGGCGTGAAGGAACTCATCCTCATCGCCCAAGACCTGACCTATTATGGTCACGACCTTGACGGCAAGTCGCACATCGTGGAATTGGTGAAAGCTTTGTGCGAAATCAATGGCTTTGAATGGATTAGACTGCACTATGGCTATCCTTTAGGTTTTCCTGATGAGTTGTTGGACCTGATGCGTGAGAACCCCAAGATCTGCCATTACATCGATTTGCCGTTGCAGCACATCAGCACACATATATTAAAGGATATGCGCCGGGGCGTGGATCGTGAGCAGACCATAGGCTTCGTGAAAAACGTCCGCAAGCATGTCCCCGACATTGCTTTCCGCACGACGTTCATCGTGGGTTTCCCCGGCGAAACCGAAACTGACTTTGAGGAGCTTTGTCAATTCGTCAAAGATATGCGTTTCGAAAGGGCAGGGGTGTTCGCTTTTTCGCCTGAAGAAGGTACGCCCGCATACGAAATGAAAGACGATGTTTCCGATGAGGTAAAGCAGGAAAGGGTGGACAAACTGATGGCTATCCAACAGAACATCTCTTTGGAAATCAACGCGCAAAGGGTAGGCAAGACCGAAAAAGTCCTCATTGACCGTCTTGAAGGCGATTATTATATTGGTCGCAGCCAATATGATTCTCCCGAAGTGGATGACGAAATCCTTATTTCCGCCGATAACGACTTGAAAATCGGCGAGTTCTACCAAGTCAGAATCACACAAGCAGATTATTTCGACTGTTATGGGGAGATTCAATAGTTTTATAGGTTGGTAGGCTTTCATGCTTGTATTATCCTTGAAAATACGGTAAAATCATCTTCTTTGGAATCGAAAAAATCCAATTATTATATATTAAGGTGTATGTTTATGTCTTGAGATTGAGTATTTCCAATTTTTTTCTCTTTGATTATCAATTATTTGTTTAAGTTGATGAAAAATATTTTCGAAAAGTCATTGCGGGTAAGGAAAAAGGTTGTACTTTTGCACCC
>CACZNA010000079.1:0-6544 GCA_902782455.1 uncultured Bacteroidia bacterium | reverse complement strand
GGCAGGCACATAGCGGTTGTAATAGATATGACGGCTCCAATACCCCCAATGCTCCTCTTCGGTCGGGAACTGATGGAACCCCGCCGTGTACATGTCGGTGAAGCCGTATTTCTCGATGAAATCGGAAAAATACTTTTGGAAGCGTTCGCCATTATAGGCGAAGCCAGCCGAGGTGGAGAGGCCTGCGCCTGCACCGATGACGACGGCATCGGCATTCTGTAAGGCTTTGTAAAGTTTTTGGGTTTCCATGTCAATTCATTTTCAGCACAATCTTACCGCCCGCGCCGCCTTTCTCCAAGAGGGTGTGCGCTTCCGCGATTTCATCCATCCGGAACACTTTGGCGTACAGCGGCTTGATGTGCTGCTCGTTAATCAAACGGAAAAGCGAGTCGATTATTTCCTGTTTCGGAAAATTGCTGAAAAACCCGCTGAGAAACACGCCATTGGGAATGTATTTGATAGGGTCGAAATGCTCCACGGTGAAGACATTGCCCAAGATGCCTGTGTTACACACATAGCCTGGACGACTGACACAGCGCAGACTGTCCTGCAAGGTGGCGGGGCCGACCAGTTCCAATACCTTGTTTGGACGCATATCGTTGGGCAGTCTTTCCGACAAATGGCCGTCATCGATGCAGCAGTAATCCACACCAATAATCTTCAGACGGTCGAAGTCCTTTTCTTTGCGGCAAGCCGCAATCACCTTGGCCCCCAATGCCTTGCCGAGTTGGATGCCAGCCTGTCCTACGGTGCTGGTGGCACCACGTACCAACAAAGTGTCGCCTTCGTTAAGCAAAAGGCACTCTGTCAGCGAGCCGTAAGCCGTGAAATAGGTTTCTGGAATGGCAGCCAACGAGACCCAGTCCAAGTCGGTCTCCACTTTGAAGACATTGGTAGCGGGCAGCAGCGCATATTCGGCATAGCTGCCATTGAACGAGCGGCCCATGCCACCCATCAATGCGATGACTTTGTCGCCTTTTGAGAAATGGCTATCTGACGGGTCGGCAATCTCGCCCACGCACTCGATGCCTGGCACGATGGGTTTCTGGATATAGTCGTGCTCGATTTCGAACATCCGCAGCAGGACTTCAGAGTGGTTCAGCCCAGCAGCATGGATTTTCACCAAGACCCATCCTGGTTGCACCTGAGGGACAGGGATTTCACTCACCCGCATTTCTTCGGCGGTACAGCGGCGATTGATTTGTATTGCTTTCATTTGTTTACCGCATTCTCGTCCTTAACCAATCGGACCGAACATCCAAAGTATTTGAACATCGACCAGTTTGAGGTTTTGAAATTGGTTGGAGTGAAATTGATTTCGTGGGCCGTGTACGTGTCGTGGGCGCTGGACACCGACCAATATACGCCGTGTGTTGCTGTGTTGGTAACCATAGTGTTGTAGCGTAAACCTGCAGTAGGCAAAAACACCGCGCCATTAGCCTCAAAAACATCTTGCCAGTCGGATGCGTTGATATGATTTCCTGAATAGTCGCAATCCTCTTCGTTGACATTAGTTAAGGTGTAGTTGTCGGCATCCCAATCGTCAGGAAACAAAATCACGCCTGCCACGTCGTTCACCGTGGCCTTGGCATAACGCATCCCAGAAACGGTGTTGCGCAAATCCAGGATATATTGCCATTCGTCAGCGGTCAGGGTACGCCAACTTTCAGTTGCATTTCCACCGTTATGAATGGGATTATAGATACCCCAGTCGGAGTTGGCATAGTCTCCCGTCAGGTCGGAATCGTCCAAAGGACCGTAATACGCTGTATTCGTTATCTCTGTGTTCCAAGGCTGGAAATACACATTGCCATTGTCCCAACCGCTCGTGCCCCAGCCAAAGAGATCGCGGTCGGCATATATGTCGTCTGAACC
This sequence comes from uncultured Bacteroidia bacterium, assembly GCA_902782455.1. Classification (GTDB taxonomy): domain Bacteria; phylum Bacteroidota; class Bacteroidia; order Bacteroidales; family F082; genus Limimorpha. The sequence goes on along the minus strand of CACZNA010000079.1, from coordinate 4,669 downwards.
TTGAGGCCCGTCGCCCAGATAGTCCCACTGACGGTCAGCAAACCTCCAATAGGGTGTTGCTGCACTGCCTATGTATTGCAAATTGCCTTGCGAGAAGTAAACACGGGTGTTTCCGCTTGTTGAGAATAAACCGTCAATGATGCCTTCAGGGCCAACCAAAATGTGACAGATTTGGGAATATTCCGTGGGGCAGCCTTCAATGTCGATTTTGGCCCGATAATAGCTTTCGAAAGTCGGGAAAAAGCGATAAGTCAGTCCATTGGCATTCTCGATGTCTTGATAATCGCTGTTGTCCAAGGATATTTGCCATTGTAGTTCACCGTATTGATAATTGCTGACTTGCAACTCGATGGTGTCGTTTCCCACAATTTCGATGATTTGCGCTTTTGCGATATGCGATGCACTAAGGGTCAGGCTCATCAACAGTATAGATAAAATCAATTGTTTTCGCATGGCATTTTATTTTTTGATGATTTTGTGTACATAGGTAGACTTTTCTGTTCTCACATTCATGAAGTATAGGCCAACGGGAAGATGACTGACGTTCAGTCTCATTGGTTGGGCGGATAAACCGACAGCGTTTTGGCGTACTTTCATGACTACCACGCCCTTGGTATCGGTAATTGCGATGTCGAATAATCCCACAGATTCCGTTTCGTTAAATTGGAGCATCAATTCGTCACCGACGGGATTGGGAGCGATGGTCAAGTTTTGTTTTTCGATTTGGTTTTCCTTCACTTCAGTTGGGCACGGGTCGGGAAGCTCCAATACCACTACGGTTTGTGCCTTCAAAACGATAGAGGCAAACAATAATGCAAATAATAGTAAATGTTGTTTCATTTGTTTGGTGATTTTGTTGTTATGTGATTGATTAATTTTAAACATCAATGTCCTTCCAGCACTGTGGATCCGCAGCAAAGAAGTCGTGCGTGTAGCCGTATGCCACAGCGGGACAGCCTCGGCAAAAGCGTAACAGCTCACACTTGCCGCATTTCTCAAACTTTTCGTACTGACGATAATAGTCCATTTTCGTCGAAGTCCACAAATCGTAAAGCGGTGTCTCGAAAACATTGCCCACCTTGCTTTCAAAGCGGCGGCAGGCCATAACATCGCCATTAGGCAAAATGGTGAAATGCCCATGACCACAGTTGCAGCCATCATAAATGGTATCATCGTCTAAACCCTCGGGTATCTTGAATTTCCCAATCTCGTGCAGATACAAGCCCCAAAGATGGTCTTTCAGGTTGAAGGTAGTCTTGCAACTGTCTCCATAGTCCATGTACTTTTTCCAACAGGTATCCAGCACTTGGCGGTACTGTTGCGGCGTAAGGTGTGCGCTCTTTTCCAAACTTGTGGGGCAGTAGCGCGCAAAAGCGAACACGTCAGCCTCGTACTTCACAACAGTATCAATGATTTCCGGCATCTGGTCGGCATTCACGCCCGAGACGGTAGTCATAATGGCCACACGGATGCCATTGCGGTGCAGCACCTCGATCTTCTCCAAAGTGGTGTCGAACGAGCCGGGCTTGCGCATAAAGTCATGCGTCTCGCGGTTGCCGTCGATGGAGAGTTGGTACTTCTCGCAGCCGTAACACTTCAACTTTTGGCAGTTCTCATCGGTCAAGTGAAACGGATTGCCCAGAATGGTAAACGGGATTTCCTTCGCTTTCAGCATCCTAAGGATGTCCCATACTTGCGGATGCAAAAGAGGATCGCCCCCCGTGACATAAAAGTACGGAAGGCGCCCGCCCATCTTTTCGCACATTTCCACGCAGCTGTCAATCACCTTCTTTGCCCGCTCCACGCTGACCGAAAGCAACTGGGGATGGCCTTCAGAGAAGATATAACAGTGCTTGCAACGTTGGTCGCAATAGTCGGTAATGTGCCACTGGAAGGAGAAGTATTGTTTGGCCATAGTTTTCGTATTAGCGTCTTATGATTGCCTCCACAGGGCAATGTTCAAAGCAGTTGCCGCATTGCAGGCAGTTGTTTTGGCGAATGATGAATGGTTCGCCCGCGTCAATGGCATTTTGCGGACACACCTTCTGGCATGTGCCACAGCCAATGCAAGCATCGGTGATTTGGTAGCCCTTGGGCTTCACAACGGCGTTGCCCACGGTGAAATATTCCCGCGTGATGGGGCGGGTACTGAGGCAGAAATACTCGATTGTGTAGTCCTTGATGACAAACATAGTGTCGATGTTCTTGGTCTCGCCCGGATAGACGTTCTCTAAATAAGGCTGCTCCTCATAAAGCAAATCGCGCCATTTCACCTGTTCGGCCTCGGGCACTTGCACGGCCTTGCCCGAAACGCGTATGGTCTCCTTGTAGCGGGTATAACCCAAAATTTGCACTTGCCCGTCGTCTAGCAACTGTCGGCAGAAGCTCTTGCCGCGTGCGGTCAGAAAATAGATGTCGGTGCCTTCGTAATGGATGGCGCTGATATTGCGCACCTGTGGCGCACCGTCCTTATCCACTGTGGCGAAGTTGAGTACACCAACGTAGCCCAATTTATTCAAACACGTTTGTATGTCCATGCTGATGCTGTTTCTTATGTGTAAAAAGGCGCTTCGCCCATCGGACGAAACGCCTTTTGTTTGGTAACGTGCTTTATTTCGCGCCACAGGCACTACCGCAAGCGCTGGGTTTCTTCGGCTCGGCTGCACCACAAGCGCTACCACAGGCACTTGGTTTTTCCTCTTTCTTGGGTTCTGCCGCACCGCAAGCGCTGCCACATGCTGAAGGTTTCTCTTCGGGTTTGGCTGCGCCACAGGCACTACCGCAAGCGCTTGAACTTCTCATAGCGAACGAGGCCACAAAGCCTCCAAATTCTGATCTCTTCATCGTTGTTTGAGTTTTAGTTGGACAATCTATTTACTTGGCTTTGAATGATTCTTACGGTCGGTGATAATGTCGCTGAAATGCTCCAGTCCCCATGTCAGCAGCGCATCCAAATGGGGCATGAGACTCTTCCCGCGCTCGCTGAGTCTGTATTCCACTCGTGGCGGAACTTCCGTAAACACCTCGCGACTGATAATGCCATCGTCTTCAAGATGGCGGAGCGTTGAGGTCAGCATTTTTTGTGAAATGTCAGGGATTTGTCGCCACAAGTCTTTGAATCTCAGCACTTCCTTCTGTTCCAAGGTGTAAAGCACCAACAGCGACCATTTGTCGGTGATGTGCGAAATCACGTTGCGTATCGGACAATCGGGAAAGGTGGCACTTTGTATTTCTTTCTTGTTGTTCATCGTTTTCTGGATTAACGAGGCAAAAATATAGAAAAAATTCTAATTTTCAGTCACTTACCTTTTGTCAATACACAAACCTTTTTGTAAGTATTGCTGAAAAACAATAAGTTAATACAAGAAGAAAATTCACTTCCCCGCCAGCCAACAGGATTATGTTGGCCATCAGTAACATCACTATGGATATTGTTTTTCTCACATCACCATTGTTTCGGAGACAAAAGAATAGTAATATGAATAAACCCACTATCTTTGCCGAAAAATATCCCTTATGCAAAACCTCATTATCAACCCCATCACCATCGAGCATTTGGACCAATATGGTGCCATCTACGCTTCGGCGTTTTCGGGCGAGCCGTGGAACGACAACTGGTCGGTGGAAGACGCTACCATCCATGTCCGTGAACTGCTTGAATGCCAGCAGCATTACGGCTTGGAATGTGTCGTGGATGGCGAAGTGGCAGGCTTCATTTTGGGCAATTCGATGTTGTTCCACTATGGCCGCACCTTCGAGATCAACGACCTTGCTGTTGCACCACAATACCAACGACAAGGCATTGCCAGCCAATTGCTTGAGCAATGCCTCGCCGAGCTCAAGGCGCAGGGCATTGTAGGTTTTCATCTGATTACCGCCCGCGAAGGTGTCTTGCCCGCTTTTTATGAAAGATTCGGCTTCAAGAAAGAGGAGCGAGTGATGCTGATGGGGAAGGAATAACCATAATATGGATGGATGAGCAGCGACTACACCGATGCCGCTGCCAAAGGGATTAATAAACCGATGGTAATATCCATGACGATTGTTGATTAGACTGCAACGGTAAGATTTTTTGGAAATCCGAAAAACCAAAAAAAGTTGTACCTTTGCCGATATTTTCAATCTCTTTATGGCTGAAAACCAGAACATAGAATACAAGGAATCGTGGCGGACGGAGTACCTGAAATGGCTCTGCGGTTTTGCCAATGCGCAAGGCGGGACGATTTATGTCGGTGTCAACGACAAAGGCGAGGTGGTCGGTTTGCCCAATGCGAAAAAGTTGATGGAGGACATTCCGAACCAAGTGCAAGCGGGATTGGGCATTATGCCGGATGTCAGTCTTTTGGAGAAGGACGGAAAGGATTATATCGCGATAAAAGTGGAGCCGAGTGCCTTCCCCGTCAGCTATCATGGCGAGTTTCATTACCGCAGCGGCAGCACCAAGCAGTTGCTGACAGGAAACGCCCTTTCGGCGTTCATTATGCGCAGGACAGGCTTCCGTTGGGAGGATGTCACCGTTGACGACGTTACCGTCGATGACCTCGACAGCGACAGTTTCAAGATATTCCGACGCGAGGCCTTGCGGAGCAAGCGGATGACCCAAGAGGATTTGGACATCTCCAACGAAGAACTGTTGAACAAACTCCACCTGATGGCCGACGGCAAACTG
>CACZNA010000078.1:0-6821 GCA_902782455.1 uncultured Bacteroidia bacterium | reverse complement strand
CATGTCGCCCGTGCGGACTTCCTGGCCGTTGATGATGGCGGGGATTTCAACGATTTCGTTGGATTGTCTTTCGAGTTCCTTCTGGAGTTCGATTCTCTCAGTGCTGCCCGGACGATAGGCCTTTACTGGCTCGTTCTCAGGCTTCGCAAATGTAATCAGTGCGTTGTTCATGTTTGGTATTTAAGAATTTAAGATTTAAGATTTAAAGATTCTATGTTTAGGGGTCGCTTCGCTTCATTGCGAGGCACGAAGCAATCCAGGATTATTTCTGTATGGCTGTTTCCAATAGTTCAACATGGTCGTGATGAAGGAGGACTTTCATCCAACCGAGTCGGCTTCTGTCGTTTTTAGTGATTTTGAAACCGATATACTTTTCTTCGTCCATCGGAAATGTGTCACAATCGTCTTTTTCGTCATGCATGTGCTGATAGACAATGTTCTCGATGGTCGTCTCGCCGCCAATGGGATAGTAATATGGACGGTTTTTCAGCGTGACATTTGTGGACATGAAAGAGTTGCCCGAATCAAAGGATTGGCCGGCATTATTGGCATATAGGGAAAATTTTTCATTTGTACTGACGATGGAATCGGTTTCGTCGATTTGATTGCATGTAATTGTATGATTTATATATATATACATAATGCTGTCGTCGATAGAACAACCAGCAGTGTCGATATGCAAAAACCGTTGTTGATTGATGATGTCGCCTAATAGTGCGATGTTTTCATGGCAAATAAGTTCGGTGACAGTGTAGCGTCCCACTCCAGGTGAGCCGATGATCTGTGAATGGAACTGTACGTCATCCTGTCCATCGTTGTTGAGATCGATGAAATAGCCCCATGAGTCGTGACCATATTGCTCTACTAATGGACTGTTTTCGTATGACGTCACGGACATTCCTTTACTATTGCCGAAAACGACTTTGTTTTGTGCAGGGTCTTTCTTGCACGACGGCATGATGCAGATTGCCGCTAATGCCAATGCGAAAAACAATGCTTTCTTCATCTGAATGAGGTTTTAAAACGCGGTGCAAATATAAGGTTTTGATTGTAACGTTGAAAAAACAAACTTATTTTGATGACAAAATGTTTTGCTGAATCCATCTTTGGAAAAACGGGTCTTCAATCTCGTAGGTGTCCGTCTTGATGGCGTATCCGTTTTTGGTCAGGCGTTTCAGCGAACTGAACGAAGTGCTTGTGGACGTATCGCGCTGCATCATAGGACTTTTGCCTTGTGCAAGCAGCATCAAAGTGTTTCGGTCGGTCTTGTTGAGGTTGATCCAAAAACGCTCAAAGTCAAGGTCGTGCATTTGAATCAGTTGCTCGATGGCATGGCTCACCACATCATTCGCAATCTTCTGATATTGAATGGCATCCCACACTTGGAAGGCTAATTGTTGCGTGTAATACGGGTGGCAATGCGTCACTTGCAGAATCTCATGGCTGATGCTCTCACTTTGGGTGGTGATTTTACTGAAACGTTCGTTCAAGAACTGGAAAAACTCGTCTTCGGGGATTCGTTTCAGTTGCATGATGAGGCCGAAATGGTAAAAAGGTGATTTTTTGTCGTTGAAAATCTCCTCCATCATCGACTCTTGACTGCCCAAAAAGATGCAGTTTATTTTGTCTTGGAGTTGCAAAATGCCTCTCAGTTTCTTGTCCAAACCTTTCTCTATCTCCTTGATTTCCTGAAACTCATCGAAAATAAGGATGATGCGCTTCTTCTCGGTGCTGACCTCGTTGACCAATTGCAGCACATCCTCCAAAATCATGTCGTTGTTTTCCTTGCTGAACGGATTGAACGACACTTCAATGCTATCCGTCATTGGGTTGGTGCTGATGGTGGGCACGATTCTGAAATTGCGGAGCAGCACCTTCAGGTTTTTCATCGGATAGAGTTTTAGAACGGACTCCAAAATCCTGTTCGACAGGTCTTTGGCACTGGTGATGCTCTGCATGTTGAGCATGATGTAAGGCCGTTTCAGTTGCTTGACGGCTTTCAACACGAGGCTGCTTTTCCCAAAACGGCGCGGACTGATGAGTGCGAGGTGGTTCTCGCTGTCCATCACGCGGCAGATGTATTGCAGCTCTTCTTGGCGGTCGGTGAAAAACTCCTCCTCAACGACCGTTCCGAATTTAAATGGATTTTTCATTGCGAAATTCTTCGTTGCGAAATTTTTCGCAAAGATAGGTGTTTTTTTCTAATGTCTAAACTTTAGTTTGACTTTTTGTTCACAGCTTCGCATTTTTTTTCATTGCGAAAAACTTCGTTGCGAAAAATTTCGCAATCTATTTCAAGCGATTGATAGCTTGCAACAAATGCGTATGCTCGTTCCACTCCTTGTTGAATATGCCTGTCTGGTCGAGATAGTCGATGCGGACCTGCCCCGAGGCATGAATGATTTGTTCGTTTCCCATGACGATGCCCACATGGGTGATCTTACCTTCCTCGTTGCCGAAGAAAGCCAAATCTCCAGACTGGGTTTCTTGCAGGAAATACACCAACTCGCCGCAAGCCACTTGCTGTGAGGCATCGCGGGGGAGGAGCAAGCCACTCAAGCGGGCGCAGACTTGCACCAGGCCTGAACAATCGATGCCGAAAGCGGTGCGTCCTCCCCAAAGATAAGGCGCACCGAGCAATTTCTTGGCATAGTCAGCCATCAACTCGGGATGGAATTCCGTAGGCATCTCCGCCGCGTCGGGATGAGGCTCGTAAAGGGGTGTGCCGAGACTCAAAAACTGTCCTTTGTGCTCCGTAATGGCTTTATTAATAAGGTAAGGTCGCTTGGTGTTCAATGCGTTGAACTTTTCCTCGTCGATTTCACAAAATTGTTTCGCCTGAATCCAGCCTTCGTATTGGTCGAAATGAGTCTGGATGAGTACCCATTCATGGGTCTTGTCCAAAACCGTGTAAGTCTCATTGAAAAGCAGTTGGCTCACCATCTCAGAGTTGTGTCGGGCTTCCTTGCGCAAAGCGATGGCAGATAAGTTGCAGATGCCGTATGTCATAATCGAGGTTGTTTTCTTGTCAGATTGAGCCGCTAAATTAACGCATTTTTCGCGATTTTGTCTTGCATTTGGACTTTTATTTTTAATTTAGCACAATTTTAATTCACGAATTGAAAAACTAACCGATTGATTATGAGTTTTATAAAGAATACATCCGATAAGATAAGGCATAGCTATTACGGGATTGGCAAGGTGATGGCCTTCTTGGTGGCGATGCTTTTGGTATGGTGGCAGATGCCGCGCACTGCCAAGTTCAAATACGAATTTCAGCTCTCAAAACCCTGGCAACACGAGACTCTGTACGCGCCTTTCGATTTCCCGATTTACAAGGACAGCGAGACACTTTGGGCCGAGAACGAGGCTGCCATGAAAGAAGTAAAGCCGATTTTTGTCTTCAACGATGAGGAGATGGTGGCCTCGCGCAACCTCCTGTTTGTCAACTTTGAGGCAAAATGGGCGGCTGCGGCACATCATTTCGACCACGACTTGAACCTTGATTGTTTGTTCAATGTGTTTGACTCCATTGAGGATTGCGGCATTGTGGCCTACGACAATGCCGTTTCCAACCTGAACGAAGGCTCGGAGGTGAACGTCATTCGCAACAAAGTGATGCGTACCACGCGATATGGGGAGTTTTATACGATGAATACCGCCACCGAAGCCGTCGCCAAAATGTTGCAAAACGTTGATGGACAGATTGACAAGAAAATCATCTCGGAACTTCTTAACAGTGCCTTGCGCCAGAATGTGTTCTACAGCGCTGAAATCACCAAAGCCGCGACCGACAAGGCCGTCAATGCGGTTTCGTTGACCTACGGCATGGTGCAGAAAGACGAGCTCATCATTTCGGAAGGCGAGATTATTGACGCGCACACCTTTAATGTCCTGAACTCGTTGCAGCGCGAATATACTTCACGCTCCATGTCTAATGACGAGTCGCTACGGGTGTTGTTGAGCCAGTTCTTTTTGGTGGCGCTCATCTTCACTTTGATGGGTCTGTATGGCAATAAGTTACACCCCAAGGTCTTTTCCGAGCTGAAGAACATCGTCCTGCTGTTGACGCTTATGCTCTTGGTTGTCATCCCGTCTTACATTTTGGTCAAGATGGCGCCCGGATTGATCTACATGATGCCGGTGTGTATCCTTGCCATTATGATTGGCTCGTTCTTCAACCTGCGTTTGGCCTTCTCCACCCAGGTCTTTGCGGTGATGCTCATTTCATTGGCAGTGCCCAATCCCTTCCAGTTCATGTTCATGCAGTTGGTGGCCACGGTCGTCACGGTGTTTGGAATGTCAAACAGCCGTACCCATCATCGTTTTGTGCAAGCGGCACTACTCGTCTTTTTTGGCTATCTGTTGGTCTATTTAGCTTTCACTTTCCTCACTACCTCTGAGGTCGACTGGTCGATTGTTTTGCTGTTGTTTTTCAATGGTTTGTTCACCATGCTTGCCCAGCCGCTCATCCTTTTGTTTGAGCGTATCTTCGGCCTCACCACCTCGCTTTCATTGATGGAGTTGAGCAACACCAACAGTCCTTTGCTCCGCGAGTTGGCTACCAATGCGCCTGGCACATTCCAACATTCCATACAAGTGGCCAATCTTTGTGAGGAGGTGCTTTATGAGATTGGTGGCGACACGCTGCTGGCGCGCACAGGAGCCTTGTATCATGACATAGGCAAGGTCAAAAACCCGATGTATTTCACGGAGAACCAACACGGTGCGTATAGCCCGCATAACGACCTGTCGAATGTGGAAAGTGCCCAAATCATCATCTCGCATGTGACAGATGGCATCGAGTTGGCACACAAAAACCGTATCCCGGAGCGCATCATTGACTTTATCCGCACCCACCATGGAACGCGTCGCACGGACTATTTCTATATCAACGAGCAAAAGGCTCATCCTGGAGAGACCATCGACCCAACCAATTTCACCTATCATGGTCCGGCTCCATTCTCACGCGAGACCGCCGTGCTGATGATGTGCGACTCCATAGAAGCCGCATCCCATAGCATGAAAGACATAGACGAGAAGAAAATCAGCGACTTGGTGGACAACATCATCAACAAACAGATGGAGGCAGGGCAGTTCCTCAACACGGACTTAACCCTCCGCGACATCGAAACCTGCCGCAAAGTGCTGAAAAAGAAGTTGATGAGCATTTATCATGTTCGGATTGCTTATCCGGAAAAATGAGCTCCAAACCAAATACGGGTTATCGTATTGTGACAGACATAGAAACGAAAAAAAAAGGTGCGCCGCAATGACGCACCTTTTTTATGATGATGATTTGTTGTTTTCTTATTTAGCTTCACCAGTGATGCTGAAGTGCCATGATCTTTGATTGGCAGTGCTACCAGTGACATGGATCAGGTGGTTTTCGCCGTTGTAGGTGGTACCCAAAACGATGTCATAAGTCTGGGAGGCAGCTGTCACGGAAACGTCAGTGAATTGAGCAATGCTCACAGGGAGTTCTGAGAACAATTCGGCCTTGTCAAGGTCGGTCTTGGTGTTGCTCCAAACCTCTGAATTGGTGAAACGATAGAGGATAGCACCTTCCAAGGGTTTGATTATAGCATTAGTGGTGGTGTTGTTGGTCCACTGCAAGCCAAATTCTGCAAGACCAGTTCCGTCACCACCAGCGTCTCTTCTCCATTCAAAAGGAGTAACAACCAGTTCTTGAGCGGGTTGGTTGAGGTTCAGCGTGAGAGTGGCAGTGTTGACTTTGCCATCAACGTCGGTGACAGTGGCGACAGTTTTGATGGTGCCTATGATTTCTCTGGTGATTTCATAGTAAACTGTGTCAGCGAAACGATACTCTGTGTTGCCAACCAGCGAAATGATTTCTTCTTCTGGGGTGCTTTCATTACCTTCAAGGTCAATGAAAGTTGTAGAGAGGCGGAGTTGCTGGAGTTCCTTCTTGGTTTGGCTGTTTGAAGCCATTTGGAAACCGTAGACAATTGTTTGTTCGACGTCAATCACATCACCGTTTTTAACGAAACCTTCATCTGTAATGACGGAGATGGTGGGTTCGGGATTGGTGATTTCTTGTTGGCAGCTTGCAAAGAAAGCAACGCTGGCGAAGCACACAAGTGCTAAAGCTAATTTCTTCATTTTTTTAATGATTTTAGTTAGTAATTAGGTTGTTTGTTTAAATTTGTTTCTTTCAAAGAACGCGGCAAAGATAGCAAATACTTTGCCAAACTTTTCAAAACTGCCAAAAAAATCAAAAAAAGCCTGTTTTTGGCAGGCTTTTTCCTTTTAATGCAATTTTTCTCTTGATTTTAGTCTTCTACGATTGCTTCGTTAGGGCAAGCGCCGGCGCAAGTACCGCAACCAACGCAAGTGTCAGGGTCGATGACATAGATGTCGCCTTCTGAAATAGCGCCCACCGGGCATTCGTCAATGCAAGTGCCGCAAGCAACGCAGCTGTCTGTGATTTTGTAAGCCATAGTTGTAAATTTTTAGATTGAGTTAGTTAGTTCTGATGTTTTGTGGCGGCAAAAATACTACAACTTTCATTCCATAGCGCCCAATTTGGAAATTTTTATTCAGTCTAAATAACGGTGAAATTTAAGTTGTTGATAATGAATATGGTGCGGTTATACCTCTAAAAAGAAAAATAAAAAGCAGTTTTGTTGGGATTTGCACCTATTTAATATTTATCTTTGCACCGAATTTGGAATTTGAAATTTTAAATCTTTAAATCGCAAAAATATGACAGCAAAAAGTAAGGTTGTAGCCCTTGAACATGTCGTCATCCGTTTTTCGGGCGACTCGGGCGATGGTATGCAACTTACCGGAAATCTTTT
>CACZNA010000077.1:0-7170 GCA_902782455.1 uncultured Bacteroidia bacterium | reverse complement strand
TATTCATTCCGTTAATTGTTTGTGGCCGTAAATATACAATTTTTCCCTATCTTTGTCGCTCCTTCGTTTGACGCTGCAAACATAGGATGACGCGAAGCGCGTGAAACCAATTTATTCCTATTTTTGCAAGTCCAAACCCTTATCAAATGAAAACACAACACTACATTTTGCTCGCCTTGGGGATGATGATGGTTGGTTGTAGCGAACAACCCGCCGCCATTGACGAACCCAAAATCGATTACATCCAATACGTCAACCCCATCATCGGGACCAACGGCATGGGACACACCTTTCCGGGCGCTTGTGCCCCCTTCGGCATCGTGCAGCTCAGCCCTGACACCGATACCATTCCGCATGATATTGACGGGAAATATCAACCTCGCGTTTATGAGTATTGCGCTGGTTATCAACATAAAGACAGTACCATCGTGGGCTTCAGCCATACCCACTTCAACGGCACGGGGCATTCCGACTTGGGCGACATTTTGGTGATGCCCGTCACGGGAGAAATCAAGTTCAACCCTGGAACTCAGACCAATCCCGACGATGGCTACCGTTCCCGTTTCAGCCACGAGACCGAAATCGCGGTGCCGGGCTACTATGAGGTGTTTTTGCAGGATTACGGCATCAAGGCCCAACTGACTGCTACGGAACACGCTGGCATTCACCGCTATGTCTTTCCGAAAGGTGAAAACGGCAGCATCATCTTGGACTTGCAGCACGGCATTTACAATTACGACGGCAAGACCCTATGGGCCAACCTCCGTGTGGAAAACGACACCTTACTGACGGGTTACCGCATCACAAACGGCTGGGCAAGAACGAACTACACCTATTTCGCCATCAGCTTCAACCAACCCATTGTCGACTACGGCTACCGTGAGTTGCAGAAACCCAAATACAACGGAATGTGGGGCAAGTTTGACGTGAAGCACAACTTCCCCGAGATGACAGGGCGCAAGATTGTGGCGTATTTCACCTTCAATCAGCCTGAGACTTTGGAGATGAAAGTCGCGCTTTCCGCCACCAGCACTGAAGGTGCTTTAAAGAACCTCCATGCCGAGACTGACGGACGCAATTTCGAGCAACTCATGGCCGAAACCCAAGCCAAGTGGAACAAGGAACTTGCCATCCTGCAAGCCGAAGGCACCGAAGACCAAAAAGCGATGCTTTACACTTCGCTCTACCACACGATGATCAATCCCTCCATCTACATGGACGTGGACGGCCAATATCGCGGCATCGACCACAGCATCCATCAGGCCGAGGGCTTCACGAATTACACTGTTTTTTCGCTTTGGGACACCTACCGCGCCTTGCATCCGCTGTTCAACCTTTTGCAACCGCAACGCAACGCCGACATGGTGCAATCAATGCTGAAACACAGCGAGCAGAGTGTCCACGGACTGCTGCCCGTCTGGTCTCACATGGGCAACGAAAACTGGTGCATGATTGGGTATCATGCTGTTTCGGTTTTGGCCGATGCATACGCAAAAGGCGTCGCAAACCAGAAAGATGAAATGCTGAAAGCCATGCAAAGGAGTTCCACTTGCCCCTATTATGTCAACCTTGACGACTACCAAAAACTCGGCTATGTGCCTTTCGACAAGAACAGCGGCAGCGTCTCAGTGACTTTGGAATATGCCTACGACGATTGGGCCATCTATCAAGCCGCACTGAAGGCAGGCAACCATGAAATGGCCGAAACCTACAAGCAACGCGCTGCCAATTGGCGCAACACTTTCGACACCGATTTGGGCTTCGCCCGACCGAAGATGAGCGACGGCAGCTGGAAAACGCCTTTCAGCCTTATGGACACCGAGGGCGAGGGCTTCGTGGAAGGCAACTCGTGGGTGTATTCGTTCTATGTGCCGCAAGATGTGAAAGGACTCATCGAGGCTATGGGCGGCGATGCGCAATTCATCCACAATTTGGACACCTTATTTGTAATGCAGCTACCCAAGGAGTTTTTCGAAAACACCGAGGACGTCACCGAGGAGGGCTTGATGGGCTGCTACAATCACGGCAACGAACCCGCGCACCACATTGCTTATTTATACAGCTGGAGCTCGCAGCCTTACAAGACCCAATACTGGCTCCGCGAAATCATGAACCGCTTCTACAAAAACAACATCGACGGGCTGTGCGGCAACGACGACTGCGGCCAAATGTCGGCTTGGTACATCTTCTCCGCGATGGGCTTCTATCCCGTCTGCCCTGGCAGCGACCAGTATGTACTTGGAGCCCCATACCTACCCTATCTAAAGGTGCGCTTGGGCAATGGCAAGGCTTTGGAAATCAAAGCCCCCAAGGTCAGCGATGAGAACCGATACGTACAGAAAGTGACGCTCAACGGGCAGGAAATCACGAAACTCTACCTCACCCACGAGCAATTGATGCAGGGCGGGGAACTCGTCTTTGAAATGGGAAGCGAGCCAAACCTTTTGCGGGGACTGAACGCTGAATACAAGCCTTATTCTTTATCGGATTAAAAAGATGGAATCTTCGCCTACGTGGTGCATCCCTACGGGATGCGGTTTGCCACATGGTTTTGGTTTTACCAAACGCGCATCCCATCGGGATGTTTCGGTGCAGCCGCATCTAACAAATCCCGTAGGGATTGACTATCGGTAAATCATAGAAGAATATCAGTCTCTTGCATCCCGTAGGGATGCACCAAACCCAGAATAAACGAAGAAAGGAACCTCGGTTTTCGGGGTTCCTTTCGTGTTGTCAGGAGGTGACACTTCCAAGTGTCACGACCAACATAGAACTAACACTTCCAAGTCTAAGGTTTGACCAACGCTTGGAAGCATTGGCTACTATTAGTGGTTCACCACCACGCGCTGGTTGCTCACAGTGCCGTCGCTCTGGCGGATGTTGAAGAAATACGTGCCGTTGCGGTATTGGCTCAAGTTCACGTTGAGCATCAAGCTGTTGGCGGGAATGGTCTCCACCAAGGCACCCATCATATTGTAAACCATCACGCTCTCGATGCCATTGGCACTCTCGATGCGCACTTGGTCGTTGGCGGGGTTGGGATAGACTTTGGCAGTCGACGAAATCTCAGAGATGCTCAGCAGTTCGCCGTCAACGGTCACATAGTAAACCACTTCTCCACCATTGGATTCCACCTTAACAGCAGTTTCTGCGACACTTCTGCCGACAGGCAGGTTGGGGATAATGCTGAAATGGAATTCTTCTGCTTCATTTATCGTATAAGGCAGCGTGTTTGCAGGTTGAATAAGTAAATACTCCGCGCCCACGGGATTGGCTTCCGTAATGGCAGTAATCTCGATAGGCGTATGCGAGGCAAAATTACCGTTGGTCACATAAAGATTGGCTTCGGGTTCAGCGACCGTCAACTCAACGTAAGGCGAGCCAGGGATATACAATCCCAAATCCTGCAAGTTCTCTGACACAGTGGCAACAACTTTGACAGAAGATTTTTCTTCGGGATACAAAGCGACTACACCAACCACATAGAACATATCGGGATCGCCTTCAAACGAATACTCGGTTGCGGTGATGCTTTCAGACATCAGTTCGTTGTTGACATAGACATTGTAGCCGATGGGATTTCCATTGGCCGGTGCATCCCAAGTAGCCTCAAACAAACCTCTCGGACCAGCGACTTCGGTCAATGTCAGGTTCTCGACGGGATAAGGATGGATGTCGGTGTACTCGTAGGCAAAGTGGCTGTTGTACACATACTTCGAGCCGTAGTTCTGCACCCAGATGGACACTTCGAGGTCGCTCATTTCCTCAACATGCGTTCCCGACATGTCTTGGGTGAACTCCAAACGTTGCATCTCGCCAGCAGTGAAATCAAGCGTCGAACCTTCGCCGTCTGGCATCATCTTCATGAAGACGTGGTGGAACTCAGTCTCGCCATTGCCACCCACGTTGTTGTACGTCACTTTCTCATTGATGGAGACATACACGCGAGCCTCAATGTCAACATACGGCATCACATCGGCGAAAATATGGATGTTGTTGCCATCCACGGTGAACGAACCTCTGACATCGAAGTAGCCGGGCTCGTCGGC
This sequence comes from uncultured Bacteroidia bacterium, assembly GCA_902782455.1. GTDB lineage: Bacteria > Bacteroidota > Bacteroidia > Bacteroidales > F082 > Limimorpha. The sequence continues at coordinate 3,121 of CACZNA010000077.1, read as the reverse complement.
GTGTTGGTTGAAAGTGTTTTGGTTGACAGCCGCGTTGTTGGTGCCCACGCCGTCAAGATAAATGTCCGGAACGCCACTCACGCCGTAATAGGTGCGGCGCACGCCACCCTCGGCGGTATAATACGGGTCGCCGTTGCCAGGCCAGTTCATCTGGTACTTGGTGTAGGTGTAGCGACCGGGATTGTTGTTGCAGAATGTGGCCATTTGGTTGTTCACGTTCACGCAAGGTCCGCAAGTGGACGAGGAGAAATGCTCAATCATGGGTATCCTTTGGACATTGTCCATCGGGATGGAGACGGATTTCACCAACGTATTGTTGTCGCTCACATCATCGTCCTGACCATTAACCTTGACGATGGTCAAAGTCACGACATAGCCTCCGGGGACGTTCAAGGCAGCAGGAGTATCGAAGGTCAAAGTTGTGGTAGCCAAGGGAGCAATGTTCACATCAAAGGTTTGGCCCAACGGCATCATGCCCGACACCTCGTAGGAGGCTTCGACGGAAGTGATTGGGGTGGAACCATAGTTCATGACGTTCATGCTGACGGCAAGGTTGCCCGTCGGCGTGATGGCAGGCAGAGAGGTACCGGTAATGGCGAGGTCAAGGTTTTCAAGGGTGAAAGCCATGATGTCATCAAAGTACCAGTTGTCGATGTTGTAGGAATTGCCGCTGTAGTAGATGCAGAACTGGAAGTTGGCGCTTCCCACGTCAGGCGTCGTGACTTCTTGGGTCACTGCATACACGCCGTCCGAAGAATAGACTTGACTCCAGGCTTCGTTCCACGTGGTGCCGCCGTCGGAAGTGGTGGCAATGCCCAACGTGTGGGAGCCACTGTAGTTGTCGAGGCAATGCTTGAAGGAAATGATAACGCTGTTGAGACCCGTCAAGTCAACAACAGGAGAAACAAGGCGGGAAATGCCGTTGAATTGTGGGCCGTAATACAGCCAGATTTCGTTGGCTTCGCCGCCCGCATTGTTGGTGGCCGAAATGTTCCAGTTGGACTGGCCAAGGCCTGCGATGGACCAGCCAGCGGGCATTGAAGAGCCGTCGAAGGATTCTTGCAGCAAAACCGCGCGGTTTTGCGCCATCGTTGCCGTCGCAAAAAGGAGGGCAAACGCAAACAGTAAGGTTTTCTTCATAGTGATAAGATTTTAATGTTTAAATAATTAGAATACACTTTTCGCTGCAAAAATAAGAACATTTTCGAATGTCAAGGCCATCGCAAGAAAAAAATAATGATTTCAAATGCCCCATTTTCAGTACTGTCGGAATGCAAATCCTACAAAATCCAAGGGGAAATCTTTAGTTTTGTAAAACCAATGCTGGCCAAAAATTTGTGGATTACTGCACTTTTCGGGCAAAAAAATTTGTGGATTACTGCAATATTTGAAGAAAAAAATTTGTGGATTACGACAAAAACTCTTATTTTTGCACCGATATTCAACAAGTTAGACTCATCATGATTTTCAAACGGAAACTATATGACAAAATGCTCCAATGGAAAGAGGAGCGAAAAGGCAAAAGTGCCTTGCTTATCAAAGGTGCAAGGCGTGTAGGCAAGTCAACGCTTGTGGAGGCATTCGCACAAAAGGAATACAAATCCTACATCCTCATCGACTTTTCGGAAGAGAACAGGAGAATCAATACGCTGTTTGAGGACATGAGCGACTTGGACTTTTTCTTCATGCATTTGCAGCAAGAAACAGGAACTACACTTTATGTCAGAGAAAGTATCATCGTTTTCGACGAAGTGCAATTGCAACCTTTGGCCCGTCAAGCCATAAAACACCTTGTGAAAGATGGCAGATACGATTACATCGAAACTGGCTCATTGCTAACATTGAAGAAACATGTACAGAATATTGTCATCCCCAGCGAGGAAACGCGGATGAACCTTTATCCATTGGATTTCGAGGAGTTTTTATGGGCAACAGGCTATGAAGCAGGTATGAATTTCCTGCGTGTGTTTTATGAAAAGAAAATGCCATTGGGTCCCAGCCACAGGAAAACGATGCGAGACCTGCGTCTATACATGCTTGTCGGAGGGATGCCGCAAGCGATAAATACTTATCTTGAAACGCACAATCTTCAACAAGTGGACACTACAAAGCGTGAGATTTTAGATTTGTATGACGACGACTTTCGCAAGATAGACCCTTTGGGTAGGGCTTCGCGCATGATGCGTTCCATACCCGGACAATTGACCACCAATGCACGACGCTATCAAGTAACAACGGCCATGGAAAACCGCCGAACAGAAGGCACTGACATTGTGTTGGCCGACATGGAAGACAGCATGGTGGTCAATTTTGCATACCACGCCACCGACCCCAATGTAGGATTTGGTTTGAGCCGCGACTACAACAACTACAAAATGTTCTTTGTCGATACGGGCTTGTTTGTTACGCTTGCTTTCCGCGACAAAGCATTCACCGAAAACATCATCTACAACCAACTTCTTTCCGACAAACTGAAAGCCAATCTCGGTTATGTGTATGAAAACCTTGTAGCCCAAATGCTCCGCACGGCTGGCAACGAATTATACTATTACACTTTCCCCACTGGCAATGGGAACAAAAACTATGAAATTGATTTCTTGCTTTCTCGGGGCAACAAAATCGTTCCCATAGAAGTGAAATCATCGGGTTATAGGACACATAAATCGTTGGATACCTTCTGCGAGAAATTTCCTTCGCGCATTGGTGAACGGATTCTGCTCTACACCAAAGATTATCAAAAAGACGGCGCGACCACTTGTGTGCCAGTGTATTTCACACCGTTTCTGTAAGTTCTAAGAACTAAACTACGAGGAACAACCTCCATTCCTCCTTTCACCGCTGGCGGACTGCAAATCCTACAAAACCCAGCAAAACCACACCACCACCGACAACCCAAAGCCAAGGGAAGCCCTTCCCTGTTTCCTCAATCGAACCAAGCGTTTCAGGTTCAGGCTCAACATAATAGATGTACTTCCCCTCGCGGATGAGTTGCTGTGTGTAATTCAGGATGGAATCACCGTGGGCGAAGGAGAGTTCCTCGGGCGTGAAGTTGACAGGATAGTCGGGAAGCACGCCGCGACCGAAGGGGAAACGCGCGTTCACCACAGTATCCGCCACAATC
>CACZNA010000076.1:0-7236 GCA_902782455.1 uncultured Bacteroidia bacterium | reverse complement strand
GGTGTTTATGGCCAATGTGGAAGCCCTCGCCGAGAAAGCCCACGACGACCAATGCACCGGCGCCAACCCGAAATACCCGCTTGTGAAGGAAATCGTCGAAATCTACAAGCAAGCCTATTACGGGAAATAAGAGGATTTTCAACAACCAACAATCAAACAAAACCGACAAAATAAACAATTGACAACCAACTCAAAAATCAACAAAGAAATGAATAGATTCACATTACCGAGAGACCTTTTTCACGGAGAAAACGCTCTTGAAGCATTGAAGACCTTCACAGGCAAACGCGCCGTCATTTGCGTAGGCGGCGGAAGTATGAAACGCTTCGGATTTTTGGACAAGGCCATTGCCTACCTGCAAGAGGCCGGAATGGAAGTGAAAGTGATTGACGGCATCGAGCCGGACCCGTCGGTGGAGACCGTGATGAACGGTGCCGCCGTGATGCAAGACTTCCAACCCGACTGGATTGTGGCCATCGGCGGCGGTTCGCCCATCGATGCAGCCAAAGCGATGTGGATTAAGTACGAATACCCTGAAACCACTTTCGAAGATATGTGCAAGGTGTTCGGCTTGCCCAAATTGAGAACCAAGGCCCATTTCTGCGCCGTTTCGTCCACCTCGGGCACGGCCACCGAAGTGACCGCCTTCTCCATCATCACCGACTATGAAAAGGGCATCAAATACCCCATCGCCGACTTTGAAATCACGCCCGACGTGGCCATCGTTGACCCTGCCTTGGCCCAAACTATGCCCAAGAAATTGGTGGCCCACACGGGAATGGACGCTATGACCCACGCCATTGAAGCCTACGTCTCGACCGCCCACTGCGACTACACCGACCCGTTGGCTATGCACGCCATCAAGATGATACAGAGAGACTTGGTGAACTCATACAACGGCGACGTGAACGCCCGCAACGAGATGCACAACGCCCAATGCCTTGCCGGTATGGCCTTCTCCAATGCCCTGTTGGGCATCGTCCACTCGATGGCACACAAGACGGGAGCCGTGTTTGCCGACTTTGGCGCACACATCATCCACGGCGCGGCCAATGCAATGTATCTGCCCAAGGTGATTGCATTCAACGCCAAGAATCCCGAAGCAAAGCAACGCTACGGTGCCATCGCCGACGCAATGAACCTCGGCGGAAGCAACGACGACGAGAAAGTTGCCCTGCTCATCGCTGCTTTGCGCAAGATGAACGACGACCTCAACATCCCGCATTGCATCAAGAACTATGGTGCCGACTCCTACCCCTGCGAACAAGGCTTTGTGCCTGAAAACGTGTTCCTTGAAAGGCTGCCCGAAATCGCCAAGAACGCCATCGGCGACGCTTGCACAGGCTCCAACCCGCGCATCCCGACGCAAGAGGAAATGGAAAAACTGCTGAAGTGCTGCTATTACGATACCGAAGTTAATTTTTGAGTTGATATAGCCATTGACCGGCGGGCGGCCACAAAAAAACGGCTGCCCGCCAAAAATGGTAAGGCAACAATACAACAAAAAGAAGAAAATACCGTTCATAACAAACAACCCTTAAAACTAACCCAAAATGAATATTAAAGTATGTGTGGGCAGTTCATGCCACTTGAAAGGTTCTTACGATGTGATCCAAGCCTTGAAAGACATCCTCAAGAAATATGACGTGGAAGACCTCGTCGAATTGCAGGCCAGTTTCTGCCTCGGCCATTGCGCCAAGGGCGTGAACGTGAAGACCGACGGCATTTCGGAAAAAATGATGAAGAAAGCCAGCATCAGCGCCGAAGACGGCTTCTTGCTTTTGCACAACGTCACCAAAGACAATGCCGAAGAACTTTTCGTGAAGGAAATCTATCCCCTGATTGAAATCTAAAACACCGTCATTATGTCGAAATTTCTTGAGTTTCGCAATGCGAGATGCAAAGATTGCTACAAATGCCTTCGCGAATGTCCGGTGAAAGCCATTGATTTCAAGGGCCATCAGGCCGAAATCATCGAAGACCGTTGCATCTTGTGCGGTCACTGCACATTGGCTTGTCCGCAAAACGCGAAGGTTGTCCATAGCGAATTGGAAGAAGTGAAACAAATGCTGGCCGGTCCCGACAAGGTGATTGCCAGCGTTGCGCCGTCGTTCATTTCGAGCTTCGGCCTCACCGACTTTGGCGTGATGAAATTGGCCTTGGCCAAGTTGGGCTTCGCCGATGCGGAAGAGACCGCAGTCGGGGCGCAAGCCGTCACCAAGGAATATGCGCGCCTGCTCAAGACGGGCGAGTTCACCAACTTCATCACCTCGGCCTGCCCTGCCGCTTGCCGAATGATTCAGGAATACTATCCGAAAGCACTCAAATACCTCGCCCCCGTCGATTCGCCGATGGTGGCCCACGCCAAAATCATCAAGAAACAACACCCCGAGGCACGAATCGTCTTCATCGGCCCCTGCATCGCCAAGAAGCGCGAAGCCGAAGAATGTCACCTGATCGACCACGTTCTGACCTTTGAGGATGTGGTGAAACTTTTCGACGAGAAGAACATCAAACTCGACGAAATCACCAACCTTAGCCTCAACAAGAAAAACGGTTCACCCAACCTTGCCAAGGAATATCCGATACCGCAAGGCATCATCAACTCATTCCCCGTGCTGCCCGAAGGCTACGAATACATCGCCGTTGACGGCCCGAAGAAGTGCGTGGAGGCTTTGGAAAACATCGAGCATCTCGACCACGTTGTGATGGAAATCAACCTTTGCGTGGATGCCTGTGTGAATGGACCTTGCTCGTTGGTCAAGGAGGGAGGCTCCATCAAGGCCACAGCCGATGTGCGCAAGTATGTCAGCCGCGAGAAACAAGCCCTGACCGGACCGCAAGACGACAGCCCGCTCGACTTAAGCCTGGCCGCTGCTCATCCGCGCCTCCGCAGCCACAGCATGGCTGCCAGCGAACGCGACATTGAGGCCATCCTGCACCAGACCGGTAAGATGAAACCCGAAGATGAACTGAATTGCGGCTCGTGCGGCTATGCAACCTGCCGCGAGAAGGCTTGGGCAGTTTACAACGGCTATGCCGACATCGAAATCTGCCTGCCCTATATGCGCCAACGTGCCGAGTCGCTTTCGTTCGAGATCATCCAAAACAGTCCTGAAGGCATCATAGTCCTCGATTCCGACCTCAACATATTGGAAATCAACAATAAAGGAAGGGAACTTTTGGGCATCGACGACCCCAACGCCAAGGGAAGACCTGCTGCCGACTTCTTCAGCCCTATCGACTTCTACAACGCTTATACGCAGAAGAAGCACATCTCTTGTAAGCAAACCCTCATTCCCACCACTGGGAAATACGTCGACATATCCATCAACTATTTGGCTGGGCAAAATGTCATCTTCGGCATCCTGAAAGACGTCACCGATACCGTCGATTACGAAAACCGCATTATGAAGGTGAAGATGGAAACCTTGACCACCACTGATGAGGTTATCAAGAAGCAAATGCGTGTGGCTCAAGAGATTGCGTCGCTTTTGGGTGAAACCACAGCTGAAACCAAGGTGGCCTTGCTGAAACTCAAGAAAACCCTAACCGAAGAAAACAAGAAGAACTGATGGAACTCTGTTTAGAAACGGGATGCACCTCGCTGAACCACGTCGGCGAGGAGTTGTGCGGCGACAATGTGGCCAGCACCGTTAAGGACAACTTCACCACGCTCGTCTTGGCCGACGGTTTGGGCAGCGGCGTGAAGGCCAACATCCTCTCTACGCTCACCTCGAAAATCCTTTGCACGATGGCTTCCAACGACATCGACATCTACGAATGTGTCGAGACCATCATCCAAACCCTTCCGGTGTGCTCGGAGCGCGGCGTGGCCTACTCCACCTTCTCCATCATCCACGTCGATACCAAGGGCAAGGGTGTGATGTTCGAGTTCGACAACCCCGAGGCCATCTACTACCATCGCGGCCAGTGCCAGAACTTTGAGCGTACCGAACTTGATGTGTGTGGCAAGAAAGTGTTTCGCACCGACCTGAACCTGGAGGAAGACGACATTATCATTGTTATGTCCGATGGCACCATTCACGCCGGCATCGGGCAAATCCTCAACTTCGGTTGGGAGCGCGACCAAATTATGGAGCACCTCAACGCCAACATCTCGCGCTCTATGTCGGCTCGTGCCGTGGCCTGCCTTTTGGCTTCGGCCTGCAACGACCTCTATGCCGACAAGCCCGGCGACGACACCACCGTGGCCGCCGTAAAGATTCGCAAGCGGTTGGATGTCAATATTATGGTCGGGCCGCCCGTCGATAAGGAAAAGGACGACTTCTACATTGAGCAATTCTTGGCCGGTCCTTCAAAGAAAATCGTTTGCGGTGGTACGAGTTCCACCATTGTGGCACGTCACCTGAAAACCGAGTTGAAGACCAGTTTCGACTTCCCCGACAAGGAAGTGCCTCCCATCGGCTACATCAAAGGCATCGACCTGACCACTGAAGGCGTGCTCACCTTGCGTCGGCTGATGCAAATGTTGGAGAAATACATCTCCATCACCGACCTCACGCCCAAGACCTTCACCAAGAAAGACGGTGCCTCGCTCCTCGCCGACTACCTCTTTGAACGCGCCACCCACATCACCTTCTTCGTCGGGCAAAGCGTCAATGTGGCCCACCAAGGGCTGCCCATCGACACGACGATGAAGATGAAAATCGTGGAGAAGATTGCCGCCGACCTACGCAAGGTGGGCAAAATTGTAGAGCTGAATTATTATTGAACCCTTTTACCCAAAACAAGATGAACTCACAAAGGATTTTTGACACCGACGTACAACTCATCAAATACAAAGTGCTGAAAGAAGTCATCCGGCGCGCCTACGAGGGCGGATTGGAGAACGCCTACGTGGAAGTGCCCAAGTTGTTAAGCCCCGGCCCGAAAGCCGAAACGCGCTGCTGCATCTACAAGGAACGCGCCATTTTGCAAGACCGCATCCAGATGGCGATGGGCGGCGACAAGAGCAACCCCAACGTCATCGAGGTTATTGACAGCGCCTGCGACGAATGTCCGATTGACGGCATTTATGTCACGCCAGCTTGCCGTGGCTGTATGGTACACAGTTGCAAGGAAGTGTGCCCCAAAGACGCCATCACCATCGTGAACCACCGCGCCACCGTCGATAAGGACAAGTGCATCGAGTGCGGCAAATGCACCCAAGCCTGCCCCTACTCCGCCATCATCCTGCAACACCGCCCCTGTATGGTGAGTTGCAAGGTGAAAGCCATCTCCATCGACGAGAACAAGAAAGCCAAAATCGACAACGAAAAGTGCATCTCCTGCGGTGCGTGTGTCTATAAATGCCCTTTCGGTGCCATTTCCGACAAATCATTGATCCTCGACATCATCGACATTTTGAAGAAGTCGGAGAACAACACGAAATACAGGGTCTATGCCGTCATTGCGCCGGCCATCGTCAGCCAATGTCGCTTCGGTCGCGTCACGCAAGTGGTGACCGCCATCAAGAAGTTGGGGTTCCATCACGTTGTGGAAGCCGCCCTTGGTGCCGACATCACCCTCTATCGTGAGGCCCAGGAATGGAACGAGAAGAAACTGATGACCACTTCGTGCTGTCCATCGTTTGTGAGTTTCGTGGAGAAAAACTTCCCCGAACTGAAGCAATACATTTCCTCTTCGGTCTCGCCGATGGTGGAAACCGCCCGCCTCATCAAGAAATCCGACCCGACGGCCAAGGTCGTCTTCATCGGCCCCTGTACTTCTAAAAAGTTGGAGTACAGGCTCGAAAAGACCGGTGGTGCCATCGACAGCGTGATGTCGTTTGAGGAACTGCAAGCCTTTGTTGATGCTCGCGGTATCGACACCACGCAGATGGAGGACTCCGAACTGAACAACGCTTCGTACTACGGCCGTATCTTCGCCAAGTCGGGCGGCATCGCCAAAGGCATCGCCGATGTGGCCAAGGAAATGGGCGTGGAAGGCGTGAAGCCTATCGCTATGAACGGTATCGCCGAATGTAAGGCCGCCTTGACCAAGTTGAAATTCAACAAGGCCACCGAAAACTTCTTTGAAGGAATGGCTTGCGACGGCGGCTGCTTGAACGGTCCGGTGTGTATCACCCACAGCCCGCGCAATGTCGTCGATGTGGACAAATACGGCAACGAGGCCAAAGAAAAGACCATCTTTAATACCGTAAAGCTAATGACGGAGTTTTAATGAGATTTCATTTTTGTATTATTGTCCGAGGGTATGCCAATTCTGGTGTGCCCTCGGGCTGTTTTTGGGCAAGGAAACCAAACGCGAGGCTATGGATTTTACGCAATTGCACTTCAAAAAGTGCAGTTTTTGATTAAAATTGCACTTCGCGAAGTGCAATTCTGTTCCGATTTGGATGTTTGGGTTTGTGTATTGAATCCATGCTTGGCAGTATTTTCGATTGACGACACGTTTTTGAACGAAATAATCCCTTATTTTTGCACAATAAAAAACATGGCAGATGAACAGACTTGAGACATACAGCAAGGCAGTAATTCCTAATTCTCTGATTGCAATTGCTGATTTACAGAAAAATGCCAGAGGAGCTGCGGAAAGCCTTGCCGGACATTGAGGAATTGAAGAAATTGCTGTAAAAAAGGAACTACTATGATGATAGAACAAAACACCAACTACGCTTATAAGCTGAAATACATGGACAATCCCACTTTCGACAAAGTGAGGGACTTGTCCACCAAATTTTACCGCGAACTGCCGCAAGCCTTGCAGGACGAACTCTTTGAAGCCTTGAATCGTGGCATTGACATCTTGGACTCCGAGCCACAAATGACCGCCTATCTTTTTGCTTTCGGAAAGATGCACCAAGCCAAATTGAATTATGCTTTTGGTAAACTGCCAGAAGAATTCCTTGAACAACCTGAAATCAACATCATCGACTACGGTTGTGGACAAGCCCTTGGCACAATGTGTTATGCGGATTTCCTTCGTGAAAATGGTTATGCACAAAATGTGAAAGCCATTACCTTGATTGAGCCATCCGAAATCTGTTTGAAAAGGGCTGCGCTTCATGCATCGGTGTTTTTCCCTGATGCTGAAATTAATACCGTGAACAAGAAGTTTGACAACTTAATCCAAGACAACATCGTTTGTGACGAAGACGTGCCTACTTTGCATATTCTTTCCAATGTATTGGATATGCCGACATTTGACTTAAAGAAATTTGCTAATTTGATTAACTCAAATGTTAATGGTTACAATCGTTTTGTTTGTGTA
>CACZNA010000075.1:0-7925 GCA_902782455.1 uncultured Bacteroidia bacterium | reverse complement strand
TACTCACTCATTTCAAATCAAAAAATCAAAGAACGCTTATATTTTACTATATTACAATAAATTACAAACAAATCTCAAAAATTAACGCATCACTACTAAGGTTAATACTGTTTGTTGTGTTTCGTTGGGCAAAACTACAAACAGCTCCAACCGCAGTCAAGGAAATGATGGTGCGGATTGGTGCGGATTTCGTTAAATAAATAGGAATCAGTTGGTTAATCCGATTTTGCCAACTTGCGCAAAGTGGTTGAAAGCGGTTCGTCGCTGCCGAAAATGCCTTTCAGTTTGCGGCTGCGTTCGCAAACGGTGTTGAAAGCGCGTTGCATCAAGGCGGCCACGTCGGCTTCCTCCACGCCCAATAGATAAAGGCAGCAATAGTCGATGTCGCCTTTGGTCAGTGCGGGATAATCGTTTTTGAGTCGGGCGGTGAACGCTCCAAAATGGGCATCGGCAGCCTCGCGCAAAGCCAATAGTTGCTCCTTGGTGAGGGCGTAGTCCTTATAAACAAGGTAATCCACCTTCGACTTGAACTGCCCCTCATTCACCCGCTCCATAATCAGGCGGCAGACGGGTTCCTCGGCAAACGAGGCGGCTTCCATCCGCTTTTTCATTGCTGAAAGTGCCTCACCTTGCTCTTGCAAACGTCCCGAAAGGGCTTCTTTCTCTGCTTCAATGCGTTGATGCCGTTTCCGATTGAGCATCAGCCAAACCGCAAGCACCACAAGCAAAGCCATCAGCGGAAAGACGATTTTCATAATCCGTCCACGGTTTTCCCTTTCCTCTTGCAGTCTGGCATTGTCCTGTTTTTGTTGCAAATAGTCCTGAAACAGGCTTGTAAACCGCCATTCATCCGCCTTGGTGCCAAACTCGGGCGGCGTGTTTTGCGCCACAAATCGGGCAAATTCGCCAGCCTTGTCCGATTCGCCACGGGCTTCGTAAATCTCGCGCAAATAATCGGCACTTTGGGTTTTCAGGAACATATTGGGTGCTTCCTCAAAAACCTGATTCAGATAAACAATGGCTGAATCATACTGATTGTCAAGTTTATAGATATAGCCAATACCCAAATAGCGGTCGTGTTTTTCGAACTCATTGCCAGCCGTCGCAATACGTTTGAGCGCGTCAACGGAGGCCTGTCCATCGTGCGCCAAATGATAGGACGACAACGCTTTCCGATTGATGACATTTCGGTAAAGCACCCCTGTCGTGTCTTTCATACTCGCCAACGAGCGGTCGTAATAATACAAAGCACTGTCGAACTGCTCCGACTTCTCGAATTCGTAGCCCAAGAAAAACAAGGTGTTGGCCAAACTCGAAAGTGGGTTGTTGGCTTTCTTCTTGTATTTCAGCACGTTCTTGTAGAAATAAACCGTCGGCTCAATAAGAAATTTGTCGGAATAAATGTTGGCCAATCGGGCATAAATCAGGGCAATGAAACTCGCTTTGTGTCCCACCATCTGCTCCTCGACAAAATGTTGTTCCATAATTGCCAAGGCCTTATAATACTCTTGACAGGCCAACATTGTGAGGGAATCGTCGGTGAATATAGTGCCATTGTTGATGCAAATGGCATTCATATAATGGGCGCGGGCGGAAAGAAAAGCCATAACCTTGTCGTGGGGGTAAACAGAGGAAACGCTGTCGAAATAAGCCAAAGCAGCACCCACTTCATTACAATAGGCCACCTCGCGGCGCACTTTGAAACAGGCCTCCGAAAGCATCAAGCTCGTGTATTCAAAAGCAGGTGACGAAACGGGATTAATACTCTCATAAAACCACTCAAGATACCTCAAAGCACTGTCTGGGTTGCTCTGCAAAAGACTGTCAACCACCACCAAACGTGGGCAACTGTTCTCTTGCCAACTGATTTCAGATTCCAAAGTTCTTGAACACGAAGCTCCGAAACCAATCCATAACAAGCCTGCTATAATGCGCGTCAGTTTCATAGGCACAAAAGTAAGGAATTATTCCCGACGAAGGCATAGTTTGTCAAGGAAATGATGGTGCGGATTGGTGCGGATATAGGTTTTCGAGGTTGATATTCGGATAGTTACGTTTTATTACGGCAATGCGCTGCTCCCGCTGAAGTTCGAATTTGCGAAACGACTCACTTTGAGGAAACATTGGCCTGTGATGTAACATCTGCCGTAGTTCTTGGGCGGCTTGCATGGCAGGTTTTTCCTTCGGGTTGATGGCGAAATCGGCGAAACGTTCCCAGATGTAACGCACGGCCTGTTCAGTGGGATGCACCATGTCTTCTTTGTAGAAACGGTAATCGCGCAACTCGTCCAAAAGGATTTCGTAGGCGGGGAAATAATGCGCGTTATCATATTTCTTGCATACTTCGTCCAAAGCCAAAAGCAATGCCGCTTTGCTCAATTGGTTCTCGTGCAGGCCGTCCTTCAGGTGGCGCAAAGGCGACACGGTGAAGATAAACTGTTTGTCAGGATGCTGCTTGACCAACCCCGAAAGCAATGCTGTAGACCGCTCCACGTTCAGAAATTCGCGCTCAAATTGGTTAGCGGGCAATTTGTGGCAGTTGGCGACTACTTGTCGGGTTTCTTTGCTACAAAACACCCACGAGGTGCCGAGGCTCAACACCACCCATTGGGATTTCAGAAAATGCTTTTGCGACTTGTTGAGGTTTTCGTTAACTTGCTCAAGCAAAGCGTTTTCCGACTCATTCCAAAACGCTGTGTTGTGGCTAAAAGTGCAGTATTGCCCTTCACCTACAGCAATCACTTCTTCTTGCGAAAACGGCTTCCCATTGTGTAGTCGTTCTACAGCCTGTGCGATGCTGGCAGGGTTGTAAAGCACACCAAATGGGTTCATCATCGCATTGAACCCAAGTCCTTTACAAATCGCGCCCACCTCGTCGGCGAAGCAGGAACCTAAGAAGATTAGGCCGTCGCCATAGTGGATGGTTTGTTCTATTGGGTGTAGTTTTATTTCTGTATGGAATTGCATAGGTTTTGTCCCCTCACCCCCGTGCCCCTCTCCCTCTGGAGAGGGGTGTGGGTTATCGCAGGCTGGTTATTATGTTTTCGATTAGTTCCGTAAGATGTTGTTTGTCGCAATCTTCGTTTTTTAAACGGAATGTCTTAATGCCTCTCGATGCAAATACTGAAGTCCGCATCTCATCGTATGCTTTGACCTCATCTTTTTCGTGAATCGAGCCGTCAATCTCTAATACCACATTCAATTCGGCACAATAGAAATCAGCAATAAAACCATTAATTACTTGTTGCCTCCGCCATTTCAGGTTTTTGATTTGCCTGTTGCGCAACATTTGCCACACCGCGTCCTCACTTTCAGTCGGGTTCTTTCGGAAATGTCTGGCAAACTCAAGTTTTTTAGGGTTTATCTTCTGGTTACGAATACCATAGTAGGGTCGGGTAGGTTCCTCCCCCTCTCCGCGAGAGTGGAGAGGGGGTCGGGGGGTGAGGGAAGCCATACCATCCTACTATTTACTCGCCATCAAAAACCGCTCCACCTCAATCCCCGCCATAGCGCCCGTTCCGGCGGCCACGATAGCTTGACGATAAGTGCGGTCCTGGCAGTCGCCGCAAGCGAAAATGCCCTCCACGTTGGTGGCCGTCGACTTGGGCTTGGTGATGATGTAGCCATCCTCGTCCATGTCAAGGATGCCCTTGAAAGGCGCAGTGTTGGGCGTGTGACCTATGGCCTCGAAAAAGCCGTCCACATAGATGGTGCGCTCTTCTTTGGTGTCGCTGTGGTAGAGAACGGCACCCTTCAGTTTCTTCATGAAGCCTTGTTGCTCGCCGAAAAGCTCCTTGGTCTGGTGCTTCCACAAAACCTCGATGTTGGGTGTGTTGAGCACACGGTGCTGCATGGCCTTGGAAGCACGCAACACGTCACGGCGGACGATGAGATAAACCTTGTTGCAGAGTTTGGCCAAATAGGTGGCATCTTCGCAAGCCGTGTCGCCGCCGCCTACGACCGCGACGTCCTTACCTTTATAAAAGAAGCCGTCACAGGTGGCGCAAGCCGACACACCGCCGCCCTTGAATTCTTCCTCGGAGGGCAGACCGAGGTAACGCGCTGCGGCACCAGTGGAGACGATGATGCTGTCGGCCAAAAGTTCGCCGTCGTATTCCGTCGTCACCTTGAAGGGGCGCTGGCTGACGTCAATGCTGGTGACTTCGCCCTCGCGGATTTCCGCGCCGAAACGCTCGGCCTGCTGACGGATTTCGTCCATCATGTCAGGGCCTTTCACGCCGTTGGGATAGCCTGGGAAATTCTCGATTTCGGTGGTTTGGATGAGTTGTCCGCCGGGTTGCATACCTTCGTAAACGACAGTTTTCACGTCGGCGCGGCAAGTGTAGATGGCTGCGGTATAGCCAGCAGGGCCAGAGCCAATTATCAGACATTCAATGTGTTCCATTGTGTTTAGTTTAGAGTTTAGAGTTTAGGTTTAGTGTTATTTGCTTGCAAAGATAAAATTTTTCGCCCAAAGTGATTGTCAATTCAAAAAACATTCCTAATTTTGCAGCCGCAAATCGAAAGATTGCAACGCATAAATGCAATCGGGGTGTGGTGCAGTTGGCTAGCATTCTTGCATGGGGTGCAAGCGGTCGCCCGTTCGAGTCGGGCCACTCCGACAAAAGAGCAACAGAGCTTTCTGTTGCTCTTTTTGTTTTTGATAATCAACAATTTACAATTATTTCGATTAGAAATACAATAGAATAACTGTTTTTTTAGTTGTATATTCAAAAAAGTTATCTATATTTGTGGCGTCGAGACGAATCAAAATGGCTATCAAACGAAACATATTATTATTAATGGTGATTGGATTGTTCACATCATGCGTGACCCAGCCCGCCAAATATGTGACTTATGTTCCTGATACGGTGACTGTTTTTGAAGTAATCGGGGCTGAAATACAATATCTTGGCATTCCCAAAGACAATAATATCGAGGTGCTCTCGCTGACTAACTGTGGCCTTGACCGTATCCCTTCAAGCGTCAAGCGTTGCAAGCATCTGAAAAGGTTGCATTTGGAAAGAAACCAAATCAAGCATATCCCAAAATGGATCAGTTCGCTCGACAGCCTTGTGGAAATCAACCTGAATTTCAATCAATTGAGACTTTCCAAGTCGGACATTCGGCATCTTTCCAAGGTTCAGCAGATTCTTATTGGGGGTAACGGTTTGGAAAATCTTCCTCGCAACATTGGTCGCCTGCATTGCGAAAGCCTGAATCTTGGCATGAACAAGTTGCACTCTTTACCTGAATCGTTTGCCCGTCTGAACAGCATGAAAAGCCTGATTTTCTACGAGAACGATTTCGATGAAATCCCTGAAGTGCTGGCTGGTTTCAAGAATCTGAAGCATCTGGATTTCTATAAGAATAACATCGATGAAATACCTGATTTTGTGGGTGATATGGAGAACTTGCAGCAACTGTTCCTCTCCTTCAACAAAATTGGTGTGATTCCCGACACTTTGCGCAACTTGAAACGACTGAAGTATTTCTATATTCATCACAACGAGCTGCATTTCCTGCCTGAATGGATTGCTGAAATGGATTCCATAGAGCGTCTCGGCGTGGGTTACAACCATTTATTAGATTTGCCTGACTTGTCAAAGATGAAGTCGTTGAAGGAGTTCGACTGCGAACACAACCTGCTGGAACGCTTCCCTTGGGAAATCGTAGAAAAACCCGACATGGAGCTGATTGTGGTGCGCGACAACGATTTCATCTTTACCGACGAGGAAAAAGTCAAACTTAACAAGGCAAGCAAAATCATTAATCTCGTCTATTAATAACTATCTAAAAAACAAGTATTTGAGTTTTTTTTACCAAGAAACATAATAAAAAAACTAAAAAATTAGTTCTACATTCAAAATAATCTGTATATTTGCAGCGTTAAACCATCAAAAACGGAGGAAAAAATGGCACGAAAGAAAGAAAATACGAATGACAACATCGTCAAAATGAGAGAATTAACCAAAGCCGAGGAACAAGTGATGCAGGCCATTTGGAACATTGGGCAGGGCTTTGCCAATGAGATTATGGCAGCCTATCCTGAACCCAAGCCGGCTTATAATACGGTGCTTTCCATCATCAAAATCTTGGAGAAAAAGGGTTTTGTAAAGCACGAGACCTTCTGCCGCGCCCACCGCTACAGCCCAGCCATCAGCCGCGAGGACTACTCGCACCGCTATCTCGGCAGCGTGGTGGAACGTTATTTCAACAACTCTTACCTCGACCTCGTTTCGGCCTTCGCCAAAAAGGAGAATTTCAGCATTGAGGAGTTGGAGGAAATGAGAAAAACCATCGACGAGGCCATCGCCTCAGAAAGGAAATAAGCCATGAACGCTCAAGAATTAATGATCGGTCACCTGCTGCCCATCGGGGCTTCGGTTGCGGTGCTTTGGGTGGTGTATCGCCTGCTGTTCCGCAACAGCAACCGCTTGCTTTTCAACCGTTTCTTCCTCTTGACGAGCATGTTGCTGGCTTTGGCTATGCCCTTGCTTGGCTTGCTTTCAGGTGCTGAAATGCCCCAGATGGCGACCTTGAAGCAAAACATGTTCAGCGGCATAATGCTGAGCGAAGTGGTCGTTACGCCCGATGGCCAGCCCGTGTTGCCCGAAGTGACGGTTACCACCAATGCCACGCCTTCGCGTTTCAGCCTTTGGCAAGTCGTAGGAGGTATTTATTTAATAGGTGTCGGCGTAATGACGCTGTTGTTTCTCTTCAAGTTGGGCAAACTCGTCGCGCTCATCATCCGCTCGCCAAAGCGCAAGATGAGCGGTTGCACGGCGGTGTTCACAGGTCGCGACCAAGGCTCGTTCTCCTTCTTCCGCTATGCCTTCTTCCCCAACGAAAACGTGGACCCCGACATCATGCGGCACGAGATGAGCCACATCAGTCACCACCATTCGTGGGACATCCTTTTCGCCGAGGTGATGATGATCCTGCAATGGTTCAACCCCTTCATTTACTTGTATAAGAAAGAGTTGCAGAGCCTTCACGAATACCAGGCCGACCGCGACGTGGTTGCCACCGGCGTTGACAAAAAGAACTACATGATGCTGATTTTGCAGCAGTGCACGGCTGTCGATTTCAGCAAAATGAGCAATAATTTCAGTTTAATCCTTACCAAAAAACGAATCAAGATGATTACAAAGAATGAAAAGGCCAAGGGCCTCTGGTGGAGGCTCTTGGCGACATTGCCGGTGCTGGCTATCCTGATGATTGCCAACACGAAAGTGACGGCACAAGAAAAGAAAGCCGATGACAAGCTCATTACGGTTGAAACGGGTCGGTTCGCAATCTTTGATGATGACGGCACTCCGTTGCAATTGATAGATACCGTCCTCTACGCTGATGACGGTTCCTACGTTAAATTCGAGACCTCCGATGCCTTTGATCCGATGACAGGCGAGCCGCGTAAGAAGCTGTCGATTACCACACATAATTCCGACGGGACAACCACCGGCACAATCACGGACCTTCGGTGGAAAATGCATGGCGACACTGCTTTATTCACCGCAGAGCCGTTCAGTATCACGGAAGAATCTTTGGGAATCCTTCTGGGCGGTCTTTCGGCACTGGAAGACGCGCCCTCAAACGACACCGTCTTCAACATCGTTGAAGAAATGCCTAAATTCCCGGGCGGCGACGAAGCCATGTTCAAGTTCATCGCTGAAAATGTCAAGTATCCGGAAAAGGCAAAAGACGAGGGAATATCAGGTCGCGTGTTCATCAGTTTCGTCATTGAAAAAGACGGAAGCGTTTCCAATGTGAAAGTGTTGCGCGGAATTGGCGGCGGTTGCGATGAAGAGGCCGCCCGTGTTATCAGCTCCATGCCGAAATGGAAGCCCGGTAAGCAGAAAGGCGAATTTGTTCGGGTGAGTTACCAGATTCCCATCATGTTTAAGCTCGGGCAGACGAATGAT
>CACZNA010000074.1:0-11859 GCA_902782455.1 uncultured Bacteroidia bacterium | reverse complement strand
CTCACGCTCACCGACATCGCCGACCGCTTCAACTTCGCCTCCCTCAGCCATTTCTCGCGCTACGTCCAGAACAATCTTGGGGCTTCGCCGAGTTCGTTTAGGGAGTGAACGAATCGATGGCGACGATTTGAAAAAATGTTGTATTTTTGCGCATCATTGGACGATAATTGGAGTCGTATGCAGAACAATTCATCACACAACGGCTTGTATATAAGCGATTTTCATCGGCAAAACAGTATGGAAGCTCAAAGGGAGGTACTACGCATGTCATTGCATCCCTACACTCGAGAGCAGAAGGTGCGGCAGATAGAGGAGTTTCGCAAGAACTCACGTTCAAAGAGAAAAGGAGCAATTTGTAATTCGGTAAAAAAGTATTAAAAATGAGAGCGTATAATCTTGGTTTCATTTCAGATGAAAACATCTATAATCATGTTAAAGAAACTGTTTTGAGGTATAGTGCCAACATTGACCTCAAGGGATTTAACAAAAACATCATAGACCCCGTCAAATTGGCTTTTGACGCAAAAGTTTATGGGAGGACGATGGAAGAAATTGTAGCTTCGGAATGCATTCGTCAGATGGATAAATCCAACAATAATCATATTGGATACTTCCATCAGAATCTTTTCCGATACGCAGGCAACGGATGGTCTGTTCCTACACATGGTTTTGATGTTGTCAACGAGGAAAAACATATCTTTGCTTGTCTAATAGAAAATGCAGATATTCTTCCCTCCAAAAAAAGAAATGCTTTATTTATTCATTGCTTTGATAGACTATTAAAAGACAATAAGGCCATTTGCTATATAGTCAATTTAAGCGACTTTTCTGGTACAGAAAAGTTATGGAATGTGATAGACCAAAATGATGCTTTCTCATCAAATAACTTGAGGCTTGTTTCAATTAATCGTTTCTACGCAATCGTGTTCGATGTAATTGATGCATATCAGAAAATTTGCAATTCACTTCCTACAATTCTTGAAGACATTAATTAATATTTAATATATTTTATAGCCATGAACAAATGGAATGACATTGTGCTTACGCTTCGCGAATTGAAAGATATAGGTGTTGATGAGTCAGTATATCAGAAACGGATCGAAGAGCAATTTAAATTCCTCGGTTGGAGTATTGCTGGAGGATGCGTGGAGTCAAAACCAATCCTTCCCGAAGGCAATTCCAAATCTTTAGTCCCTGATATCGTATTGAAAAAAAACGGTGAACGTGTCTTGGCTGTAGAAGTAAAAGAACCTAACAATCATTTAAAAGCACGTCAAGAAATCCAGTTGTTTTCTTATATGCGCCAATTGGAGTTGCGTGTTGGTTTGTATATCGGCGAGAAATGGCAACTTTACTACAATGCCCCGGATGACAAAGATAATCCTCACCCCGTACTAACAGCAACACTTACTCCTGATTTGGAGGATGGTACAAGATTTTGTGAATTACTAACTTTTGAGAGTTTTTCGTTGGAATCGTTAGAATCTTTTTGCTCAAAACAACTACACAGACAACGCTATAGGAATAGTCTGCATGAAGCACTTTCATTATTGAATGAAGATGACAAAGGTACGACTTTGTTGTTTGATTTGTTACGAAGGAAGTTTATGGAAAAGGAAGTTTTTGAGGATATACTTGACGATGAGCTTCAACTGGTAAAATTAAGTTATGAATTTGGTAAAGTCACAAAACTGAAACCTACAAAAGTTAAATCTCCTACGGAAAAGAAGAAACTCATAAAATACTCACTGAATGGTGGCCCTGCTATGTTTATGACAAAAATTGCATTAGAAGCAGTGCGTCAATATGTTAAGCGTAATCCAACAGCAACATTTGCGGAAATAGAAGAAAGATTTCCCAAATCTCTTATTGGTGGAAGGGCTATGGTCAGGAAATATTCCGAACTTCGGGATTTGATGGAAGCAGGTTCGAAAGAAATTAACAGGTATTCTGCTTCACCGAACGAAATATTGACAAGTGCAGACAATGTGGAATTTGTCGTATGTACTCAATGGCATGCAGGCAATTTCCCAAGATTGGTTAAAACTCTCAAAGAATTAAAATGGATTGTTAAACGTGTATAAATTTTTGAACATTGTCATCCCATAGAAACCCGTCCTTTGACAGTTCGAGAATATGCCCGTATTCAAACCTTCCCAGACAATTGGGTGTTTGAAGGAAATGTTTCAGAACAGTACAAACAAATTGGCAATGCCGTGCCTGTAAATCTCGCATACGCAATAGGACGTTCTCTAATTAGGCTGTTTAATGACATTGATGCACAAAATCCTGAAGAGTCACAATTCGAAGATGCAAATCGTATAGCCAATGAGATGCTACCACCAGAATTGTTTCCCATTGACCTATTTGATATACAAAAGGCTTATCCCGAAGACATCGTTAGAAATGATTATAGAAAAAGAAAGCGTGTTAATAATGTTGACCTTGATGACTCAAAAAATGTGTTGGTAAGTTTGGTTACTGGCGAGAATATCGACCCATTTAACCAACAAAATGCCAAGCTGTACTACACAGGAAAGAAATTCCCATCAACCGTTAAGTTGAATAAGCTCTATTATTTCATGCCATATACTAAAGGCAAAGGGATTCGGGATTTGTATATAATCAAAGTGGCTCGTGTGGGAACCAAACATGAAATTCGCCAAGAATACGATGAAAATGACATTCGCATTGTTTTTGAAATAGAGTTTATAAAACAGCTTTTTGAAGACTATAAACCCATCAAGTTGATGATTTGGCATACGTTTACGGATACAAATTTGAGGGCGATTCTTGCGATGTAGATTGTTTTCTAAAGGATTAAATAGAAAACCGCAAAATGTGAAATTATTCCCGAAAAATCCATAACAGCCATGATGAATTATGGTTGTAGTTTTGCATTGTCAAACAGTTCTATCGCTTAATTGATACCGCACAAGCCTATTTCAACGAGGAAGGCGTGGGCGAGGCCGTCGCCAAGTCGGGCATCAAGCGCGAGGACCTGTTCCTCGTCACCAAGGTATGGATCAGCAACAACGGCGAAGAGAAGGCCGCCCGCAGCATCGACGAGAGCCTGCACAAGCTGAAGACCGACTACATCGACCTGCTACTCATCCACCAAGCATACGGCGATGTGTTCGGTACCTGGCGGGCGATGGAGGATGCCTACCGCGACGGCAAAGTGCGTGCCATTGGCGTGAGCAACTTCCAACAAGCCCGTTTCTTCGACTTCGCCCACTATGTGGATATGAAGCCGATGGTGAACCAACTGCAGTGCAACGCGATGATCCAGCAACGCGAAATCGAGCCTACGCTCAACGAGTTCGGCACCAAGATGATGGCTTGGGGACCACTCGGCGGTCAGGGCGTGGATGGCATCATCAAGAGCAACCTGCTGGCCGGCATTGGTGCCAAGCATGGCAAGACCGCCTCGCAGGTGGCTCTCCGCTGGCTCACACAACGCGGCATCGTGGCCATCCCGAAATCCACCCACCAGGAGCGTATGCAGCAAAACCTCGACATCTTCGACTTTGCCCTCACCGACGATAACATGACCCAGATTGCAGCAATGAACCAGCACGACACCGGCACCGTCAACTTCAACGACATGAACTTTGTGAAATACTTGATTGAGAATTACGGATAACGCAAAAGCAAAATCAATCATCAATCTATACGCAATAAAATGAGGAAACAACTTATTATCGGAATGTTTGCCGCCGCGTTGCTGTTTCCAAGAGCAGGCGGCCTTCATGTCGGCCATCGCCTGCAACGAGGCCAAAGCCGACTATACCGCCTTGGCCGAGGCCATCAACGGCGGCTTGGATGCCGGCCTGACGGTCAGCCAAATCAAGGAAGCCCTGTCGCAACTCTATGCCTACACAGGATTCCCGCGTTCTCTGAATGCCCTTGGCACTTTGCAGAAGGTGATAGAACAGCGCAATGCCGAAGGCAAAACCACTAAAGAAGGTGTTGAGGCATCGCCGCTGCCGAGCCATTACAATGCTTTGACACAAGGTACGGAAGTGCAGACCAAACTTTCTGGACAGCCTTTCAACTATGCGTTTTGTCCCGCCGAGGACTACTACCTGAAAGCCCATCTCTTCGGCGACATCTTTGCCCGAGACAACCTCACCCACGCCGACCGCGAGCTCATCACCGTGAGTGCGTTGAGTGGCTTGGAGAACGTGATGCCGCAGTTGCAGGCGCACGTGCGCGGTGCCTTGAACATGGGTGTCACAGAGGAGCAGTTGCGTAGTATCCCAGTGGCATTGAAATCTGCAGGATTGCAGGCAGAGGCTTTGCGTTGCGAGGCTGCCATCGCTGCCGCTGTGGATGGCAAGAACGATATGGTGTGTGCGCAGTCACCCTGGCCTATCGGAGAGCCCAATACGGCATACGCCCAGTATTTCATAGGCAACAGCTACCTCGCCGTCCTTGATCCCGCAACTGGTCTCTGCAATGTCAGCTTCGAGCCTGGCTGTCGCAACAACTGGCATGTTCACCACGGTGCAGTTCAGATGTTGATCTGCGTGAGCGGTCGCGGCTGGTATCAGGAATGGGGCAAGGAAGCCGTTCCGTTGGTCCCCGGCACCGTCATCGCCGTCCCCGAGGGCGTGAAGCACTGGCACGGTGCCGCCAAGGACAGCTGGATGCAGCACCTCACCTATCACGCTAATGCCCAACCTGGCAACAGCAACGAACTGATGGAGCAGCGAGAGCAGAGTGATGCTCGCATCAACTCTGCCGAGTCGCGACAGAAGTCGAGTGAAACTCAATGGTTGGAGCCTGTCACCGACGAGCAGTACGGCACGTTGAAATAATCGGACAAGGTTCAACGACAAACCCGCAACTCAGGCGAAGGCTTGGGTTGAGGATTTTTTGTTTCTATTTCTACAGTTTTCTGAAAAAATGCTTATCTTTGCCATCGATAAACGGAAAGGACTTGATTATGAGTTACTCGGAAATGGCACAATTGGAACTGATGAATGCAGCTGCCAATGTTACTACAAAGGAGGATTTGGACGCACTGAAATTGACTTTGTCGCTCTTCTTTGCTGAATTGGCGCAACGAGCCATCGACAAGTTGTGGGATGAAGGAAAGTTTGACCAAGAAAAGTTGGACGAACTGCGTGGGAAACACCTGCGTTCCTAACCGAAGATAACCATTTCAATCGACTCAAATCGCTTCCTTATCCAAAATTAAAGATCCTGACTTTGGATGAATTCAACACTATTGATAGGGAATCGTGATTGCTTGAACGAAATTGCGATAACAAAAAAAGCCTCTTGCGAGGCTATATTTTAAATGGGTAGTATCGATAAAGGCGTGCCCCTTGCGGGAAACTTACCCGGATAGCCAATCCTCAGATTGACACAACAAAGATATGAACTTTTTTGTTTACACCGCAAGTGTTTTGGTGAAAAAAGTAAAAACCGTCGTAACGGCAGCCGCAATTTTCCGTTTTTCATATAGCAAATGCGGAAGAACAGCAAACCTTGCGATAGCCTATTGGAAAATACAGATTGGACTTTGCCCCAATATCGATGGCAACGGCAAGGAATGGGGTGAAGATGCTTGCCGATACAATGGGGAAAAAGGAGTTAGGAAAACTGAGAAAGTGGTTCATAAACAACAGTTTGACTCTGTATCAACAGTGTCGTTATATCGTAATAACGTTATTCCGTAATTACGTTCTAACGTCACAAAATAACAATAATCATGCATTCCTTGTTCCATCACAATTTGGATAGGAAGAGCAGCTCCAGAAAGCATTTCCGGCGTTTTTGCCTTTTTTGGCCATGCGCTTAATCATCGGTTTGCCACACTTGGGGCAAAGTGGCGCATCATTTTGAGCGCTTTGCTCTGCTCGACGGGCAAGTCTCTCTGCTGACAATGCCTCAGAAAAACCACCTTCTTCCTTGAACGTCTCCATCTGATTCTCTAATTGCTTGCCAAGCATCATGATGAGGCGATTGCAAAGGATAAGCAAACAATTGGCCTCAACCAATGAATCCTTCGAGGCGAGCCATGCATCAAACTTGTGCTTCTGCTTTAGTATGTGGATGCTGCTTTGGTGTTGCACATCATCTTTGTAGGTTGGACGGTCTAATGGGATGTTGCTGACACTTTTGTGCTCTTCCGATTTCACCGACCAAGGGGCGCACTCGTGCCGCATAAGCCAGTTGAGGTAATCATTGGCCAACTCCGAAAGGCTTGCCCGAGCCACATCCGTGAGGCGCATTTCTGTCTCCTTTGAGGTGGAGTGCCGCGAGTTGCCTTCCGCGATGTTGGCAGGGACGGAGCGCGCTGCCTGTGTCATTTGGTCGTATTGCCGCCCGCAGGGATCGTTGGTGCGGTTGAGGTTGCGGGCGCAAAAGTCTTGCGTGGCCAATTGTATCACATTGGCCAGCACCCATGTATCCAACCAATAATAACTGAATCTGTTTGCTTGCATATCTAGTGGCTCTTTTTTCGAGGCAAAGATAATACTTTTTCATCGTTCTAACCCAATGAATGGGGTGAAGAGGTTGCCAATAAAGGGATGCACCAATTTGTCCCACAGCAGCCTCTTGGCAGGGCAAAAACTACGATGCTGACATGGTTCGGTTGACGCACCAGAAATTATACAATAAATACCTCTTTATTGACTTAAAATGGAAGATTTTGGAGATACTTTTATTATATATCTATCGTTTTGTGCCCCATATCCGACTAATCTCATTAATTCACCAGAATATTTAAGATGATTTAAATCTTCTATAACATCACTGGACGAGCATCCTATTTTTCTAGCTATTTCTCCGATGTTGACTTCAAAATCTCTTTTGCCATTATTCTGTTTGACTTCCTGCCCAAGAATAATTCTTAATTTATCAATACTCTTCATATTTATAAGTAGTTAATTGTTTATTATCGAAAGCTATATGGTCAAAAATCAGCCTCAATTCTTTCAAAAGATGTTATTTTACTGATTAAAATATCCTTAAAACTCTCATCATTTTGAGGAATGGGTTTTCCTAATATTGTCTTCAGTTCCCTTATATTATTTATCACCATAGGAACTTCTTCTTCTTTTGAAACAATGATATATGTAATCAAATCTTCTTGATTATCAAATTTCAGGTATGATTTTTCTTTGTCATACCACAACTGCTCATTTAATTCCTTTTTTTTCTCCTCAAATTGTTCTCGTGTAAAGCCATAATTTGGAACTCCTGCCTCAGTAAAAAACACTCGCCACTCATGTTCGTTATAATATCTTGCATCTGTCCCTTCATATTTCTTCACCAAAGAAACAAGAGTTTTTATTGCACTATAAAAATTCGGTTCAAATCTTATATCATTTGTTATGATTCCTTTTTCTTTTGCATTTTTAAATGCACACGCTTTTTCAACGGGATTGGCAAAATCTTTAGTGATATCCGCGATGACATTGTAATACTTATTTGTTTCTTCTTGGGTCGGTAGATAGTTTTCTAGTTTTTCGATTGCATCATACACCCAGCTTGAAGTAACATACAATAGTGGATTCAAAACTGGTAATTCTTTGCGCATTAATTCCTTGTTTATACCAATACAATAGCTACCAAATTTGGCTCGATGTTCAGATGTCCTCAATAGTGGAATATCACAAAAACAAATCAATGGAGTAGCAATGCCATATTGTGGTTGAGTTGTTCCCAATAAACTCACATTATCCAGCGAAGTCCAGTTTTCGCCTTTTGCGATACGTTTGCTATGTTCTTCAAAACAATAGCTATAACGGAAACCTGTTTTGATTATAGTGTTCAAAGTTTCCAAACTATTGGTGTAGTGAAACAATGACCCTTCTGTTTCTGTTTTAATTGATGCCTGAATAAATTTGCTTGTTTTGAAATAAACTTCTTTATTCATTGTTGTTTTTACTATATATCGTTAGTTGCCTTGTTCTATAATTATTATGGAAGAGAATCTTTAGAAGATGATTTTGATTTCCCATTTTCTTTTGCCATTTCTTCCATAAGCTTTATTTCTTCCTCTTCCGAGAGATTGCATGATGATAGCAGAAGATAATCTGCTATTGACAGTCCACTCTTTCTTGTGATGAAAGAAACGAAAAACTGATAAATCCAATGCAAGAAGAATCCTACAGCACAACCTAGCATATAATACAGAATGCACAATGCCCCAGTCTCAGAACCAAGGATAAAAGACAGTGAGTCAATGCCTACTCCAATCAAAAACACGCCTGCTGTTTTCCATAAAATATTAGCATCGTGAGCTTTGTATTTTCTAATAAAATACACCGAAAGCCACCCTATCATCACGCCGAACAGTATCGGCGACAATATTAAAATCTTTTCCATATATTGTAGCTTGTTTTTATGAACAACATCTTACAATGTTACTATATTCAATTTGTGTGCCAGCAAATTACTCTACATTTTCTGTCACAGTTTTGTCGTTATTATCTGACCGGTTTCTTGCGTATCTGCCATGTTGTCATATAAACTGATTCATTCCCCTGCCATCCGAAACTCCAACTCATAGTTCTTGATAAAGTCTATCTCTTCTTGTGTCAATCCATAAAGAGGACCAATGTAGTCATCAATTTCGTCTATGATTGATTTGGATCGAACAATCTTGTATTCTTTGAAAGAATCGACATTATAAGAAGAAGAGCCTGTCGACTCTCGGATATTTGCATTTATTTCGATGTCCTTGAGGTATTTATCATACAATCCATCTAAGTAATCCATGTTTCCGTTTGATAGATTAGGGATAGTAAAATTCTCAATCTCGTAGTTTTTCCAATTCAAATTGTCAGAAAAAATTTGATAGAACCAAAATGATAAATTGCTACTCAAAATACACCCTACCGAATTCGCCAGTTTTTTATTAGAGAAATAAATACATCTCTCTGCTGACGAGCCATTACTATAATTAGTTACAACTTTGAAGTATCGTCCGCCAGCAAACCGATATACAATGGGGTAACCGTTGTACTTTAATAGTGTTTTTATCTTACTTTGTTTGAACACCTTGCTTAAAATCTTCTTTTCGATTTCTGTGCCTATTTTAGGTATTCTTCCATAAAGCATATAATCTTTTACATCAGTGAATTGCAAATGGTCTACAAGATATTGCAGGTTAAACTTGTCTTCATTTCGACGATGCATTTTTGTGGAGAACACGTGATGGCATCTTTTTTCAGTTTTGGTAAAAAGAAGAATTGATGTGTTTACAACTGCTCTTTCAAATACAGGTTTGGGACGCACAGCATAGGAAGAAATGTAGATGTTGTCGCATTTCTCTAATAAGATATGATGAATGCCTGACAATGAGTCACTTGAAGTAAGTGCGATTGGGACTATAAATGCAAGATTGCCATTCGTTTTGAGAATATTGTAGCCGTGTTCGATAAACAGGGTGAATGTATCAAGAGATGCTTTCTGTTTTCCCGTAATTGTCTTAGCAGTGACATAGTGTTCTTTGTAGTATCGCTTACATTCCTCTGAGTATTTTGCCCCATACGGCGGATTCCCAATCACAATATCAAACCCGCCCTTGTCAAAGATGTCCTTGAACCAGGTGTGCCAGAGGAAGAAGTCTTGGTTGGCGGAAGGGTCGAGTTGGTCTAACTTGGCGAGGAAGGTCGGGGTGCCGCCAACGCTTTCGCGGACGAGGGTCTTCACCTCGGCGTTGATGGCGTGGCGCATGGTGGCTTTCTTTTGGTGGTCGGTGACGGAGAAGTATTCGCGCAACAGGCGTTGCAGGTTCTTTTGGCTCAAATCGCTGTCGAGGCCAATCACATACTGAGTGGAGGTGGACGGACGGCCCACGGTCTTGCCCGCGATGCGGCTGAGGTCGAAACCGCCATAACTCTCAATCAGGCTGTTGCCTTGCATGAACTTGTAATCGAAGTTGGGCAAAGGCTCCGCCGTCTCGCTGTCCACCACGATGCTCAACCAGAAACGCAGTCGGGCGATGTCGATGGCACCACGCTCAATGTCAACGCCATAGATGTTGTTCTCGATAATCTCCTTCTTCAGTTGCAGGCGCGACAGCGTTGTCCCCAGGGCCTCGCGGCAACGCCACAATTCGTTGAGCAATCCCATTGGGAAGGCACCTGAGCCAATGGCGGGGTCGCATATCTTCACCTCGCGCAAGGCGGTTTCGAGGGTGTCGCGGTAAGACTCCAACTCGGGCTGCATCTCGTGGTGTTCCACAAAGGCACGCACAACGCTATCGGCCACGTTGGGCAGCTTGGATGCGAGATGGGCTATCAGCGACTCTTTGCACATATAGCGCACAATCTCCTTGGGCGTGTAGAAAGCGCCTTTGGCCTTGTTGTCCTCCAAAAGGCTCTCGAAGATCTTGCCCAGCATCTCGGGGTCAACGCCAATCTCGGCATCGTCGGGGTCGTTCTCATCGACGGTGAAGTTGTAGGAGGCCAAGAAACTGAAAAGGTCGGAGAAAAGATAGCGGGGCAACACAATCCTCAGGTTGTCGACGGCATCGCGCTCGAAAAGGCCTCCGTTGAGATAAGGAATGTCGGCCCATTGTTCCACCCACTGTTGCGGCCAGCTGTTCCTGCCGAACACTTGTTCGCGCTTGGCAGGTTCGGTGTTGAGGATGCCGAAGAAAAGCGGTTCGAGCACGCTTTCCAGATAGTCGTCCTGGCGTTTGCTTTTGTCGAAGGTGTTGAGCATGAAGTTGGTGTCGCCACAAAGCCAGCCTTTCTTTTGCAGGAAATGCAGGAAGACGATACGTCCCATCAGTTTCTTCACATAATCGTGATACACGGCTCCCGTCTTTCCTTGACGCGCCAACTCAGACACAATGCAATCGTAGTGGATATGGTACGTTTCGAAGAACTCTTTGCTGAGGGTTTCGACAGAAAAAGCATCAAAAATGTCGGCGATGCGCAGGGTTCTCTGTTTTCCGCTCAAATCGCTCAAACGGTGCGTGGGGGTGTTGTACTGTCCATCAGCATCACCTAGCACATACGAGAAACGCTTGGGCGAAGTGGCACTTTCGTTCATGTCGCAGATATATGACAGTCGCCAACGAGTGCCATCATCGAAAATCGCTATAGCAGCATCGACTTCATAACGAACGTATGGGGCAATAAGTTTGCGTAGACCTACACGCTTGCGACGCACATCACCGCCAGAAGCCATCTGTGTATAGAAAAAGCCAAGTTCACGGCCTTCGGCGTCGGTCATGCGGCCAATAAAGTAACATTTGTCTCCCTCGGTGGTAACTTTAATCTGCTCGGGTCGTTTATTGATGTCATTACAGCCAAATATGCTGTGGACTATATCGTTGCAGTAGGTTTGGTAGTCAAACTTCGATTGAAATATGCGTCTTAGGTTTACGGTGTTCATGTTGTTGGGTGTTAAATGAATGTTTCAGAAAGAATGATGTCGGCAGTGGTGAGTGCCACTTGTTTGGTTGCAGTTGAGGTTTCCGGCTGGCTGTAGCGTTTGTCCAACTCTTCAAGTTGTTCCAGGATTTTTATGGATGGCGAAGGCTCTTTCTTCTGCTTTTTTGAAATGCGGTTCAAGGCATCGGCCAGTTGGTTGTAGGTTCCGCGTTCCACTATTTGTTTCAAGCGGTCAACGGTACGGCGACCATCATCATCGAACAAGGGGCGTATTTCGCGCAAGAAAGCGGCGGCTTTCTTGGCATCATTGTCTTTGCTACCGATTTTGAGCTTTTCTTCTTGAGCCTCGCTCTGCTGGTCGATGGTGTATTGCGCCAAAGCTTTTTGTACCTGCTCATAGTGAAGTTGCAAGCCATCTCCAAAGGGTACGGCTTTTTCATCTGGTTCTGCATGGAAGAGGTCGGCGGCTTCGAGAAAAGAGAGTTCC
>CACZNA010000073.1:0-8213 GCA_902782455.1 uncultured Bacteroidia bacterium | reverse complement strand
GCAGCCAAGGCTTTCAGTTTTTGCGTGGCATCCACAGCGTTACTGATGATTTCGCGCAGGAAAATCTCCTGATCCGAATAGAGGAACTTTTTGATGACAGGGAAAATGTTTTCTGTCTTTACTCCAATGTTACCAGTTTGCATATCGATTTGTATTTAATGATTTCTATTTTCAAGATTTGAAGATTTCTAATTTCAAATTTCAGAATTTCAAAATTGACGGGGGGCTTTGGTCAAATTGTGTGCCATTTGGAAAACTGACATTTTGGCAAGGAATATCGAAAAAATGTGTATTTTTGCCGTGAAAATCAATCGTATGTGATTGTGTTATGAAGGAGAAGACTATGACGGAAAGGAAATTTGATTTCAGCGAACTCAATGCCTATCGTGAAGACAATCAGTTGGAAGTGAAGGCGGCGCAGGGCGGCTTGCCTGATGCGTTGTGGGAGTCGTACTCGGCGTTTGCCAACACCGACGGAGGCTGCATCTTGCTCGGCGTGAAGGAACACGCCGATGGCTCGCTGTATGCTGCTGGACTGAAGGACGCGGAAAAACTCAAAATGGATTTTTGGAACGCGGTGAACAACCGACAGAAAATCAGTGTGAACCTGATGACGGAGCGGCGTGTGCGTGTGGAAACGATTGACGGGAAGGACATTCTTGTGCTTGAGGTGCCTCGTGCCGACCGTTCGGCGCGGCCTGTTTTCAAGGGCTTGGATCCGCGAAATGGAACGTATCGCAGAAACGGTTCCGGCGACTACCGTTGCTCGTTGGAGGAGGTTTCGGCTTTGTTCCGCGATGCGGCTTTGGTGACGCAGGATGCCAAGGTGCTGAAGGGGATGGATTGGTCGGTGTTTTGTTTGGAAACGATTAGGGGTTACAGGCAGTTGTTCCGCACTTCGCATCCTGACCATGTTTGGAATAACCTTGAGGATGAGGTGTTTATGCGTCGCATTGGTGCTATGGCTTTGGCTGATGATGGCACATATCATCCTACTGCGGCGGGTTTGCTGATGTTTGGCTATGAGTATGAGATTACGAGGGAATTTCCGCAGTATTTTCTTGATTTTCAAGAGAACAGGCAGATGTACAGAACCCGTTGGACGGACAGAATCGTTTCGACTTCTGGCGACTGGAGCGGCAATGTGTTTGACTTTGTTTTCAAGGTGGTGCCGAAGTTGACGGCTGATTTGAAGGTACCTTTCGTGTTGAAGGGGATGAGCCGCATTGATGACACGCCTTTGCACAAGATTTTGCGCGAAGCGGTGACGAATACTTGTGTCCACGCTGATTTTTATGGTCGGCGCGGTTTGGTGATTCAGAAGAAGGTGGACGGTTTTGTGTTCTCGAATCCAGGCAGTATGCGTGTGTCTAAGCGTGTGGCTGTGGAAGGTGGTGTTTCAGACCCTCGCAATGGCGTGATGCTCAAGATTTTCTCATTGGTCGACTATGGTGAGCGTGCTGGGAGCGGCTTGAGCAGCATTATGCTTGTTTGGGAGCGTGTGTTTCACGCTGCGGCCAAAATTGAGGAGGAGATGGGCGTTGAGCGTGTCGTCCTGACTTTGAACAAAGACGGTCACGAACAGGATGTCAAGGCGATGTTGGAACTCTATGACAATCCCGAGGAACTGACAATTGTTGGATATGATACCGTAAACGACAAATTTAACTCTGAATTTATTGCGTGTGAGAGTCATCCTGATACCCAAAAGCAGGGAAATGACCCCCAAAAAGTGGTGAATGACCCCCAGAATGATACTCAAACGATTGGAAATGATCCCCAAAAACAGGTGAATAACCCTCAAAATGATATCCAAAAGATAGAAAATGACCCTCAAAAAAAGCCGTTTGACCCCAAAAAGTTGGGTAATGACCCTCAAAATGATACCCAAAACACGAGAAATGATACCCAAAATCATGATAATGATACCCAAAAAGCCGCGAATGATACCCAAATTGTCGATAAATTGTCGATAAACCATGGAATTGTCGATAAATTGTCGATAAAGATACTTTTTGTCGATAAATTGTCGATAAACTCTAAAACTGTCGATAAATTGTCGATAAACGACGAGATTGTCGATAAATTTTGCGAAGTCTTAGTGTTTGTATTACGCAAACCTCATGCAAAAACCGAACAAATTGCCCAATTATTAGGGTTAAGCGTTTCGCGAGCAAAACAATACCTACAGAAGTTGACGGAATTTGGATTTGTTACGAGGGAAGGTGCGAATAGAAATCGTACTTATAGCGTTTCGAGTGAATTGCTGAAATTGTTGATGGAGAAAAAGAAAGCAAAATGACCGAGATCTACAACTTCTATAACAACGGTGCTGAAATAGGCCGCTTGGAGCGTGGCCTGGGTATCGTGGAATTCCATAGGACGAAGGAAATCCTGTCGTACTATATTGATAAAGGTATGGTGATTTACGACATCGGTGGCGGCATTGGGATGTATGCGGCTTGGTTGGCGAAGAAGGGCAACGAGGTTCATCTAATTGAACTGGCGGAGAACGCCGTGGAATATGCCAAAGCCAATATGATGCAGGATTGTCGTTTTGTTGCAGAAACGGGCAACGCCTTGCAAGTCAACCGACCCGACGAGAGCGCGGATGTTGTTCTGCTGATGGGACCTTTGTATCATTTGCGCGATAGGGAAGAACGTTTGCAAGCACTTCGTGAAGCGTTTCGAGTGCTGAAAAAAGGCGGCCTTTTGGTGGCGGCGGGCATCTCCAAGTTCAGTTCTATGACTTGGGCTTTGTCAGTGTATGGCGAGAAGAAGAACGAGAATCTCGTTGAATTTCTTGACGACCCTGTATTTTTCAATATGATTAAAAGTGAGATGACCACTGGCGACCACATCCGCCCGAAAGAATACCCGAAATTCATTGCGGAAGCGTATTTCACGATTTCCGAGGAAATGAAATCGGAAATTGCAGAAGCGGGATTCGAGGTCGAAAAAGCCATTGCAGTGGAGGGCTGCATTTGGTTCACGCCGCACCTTCAGGAGAAATGGATGGACGAGGCCAGCCGCGAGCGACTTTTGGACATTGTCAGGATGACGGAAACCGAGCCTGAAATGATGGGGATGAGTCCGCATTTCTTGGTGGTGGCGAGGAAAAAATAATGTAAGTTTTTTGGTGAGTGTCGTTTTTGCTTATATTTGCGGCTGATTTTTAACCAATGTCATATAAACAAATCATACAATCTGTTGTAAATGAAGACACCTTGTTTCAGCGGGTTTCCGAACTGATTGAGGCAAGCCGTAAATATGTCAATAAGGCGATTGATACGGCTATGGTTTATACTTATTATGGTGTGGGACAGTATATTGTGGAGTATCAGCAGCAAGGTAAATCCCGTGCGGAATATGGAAAAGGGGGTTTGAAAAGATTGTCGGAACGGCTTACAAATACATTTGGCAAGGGCTGGTCGGTGGATACGCTTGAAAAAGCAAGGAAGTTTTTCAATGTTTACTCAAATTCCGCTACACTGCAGCGGGTTTTGGAACACGGTGGAATTTCCGCTACACCGCAGCGGAAATCTGTTCCTTCAAGTTATGTAAACGCAAGTGACAACAATCGTCCTTTTACACTTTCTTGGAACCATTACCAAATCTTGATGCGTATTGAAAACGCTCAAGCCCGCAACTTTTATGAGATTGAGGCTCACAAGCAAAACTGGAGTGTACGCCAATTGCAACGCCAAGTGGCAAGCAGCCTTTATGAAAGATTGGCTTTGAGTCGCGACAAGGACGAAGTAATGCGCCTTGCTAACGAAGGCCAGACCATTGAAAAGCCTAGTGATTTGCTGAAAAATCCGCTTTCTTTGGAATTCCTCGGATTAAAGCCAGATGCCTCTTATTCTGAAAGCAAACTTGAGAGTGCTATTATTGACAAATTGCAGATGTTCCTTTTGGAATTGGGTAAAGGATTTCTTTTTGAAGGTCGCCAGAAACGCTTCACTTTTGAGGAGGACAATTTCTATGTTGACCTTGTGTTTTATAACCGTTTGCTGCAATGCTATGTCCTTATTGACTTAAAAACCGACAAGTTGACCCATCAGGACTTGGGGCAGATGCAGATGTATGTCAACTATTTTGACCGCTATGTGAGAACAGATTTTGAGAAACCTACCATTGGGATTTTGTTGTGCGAAACCAAAAACGATGCTCTTGTGGAACTGACTTTGCCCAAAGACGCCAATATCTATGCCCAACAATACGCTCTCTGCCTGCCAGACAAGGTTCTTTTACAACAAAAACTGGCCGAATGGGTAGCAGAGTACAAGGAATTTGAGGAAAACCATATAGAATCATTATAAAAAAAGAAATATGAAAAAATTGTATGCTTTAATCGCGATGTGGCTTCTTGCAGGAAGTGCCTTCGCCCAAGTTCTTGTCAATGAGACTTTTGAAAATGGTAACACTGTAGGCCAAAACCCGGTGGGCTGGATTGGCGATGGCGGATGGAAGGCTGGCATCACCATCCCTGACGACAACGAAGCCCGTGGCAGAAAGCCGCATAGCGGCGACTGGTATATGTATGCCACCTATAACACCGATGTTTGGATTTACAAGGAAATCAATGTGACGGCTGGGAACTATTATCGCGTCTCGTTTTGGTATGCCACTTGGCACGTCGACCACTTCAATTTGGAAGTCAAGGCGGGTGCGAGTGCCAATCCTTCTGCAATGACGGAAACAGCGGTGCCGATGATGGTTGTTGATAATGAGGAGTTTGAACAGACCTCGGGCGTGTTTCAGGCTGCCAGTTCAGGCTCTTATTTTGTTGGTTTCCACAGCGTGGCCGACAACGGACCTTGGTATTTATCTGTCGATGATATTATCATTGAGCAAACCTCACAGTACAATTTTGAAATTGAACAACTTACGGCTGACACAGCTGTTTATTTCGGAGAGCCAGCCTATCTGCGTTTCCGCCTGAACAACACGGGTTCGGAGGCCGACACTTATCATTTCGACAATGTTAGCACACTTCCCATCGAGTTTTTCAAAGATGGCGTCGCGGTGACGGAAGTCATGGTGCCTTACAACGGCTCGGTGGAAATGGTTGCCAATGCCACGTTGCCGATGAACCTGAACAACAACGAAGTGATTCACGCCACATTCGATGTCTATCCCTCCGCAATGTCACCCTCACAAAACGTTGATTTCTCGATTACTGCCTTGGCTCCTTTTGCCGACTTTCCGTTGATGGAAGGCTTTGAAAATGACTTTGTTCCGTTTGGCTGGCAAAACAATATCACCAATGGCAATTATGCCTTCGACAGGCGTGAATCAAGTTCCACCCCGGGTGCCTTACCTCACGACGGAAGCCAATATATGGCCCGATTCTACACCTACACCAATCCAGAAGGCTGCTCGGCGGAGTTGGTTTCGCCCAAGATGGAGTTGAGCGAGCACGACAACATTGTCCGTTTCTGGATGTTCCGCAACAGCAATCCCAACATCAATCGTCCCGACCGTATCAATGTGTATTACAATTCGTTGCCTTGTTCTGAAGGCGGTCAGTTGCTCGGCACCATCCATCGTTGCACTTATATGGAACCTGTCGTGGCTGATGAGGATGATTGGTACGAACATTCCTTCACTTTCGATTGCCCTGACAATTACGGTTTTATCATTTTCGAGGGCGTTAGCGGTTACGGTTGGGACCTTCTCATTGACGATATTTCCATCGATAATTCCTCTATCGACAATGACCCGCCTACGATAGTTTCGGTAGCGGGAAACCAGACCTACGCCGATACAGAAATGAACCTCACGTTGCGCGTCCACGATGCCTCCAATATGCCTGCAACTTTGGCGGCCACCTATACGATTTGGGGCGTGAGTCACGACTTGACTTTCACAAGGGCTGGCAAGAATAGGGCTAACTACGATTACACGGCCACCATTCCCGCCTACGACAACCACACCCACGGCACAATGACTGTGCAACTCGTTGATGCTTTAGGCAATAGTGCTATGTCGGAGGAAATCCCAATCCGTTGGGACTATCAAAGACCTTTGCTTTTTGAGACCTTTGAGAACACCGACGGCCTGTTTGGACTTCCCGAAGGCTGGACCACCGACGGCAATCCGACTTGGTGGGATTGGACCGTGCAAGGAACGGTGTATTACACTGATTATTATGAAAATGACTTCGTGGTGAGTCCCCATCGCGGCAGCAAGCAAGCCGTGTTGGAATGGGACAACAGCGAAAGCCCTTCGGCACAAGACCAAACCTTGATTACCCCCGTGCTGACCATCACGCGCCCGACGGTGCTCCAATTCTGGACTTGGGTGCAGTACGGCACGGATGGCTATGATCATTTCGCCGTCAGGGTGTACGACACCTACAACGGAACTTGGGAGGACAAGTGGGATGCCGCCGATATGCCATACGGACAAATTAATGCTTACAACGAACCGATTTCCATCAACTTGGATGAATACATCGGCAAGAACATCAAGATTGGCTTCAGGGGTTACAACGACTTTGGCGAGTTTTTGGCTTTCGACTGGTTTGTTGACGATGTGAAAGTGATTCCGACTGACACTACCGATGTGAATGTGAACGAGTTGGCCGCGCTGAAACTCAATGTCTATCCTAATCCATCGAAAGATGTGATTCATATCGAGGCCGCCAAAAACATCCAAAATGTGCAACTGATGAGCATTTCTGGTGCGCTTTTGGAGGAGAAAAAGACCAATGCGCAAAGCGTGAAACTGAACCTTGAAGGCTATTCCAAGGGCATTTATATGGTTCGCATCGTGACCGAAGACGGCGTTGCAACCAAAAAGATTAACCTGATTGAGTAGGAGAGAAGCACATAGAAACCGTATCCCACTCTATGCCAAGATTTTGCTTGGTATGGGCCTTGGCTTGGGTTTTGGCTTCTTGGCTATGGCCTTGCATTGGGAGGGGTTTGTGCATAATTGGGTGGCTCCGTTTGGGGCCATCTTTATGC
Organism: uncultured Bacteroidia bacterium; assembly: GCA_902782455.1. Taxonomy (GTDB): domain Bacteria; phylum Bacteroidota; class Bacteroidia; order Bacteroidales; family F082; genus Limimorpha. The sequence goes on along the minus strand of CACZNA010000073.1, from coordinate 1,239 downwards.
GCTTGCTCAAACTGATTGCCGTGCCATTAGTGCTGGTGTCGCTTGTTTTGGGCGTGGTCAACCTGAAAGACATTCGGAATTTGTCGCGCATTGGGTTGAAAACCATATTGATATATGTTTGCACCACGATTATCGCGGTCAGCATTGGCCTGACGATGGTCAGCCTCATCAAGCCGGGGCAGGTCTTCCCGAAAGACAAGCAAACGGAGTTTATGGAACGCTTCCAACAGACCGTTGCGGAGCGTGAAGCGCAGATGCAGCAGGTGCAGGACGATTCGCCGTTGCAGTTTGTGGTTGATATGGTGCCGGAGAATTTATTCCAAGCCTTGGGCGACAACTCCAAGATGCTGCAAATCATCTTCTTCGCCTTGCTTTTCGGCGTGGCGTTGATTGTGGTCGGGCCGTCGAAAGTGCCATCAGTGGTTCGGTTTTTCCAACAGTTGGACCTTGTCTTGCTCAAAATCATCGATTTTATTATGGCTTTTGCGCCAATCGGGGTTTTTGCGCTGATGGCGGCCTTGGTTGTGGATTACGCGGGCGACGTGGGTATCATTTCCGCCTTGGGTATGTATGCGTTGACGGTCGTCTTGGCCTTGGCGGTCATCATCTTTTTGGTTTATCCCACGATTTTGAGGGTGTTCAGCAAGAAGAAGTTGGGGCAGTTTTTCCACGCCGTGTTTCCCGTGCAGATGCTGGCCTTTTCGACCAGTTCGAGCGCGGCCACCTTGCCTTTGACTTTGGAACGCACCCAAAAGCATCTCGGCGTTTCGGAGGAGGTGTCAAGTTTTGTGCTTCCTGTCGGCGTGACCATCAATATGGACGGCACGAGTTGCTATCAGGCAGTGGCGGCGGTGTTTTTGGCTCAAGTGATTGGTTTGGACTTGACTTTCAGCCAAATGCTGCTCATTTTGGCCACGGCCACTATCTCGTCCATCGGAACGCCGGGCATTCCTGGAGGCTCCATCGTGATGCTGATGATTGTCCTCGATTCGGTCGGCATCCCGATTGAGGGCTTGGCACTCATTTTAGGCATCGACAGGCCTTTGGATATGCTGCGCACCGTAGTGAATGTGACGGGCGACACTACAGTGGCCTGCATTGTTGACGACACGAAGAAATAAGAGTTTATTGTAAGGATTCTCTAAGTACATGACAAAATTTCGAATATTTTAATAATTGGTTGTCTGTCAGTGTTTAGCAATACTGAGGATATGGTATCGAGTCCGTATTTGAAGAAGG
>CACZNA010000072.1:0-13815 GCA_902782455.1 uncultured Bacteroidia bacterium | reverse complement strand
GTGCCCGTGCAATTGCGTTTCGACAAATGGCTGCTCTTTTTCTGCCTTGCGCTTTTGGCGCTGTTGCCCTTGGCATCAAGCCTTTTCGGGCAATATTGCCTGCGCAGTGTGGCCTTCGCCGATGTGCTGAAAGGCAAGATGCGACACTTGAAAGGCATTCGGATCAGCAATGCGAGTTCGATGCTTCAGGTGGGTCTCTCTTCGTTAGCGGCGGTCTTCACAGTGGTCACCTTATTACAACTCTCGTTTATGCGCCATTCCGACAAAGGTGCTGACACTTCCAACATCGTGTCGCTCAACAGTTTGGTAACGCCCTGCTACAAAGTGGGTCCCATTCGTGACGAACTGATGAAGAACCCCGACATCTACAGTGTGGGACTTTGTTGTGGCGACTTTTCCCAACCTAATGGCTTCATCAGCGAGGTGGAATGGGAAGGGCGAGAAGAAGGGAATGATGCTGTATTTCAGGTGCTTTATACTGATGGCTATTTCCAAGAGATGGTTGGGATGGAGTTGTTGGCTGGCGACTATTTGAGCAAGGACTTGAATTTGGATGATTATTTTGAGGGCAAATACGAAGGGAATGGGCAATATGTGGTCAACGAGGCAGCGGTCAAGGCGATGGGCTGGAGCGCAGAGGATGCCATTGGCAAGGACTTGACACTGACCGTGACTTCAGGGAGAATCGTCGGGGTGGTGAAGGACTTCCATTTTTCCGATATGCGCAACGCCGTTTCACCGCTTATTATGGAATATGCACCAGAGGCACAGCCGAATATCGTGGTGAAAATCGCTCCCGAAAACCGGCAACAGACTTTGGCATACATTCAAGAAGTGGTGCGTCTGTTCAATTATACGGATGTCTTTTCCTATTCGTTTTTGGGCGAGAAGGAACTCTATCGCGAGGAGCGTCAGGTCGGGCATTTGTCGCTGTTGTATTTCCTTGCCGCGATGCTGCTTGCATTGTTCGGCTTCTTTGGTGTGGTTTCCTATCATCTTCATCAGGAAGAAACCAATATGACGGTGCGCAAGGTGTATGGCGCCACCAACCGCGAAGTGATGGGGCATTATCTGAAAACCAAGTTGCGGTTGTATGTCTTGCCGATTCTTGTGGCTACTGCCGCTTCGGTGTATTTCTCGTTGAACTGGCTGCAAAACTTCGCCTATCATTTGTCTGTTCCCCTTGTCTTGACGGTGGCTTTGGTTTCCGTTTTTGCTGCATTCCTATTGCTTTCCTTGATCACTTCGGGCGTGGTGCAGGCGGTTTGCAGCCAGAAGATTACGGATATTTTGCAGAAATGAAAATGCAAGGCTCTCTTGCTATGTTGTGGAAAAAGTGTAATTTTGCAGTCACAAAACATAAAAAGAAAAGCTATGAATGCAATTTCGATGAACAATTTGTGGAACTATTTGCAAGGGCTTTCCTTGTCGGCAAGCAACCAACGATGGTTGGCTGAGAGATTGTTGGAAAACTCCACAAAAGAGAGTGCTGTTGTGGGAATGCAGAAAAAGAAGTTGGTGTTTCCAAAAATCAAGAAGGAGTTTGAAGTTTCACAGGAAGTGCTTGACATGGTTTGCGGCACATTGCCTGAGGATTTCGACTTCGACAAGGAAATGGAAATAATGTGGGAGGAGATGGCTCAATGAGAGTGTTTGTCGATACCAATGTTGTCGTCGATTTCTTAGGCAAGCGAGAGCCTTTCTTTAATGATGCCGCAATGCTTGTTGAAATGGGAAAGTTAGGAAAGATTGACATGATTATTTCTTCTTTGACCATTGTGAATTGTGCCTATATCCTAAGAAAGCAGTTCTCAAATGAAATTATGCTTGGCAAAATTGAGAATTTCTGTCAAATATTGAAAATAAGTCCTATTGACAAAAGCGTGATTCTGAAGGCTATCTCACTACGGCTTCCTGATTTCGAAGACACCGTGCAATATCTTTCAGCATTGTTTTACAAACCTGATGTAATCGTCACTCGCGACAAAAAAGGGTTTATAAATACGGACATGATAGTTATGACACCTGCCGAATTTATTGCTGAATGTAAAAAATAGTGTTATGGAAAACAAAACAGAAAAACGCCTCTTCACTGCAAGTGAATACATGAAAGAGGAATATTGCGCAAAGATTGTGCGCATCGGCGAGATGAAACCCATCGAAGGATCGGATTTCCTCGTGCAGACCTTTGTGGACGGCTTCAGCATCGTGGTCTCGAAAGGACAGTTCACGGTGGGCGAGCCTGTGATTTATTGTATGAACGAAACCACGCTCAACAAGGAGTTTCTTGCCGCCAACAACCAGTTTGAACTCGGCCTTGCCGAACTCAACGCCAACGCTACCGAGGTGCTCAAACTGAAGGAGGAAGGCAATATCGACGAGGCCAAGAAACTCGTAGGCTTCTTCAACAAACACGGGCGCGTCAAGCTCATCAAACTGCGCGGCTGCCCGTCGTATGGCTGCATATTCAAGAAGGAGTCGCTGGTGCGCTGGAAGAAGAAATTGGCCGACGAAGACCTCGAAAGCTATTTTACCACCGACGAGAACGGCATCGAACATCCGTTTTCGTTCGACACGATTGCGGGCGAACTGTTCGCGGAGGCCTACGTCCCGCCCATCCAGTTCCCGAAAACCAAGCGCGAACTGCGCCGCGACCGTGGTATCAAGCGCTTCAAGCGCATCATTCCGGGCGAGTTTTTGCTGCACTACGACACCGCGCAACTGCAAAGCAGCCTCTGGCGTTTCGAACCGTCGACGAAAGTCACCATCAGCGTCAAGATGCACGGAACCAGCGTAATCATCGGCAACGTTCTTACGCGAATCCCCAAGCCGATGACTTCAGCCGAACAGTGGTTCAACAAAAAGGTGAAGAAGGAAATCAAACATTTGGGCAAGCAGAAAGTGAACCCTTATTGGGGCAAAACGAAACAAGAAAAGCAGTCGAAGGTGTTGAATGAAAAGAAAATAGAAGATTTCAAAATCGACTACGGCCCTGTGTTTTCGTCGCGCACGGTTATCAAGAACCAGTACGACTCGAAATACGGCGGGCTGACGGCGGGCTTTTATGGCCAGGACATCTGGACGGAGTACGGCAACCTGATTTTCAAGTATTTGGACAAAGGAATGACACTCTACGGCGAGATTTGTGGCTACCTCACCCAGTCGGACAGCATGATTCAGGGCGGCTACGACTACCGCTGCGACCACGGCCAAAACTTCCTCATGCCTTACCGCATCACCGTGAAGCCCGAAAACGGCAAGAAGGAGGAGTGGAACGTGCAGCAGGTCCACGACTGGACGGTGAAACTGATGAACGAGCATCCCGAAATCGCCAACCGCCTGAAACCCATTCCGATACTCTATCATGGCACGGTGGCCAACCTTTATCCCGACCTGCCCGAAGGCAGCGAATGGGGTATGGCTTTCCTTGAGCATCTGCAAAACGACGCGGAGCATTTCGGCATGGAGAAGAACGAGCCGTTCTGCAAGAACAAGGTGCCGCGCGAGGGCGTTTGCATCCGCATCGACGACGACCCTGTGGCCGAGTGCTTCAAGCTGAAGACCTTCGCCTTCCTGAAGAAGGAACAAGGCGAAATCGACGCGGGAACGGTCAATATCGAGATGCAGGACGCTTACGCGAATATGAATGCCGACGCCTGATTTGATTGAGCATCCTATACTTTTGATTGAAAATCAACCGCCAATCCGCACAGTTTTGTATTTTTGCACCAAATTTTCAACCAATCGAAGATGAAGCGAAAACTATTCCTATTTACCGTATGCCTTATCGGGTTAATTTCCAATATATTAGCACAATCAAAAGGTCACATATCAGGTATTGTCAAAGACGCTGAAAACAATGAGTCGCTTGTGGGCGTTTCTATTTACGTTGAACAAATCAAGCAAGGCACCACTACCAACGAGCGAGGTCGCTATGAGTTGGATTTGCCACTGGGCGAGCACACGTTGCGCTTGTCGTATGTCGGCTATGGCACTTTGGAAAAACGCATTCATGTGACGGCTAAGCCACAGACTATCAATTTTAAACTGCATCCCGAAACGGAAACGCTCTCCGAAGTGGAAGTCACCAGTGAGCGCAAGGACCGCAATGTTTCAGCAATGGCGATGAGCGTGCAAACTTTGGACATGATTACCATCAAGAAGATTCCAGCTTTGATGGGCGAGGTGGACGTCATCAAATCCATTACGTTGTTGCCTGGAGTGCAATCGGCTTCGGAAGGCTCGTCGGGTTTCAGCGTGCGCGGCGGTGCCACTGACCAAAACCTGATTTTACTTGACGGTGCCCCGATTTACAATGCCTCACATTTTCTTGGATTCTTCTCCGTGTTCAACAACGACGTGGTGAAGGATGCCACCCTTTACAAAGGCGACATCCCCGCCGATTTTGGAGGCCGATTGGCTTCTGTCCTCGATGTGACGGTGAAAGATGAAGTGCCAAAACGCTTTGGTCTTCAAGGAGGTGTAGGTATCGTAACAAGTCGCCTCATGATGGAGACACCAGCCTTCGACCAGAAAACCTCCATCCTATTGGCTGGTCGCACCACATACGCAGGCCTCGTGCTGCCTTTCCTCGGCGAAGACCTCAACAAATCAAAGATTTACTTTTACGACCTCAATGCCAAGGTGACCCAAGTGTTGAACAAGAAAAACCGGCTTTTCGTCTCGGCCTATCATGGTCACGATGAGTTTTCATTGCAACAAATGATTGGTTTTGGTTACGGTAACAGCAGTGGCACAATCCGTTGGAACCACATCTTCAACAACCGACTCACGTCCAATTTGTCGCTCATCGGCTCACGCTACCGTTATGGCATCGATCTGAAATATAGTCCATACAACTTCACCATCAAGGCGGGAACAGACGCAATCAGCCTCAACTACGACTTTGCCATGATGTGGAACGACCAGCACATGTCGAAATTCGGCATAAGCACAGGTTTTCAAAGCTACTTGCAAGGCCAAATTTTTGACCGAGGTGGAGCCTTGGCACAATACCTGCAAGTAGACTCGACCCAAAAGATAACCCGCAAGGCTTTGGAACATGCCCTTTATTTCACCCACGACTTCACCCCTAACCCGCGCTTTACCTTCCGCGCCGGATTGCGCTTGTCATGTTTCCAAAACATTGGCGAAGAGGACTTCTATGTCTTGGAACACGCCTTTTACACCTCCACCGATACCATTCACTATGGCCCTGGAGAAGTGTTCAACACCCAAATCAACCCCGAACCTCGTTTGGCTGCCATGTATCGCATCGACGAGAAGTCGTCCATCAAGGCATCGTATTCACGCACTGTACAATACGCCCAAATCGCCTCTTCAGCCACGGGCGGACTGCCATTCGATATTTGGTTTCCTGTCAGCCCGAACATCAAACCGCAGAAATGCGACCAATTTGCCCTCGGTTATTTCAGAAACTTCATGAACGACGGTCTCGAAACCTCGGTTGAGGTGTTTTACAAGCACATGCAGAATGTCATCGACTTCAAGGACAACGCCATCACCTTCGGTTACTTGCTGATTGACGGCGAGGTACGCGCAGGGAAAGGCTACAGTTTTGGCGCTGAGTTCCTCGTCAGGAAGAATGTGGGCAAGTTCACTGGTTGGGTTTCCTACACCTACTCACACTCCTACCGCTCCATCCCTGGTATCTATTACGGTAAAGAATACCGTTCACCTTACGATCGTCCGCATAACATAGCAATCGTGGCATCGTATGACGTTTCGCCACGCATCACTTTGGCCGCCAACTGGATATACAATACGGGCCAACCCGTTACTTTCCCCTGCGGACAATACACCATCAATGGCTTGACCTATGCCGTCTACAATGGTCGCCGCAACGAGAGCCGCTATCCTGACTACCATCGCCTCGACCTTTCGTTCACTTGCAAACTCGGCAAATTGGACAATAATCGCCGCTGGCAACACGACATCAACGTTTCGGTTTACAATGCCTACGCCCGACACAACACATGGGCCATCACATTCGATACCGACGACCAAGGTGCCATGATTACCAAGAACATGTACCTCTTCTCAGCTGTGCCTTCCATTACGTACAATTTCAAATTCTGACCACGATGAAAAACGGCTATAAGGCATTGGCTTTCTTCACATTGCTGCTATTAGCATCGTGCACGGAAGAAATTTTCATCGATGTGGAGGAAGGTAGCACTATGATTGGTGTGGAGGCCTATTTTTCCGACGAACTGAAACAGCATGAAACCATCCTGAGCTATACCGCCGACTTTTACAACCGCCATGAAATCCGCATGGTGAGCGGAGCGAGAGTTTATATTACTGACGGTGTGGATACCATTGCATATCAAGAAGATAGAGAAAACAAGGGGCACTATCTCACGAACCCTGTTGCAGGAAAACGCAATACACTCTACCGTTTATGCATCGACATTGACGAGCCTGACAGCGAACCTATCCACCTCTTTTCGGAAAGCATGTTGTCGGACAATGTTGACTATATCGACAGCCTGGTCATCAAGCCATACAGCGGCAGCAACGACACCACTCCTACTGTATTTTTCGGCGACACCATCGAATGGGTCTTCCCTTACTTCCAAAGCCTGCCCGACCCTAACATCATCTATATGCCCATGATTTACAAAAACGACACCCTGCTGACCGACACGCTCAACCAACAAATGATGATTCCTGTGGGCGGTTATGCCGGATATTACATCAACGGGCCAGAGATGCAACTCCAGAACAAGGAAATCCCGATTTACTATTTCAAAAAAAGCGACTTGCGAAACGGCGATCGCATCCGCGCTGGCCTGCAAAGCATCCCTGCTGATTTCCTCTATTTCTACTACAGCATTGCCATGTCGTCAGGCAGCAACCCATTGCTTGGTGCCCCTGCCAACGTAGTCACCAACATACAACCCACCGACAAAGCCGTAGGATGGTTTTTGACCACATCGGTCACCTCTGCTGAAACAATTTTCATAGACAATCAATAATTTTTTTTATTTTTGCCACGATGTTCGACCTCCAACACATAACAAAACACGCGTACAGGTGGCTAATTTGCCTGCCACTGATAAGCTTTTTGGCCTGTACCGAAAGCATCACCATCGACCCACCTGAGGGAAGATTGAGGCCTGTAGTGGAAGGTTCTTTCACCAATGAACTCAAACGTCATGAAGTCATATTGAGTTATTCCTCAGAACTTTACAGCCACGAAAAGAAAATGATTAGCGACGCGGATGTTTTCGTGATAAGTGGCAACGATACCGTATGGTACTATGAGCAGCCCGACCGCCCCGGCCATTACCTTACTGATTCTGTAGCTGGAAAAAAGCAACGAAAGTATCGCTTGAAAGTATATATTGGCGAGAACGAGCTTTACAATCGCCCAATTAGCATGTACGCCGACTCCAAAATACCCAACAACATCACTCAAATTGACTCGCTCCGCCTTTTGCCCTTGCGCAATAAGGATGGGATTCCTTTCGTCAATGACTCTTCAGCGGTATGCGTCTGCCCTTATTTCCAAGCCCTTGCAGACTCAAACATTGTCTTCAATGTAGAGCTTTATCTCAACGGGAAACGTTTCCGCAACCGTCCATCGAAACTTTTCGATTTGTTTCCAATGCAAGGTTATGCAGGCTATTATTTCAACGGCCCTGAAATGCTGCAAAACAACATTGAGATTCCCGTTGGCATCATGAACAAATCCTACTTGCACGAGGGCGATGTAGTGAAACTAAAACTTATCAGCATTACAAAGGACTACCTTTATTTTCTTGTCAGTCAAAAGCTTGCCGTAGGAGTTAATCCTATCATGGGTGCCTACTCCATGAATCTCACCAACATCTTCTCAGACTGCAACGCTATTGGCTGGTTCAGTACCACTTCTTCTGTTGAAGCAGAATGCGTTTACCATGAATGGTGAGATTTCTTTGTTTTTTGATGCTTCCAGAAAAAAGCATTAATCGCCATTGAGAAAAACTCTGGGGAAAACTCAGAATAATTATGTTTCTCCATAGAATTTCGGCGATAAATTGCGCAAATGATGCTTTTTGATGCCATTTGCGCAGATTATCTTTGGATTTCCTGCGGAAAATTCATCACTCAAATAGTTCATCCAAAATCACCTCGCACTGAACACCTCCACTGTGTGCATTTTGCTTTACGCCTTCAGTAGTCGGTCTATCTCGTATTTCCCTTTGGAATACTTCATTTCGCAGATGTTGATGGTTTCGTCCTTGCGGTCGATGAGCAGGTCAATTTGGCTGTTTTTCTTCGCTGACGAACTTCGCCAAGAACAGGCTAAAGTCTGCACTCCGCTGATTCCCAACGCTTTCTTGATTTGCAACAAGTGCGCCAAACAAAGCCTTTCAAAAGCAATGCCGCTCCAAGTGCTATGGATAGGGCTATTGAAAGAGGTCGTCCAGAACTGTTCGTCGTGATACTTGTTTTGGACGATGAAATCAAAATAAAACAAGGTGTAGAAATCGATGAGTTGGAACAGTGTGTCGCTTTTCTGCCTTTTGTCGGTGGCTTTTTGAAGGTTGCCAAAAGGTTCGTAAGTCCTTATAAACCCGCATTTTTCCAATTCTTCAAGCACGGTGCTTAAGGCTCCGTTGTCGGTGACATTGGCTGCTTTCACAATCTCTTGTCGGGTCAGGCCTTTGCCTTTCATGGCCAATGCGGTCACGACTTGAATGTGTGAGTTGGCTTTCTTGAAGAGAGCATGATAAAGTTCGCTGAACTCGTCCTTGAGGCTCGCATTGGAGGCAAAGAACAGCATATCAATATTTTGCGCCACGCTTTTGCTTTTGTCCATCAGCGACATATAATAAGGTATGCCGCCCATGACCATGTAACATTCCGCGATTTGCTTCCTTGAATAGGAGAAACCGTAAGCGCGGAAATAGGCTTCACATTCATTCAACGTAAAAGGCTCAAGTACAATCTGATGCGTGATTCTGTTGTGTAGTCCGCCACGGCTGTGGATGAGGTTATCAATCATCCAAGAGGTTGCCGAGCCGCAAACCACCAATTTGATGTCGTCGCGCAATGATGCCCAACTGTTCCAGAAGTTTTCCAATGCAGCTACAAACCCTGATTTGGCCGTACTCAGCCACGGAAGTTCATCAATGAAGATGATTTTGTTGCCTTTGGGCAAGGCCTCCAAGTGTTTTGAGAGTTCATAAAATGCTAATATCCAGTTTTTTGGAATCTCAAGCCGCTCGGTTTTGAAATGCTTTTGGACGGCGATGGCAAAGTTGATGAGTTGCTCGTTTTTGGGTACTTCATGCGCTCCTGTGAGGAAAAAAGCGAATTTGTCGTTGGCGGCTTTTCGGATGAGGAAGGTTTTCCCGACGCGCCGACGACCATACACAGCGATAAATTCCGAGCCTTTTGAGGTGAAATAATTTGTAAGAGCCTTATATTCAACGTTTCTTCCGATAAGTTTCTTTTCCATGGCGATGATATTTTCTGCGCAAAAGTACAAAAATCTCTATAGTTGCGCAATTTATTGAAATATTTTTTGCGCAAATGGTGCTTTTTGATGCCATTTGCGCAGATTATCTTTGGATTTTCTGCGGAATTGTGTTATTGAAAAACTTTTCTTCTTTTTCGTGTGTTTGAAGTCATTTTCCTTATATTTGCACCGTCGTTTGGTAAAACCACAAGCGGCAGACATATAAACAAAGACGCTGAACAGGCGTTTATCTGCGGCTATCGGAATCTCGCAAATTCTAATTACGACGTATCTTTCGTAATGGGCAATGCGAGAGCCTCGATAGCGGGATAAGCAAGAGTTGATTCCCGCGCTTCTTTCGTTGTATGGCTTGTCATTTCAAATTATCTGGTGTTCGGGAGTCCGCCAAACTAGAAGTTGCGCCCGTCACGAATTTAGGGTTTAAGAAATGAGAAAATGTTCTCTGTTAATACTTTTAGGTGTCCTGTTCTTCTTCACAAGTTGTATGGATACTTATTATGTAACCAAAAAGTCAACTTTTAACAATGTAGTCCAATCTATTCAATCTCAAATGGTTGCACAAGGATTCAATTCCACAGGCACAAACACGAACACATCAGCAATGGCGAATAATTTTATGACACAGGATACTTATCGCTTTGCTGATTCTTTAGGGAATACGATGAGTTATTCTGTTTCATATTCAGCTAAACAAACAAAAGAAGGCATACAATATGTAGAGCATCTAGAAATGTGTGGCTGTGAAACGAGCAATCCAAAAGATTATGAAAGACTATGTGGGGATGATTCTTTTGTTAGACAACAAATAAATATTGTCCCCAAAGATCAGGAAATGGAAGTGGAGAATTATAATAAAACTGTGTTGTTGGCAGTTGGTGTAACTATTGGTGCTTCACTTATTGCAATATTATTTGCTCTTGGTATGAAATAGACTAATAATTCAAAATCGGGCCTCACCAATCATTGATGAAGCCCGATTTTCTTTGTTCTGTTGATAATCACTTCCTCAACCCCGCCAGCTGCTGCTCAATCACAGCAATCTTCGCTTCGGCGTCGGCTTTCTTTTTGCGTTCTTTGTCGACGACGGCGGCAGGAGCACCGCCGCCGAAATGTTCATTGGGAGCGCTTTATGGCTTATTTTGAAGAAGTTTGTTCACAAAATTGTGAACAATCAAAGAATTTGTATATTTTTGCAGCATCAAAAGACAAAGCATGAAGGTCTTGTTCGACAAAGAATACCTTGGTAACCTGTATGAAAAAGGCGATAGCGGAGACAAGAAACATCGCTTTCAGCCTCAAGTGGTCAAGAAGTATAAGAAAGTGGTGGATTTGATGATAGATTCTCCGAATGTGTTATCGTTGGCAAAGTATAATGCGTTGCATTATGAGAAGTTGGTCGGAGATAAGGCAGGTTTGTCTTCGCTGAGAGTGAATGACCAATATCGAATTGAGTTTGAAGAGATTGTGCAGGAAAATGAAGTCATAGCAACAATTTGCAATATCACGGAATTAAGTAACCATTACAAATAAAGGAGAGATTATGAAAACAATGGAAGCAAACAAAATGGAACCTTTCGAGCCGACGCATCCTGGCGAGGTCATCAAAGACGAGATAGAATATCGAGGCATATCGCAAAGGGCGTTGGCAGCGCAGATTGGCGTTTCCTATACCCAACTGAATGAAGTTTTGAACGGCAAACGCACGCTAAATACGGAAATGGCTTTGCTCATCAGTGCTGCTCTCGATATTGATGCCGAGCCGCTTTTGGCTATGCAAACACGCTATGATGTGATTAATGCTCGGCGGAATCAAAGTTTTGTCAGCAGGTTAAGGTCTGTTAGAAAGATTGCTGCGGCGTTTTGAATTTCGGTTGGATTTTCTACGGAAAAAACGAATCGGGCTCCATCAACCAAATGATGAAACCCGATTTGTTTTGTATGGTAGAGACGGTGCATGCACCGTCTCTACAAGCGTAATAAATCATTTCCTCAGCCCCGCCAGCTGCTGCTCAATCACAGCAATCTTGGCTTCGGCATCGGCTTTCTTTTTGCGTTCCTTGTCGACCACGGCGGCAGGAGCACCACTCACGAAGCGTTCGTTGGAGAGTTTCGCTTCAACGCTCTTCAGGAAGCCCTGGGCGTATTTCAGTTCCTCTTCTAATTTCTTGATTTCGGCCTCGACATCGACGCTGCCGGTGAGCGGCACGAAGAACTCGGTGCTGCCCACGATGAAACCGAAGGCACCGGCGGGAGCCTCGGCCACATAACTCACTTCGCTCACGTTGCAGAGCTTGGCAATCACGCAGTCGAAGTCCTTGTTGGCAGTGCCCTTCACCACGAGTTGGATGGCATCGCGGAAGGCGATGTTCTTATCAGAACGCACCTTGCGGACGTTGTTGATGACCTCTTGGGTGAACTCGAACTGCTTTAGGATAGCATCGTCAACGGCTTGCAGTTTGGGCTGCTGGGCGATGATGATGTCGTCACCGTCCTTGCGGTCAGTGATGGCGTGCCAAATTTCTTCGGTGATGAAAGGCATGAAGGGGTGCAGCAGGAGCATCAGGTTCTCGAAGAACTTGATGGTGGCGGCGTAGGTCATGGGGTCGATGCCCTGGCCTTGCGGAGCCTTCACCATCTCGAGGTACCACGAGCAGAAGTCGTCCCAAGTGAGCTTGTAGATGCCCATCAAGGCATCGCTGAGGCGGTACTTGTCGATGTTGTCGTTGGTCTCGGCCAACACTTGGTTGAAGCGGGCCTCAAACCACTTGACGGCCATCTTGGCGGCCTCGGGTTGGGCGGCGTTTTCGTCCACATTCCAGCCTTTCACCAGACGCAAGGCGTTCCAAATCTTGTTGCAGAAGTTGCGGCCTTGCTCACAGAGGGCCTCGTCGAAAAGGATGTCGTTGCCGGCAGGGGCGCTGAGCATCATGCCCATACGCACGCCATCGGCACCGAATTTGTCGATAAGCTCGATCGGGTCGGGGGAGTTGCCCAAGGACTTGGACATCTTGCGGCCTAACTTGTCTCTCACGATACCAGTGAAGTACACATTCTTGAAAGGCACTTCATTTTGGTATTCCTCGCCAGCCATGATCATGCGTGCCACCCAGAAGAAGATGATGTCGGGGGCGGTGATGAGGTCGTTGGTGGGGTAGTAGTACTTGAACTCGGCGTTGTCGGGGTCGAGGATGCCGTTGAAGAGCGACAAAGGCCACAACCATGAGCTGAACCAAGTGTCCAAGGCATCGTCGTCTTGGCGCAAGTCTTTGAGGGTCAAATTCTTGTTGCTCGTCTTCTCGATGGCGAGTTTCAAGGCCTCTTCGGGTGTCTCGGCGACCACGAAACCGCCTTCGGGCAGGTAGTAGGCAGGAATCTGATGACCCCACCACAGCTGGCGGCTGATGCACCAGTCCTTGATGTTCTCCAACCAGTGACGGTAGAGGTTGACATATTTGGCGGGATAGAATTTGATGTCGCCATTCAACACGGGTTTCAGTGCGATGTCGGCGAGGTGTTCCATCTTGAGGAACCACTGCATGGAGAGTTTCGGCTCAATCGGCACGTTGGTGCGCTCGGAGTAGCCCACCTTATTATTATAGTCCTCGATTTTCTCCAACAGACCGGCTTCCTTCATGTCGATAACAATCTGCTTGCGCACATCCTCACGAGTCATGCCAACATAGATGCCAGCGGCTTCGCTGATGGTGGCGTCGTCGTTGAAGATATTGATGCTCTGCAGGTTGTGTTTCTCACCTAACATATAGTCGTTCACATCGTGGGCAGGAGTGACTTTCAAGCAGCCCGTGCCGAACTCTATGTCCACATAATCATCCTCGATGACGGGGATGACGCGGTTTACCAACGGCACCACGACTTTCTTGCCGCGCAGCCATTGGTTCTTTGGGTCGGCGGGGTTGATGCACATGGCCGTGTCGCCCATGATGGTCTCGGGGCGCGTGGTGGCCACCACGGCGTAGCGGCGACCTTGCTCGTCAGTGTGGATGATCTCGCCTTCAGCGCCCGTGGCACCCGTGCCGTCGTCCTCGTGGAGGTAATAACGGAGATAGAACAACTTGCTGTGTTCATCCTTGAAGATGACTTCCTCATCGCTCAAAGCCGTTAAGGCTTTCGGGTCCCAGTTGACCATGCGCACACCACGGTAAATCAGGCCTTTGTTATACAGGTCAACGAAGGCGCGGATGACGCTCTTCGAGCGGATGTCGTCCATGGTGAACGAGGTGCGTTCCCAGTCGCAGGAGCAACCAAGGCGGCGCAACTGCTTGAGAATGATGCCGCCATGTTCGTGGGTCCAGTCCCAAGCG
>CACZNA010000071.1:0-10040 GCA_902782455.1 uncultured Bacteroidia bacterium | reverse complement strand
CTTGTCGAAATAGTGGGTGTGCAGCAGTTCGTGTGACAGATGGCCGCAAGGCTCACCAAGATACTCCTTGTACAACTTGATGATCGAAGGATTCTCGTGCGACTTACGGATCGGTTTGCCAGCATCCTCGCGGTAGATGGCTTCCGTACGCTTCTTGATGATCTCGCTGTTGCCGTGGTGGTAGGGCTGACCGGCGCCGCCGACGCAACCGCCGGGGCAGGCCATGACCTCGATGGCGTGGAACTGTTCCTTGCCTTCGCGCACTCTCTCAAGGAGGGTACGAGCGTTGCTCAGACCGTGGGCAATGCCGATGTGGATGGGCGTACCATCAAAGTCAACCCAAGCATCGCGGATGCCTTCCATACCACGGAGTTCGGTGAAGTCGATCTTCGGGCATTGTTTGCCAGTGAACACCTCGTAAGCGGTACGGGTGGCAGCTTCGATCACACCACCAGTGGCGCCGAAGATGACGGCAGCACCCGTGGATTCGCCCAACGGGTCGTCGTAGTCCTCGCTCGGCATATCCTTCAGGTTGAGGTTGAACTGCTTGATCAAGCGGGCCAACTCGCGGGTCGTCAGGACATAGTCGATGTCGGGATTGCCATCCTTGTAGAATTCCTTACGCTTGCTTTCGTACTTCTTGGCCAAGCAAGGCATGATGGAGACGACGACGAGGTCTTCTCTCTTGATGCCCATCTTTTCTGCCCAATAGTTCTTGGCGATGGCGCCGAACATTTGCATAGGCGACTTGGCGGTTGAAGGCACGTCGAGCATGTCGGGGAAGTTGTGCTCGAAGAAGTTGACCCAACCCGGGCAGCAAGAAGTGAGGATAGGCAGACGGACGCTCTTGTCGCCAGCCATGAACTTCTTGATACGGCCGAGGAGCTCGGTGCCTTCCTCCATGATGGTAAGGTCGGCAGTGAAGTCGGTGTCAAACACATAGTCGAAGCCGAGGCGACGCAAGGCAGCGGCCATTTGGCCAGTGACGATGGTGCCAGCGGGCATACCAAACTCTTCACCGAGGGCCACGCGGGTAGCGGGAGCCGTGTTGACGATGACAGTCTTCTTCGGGTTGACATGACGCAAGGCGAGTCGACGAGGTCTTGCTCGAAAGCAGGAGCCACGACAGCACTGAAGCCACGGTTGATGGCGCTCAAGGCACCAACGGTCTGGATGTTGTTACACATGTTCTCGCAACGGCGGCACATGACGCACTTGTCCATGTCGCGCACGATGCTGGGCGACATGTCTTGACGATAGTGGCTCTGTTCACCCTTGAACGGAATCTCGCGGATGCCGAGGTACTGGGCAAGGCTCTGCAATTCACAGTTGCCGCTCTTGGCGCAGGTCAAGCAGTCGGCCGGGTGGTCGGAAAGGATGAGTTCGACCACGGTGCGGCGGGCGTTGATGACGCGGGCGCTGTGGGTCAGCACTTCCATGCCTTCCACGCAGTCGGTGGCGCAAGCCGGGGCAAGGTTACGACGCGGACGGCCGTTGAAGTCTTTCACCACTTCGACGACGCATACGCGGCAGCCACCGGGTTTGTTTTCAAATTTCATTCCTGCCAGTTCAAAATAGCAAAGGGTAGGAATATGGATACCGGCCATGCGGGCGGCTTTCAGGATAGTAGTGCCTTCCGGGACCTGAATCTGTTTGTTATCAATTGTTACATTAATCATAATATGTCTCCTCCTCTATTTTATTTGACAGAAATGGCATTGAACTTACAGGTTGAGATACAGGCACCGCACTTGATGCACTTGGAAGGATCGATCATCATCGAAGGCAGCTTGTGGCCGGGAGCGATGTAGTCAGTCTTCGAGATGGCCTCGGCGGGGCAGTTCTTCTTACAAGCGCCGCAACCAATGCACTTCTCCTTGTCAATTTCATAACGCATGAGCTTCTTGCAGACGCCAGCGCGGCATTTCTTGTCAACAACGTGCTCAACATACTCATCCCAGAAGTTGTCGAGGGTCGAAAGCACCGGGTTCGGTGAGGTCTGACCCAGACCGCAGAGGGCGGTATCCTTGATGACGGCGGCGAGGTTGCGGAGTTCCTGAAGGTCGTCCATAGTGCCTCTGCCTTCCGTGATCTTGGTGAGGATTTCGAGCATACGCTTGTTACCGATACGGCAGGGCGAGCACTTGCCGCAGCTTTCTTCGCAGGTGAACTCCAAGTAGAACTTGGCGATGGCCACCATGCAGGAGGTGTCGTCCATGACCACCATACCGCCCGAGCCCATCATGGAGCCGGCAGCGGCAAGGCTTTCATAGTCGATAGCAGTGTCTAAGTGTTTCTCCGTCAAGCAGCCGCCTGAAGGACCACCGGTTTGGACGGCCTTGAACTTACGGCCACCCTTGATGCCACCACCGATTTCATAGATGATGTCGCGCAAGGTGGTGCCCATCGGGACCTCAATCAGACCGACGTTGTTGATCTGACCGGCCAAGGCGAACACCTTCGTACCCTTAGACTTCTCAGAGCCAATGCTGGCAAACCAGTCGGCGCCCTTGGTGATGATGATTGGGATGTTGGCGAAGGTCTCCACGTTGTTCACGTTGGAGGGTTGGCCCTTGTAGCCATGAACAGCCGGGAACGGGGGTTTCAGTGTGGGTTCACCGCGCATACCTTCCATCGAGTGGATCAGAGCGGTTTCCTCACCGCAAACGAATGCGCCGGCACCGTAACGGAGTTCGATGTCGAAATCGAAGCCCGAGCCGAGGATGTCTTTACCGAGCAGGCCATATTCGCGGGCCTGGGCGATGGCGACTTGCAGACGGTGGATGGCCAACGGGTATTCAGCACGGATGTAGACCAAACCGTGGGTGGCACCGATGGCATAGCCGCAGATGGCCATAGCCTCGACGATGCTGTGCGGGTCGCCTTCCATGATGGAACGGTCCATGAACGCACCCGGGTCGCCTTCGTCGGCGTTGCAGATGACGTACATTTCATCGCACTTGTTCTTGGCGCAGAGGCCCCATTTCACGCCGGTGGGGAAACCAGCACCGCCACGGCCACGGAGGCCCGACTTGGTGATTTCGTCGACCACCTGTTGGGGGGTCATTTCGGACAACA
This sequence comes from uncultured Bacteroidia bacterium, assembly GCA_902782455.1. Lineage (GTDB taxonomy): Bacteria > Bacteroidota > Bacteroidia > Bacteroidales > F082 > Limimorpha. The sequence goes on along the minus strand of CACZNA010000071.1, from coordinate 6,962 downwards.
CCTTGCCCAATGCCTCATAACCGCCGCGCGAGATGCACTCGTCGATGTTTTCGGGGTTGATGAAACCGCAGTTACGCAAAGCGATACGCAGTTGCTTACGGTAGAAGCCCATGTGCTTCGAGTCGGCGACATGTTCCTTGTTTTCAGGGTCCATGTAGAGCAAATCTGTGACCTTACGGCCCTTGATGATGTGCTCGTTGATGATTTTCTCGACGTCTTCAGGCTTCACCTGAGTGTAGAACGTGTTGTCAGGCATGATCTTGACGATGGGTCCCTTCTCGCAGAAGCCGAAGCAACCGGTCCTGACCACCTGAACTTCATCCTGCAAGCCCTTCGCGGCGAGAATGTCCTCGAAGTTCTTGATGATTTGAGCACTTGCCGAAGCCTGGCAGCCGGTACCGCCGCAGACAAGCACGTGCATCTTGATTTTTGCCATATAAATTCCTCCGAATTAAGGGTTAGTTAGATAGTTTCATAGTTCACGGGAATGACGCCCTCAACCATTTCGTTGTTCATCACATACTTGGTGAGGATTTCATCAGCGCGGTTGTTGTCGACATGACCGAAGACGATCGGGTCCTTGCCCGGGCACTTCACCTCGATGGTCGGCTCGGCGTGGCAGTAGCCCATGCAGCCGGTCTGGGTGAAGACGACGCCGAGTTTCAACTCGTCGGCCTTCTCCATCATGTGTTCCATTACTTGCTTGGCGCCGGCGGCGATACCGCAGGTGGCCATGGCGACCTTAACTTGCACCAACGAATCAGGGTCGTTGCTCTTTTCGCGAAGGTCGAGGTTCGACTGAAGCTTTTCTCTCATAGCTTTCAGTTCAGCTAATGACTTAACTTTTGCCATATTTTTCCTTTTTGGGTTAATATTGAGTTGTTTGACTTTGATTTTTCGCGTCAGTCGGGATGGTCTCCCGAAAAACGCTGCAAATTTAGGGAAATATTCCGCTCATTCCAAATTAAGCGACAACTTTTTTTGGTTTCCGAAGGTTTTGCATCACCTTGTTTTTCAACTTGTTAAAAAACACAAAAAAGCCCTTTCCTTAAATTAGAATCGTTCTAATTTAGAAAAGGGCGGTTTTAGGCTCAAAAAATGTTTAAAGTTCGTCGTTGATGAGCATTTCAACCACTTTCATGAAGTTCTTTTCCTTCTGGTTGACCTCGCCTTCTTCAGCGGAGACGATGTCGTTGAGGTCGGCCATAAAAGCGGCCTTGTCCTCTTCGGTTTTCAGGAACTCGTCCTTGTGCTCCTTGAAGAAGCTGAGCCAAGCCGGACTGGTCATCGACTTCCATGACTCGAAGACCTCGTTGTAGCTCTTTTCGTCGAATTGCATACAAATGCGTTCCAACTCTTTCATTGAGATGTTGCCGTCGATTCCAGAAGCGCAAAGCATCATGAAAATCTCAAATTTTTCTTTAGTAAGGTTTTTATCCATAGGCGGTCATTTTTAAAATTCTGGGACAAAGGTAGAAAATAAAACCGTACCTTTGCAGCAAATTTCAAATTTTATGAGAAAAATTTTCATCATCGCCGTTTTTGCCCTCATTTCGACCGTGGCAATGGCACAAGAAAAGTGTTTCTGGGTGTTCTTCACCGACAAAAACGACACCCAATTCGACCCCTACTCCTACTTCGATGCGAAAGCCATCGAGCGTTACGAACAATGCGGTGCCGACCTTTACGACATCAGCAACTATCCGTTGAACGACAGCTATGTGAACGCGGTAAACGCCTACGCCACTGAGGTTTTCGGCGAATCTCGTTGGCTGAATGCCTTGGGCGTTACAGCCACTGACGACAATGCCGCCTTGATTGCCCAAATGCCTTTCGTGGCGCGTGTGCAGGAAATCGTTTCCAACGGTACGCTTGCGTCATTGCGAGGAACGAAGCAATCCAGACTTGAAGATTTTGATATTATCAATGACGAAGATGCCCCCGTGGAGGTTCTCACCGACCAACTGAAACGTTTCGGCGGACAACATTTCGTCGACAATGACATCGACGGCAAAGGCTTGCGCATCTGCGTGATGGACGGCGGTTTCCCGAAGGTGGACACCCACCCTGCCTTCCAGCATCTGCGCGACAACCATCAGATTCTCAAAACCTACAATTTCCCTAATAAAAAGGAAGACGTGTACGGTTGGAGCACACATGGCACGATGGTGCTGAGTTGCATCGCCGGCATCAACGACAAGGGACAAAAACTTGGCCTCGCCACTGGAGCAGAGTTCCTTTTGGCCCGCACCGAAATCGACCCTGAGCCGTTCAAGGAAGAAGTGTGGTGGGCGCAAGGCGCGGAATGGGCCGACAAGAACGGTGCCGACATTATTAATAGTTCGCTCGGCTACGGCAAAGACCGCCACTGGACCAAGGACATGGACGGCACCTCATACGTCGCCAAAGCCGCCAACAAAGCCGTCGAAAAAGGCATCTTGATTTGCAACTCCGCCGGCAACGAAGGCGACGACAACCGCTGGATGACCATCATCACCCCCGCCGATGCCGAGAACGTGCTTTGCGTGGGCGGCATCAATGCCGATTTGGAGAAATACCTCCACATCGGTTTCAGTTCGTATGGCCCATCGGCTGACAAGCGACTGAAACCCAACGTAGTGGCCTTCGGTCAAGCCACAGTGGCCAACCCTTCAAACGACAAGTTCACCGATGCCTTCGGCACTTCCTTCGCCAGTCCGCTGACGGCTGGTTTCTGTGCCTGCGCTTGGCAAACCATGCGCAACAAGACCGCCCTCCAAATGAAGGCCGAAATAGAGAAATCCGCCGACCTTTATCCTTATTTCGACTATGCCTACGGTTACGGTGTGCCACAAGCCGCCTATTTCACTGGTGACCTGACGCCCGCCAAGCGTTCCTTCAACTTAGTTCAAGAGAAAGATGGCGTGCGCATCGTTTTCCCAAAAATCATCGACAAACAATACACTTTTATTAATGTGGAAGGTGCCGATGGCGTACTGCTCGGTTATTACCAAGTTGCCCCCGATTCAACTGGCATCTATTTGAAAAACAAGGATTTCGGCGAAGGCAAGAAATTGAATGTGAGTTACAACGGTTTCTACGACTTCTGTCCTATAAATGGAATGGGCGGCGAAATCAACCTGCTCGCCAACAACCGCAACAGCCAAAACGGCACTTTTAAAAAGGTGGATGCTGAAGGCTGGCAGACGTCGTTTTTCCTCCAATTGGACCATCCTTTCACCAACAAGCAATGGAATGGCTCCCATGGTCATTTCGACTTCGGTTTCCGATGGATGTACGGCAAAACATATAAAATAGGTATGGGGCTTGGCCTCGGTTGGAACGAGTTCATTTGCCGCAACAAAGACGGCCAATTGGACCTTTTGAAAGGCGAGACGTTTATGAAGAATTTCCAATTGCGTGGAGAGCTGTTCCAACGCATCGCGATTCGTTTGTGGGGCATCAACTGGGATTTGGGCGTGTATGGTGGTGTCAATGCCACACGCAACATCACGCTCATTGAAAACATCAATTGGACGGATAACGACGGCACCGCCCTCAATCCGCAACCGTATGACAGCAAAGTCGTTACCTACATCAGCGGTGCCAAGGCGATGAACCGTTTCGAATACGGTGCCACCACGCGCATCAGTTACAGTATTGCCAATGTCATCAATATCGGTGTTTACGGCAGCTATCGCCTCTCCCCCATCCTGACCAAAGACGACCCGATTCTTGGCACAAAGGCCAACAATCCTTCACCTTGGAGTGTGGGCATTGAGATTGAGGTTGCTCCATAACACAGCAATTGAACAAGAATTTACCACTCCCCATAGGCCGAGAGGCTTGTGGGGAGTTTTTTGGAAACCTAAGGAATCGTTGTAAACCGCTGACAGACAATAGGATGTCTGACCGTGATTTGATGGTCTTTCAGTTTTATCATTGAGCAGCTCTACATTAGCGACTTCGTACGAATACGCTTTTTGGTTTTGCCTATTAGTAAGGTTTTCTTTCAAGGTAATCTTTACCCTGTATATCTTCCCTTCAATATTGATAGCACCATAACAACGATGTATCAAACTATGTTGTGGCTAACAATGGCTCAAAAGTTCTCTTGTTTTTGAAAAATCGTTGCCATAAAAGAATATTTGTGTATTTTTGCACCCGAATTTCGTCACAAAAATATGATAAGTTTGTGACAAAAAAACAGCAAATGCGAGATAAAATACAGGAAAATATCGAGAACAGAATTAAGCGAAGAGGCCGGGGAAAACTCTTTGTCAATGCCGATTTTGCCGATTTGGGCACTCCCGATGCGGTGCGGCAAGCTTTGCAACGATTGCAGAAAGAGGGATTCGTCATCCGCGTCTTTCGAGGAATATACAGTTATCCCAAGATAGATAAAGAATTGGGGTTGGGCTTGTTGAAACCCTCCTTGTGGGAAATTGCACAAGCCATTTCGCGCCGCGACCAGACTGTAATCATCCCTACGGCTTCAGAAGCATTGAATCTGTTGGGGCTATCAACACAGGTGGCGGCTAATGCCGTGTTTTATACCAATGGATCATCACGAAAAGTGAAGATAGGTTCGGGACGAGGAATCACTTTTATCCATACTTCGGACAACCGTATGCTGGCTTTTAAGTCGCAGTTGATGTTGCTTGTTGTACTCGCCATGCGCGAAATAGGAGAAAGCCAGCTTACTGATGAGCAGTGGGACATTATCAAAACTCATTTGAAACAAATCAATAAGGCAGATTTCAATCATGACATAAAACTGGTTCCCGTCTGGATCCAAGAAAAATTACATTCAATATGAAATACTCGCAACTGACCCAAAAACAAAAACAACTTGTGATCAATCAAGTCGCGGAAGCGACGAATTATCACCCCGATATTATCGAAAAAGACTGGTGGGTAACACAGGTGCTGAGAGCAGTGTTTTCTTTACCTTACGCGGAACATCTGTCGTTCAAGGGCGGCACAAGTCTAAGTAAATGCTGGCATCTGATAGAACGTTTCTCTGAAGACATTGACATTGCCGTGTCTCGCGATTTCTTGGGCTATGGTGGCAACCTGACACGCACCCAAATCAGCGACAAACTGCGCCGCGCCGTGTGCTCGTTTGTAAGGGAAAAGATGCAGTTTGACTTATATGATGCGCTCATTAAACAAGATGTTGCAGAGGATGCGTTTGCCGTGAAGGTGAATATCACCCCTGTCAGCACCACCGACCCCGAAACCATCGAAGTGGAATACCAGTCAGCCCTTCCCGAAAGTGCCTACATCCGCCATTGTGTGCTGATAGAGGTGAGTGGCCGCTCCATGCAACAGCCCGTGAAGTGTGAAGCAATACAATCCTTTATCGACCAATACTTACCTGATTCAGCCGTTGCAGAAGAAGCATTTTCCATCCCAAATGTAGTGACACCTGAGAGAACTTTTCTCGAAAAAGTGTTTCTGCTCCACGAGAATTTCAGCAAGCCTCAGAAGGAAATCCGCACTCGCCGCATGTCGCGACACATGTACGACATCGTAAGCATGATGAAAGCTGGTATTGACGACCGTGCCCTGAATGATGAAGATCTTTATCGTTCCATAGTCGAACACCGTCGTCAGTTCATCAACCTTAAGGGGTTCGATTATGATACGTTGTATCCCAATAGATTGAACATCATCCCCTCAAATTCGATTGAGGATATGTGGCGCAAAGACTACGAACAGATGCGTATGTCAATGATTTATGGTGATGCTCCCTCATTCGATGTTATCTTGGCTGAATTGGAACAATTGCAGGAACGTATTAAACAATTGTTTTAAGTGTGTCTCTTGGCTTTTTCAAAATACTTTCATATTGAAAACCAACACTATACATTTTTTTAAAAAAATAATCCATTGTTTTGGTATAACGTATGAAATAATGTCGTATTTTTGTGCCATCAAACAAATAGATAAATTTATATCGATATGGCAACGCAACACAACACCTCTTTAGTAGTACCGAAATCGACCTTGAGCCGGTTGCCGCTCTACTACAGCCACATCCGCAAGATGCAGCAGCACGGTGAGGAATATGTGTCGGCAGCCGCCGTTGCCCAAAGCCTCAATCTCAATCCTGTCTTGGTTCGCAAGGACTTGGCAGGCGTAAGCAGCGTAGAAGGCAAGCCCCGCACTGGCTTTGAAATCGATACTTTGATAAACGATTTGAGTGATTATTTAGGTTATAATAAAGTTGATGAAGCCATCTTGGTCGGCGTGGGAAGCCTCGGAAGGCTGATTTTGACAAACAAGGAGTTTTCGAGTATGGGGCTGAACATCGCGGTTGGGTTCGACAAGGACCCTGACCTGCACGGCCTTCAAGTCGGAGACAAATTCATCCTTCCTATGGAAAAAATGGAGAATTACATCCATCGCACTGGGGTCAAAATCGGCATCATCACCGTGCCCGCCGACCAAGCGCAGGCCGTGTGTGACCAAATGGTGGCGTGCGGCATCCTCGCCATCTGGAACTTCGCTTTCGCGCTGCTCAACGTACCGCAAGGCATCCTCGTGAAAAACGAGAACCTCCCCTCTTCGCTCGCTGTGCTTTCGCGCCAACTTGCCTATAAATTGAAAAACAAATAATGAACCGATACATTTTCCAACAACAATTTTAAGAAAATGAAAACATCTAAAGAAAAGGAAACCTCAACAGTTAAAATCGATAAACAATTATCGATACAAGAAGAAATCGACATTTTAGTCAGAAACGCCGAAGAAGCCTTGAAGACCTACGTCACCTTCGACCAAGAGCAAGTGGACAAAATCGTCTACGCAATGGCTTTGGCGGGTTTGGAACATCACCGCGAGTTGGCCAAGTTGGCCCACGAGGAAACGCAACGTGGCGTTTATGAGGACAAGATCATCAAGAACATTTTCGCGACAGAATACATCTGGAATTCCATCAAGGACGAAAAGACCGTGGGCGTGGTGGAAGACAACGA
>CACZNA010000070.1:0-20990 GCA_902782455.1 uncultured Bacteroidia bacterium | reverse complement strand
CAGTTTGCCGTCGGCCATCAGGTGGAGTTTGTTCAACAGTTCTTCGTTGGAGATGTCCAAATCCTCTTGGGTCATCCGCTTGCTCCGCAAGGCCTCGCGGCGGAATATCTTGAAACTGTCGCTATCGAGGTCATCGACGGTAACATCGTCAACGGTGACATCCTCCCAACGGAAGCCCGTCCTGCGCATAATGAATGCTGAAAGGGCGTTTCCTGTCAGCAACTGCTTGGTGCTGCCGCTACGGTAATGGAACTCGCCGTGATAGCTGACGGGGAAGGCACTTGGCTCCACTTTTATCGAGATATAATCCTTTCCGTCCTTCTCCAAAAGACTGACATCGGGCATAATGCCCAATCCAGCTTGCACTTGGTTCGGGATGTCTTCCATCAACTTTTTCGCATTGGGCAGACCGACCACCTCGCCCTTGTCGTTGACCCCGACATAGATTGTCCCGCCTTGCGCATTGGCAAAGCCGCAGAGCCACTTCAGGTACTCCGTCCGCCACGATTCCTTGTATTCTATGTTCTGGTTTTCAGCCATAAAAGGATTGAAAATATCGGCAAAGGTACAACTTTTTTGGTTTTTCACAACCTACCGTTTCCCATACCCTTTTCCATCCTTAACAATCACTCCCTCGCTCATCATTTCCGAAAGCACGCGGCTGAGTGAGGGCCTTGTCACGCCAAGTTCTTGGGCAGCGTCAGCCACGGAAGTGATGCTGCCGTTGGCTTCGAGGTATTCGATGACGCGGTTGCGAAGACTATTGACGGCGAAGGTGCGCATCTTTCGACTCAGGAAACGGCCTCGCTCGGAGAGGACTTCAAGGAAGGAACGCAATACGGTCGGCTCCTGCTGCATAAACTCGAAGAAAGCCTCACGGTTGATATGCCACACTACGCAATCAGTGAGGGCGGTGACTTCCACAGGGACGACATTATTGTTGGCAAACAAAAACGCTGGAGCCAGCAACATAGGGGCTTTCAGATGGTCGACGAGCACCTCACGGCCTTCCTCACCCATCATTCGTGCCTCGGCTTGACCTTCGACAAGTACCATCAGCGCACGGCAAGGGTCACCTGGGTTGAGCATCCGCCTTCCAACGGGATAGTCCTGTCGGCGACAAGGACTTTCGAGCAGACGCTCCAAGGATTCATAGCTGCATCCTGCAAAGAGTTTGATACGTTTCAGTTCTTCCATAACAATATTATTTTGGTGCAAAAATACGGAAAAAAGTGCCTGATGTAACATTTGTTACGCTTTGCCGCAATGGAAGAAACTACTTTTGTACCATCAAACCAAAGAAAAGAGACACAACTATGAGTTACAACGATTGGAAAGACAAAACCGTGAATTTCATGAAGATTGACGTGCGCGGTGTGCAGGGTAACTTTTTCCCGGGACTGAAAATGCAGGCTGCGAAGATGGCCGTCGGCGAAGGTATGGAAATCATCCAAAGTTTTGAGCCAATTCCGCTTTATGAGGTGCTTGAAGACCTTGGTTTCGAGCATTATACTGAAAAGCTGGCCGAGGCCGAATACCACACTTACTTCTACCGCGTCCAGATGAAACAGGCCGAGAAAGACATCCCGATGCGCCCTTACGCCCTCACTAACATGGCATTGATTGATGATGATTTGGCACAGACCGCCGTCAACTTCTGGGACTTGACCTGGAACGACAGCCGCCGTCATCTGCCATACGAGACACGTCTGTTGCTCTCGTTGGCTAATGCCGTCGGAGCAGGTCGTATGCGCCAAGCCACCCGCGAGTTGGTGAAGGCCTACATCCACGGCCTCGATTCAGCCGCCTTGGACGATGTGTTTGAATTGCTGGCTTGGAACCAAGGCATCGGTTATTTCAGTTCGGAAATCGGGCCTTCCACGCTGTTTCAAGCCTACAAGACCATCAAACAGATGGAGAAAAAAGGCAACAGCCGCGCCGAAATCATCGAGGTGCTGAAAGAAAAGTTCACGGAGAAAAATCCTGATGTTAAAGTTTAGAGTTGAGTGTTTAGAGTTTAGAGTTGTAGGGCTGTCACACCGTGGCAGCCGCAAAAGATGACAATATGGAAATCACAAAAGACACAAAACTAGCCGACCTCATCGCCCAATATCCTTGGTTGAAGATGGAAATGGCAAAAGTGAACGAAAAGTTCAAGATGCTCAACACGCCCGTTGGCAAAATCATGTTGGGCAAGGCTACCATCGCCGAAATGAGCAAGAAATCGGGGATGGAAGTGGAGGCCATCATCGAGAAAATCAAAGGATTGATTAACCAACACATAAACCAATAACAGAAAGGAACATCATGAAGTACAAAGTAAATGACAGTTGCATCGGTTGCGGCCTTTGCGAGTCCACCTGCCCTGAAGTGTTCAGCATCCAAGGTGACGTGGCTGTCGCCATTGATGGTGAAGTGCCCGAGTCGGCATTGGCTTCCGCAGCCGAAGCCAAAGAAGGCTGCCCTGTGGGTGCTATCGAGGAAGCGTAACACAAAGTTCTAACAATCCAACCGCCGCAAGGTTTTTCTTGATCTTTGCGGCGGTTTTTATTTGGCAAAGTCAGAAACAATGTGTAATTTTGCACCCGATGTTTGACCATCTCAGAAAATACGCAAAATTATTGATTCCCATTCTGTTGGGATTGTTTTTCGTGACTTTCGTCATCGATGATTACGCCGACGAGCCACGAAAAACGAAAGGCGTTGTCGCGGAATGTCTTGTGGAAATGGAGGCCGACGAATCGGAATGTGAGGAAGACGATTTTGCCGAAGAAGCTAATTTCGGGCAATACTCATTGATTCCCAATGGGATAGTGTGCATTGTCCTTGGCACAATGCAACCTTCCTCATTGAAGCAATCAGCTGAGCAATTCAGGGGATTGGTGCGTCGCTATGCGCCCCGACCGATTCCGACTTATATCGACCTAATTAATAATGGCATGGACCTCATTCAGGTTTGTGCCATTTTTTATTTCGACAAGTACTTGAGCAAGTTTAGTTTACATATTGGAAGCGAGACTTTAAGACACAAGACGTGGGACATTGAACCCGTCCTTAGTCCTCAGTCTTCCTTCCTCAGTCAAAAAAACAACAATACCTTAATTCATAAATTATGGACTTTACAAGCATTTTAATTGCCATCCTGACCTTGACGGCGGGCATAGGCGTGTTTCTCGTGGCCTGCCAGATGATGAGCACCCACCTCGAAGCGGTGTCGTCGAAACGGCTGAAACAACTGTTTTCAAAGACGGGCCGAAACAAATGGCTCGGCGTAGGCATAGGCACGGTGGGCACTGCCGCCATCCAAAGCAGCGGCGCCGTCACGGTGATGGTCATCGGCTTCGTCAATGTGGGCATCTTGTCGCTGGCGCAGGCGGCCACCATCATCTATGGCGCCAACATCGGCACCACGGTCACGGCGCAATTGGTGGCCTTGGGCATGTTTGGCACCAACAGCATTTCCACCACCGTCATTTTTGCGGCTTTTGCTGGCATTGGCGCGTTTATGACCTTGTTCAGCAAACACAACACAACCAAGCAGATAGGCGGCATTCTGACGGGATTCGGAATGTTGTTTGTCGGTCTTTCGATGATGGCGGACGCGATGGACGAATTTGCCGCGTTGGAGTCTGTCAGGCAATTCTTGGCCAACATCAACAATGCCGTGCTGTTGGTTTTGGTCGGCGCGGTGCTGACGGCCATCATCCAGTCCTCGTCGGTGATGACTTCCATCGCCATCACGATGGTCGTTTCGGGCTTGGTCACCCTCGACCAAGGCATCTACCTGACGATGGGCAGCAACATCGGTTCGTGCGTGGTGGCCATCATCGCGGGCGTGACGAGTGGCACAGCCGCCAAGCGTACCGCAACCATACACTTGATTTTCAATGTAATGGGCGTTGTTATTTTTATGCTGATAGGTTTTTTGCTTCGCTCGACGACGGGCGGCAATTGGAGTTTCGGGCAGGTGTTCAATCGGATGTTTCCCGCTGCGCCACAACTGCAATTGGCCATGTTCCACACGGTGTTCAACATTTGTACTATGTTAGTTGCGATGCCTTTGACCAACGCCTTGGTGAACTTGGCTTGCCGCATCGTGAAAGAGGTTCCCAAGGAAAAAACCGACGAGCCGCATTTGCGCTTCCTTGACGAACAAATGTTGCGCACCCCTGTGGTCGCCATCCGCCAATTGAAAGCCGAAATCGAGAATATGGCCGAACTCGCCTTGCAAAACTTCCAGCGGTCGATTCACATTGTCACAACATTGGATTACAGCGAGATAGAAACCTTCCGAAAGACGGAAAACTTGCTCAATTACCTGAACAAGGAATTGGTGAACTATACGGTGAAACTCTCCGGCAAGCGGCTCAACAGCTTCGACCAACGCTATCTTTCTTCGACGATTCGCACGGTGAGCGACCTCGAGCGCATCGGTGACTACGCGGAAAACATCGTCGAATATGCCGACGCGCTCAAGGAGCAAAACGCCACTTTCTCGGCGGACGCCATCGCTGAAATCCTGAAGATGGAGCAGCTGATTCTCGGTTTGTACAAGGAAACCATGCAGGCCTATCACAAACTCGACCTTGAAGCCCTCGACCGTGCCAATCGCATTGAGGATGAGATAGATGATTATACTGACCTTATGGAGAAGAACCACATCGAGCGGCTTGTGCGCGGGGTGTGTACGCCTTCGGTCGGGGCGGAATACCTCTCGTTGGCGCAAAACTCAGAGCGTATCGGCGACCATCTCACCAATGTCGGCAAAACGATTCGCGATTTGGTGTGATTCCTGCTCAAAGCAAAGTCGCCACAAGGATTTCATAATATCATAGCTAATTCGTTTGTTTTTGCATTGCGCTTGCAAAAATGTTTACTTTTGCATCCAAAATTCAGAATACTATGCCCAATCCAACCAACAAACAAGAACTCGTAGCCGCCATGGCCGACGGCTATGCCAAACTGAATGAGCAAATTGCCAAGATGAGCGAAGAAGCCATATCGGTCCCCTTTGACTTCGCCGCCGACCCGAAGAAATGCGGTGTGCGCTGGCAATACGACCGCTGCCTCCGCGACCTTCTGATTCACCTCTACGAATGGCAGGTGCTGATGCGCGAGTTTGTGAACAACATCCGCGAAGGTCACCCGCGTGACTACCTGCCCGACGAGTACCGCAAGAACTACCACGAGATGGACAAGATGCTGGTGGAGAAGCACCAAAACACACCTTTGGAGGAAGCCAAACGGCTGCTGCACGAGACCCATAAGGAGATGCTCCGCCTCGCCGAGAGCTTCACCGAGGAGGAACTCTTCACCAAAGGCTACTACAAAAACACCTACACCACTGATATGGCTGCCTACTTCGTGAGCGTCACCTCAAGTCCATACGGGCAAGCGGTGAAGTTGCTGAAGACGCATCAGAAAAACCATAAATAGTGTTTTTATTCAAGAAAAGTTGTATTTTTGCAGCGTCTTTTGAATAAAACGAGATGACCTATTTGGAGTTTAGTGAACAGTGGCACAGGATTGGATGCTTCAATGTCTATCAAATCCGTGCGTGGAACCCGAAGTTCGACAGAAGCAATCTCACACGTTGGGTGAAGCGGGGCTATCTTTCGAAACTGCGGCAAGATTGGTATGCTTTCAGCGACTTGAAGGGCAACCCTGAGATGGCGCGTTATGTGGGACAACACATCTACACACCGTCGTATATCAGTCTGCATTACGCCTTGTCGTTCTACGGCATCATTCCCGAAATGGTGACCGACATCACCTGTGTCACCTCCAACCGAACCACGTCCTACAGCAACGACTTCGGCCATTTCAGCTACCAAACGGTAAAGCCCGCGCTTTTCTTCGGTTTCCGCCAAATGCCCCTATCGCCGCAGGGCAGTTACCTGCTTGCCTATCCAGAGAAAGCCATCGTTGACCTGCTATATCTCTACCCACAATATAATACCACTGAAGCCCTGCTTGAACTACGTTTCGATGAGTGGTGGATGCGGGAGGACCTCGACAAAAAACGTTTGATGAAGATTGCCGAACAAAGCGGCAACAAGGCGTTACAAGAACGTATGAAACTATTGATTAAAACCTATTCCGAATGATTGACTTGCAGTCCATATTGGCTTATTATCCACCACAAATCGCGGCTAATGCGTCATTCCACAAGCATATCCTGAAAGAGTACATTGAGTTATTGGCTTTGGAACACCTGTCGCAATCGCCCTACGCGCCAAAAATAGTGTTTATCGGTGGTACCAACCTGCGCCTTATCCTTGGGCTTGACCGTTTCTCCGAAGACTTGGATTTCGACTGCAAGCAACTGAACGCGGAAGAGTTTATTTCAATGACTGATGCGCTTGTTGAATATCTGCGCCTCAATGGTTTGCAAGTGGAATTACGCGACAAGGAAAATCCCCGACTGACGGCCTACCGCCGCAATATCTATTTCCCGGAACTGCTTTTCGATATGAATCTTACCGGCCATCGGGAGGAAAGGTTTTTGATGAAGATTGAAGCCCAAGACCAAGGCGTGGTTTATACCCCACAAACCGCGATGGTCAGCCGCAATGGTTTCTTCTTTCCCGTGACCGTCCCTTCCAAAAGCACCATGCTTTCTATGAAACTTGCTGCGCTGCTGGCTCGCGCTAAAGGCCGCGACTTCTACGACACCATCTTCCTTTGGCAACAAGTCCAACCCGACTACGATTTCCTCTGTCAACGTTGCGGAATTGGCGACCCTGAAACATTGAAAAAAGCCTTAAACGACAAACTTGACACTGTTGACCTCGTGCAGAAGCAGAAAGACTTCGAACATTTGCTTTTCAACCCTTCGCGCAGTGCGCAGATACTGCATTTTCGGCAGTTTATTGATAGTATGCTATAAAAAGGAATCATAAAAGACGAAATCTCATAATTCCATGAACAACAAACCCACAGAAAATCCCAATGTCGCCAATGATGCGCTGTATGAATTCGATGCCATCATCCTGCAAAACGAGGATATGGATGCCGCATACGTCGAGGTGCCTTTCGACATCAAGGCAATCTTCGGAAAAGGACGCTTGGCGGTTCACGCCACCTTTGACGGCGTGCCTTACGACGGCCAAATCGTCAAGATGGGGACGCCTTGCTTCATCATTGGCCTGCGGAAAGACATCCGCAAACAGATGGGCAAGAGTTTTGGCGACACGATACATGTAACTTTTTGTGAACGACAATTAAAACAACAATAAAATGACTAAAACATCTATTATCATGGCATTAATTTGCATTTTGGGAATGGCTTCGTGCCAAGCACAAACACATCAACCCGCCCCGCCCACGACTGAAGGTGAGGCCGCAACGGTTTATATGACCACCGACATCAGCCCGGAAGGGTTGGTGCGCATCTATGAAGCCTTGGGCGTGGAGGCTCAGGGTCGCGTGGCGGTGAAAATCTCCACCGGCGAATCGCAGAAAAGCAACCACCTTCGCCCCGAATTGATTAAAAACTTAGTGCAAAAAGTGAATGGAACCCTCGTGGAGTGCAACACGGCCTACGGCGGCAACCGTGGCAACACCGAAAAGCATCGTAGGGCTATTGCTGAACGCGGCTACAACGACATCGCCACCGTCGACATCATGGACGAGGAGGGCGAAATGCAGCTGCCCGTCAAGGACACCAAGCACCTGCAATACGACATCGTTGGCTCGCACTTGCAGAACTACGACTTTATGATTAATCTGGCACATTTCAAAGGTCACGCCATGGGCGGCTTCGGCGGCGTGTTGAAGAACCAGTCGATTGGTGTGGCATCGAGTGCCGGAAAACTCTACATCCATTCCGCAGGCAAAAGCCAGACGCATTGGACGATTGCCAACCAAGATGCTTTCCTTGAGTCGATGGCAGCGGCGGCACAGACCGTACACGACTATTTCAAGCAGGATGGCAAGGACATTGTGTACATCAATGTGATGAACAATATGTCGGTAGACTGCGATTGCGACGGTCATCCTGCCGCACCGCGCATCAAGGACATCGGCATTTTGGCCTCCACCGACCCTGTGGCCCTCGACCAAGCCTGCCTCGACCTCGTGTTCAACCATATCAGCAGCAAGGGCGACGACGCCAAGCCGCTGCAAGACCGCATCAACAAGAAACACGGCACCCATACCGTGGAATACGCCGAACAGATCGGACTTGGGACGCGGAAATATACCATTGTGAGTATTGATGATTAAAAAAACGGCGAAATTGAAAATTCAACGTAGTTAATTGCTCGAATTAAACGAATTTTATTGAGTTCTGTTTGATTGCTTTATACTACTAAGCCATAACACTTTGGTTGGTGGTGTGCCAGCAAGGGTTATTAAGATGATTGAGAACGATATTTGAGATACATTCACCTTTGATGTAACGTAACCCCCTCCACCTGGCCTTTACTGTCAAGAGTATAATAGGCACAAAAGAAATCAGCGGAGATTGGGGGATTATAGACAACTGCAATAACGTAACGGTCGTCGACCTGCTCCACCCATTGGATGTAACCATACTTTCCGAAGTTGCGGCCTCGTGCCGACATATCCCGCTCTATGGCAGCCATCATCATATCTATTCCGTCGATACGATTCAAGTATATCGGGTCAAGGCGACCTAAATACTTTACATTTCCAATATATACCATCCGTCCTTTGGCATCGAATCCACGACAGATAGTGTCGGAATATATTTTGTAATAATCGCCTTTTTTATACCTTTTTCGTTTTGAAACCCCACTGCCATCCTTTTTCTCGCGATACGCCCAAATATACTTCGTGGAAAAATACACGCATTCGGTGATTTCGGTTTTATCTATCTGCGACAGTGCTGCTTCCTTCACAGCAGTCGGCAATTGTTCAAAACTATATGGCTCTTGTATAGGCCACCATATTTGAAACAACGTCTTCTGATAAAGCCCACGAGGCTCGTTGTTACGCCCGTCCACATAATGGATGGTTGGACCATTGACATCATAAGTAAGCAATTTGCCTCTGGTGAGATTCAGATCGGCATTCCAAAAGTTGTCATCTCCGTCAAAAACTGTCATATAGTTAAGATCAGGACGAAGTCGGAATGGGAAAAATTCTTTATCTTCAGGCATCACTTCACTATTGTGTATGCAATTGATATGTACGCAGGTGTCGCCTTCCGGATTGAGATAAAAGACATACTGCCGAATATATTGATAAAAGTAAGGAGCGGTGAAAGCCCTTTGGATGATTTGCACAGAATCGGCGCGCCTGTCCAAGACTTTGGCCAACATGGTTTCCGCACGTTGCACATCTTGAAGCCCAACCTCGCAGCAGTCCTCAAATTGATGCCCCAACAATATCCCAACTAAAAACACACAATCTTTCGCCTCAATCAAATAGCCAACCGTCCCTTCAGCGTTTCGACATTCCGTGAATCTTTTGGTCGTGTCAACACGAATAAAACCACTGGATTGCTGGCGCTCCAATTCAAAATCGATTTCCACGGGCACCATCTCCGTAATCGTCACAGGTTCCAAATGCGGAAGCTCTTGTGCACTAACATGTTGCATGAGAAGCAAAAAGAACAAGAAAACAAGAATCTTTTTCATGGCATGGTTT
This sequence comes from uncultured Bacteroidia bacterium, assembly GCA_902782455.1. Classification (GTDB taxonomy): domain Bacteria; phylum Bacteroidota; class Bacteroidia; order Bacteroidales; family F082; genus Limimorpha. The sequence continues at coordinate 11,375 of CACZNA010000070.1, read as the reverse complement.
AGTTTTTTTGTCGCCGCAAATATACCAATTTCGACGAAATTCCCTATCTTTGCATTTTCACAAATACCACATCATAAATGAAAAAAATCATCATCATCGACGGAGGCCCGCGTGCAACGTTCAACACGGCCTCTATGCTCAAGAAATTCGCTGAAGGAGCCAGTTCCGTCAGCAACGAAATCGAGGTGAAGACCATACGCCTCTATGCCCTCGACTACAAAGGCTGCATGTCGTGCATGGCCTGCAAAATCAAAGGCAAAGCCTCGCAAGTGTGCAAATACAAAGATGCCTTGACTCCTGTCTTGGAGGAGATTGCGCAAGCCGATGGATTGGTATTAGGCTCGCCTAACTATTTCGGCGAGATTACTGGCCAGATGCGGGCTTTTTTGGAGCGCTTGGCCTTCCCTTGGCTCTCCTATAACGACTACAGCATCACCGCCTCGAAGCGGATGCCCGTAGTGTTGGTGGAGACGCAAAACGGTGGTGTGGGAGGCAGCAACTGCAACGGCTACGGCTCGATGGAGCCTTGCATCGCCAAAGCCCTCGGACAACCGGAGAAACTGTTTGCCAACAACACCTACCAAGTGAAGAACTACGCCAATTTCGAGTTGGGAGGATTTTCGGAGGAAGCCAAACGCAAATACCGCGAGGAGCACTGGGAAGAAGACCTGCAAAAGGCCTTCGATGCTGGCCGACGGATGGCGGAAACAATCATTAAGGCGTGATGAGAAAACTGTTAAAGACAACTTTTAATAATTGCTTGCAATTATAGTCTCAAATTCGATAAAATTCAAATAATCAGCGAAATAGAAATTCTCAAATTCTGAAATTCTTGATGATTAGAAATCTCTTATTGATATTGGCCTTGACCTGTTCGTTCAGCCTCTCAGGACATCTACAAGAGTTTCTACCAAGAGCATTTCGGTCCGGGCCATATCATCAGCGACACGGCCTCGGCGCGACGCTATCTGATGCGCGAACTCTCGGAAATGGGCAAAACCCAATCGCCTTACTTTGAGCCTACGGGCAGCCAAGGCGATTACGTCCGTGTGTACCTCTCTGCCATTGCCGACAGCCTGATTACCGCCGAACAACTCTTGGATGCCTTCGTCAGAAGTGCCAATTTGTGGCAGGAGCCGACCGTCAGTTGGATGGATAAATGGGAAACTATAGTCAGTATCATCCAAGCGAATAAGATTGAATTAGAAGGCTTTGAGACCGACCTTCCCCTGCTGACCGAAGCCGCCCGAAACGACCAAGCCGTACACCACAGTCGCCCTTACAACGAGGCGTATCACCCACATTACCGCATTGTTGAACGCGGGCTTTTTGAAAGGGCGTTGGAACAGGCGTTGAAATGATTCACAGAAATTTGCGAACCATAGGTATCAGTTTTTTTGTCGGCATAGTGGGAAAAATGCTTACTTTTGCAGATTGAATGACAACATCTCACGACATAGCACTAACCGACATTCAACGGATTGAAAACCTTTCAACCAAAATTGAGCGGCTTGTCGTTGATGCCCGCAATAAGGTTGCCACTACCGTGAATTGGGCCGTGGTTTATTCTCATTACGAAGTGGGGAGATATATTATTGAAGATGAACAGGATGGCAATTACAGAGCCGCCTACGGAAAGAAAATTCTCCAAGGAGTATCTGAAAGATTGACAGAACGGTTGGGGAAAGGATGGTCGGTGGAGAATCTGACATTGATGCGGAAGTTTTATGTGGTGTATTCAGATTCCGTAACCAGCGGTTACGAAATCCAAGACAAAAATCGTAACCAGCGGTTACCAGATTTCATTTTGCCTTGGACTCACTACCAGATTCTGATGCGTGTGGAGAATCCTGATGCCCGAAAGTTTTATGAGATTGAAGCCAAAAAACAACAATGGAGCAAGCGCGAACTCCAGCGACAAATTGGCAGCAGCCTGTATGAACGATTAGCTTTGAGTCGTGACAAGGACGGCGTGATGAAACTTGCCATTGAGGGGCAAACCGTCACACAGCCCACCGATATTCTGAAAGACCCAGTGTCGCTTGAGTTTTTGGGGTTGAAACCTGATGCCTCGTATTCCGAGACAATCCTTGAAAATGCGATTATCAGCAAATTGCAGCAGTTTTTGCTGGAGATGGGAAAGGGCTTTTTGTTTGAGGCCCGCCAAAAACGCTTCACTTTTGAGGAACGCTATTTTTACATCGATTTGGTCTTGTACAACAGACTGTTACAATGCTATGTACTGATTGACTTGAAGATGGACGACCTTACGCACCAAGACCTTGGACAGATGCAAATGTATGTCAATTATTACGACCGTTACATCAGGCAGGATTTTGAAAAGCCCACCATCGGGATATTGTTGTGCGAGCGCAAAAATGACGCTTTGGTGGAACTGACCCTTCCTGAAAACGCCAACATCTATGCCCAACAATACGCCTTGTATCTACCGGACAAAAAAATCCTCCAACAGAAACTGAAAGAATGGATTGAAGAACAGAATGAACAAATGTAAATAAATTTAACTTATTATGAAACAACCCATTAAAGTAACCGAAGCCATCTTCCCGATGCCCGTTTTGCTCGTGGCTACCTACAACGAAGACGGCACCATCGACGTGATGAACGCCGCTTGGGGCACTATGCTCGACCGCGACCGCGTGGCCCTCAACCTGACCGAAACCCACAAGACCGTGGAGAACATCAAGCAACGCAAGGGCTTTGTCGTCCATATCGCCGATGCAGCCCATGTGGTGGAGGCCGACTATTTCGGCGTCGTGTCGGGCAAGACCGAAAAGGACAAGTTCGCCAAGAGCGGCCTCACCGCGACCAAATCCTCATTGGTGGACGCTCCCATCATCAATGAGTTGCCCATCGCTATGGAGTGTGAGTTCATCGAATACCAAAGCGACGACACTGGCCTTGGCGTCATCGGCAAGGTGTTGCAAACCTCCGTCGAGGCCAGCAAGATGAAAGACAGCAAAGTGGACGTGGAAGCCCTGCAAGCCATCACTTTCGATCCTTACACGCACGGCTATTATCAAGTCTCGAAGCGCGTTGGTGAGGCCTTTAAGGACGGTTTGAAACTGAAGTGATGAATGTATAAATCTTAAGAAATGTATTTGCTCGGCGGCATTCCAAAGTGTTTCTTGAACATCTGCGTGAAATGCGCCGAATATTTAAAGCCCAGCTCATCGGCGGTCTCGGTGACGGTCTTGCCGCTGATGAGCATGTCACGGGCACGCTGCATGACGAAATTACGGATGGCAGTCGTGGCAGTCTCGCCAGTCAGCTCGTGGATGAGGTCGCCGAAGTAGTTTGGCGAAAGGAACAATTCCTGTGCGCAATACTTCACCGACGGAATTCCCAGTTGGAGTTGTTTGCCTTCGTCGTAATAGCGTACGAGGAGGTTCTCGAAGCGGTTCAGCAAATCGGAATAGGTCGGCAACGAGGTGGACAACTGTTGGGCATAAAATCGTGCAATGTGCTCCAAAACCAAGCCGATGTAATGCACCAGAATATGCTGCGTATGTTCATCTTTCGTGCCGTTTTGCAGTTCCTGACGGATTAGTTCCAAAAAGCCTACAATGATTTGCCGTTGCGCTTCGTTGGTCAGCAAGGCCTCGTTGGTGTTATATGAAAAATAAGTGTATTGCGACATCCTTCGTCCGAGTTCTGTGCCTCGGATTAGTTCAGGGTCGAACAGCAAAGCCCAGCCTTTGGTCTGGATTTCCTCACCTATGTCGCTCTTGCCTCCGATTTGTCCGGGCGAGACGCACATGATGGCATGTTGGTGTAGGTCGTAGCGCAACAGGCCGTATGTAAGGTTTTCCAAAAACTCATCTGCGATGAAAATGCCATAGACATTCATAGTTGTTCAGGCTGTGGCGGCAATGCTCCAACTCATCGTAGTGGATGACGCTGACCAAAGGATGCAACTCGGGCGCACCGATATAACGCGCATAATCATTGACGCAGTGAACTTTCAACATTTGCTGTTTCATGGCTGCAAAAATAAGAAAAATCACTTTCCGAAAAATCAGTTGTTTTATCCGTAATTCATATAACCCGTTTTCGTGTTGGTTGTTCTACTTTTGCTGCGTAAATCATAATCAACCAATAATAAGATGAAAGAAACGAAAATCGCATTGGGCACTTGGGCTTGGGGCGCAATCTTATTTTTATTATCTTTGCAAAAGACACAACCGAGATTCAAACTATGAGAAAAATCTTGATAATCACCATTATGACAGCAATCGCATTAAACGTTTCGGCCCAAATCGACCTCCACAGCCATGCCATCACCAAAGGTTATCTCGATTACATCAAGGCCAATGGCGCCGAGATGGACGAAGGTTTCCCCATCCCTGCTTGGTATGCGGAACAACATATCGCCTTTATGGACAAGGCTGGCATACAGACCGCTGTGCTGACTATGCCCGCACCGCAACCTTGGTTTGGCGATGCGGAGGCTTCGGCGGCGGTGTGCCGTAGTTACAATGAAGAGTGCGCTGCACTCAAGGCACGCTATCCAGACAGTTTCATGTTTTGTGCCGCTCTGCCCCTACCCGATGTCGATGCTGCCATTCGCGAAGCCGTTTACGCCCTCGACACGCTGAAAGCCGATGGCATAAAATTGGCAACCAATGTCAATGGTCAGTATCTCGGTGTGCCGGAGCTTGATACGCTCTTTTCCGTGCTCAACGAGCGCGGAGCCGTGGTTATCCTGCATCCACATCGTCCTGAGCCGGTCAACCGGCAGGTGATGCAGCAGACGCCATTAGCCATGCAGGAATACCTGTCGGAAACCACTCGCGCTGTTGCCAATATGATCAGTCGCAATGTGTTGGCTCGTTATCCTCAAGTGAAGATGGTCGTGCCCCATTGCGGAGCCTACCTGCCTTTGGCTGTCCCTCGCATGAAGTCGCTGACCGCTGTGATGCAAGCCAACAAGATGGTGGGCGAAATCGACTGGCAAGCCAATCTGAATTCGCTTTACTACGACTTGGCCGGTGCCCACAGTCCCGAGGTCATCCGGATGATGCTCACCATTACCACACCCGACCACTTGCTCTATGGCTCCGACTATCCCTACGTCGCCCCTCAAGTGCTCGTGAATGGCCTTCAACGGATGCAGCAATATCTGACGAATGAGCCCGATTTGGAGCCTTACAAAGAGATGATCCTTTACAAAAACGCATTAAAACTATTCCATCAATGAAGAAATTAGCCTTTTTATTCGGTGTTTTCCTTATATCCTTGACTACAATGGCACAACAAACCATTTTTCCAGCACAACATCTTGCTCCTGAGGAGTTTAATACGGGTACGGTCCACATCTCTGTTGTCAGTCACAGTGAGCACCAGATGACCACCAATTTCCTTTTCGAAAAGGGCAGCCGCAACTCGTGGCATTACCACCCCAACGCCACCCAAGTGCTGATGGTGCTTGATGGCGAAGGCTATTACCAAGAGGAAGGGAAAGACAAGCAACTCATCCGCAAAGGCGATGTGATTGTCACGGCACCCAACACCCGCCATTGGAACGGTGCCACCCCTGAAAGCAGCATCGAGTGCCTCACCGTGACAGACATCGTGCCAGGCGAGGAACACGCCGTTCAGCTCCAAAAAGTGACAGATGAAGAGTTTGCCTCACCAGTGAAAGCTGGCGAAAAGCTTGTCCGCCTCGCCGAAATTGAAGTGGTGCCTGATTTTTTGGAAGATTATTTGGCCTTCGCCAAGGAAGTCGGCGAAACTTCTGTGAAGGTGGAACCCGGCGTGCTGACCCTCTTCTCGATGCAAGCCAAGGAAGACCCTTGCAAGATCTACATCCTCGAAATCTACGCCGACCAAGAGGCCTACCAAAGCCATATCCAGACCGCACATTTCAAGAAATATAAGGAAGGCACGGCCAAGATGGTAAAATCGTTGAAACTGATTGATGTCAATCCGCTGGCGGGGATGATTCATTGACTAATTTGAAAAATCCCTGAAATCTTTGAACTATGGTTTTCAGGGATTTTTTTCGGCGTAGTGGGAAAAAACAATTATCTTTGCAGACGCATTTGTTGGGAAAATGACCGAGACGAACCGCATAGAATTCAAGCGCGAACTGACCCGCGAACTCGACATTGAGCGGGAGGTTGTGGCGTTCCTCAATTATCACGAGGGCGGTATGCTTTATATTGGCATTGATGACAGCGGGAAACCTATTGGAGTACAAGACATTGATGGCGATATGCTGAAGATTAAAGACCGCATACGCAACGGAATTTCCCCTTCGCCGATGGGCTTGTTTGATGTTATGGTGGAACGCATAGACGACATCCCCGTGATTAAAATTTTCGTTGCAAGCGGAAGCGAAAAGCCTTACTACAAAACCAAATTCGGATTGTCGGAACGAGGTTGTTTCATTCGAGTCGGCACGGCTGCGGAGCCAATGACACCGAAGCAAATAGAAGACTTGTATGCCAAGAGAGTCCGTTTGTCGCTGAAAAACATCCCATCGCCTCACAAAGAATTGACATTCCGGCAATTGCACATCTATTATGACAGTCAACATCTGACTTTAAATGAAAGTTTTGCCCAAAACCTTGACTTGTTGACGGCGAATGGAGGCTACAACTATGTCGCCTATTTGTTGGCTGATACCAATAGTATGTCCATCAAATTGGCCAAATATGCGGGCACGGACCGAGACGAATTGATTGAAAACCACGAATATGGCTATTGTTCGTTATTGAAAGCGACGGATCAAGTCCTTAATCGATTGCAAGTCGAGAACACGGTCAAGAGCAGCATTGGCTATCCCTATCGGACAGACACTCCACTTTGGAACGAGCGTGCTGTGCGCGAATTGGTCATCAATGCCATCGTACACAACGATTATTTCAATGAGGTCTCGCCCAAGTTTGAACTTTTTTCTAATCGTTTGGAAATCACTTCGGCTGGCTCTTTGCCCAATGGGATGAGCAAAACTGATTTCTTTAACGGCGTGAGCAATCCCCGCAACAAAGAACTGATGCGGGTCTTCAGGGATGTGGATTTGGTGGAATCGTTGGGTACGGGTTTGCAACGTGTGCTTAAGGTTTACAATGAGGAGAATTTTGTGTTTATGGACAATTTCATTCGAGTGGTAATCCCGTATGCTTGGCTGCCTTCAAACTCAGAGGATGGAGAGGTAAATGTCCCAGTAAATGTCCCAGTAAATGTCCCAGTAAATGTCCTAGAAAATGTCCTAGAAAACAGCGAGAAAAATTTAATACAATTAACTGAAAGACAATTGCTTATAATAAAAGAAATTGAAAATGTCGCAGCAAATGTCGCAGCAAATGTCGCAGTAAATGTCCCAGTAAATACCAAATATCTATCTGAACGTTTGGGAGTGAACAGAAAAACCATCCAACGGGAATTGGCTGGATTGGTGGAGAAAAACCTTATCAAATGGGTTGGATCCGATAAGACTGGCCATTGGGAACTAATTGAAAAAGAATGAAATACATAAACAATAAACAAAATGAAGAAAATAGCAACAACCCTTTTGTGCGCTTTGGCCTTTGCCGCCTGCACAAACAACCAACCTGAAGACAATCAAAACAATCAAACTAATACGAATATGGAAAACACAGCAAAAGTCTATCTGACGCGCAACATCAGCCCCGAGGCTTTGGTGGACATCTACAAGGCTTTGGGCGTGGAAGCCAAAGGCCGCGTGGCCGTGAAAATCTCGACCGGCGAGGGCAGCAACCCCAACTACCTGAAGCCCGAACTCATCAAAGACCTCGTTCACGAGGTGGACGGCACCATCGTGGAGTGCAACACCGCCTACGGCAACGGCCCCGGCGACGAGAAGGACGAGCGCAACAACTCGGCAGTCCACTGGGAAGTCATTCGCAGGCACGGTTTCACCGACTACTTCCCTGTGGACATTATGGATGAGTACGACGAAATCCGCATCCCCGTGAAGGACCAAAGGCACATCAAGTTTGACATCGTGGGCGGCCATATCGCCAACTACGACTTTATGATTGCCCTCAACCACTTCAAGGGTCACCCGATGGGCGGTTACGGCGGTGCGTTGAAGAACCTCAGCATCGGTTGCGCCAGCAGCAACGGCAAGGCTTATATCCACTCTTCGGGAAAAATGGAGAAACTCGATATGGCTAAACTTTGGACGCCCGAATTCATCGGCGACCAAGACGGCTTCCTTGAAAGTATGGCAGCGGCAGCCCAAGCGGTGACGAACTACTTCCAAAAGAGACAGGGCATCATCTATATCAATGTGATGAACAATATGAGCATCGACTGCGACTGCGTCGATCATCCCGCCCCCGTGAAGCTTGAAGACTACGGCATCCTCGCCAGCACCGACCCCGTAGCCCTAGACCAAGCCTGTGTCGATATCATCAACAACCAAGAGGTGACCGCCACCAACGACCCCACCGACCTGCTCAGCCGCATCAACAAGCAGCACGGCACCCACACCATCGAGCACGCCGAAGCCATCGGATTGGGAACGAGGAAATACACTATTGTCAGCATTGATTAATTTGCGGCAATCGTAGTCCTGTCTTTGTTTTAATTGCAAAAGGATAATACTATGGAGAACCAAAAGATTATCATCACTATCAACCGCGAGTGCGGCAGCGGAGGTGGCGAGATTGCCCGTCTGCTGGGAGAAAAATTGGGGCTCAAGGTTTATGGTCGCGCCATATTGCAAAGCGTTGCCGATCATTTTAAAATGACCCTTGAAAACATGGACCGTGTTAAGGCGCAAAAAACCAGTTGGTGGAATGACTTCTGTTACTTTTATCGCCAGTTTGATACGACCAGCCATCCGGATGTTTACTATCCAGAGGCCACGCCATTGTCCCTTTATTATGCCGAGGCTCGCCTGCTGCGCGAATTGGCCGAACAGGAGAGCTGCATCATCGTGGGCCGTGCGGGTTTCCACATCTTCCGCGACAATCCCAATGCGTTGCATCTGTTCATCATGGCCGACCGTGACGCGCGTATCGCCCGCATCGCCGCCAAGCAAAACCTCAGCCCCGAAAAGGCTGCCAAGGTCATCGACGAAACCGACAAGGCTCGCGACACATTCGTCAAAACTGTCGCCGAAACCTCGCGCTACGATGCCCGCAACTATGACTTCGTCCTTAACGTCACCAACATGCCCACTGACGCGGTGGCACAGTTCCTTGCCGACAACATCAAGAAGAAGTATCCTTTCTTGGCGAAATAGACTTAGGTTGCAGGCTCCGCCTATATTCGCTGGGCGACTGCCCAAGGTGCTTGGTGCAATAGCGACTGAAATAACTCAACGAGGTGAAGTTCATGCGGTCGGCGATTTGGGTAAGCGAGAGGCGCTCGTCGTCCAATAAACCTTTCAGGATGGGCACGGTGGCACGGTTGATGTAACTGCTGACGCTGTGGCCCGTCACACGTTTAACTGTGGCGGAGAGGTATTTCGGCGAGACGTTCAGCCGCTCGGCATAGTAGCTCACTTCGCGCTCGGTGCGACTGATGCCTGTGGCCTGCTCATCGGTGAGTTTGATGATAGGGTCTTGGTTGAGCGAGATGCTCCCTCCAATGCTATAGTTGTTCGACGGCAACAGGTTTTGCAGGAACTTGTAGTCGGCGGCAAACCACTCCACCTTCATTCCTGGAGCGGCAGCGAGGTTTTTGGCGCGGTTCGGATTTGTCATCACCACCAAATCGTTTTTTGCCAAATGATAGCAATGTCCGTTGAACACAAAACTACCTTCACCTTCTGTACACAGCAGGTGCATACAAGTGTGACTCAATTTGGGGTCATTCATTCCGAGGAAATCCGTAGCGTACTGAAAATCAATCTTCATGGCGCAAAATTACGAATTATTTCTCTCGTTAGCGCAAAATATTGTGGAAATTGTGAAAATAGTGGTGCTTTTTGTGAAACATATATATCGTTAAGTCGATGTAATTTTGCACCGTAATTCAAAACCTGACAACGATGCAAGAACAAAGAGTTGACCCCAGGCTGACCACAGCCGAAGAACATGCGGAAGGCGTGCGCCAAGCACAAGTCCTTTTCAAACTGAACCACACGATGCCTTACACCGATGAGTACAATGCCCTCGTGCGCGAGCTCTTCGGCGATAACCTCGGTGAAGGCGGCTGGGTGATGCCAGGCCTCACTGGCGTCTGTTTCGACCGTGTACACATCGGGAAAAACGTGATGATCATGAACAACTGCCTGATGATGGCTCGCGGTGGCATCACCATCGATGACAACGCAATGATTGCCGCTAATGCGCAACTCATCTCCAATAACCACGACCTCTACGACCGTCAGATTCTGCTCTGCAAGCCCGTCCACATCCGCGAAAACGCTTGGATTGGTGCTGGTGCCACCATTTTGCCTGGCGTGACCGTCGGAAAGAATGCCGTCGTGGCCGCTGGTGCCGTTGTCACCAAGGATGTTGCGCCAAACACAATTGTGGGTGGGAATCCTGCTAAGGTAATCAGAAAGATTGACAACTAAGAATTATACTTAAAATGAAAACGTTGAATATGCTTTTATGCACAATTGCAATAATTATGGGGACTACAACTTACGCCGAATCAAAACCAGTTACACAAGAGCCAGACTCACTTATGCAAGTCATAGAAAGCCGTCGCTCCATCCGCCGATATACCGACGAGAAAATTGACCGCCAAACGCTGGAGTACATCGTGAAAGCAGGAGCCTTTGCACCATCATCGTATGGGCAGAATCCCGTGGAATTCGTTGTGGTGGAAGACTCGAAAACACTTAAGGCTGTAGCCAGTGCCAAACGCATTGGTGCGCCGTCAGTGAATGATGCCGCTGCCGCCATCATTGTCATTGCTGATACCAGTAAAGGCGAGTTATGGGCGGAGGATGCATCTGTGGCTGCGGGTTATATTCTGTTGGCTGCAGAACAGAAAGGCATCGGAGCCTGCTGGAACCAAATTCGCTTGCGCGACGGACAACGGCTGTCGGCCAGCAACGAGATTAAAGAAATACTCGGCATACCCTCACGTTATGAAGTGCTGTGCGTTGTGGCGTTGGGCCATCCTGCCGAATCGAAGCCAGCGCATACCGAGCAGGAGATGAACGTCAAAAAACGAACACATTTCGGTAAATTCTAAAAAAACATAATAAACAGACAAACAATGAAAATCAAATCCATCATTACCGCAGCCCTCGCCCTTATCATGGCCACTGGCTGCAATGCACAAAACAAACAAGAAGTTAAATCATCAAATAAGAACAACATGAGCAAATCCATCGTCATTTTCTTCTCCCATGCGGGCGACAACTACAGCGTGGGCAACATCGAGGTCGGCAACACCAAGATCGTGGCCGACTACAT
>CACZNA010000069.1:0-12057 GCA_902782455.1 uncultured Bacteroidia bacterium | reverse complement strand
TAACCTGATTATGAATAAAATGATAATTTTGTCCTAAAGACATTAGTTGTCCGATAATCGGACAATTCAAAAAACTATTGGTTAACATTAATTCTACATTTATGGACATCAAAGCAGTAAAATTCAGAAAAGATGGGTTCTATACCCAGCCCTTTGCCTTTGGAGGCGAAGAAGGGCCCGATAAGTTTGACCGCGACATCCGCTATCGCGGTAGCTTGCAGAACTATGTGATTGACATGGGTGCGGAGGTGATTTTGGTGGATACGGGACTTCCCGCTGGCACACCGGAGGAAAACCCCGACGAGAACTCGCTTGCTTTCACCGGCAAGGACATCTGCAGCTATATGGACGCCTTGGCCGCTTTGGGTTACAAGCCTGAACAAGTGACCAAAATCCTGCTCACGCATAAGCACGCTGACCATAGCGGTGAACTCCGTTCGTTCCCGAATGCGAAGATCTATGTGAATGCAGAAGAAATGCAGGCAGCCGAGTTGCAGGGCTTACCCAACCTTTTGCCAGTGAGCTTTACCGATGGGGCATATCACAACTTCCCCGACAGCCAAAAGATCTGTGACGGCGTGTGGTTCATCAAGGCCAAGGGTCACACCAACGGAAACAGCCTCGTGATTGCCGAGAACGAAGGCCTGTACTATATGTTCCAAGGCGACATCACCTACGTGGACGAGGCCCTTTATGAGAACAAACTTTCGGTGGTATACGATGACCTGTCCGCAGCCCGCGAGACCCTGGACCGCGTGCGCGAGTTCGTGCGCAATAACCCCACAATCTATCTCTCTACCCACTCGCCACAAGGTTATGAGAACTTGGAAGCCAAACGCGTGATGGACCTCGACCACCCTGTGCCGACTGTCCTTGCCGAAGTGAACTTTACAAAGAAAGAGGCCTCTGGTAAGTACATCTGCTCCATCTGTGGTTATGTCTATGACCCCGCTGAGCACGATGGCGTGGCCTTCGAAGACCTGCCCGACGACTGGAAATGCCCGCGCTGCAAGCAAGGCAAGGAGAAGTTCAATAAGGCGTGATGTGGTTATGACCGACCTTCAAATATCCAGTCCAGAGACGATGGAACGAGCCATTTGCGAGTTGGGCATCGTCCCGTTTTTCACCAGCGCCATCCTGGGCTATTCCATCAAGGAACTCACCCAGCCTGGGTTTTGGTTTGACGGCGAGGAGGACTCACTCGGGCCGTGGGACTGGAAGATCGACTGCCTGCAAAACGGCGGCATCGCTTACGGGAAGTTCGAGCGCATCATGGAGTATCTCGAAAAGCAAGGCAGCATCACCATCAAGGAGGTGCGCGCCTTGCTTGGCGTGAAGAAAGGCCAAGCCGATGCGGCTATAGGCAAGCTGATGCAACAGTGCCGCGTCGTCACGGGAGCCATCGAGCGGGTGTATCGAGGGCCCGAACAGGTTTACAACGGCTGGCAGGTGTCGTATTTCTGCACGCCCGAGTCGCTCTTCGAAGACTTCACCACACTCCACACCGACCACACCCCAGAGGAGTCGCTGGAGTTTTTAGTCAACCACATCACGAAGCTGACGGATGGCATGGCCTCACGGAAGCAGGTATTAAAAGTGCTGAAATAACCATAATAACATAATCCTAATTCAATATGAAAAAACTAATCTTTCTCGCGGCAGTGGCACTGTTGATGGCCACGGGCTGCAACAACAAGAACAACAAGACCACGCAAGTTGCGGCTGAACCTGAACCTGTGGTCGAGCAGACCAGTGGCATCTATGACATCACCGTCAAAGACATGGACGGAAGCGATGTATCCTTGGCCAACTACAAAGGCAAAGTGCTGCTTATCGTCAACGTGGCCAGCAAATGCGGCTTGACCCCACAGTACGAAGGCCTTGAAGCCATTTATCAGAAGTACAAGGACCAAGGTTTGGAGATATTGGCCTTCCCCTGCAACCAATTCTTGGGTCAAGAGCCAGGCACCAACGAGGAGATCCAGAGCTTCTGCTCGCTGAACTACAACGTCACCTTCCCGTTGTTCGACATGATTGATGTCAACGGCGAGGCGGAGAGTCCACTCTACACCTACCTCAAGAAACAAGCGCCTTTCAAGGGTTATCCAGAGGGCACCGAGGAGTTTGCCGCACAACTCGACCAGATTCATCAAAAGACCGGCACGGGCTTCGACCAAGGCGATGCCATCCGCTGGAACTTCGGTAAGTTCCTGGTCTCCAAAGACGGCAAGACCATCCTTCGCTTCGAGCCTATGGTGACGCCCGATATGATGGAGGGAGCCATACAGGAGCTATTGGAAAGAGAATAAGAAGAAGAACAAGCGGATTACAAATGAAAGCACTCCTCATCAACGGCAGCCCGCACGCCAACGGCTGCACCTTCACCGCCTTGAACATTGTGGCGGAAGAACTACAGAAAAACGGCATAGAGACCGAAATCGTCCACATCGGGAACAAGGACATCCGTGGCTGCATCGCCTGTGGAAAGTGTGCAGAATTGGGGCATTGCGTGTTCAACGACATGGTGAACGAAGTGGCACCCAAGTTCGAGCAGGCCGACGGCCTTGTGGTCGGCTCACCGGTGTATTATGCCGGCCCCAACGGAACGCTCACCAACCTGCTCGACCGACTGTTTTTCAGCACTCCATTCGACAAACGCATGAAAGTGGGCGCGGCCGTTGTCTCAGCACGACGTGGCGGCACCACAGCTGCTTTCGACCGGCTCAACAAGTATTTCACCATCAGCGAGATGCCCATCGCGAGCAGCCGCTATTGGAACATGGTGCATGGTTTTTCCGCTGAAGACGTGATGCAAGACGAAGAAGGCGTGCAAATCATGCGCATCTTGGGCCGCAACATGGCCTTCCTCATGCGCGCCATTGCCGCCGAGAAGGAAAAGAATGGCCTCCCCGAAGCAGAAGAAGTGACGTTTACGAACTTTATAAGATAACGAAACGTCAGGTGCATGTGTAGGGTTTTTGTAAATACCACCACACCTACTATGCCAACGCCCAACCCGGCAACAGCAACGAATGGCTGGAGCCTGTCAGCGACGAACAATACAACACTATGAAATAATTGAACAAGGTTCGATGAAAAATCCGCAATTCGGGCAGAAGTTTGGGTTGCGGTTTTTTGTTTTCTCAGAAACATCTGTTACGCTTCAAATCCAAGAAGATGACCGTACGACATTGCCTTGGTATCTGAAAACTTCATATCTTTGCACCAAACAATCAAGAATCGGATTTTTACAATTATGGAATACATTAGAGTTACAAAAGACAATTTGGATAAGGAGCATATCTGCTGTGCCATTTCAAACAACAATGATGTTCAAGTGTCATCAAAAAAATCGTGGCTTTTGGATAGGTTCAATGATGGACTGGTGTTCTTGAAGAGTGTGGAACGAGGAAAATGCTTTATAGAATACATCCCTGCGGAAAATGCGTGGAATCCTGTTGCCGCCGATGGTTATATGTACATCGACTGTTTGTGGGTTTCCGGTTCGTTTAAGGGACACGGGTATTCAAACGACCTTTTAGATAAATGCATCCAAGATAGCAAAGCGAAAGGGAAAAAAGGCTTGTGCATCCTTTCATCTGCCAAGAAAAAACCTTTCCTTTCCGACCCTAAATTCCTTGCACATAAAGGATTTGTGGTATGTGATGAAGCCGACAATGGTATCCAACTGTGGTATCTGCCTTTTGCCAAAGGAACAGATGCCCCTACATTCAAGGAATGTGCCAGACATCCATACATTGAAGAAAAGGGATATGTGCTATTCTACACTAACCAGTGTCCGTTCAATGGTAAGTATGTCCCCATCATCGAATCTTTGGCAAAGGAATACAGCATAGCTTTCAAAGCCTATCATCTTCAGAGCAAGGAAGATGCCCAAAACGCACCAACTCCCATTACTACTTATGCGGTTTTTCATGATGGCGAGTACATCACCAATGAACAGATGAATGACAAAAGATTCTTGAAGATGATAGGTAAATAGATGCAGATTCCCATGAATGAATCGGAGTTGTACAAGAGTCTTGGAGAGAGCACCGCTGAAACCAACACCAAGCGAGTGGTCAGAATCCATTGTTTGGGTGTCATCCGTGCGGCGAAAGGCTGTCAGATGCTCTTCGTCCGTTCCCAAACTTCGTCTTTTCCGTGGCGGACGAAATAAAAGTCGCAAAGTTCCCCGCCTTGGCAAAGAGTTTGGGTGCGGACGAAGTCGGTGTGGGGCAGGTTGCCGTAGTTGATGATGTCCGAGTGACAGAACATCGGGCCGAAGCGGTCAATCACGCCGTATTTCGTGAAGATGTGCTTATAGAGGCACTCTATGCACTCGAAATGGAACTCGTTGGGGCCGTCGGTGTCCTTGTGCCACACGTATCGCCAGCCCTTGCCCGAGCCCATCTTGAACCCCAAGGGCACCACAACCTTCATCAACGGCACAAAGTAACTCTTTTCGGCCAGCTTCTGCATCTTTTCAGGCTTCAATGCCGCCCACATGTATTTCGAGAGCAACGCCAACGATTCTTCGGGCGATTTGCCAGCGGCTTGCAGTGCCTCATCGATAGCCAACGTCGGGAGGATGTTGCACAAATGGCCGTAGTTGCCACGGTCGTACCATTCGCGGTTTTCGTCAATCAGCCGTGCCATGCGTTTCAGCACATCATCCTGAATTTCAGGGCTTAACTCGGCAAAGCAGACCTTGTAACGGCCTGCATTAATCATTCTCAAAGGATGGTCTTTTCTCATTTGAATCGTTTTCGGCCACAAAAATAGAGGTTTCCGTTTGCATGAATCATCCCCATTTTCGGGGATTTTGAAGCACTGATTACTCAATTATGGTAGGTTTTAGGGACTTTTTGTCGTCATTTAACACTCATCTCAAATAATAAAACGCCCTGATTTGAAGTTGTCTTACAAAATAGACCAAAGATGAAACATCTCTTGAATTATTTACTGTTTGTCTTGCTGGCAATGTCATTTGCGGGTTGCCAAAAGGATAACATAGTCCTCATCGACCCGATTGATACCGACGACAGCGAGGACCTCATCGCCAATACCGTGTTCACGCAAACGGTTGGCGTGGCATTTTCTTCTGATGGAAATGCCTCTGTTACAGGCACCAACGATGACTTCACCGTGACCGTCAACGGCAACGATGTGACCATCATTTACGCAGGCGAAGAGTATGTGATGTATGAACTTTCGGGGACTGCCAACGATGGTTTCTTCAAACTCTACAGCGCGAAGAAACAAGGCATTACGCTGAATGGCGTGAGCATCACCAATTCTAATGGTGCGGCCATCAATGTGCAAGGAACGACCGCAGAGCCGAGCAAAGGCAAGCGCACTTTCATCGTCTTGAAAGGCGAAAACACCCTTGCCGACGGCGCAAACTACACCGACACGCCCTCCACCGAGGACGAGAAGGCCGCAATGTTCGGCGAAGGCCAGTTCATCTTCAGCGGCGAAGGCAGCCTCTCCATTGCGGCAACGGGCAAGTCGGGCATCGTTTCCGATGACTATGTGCATTTTATCAGCGGCACCATTACCATCAATGTGTCGAGTTCAGCCACAGTCAATGGGAGCGACACCTTGAAGCCTGCTTGTGTGAAGGGCAAGGATTATGTTAGGATGACTGGAGGTGCGTTGGGCCTCACCAGCACGGGAACGGGCGGCAAGGGCATCAGCAGCGACGGCAACGGCTACTTCTATGGCGGCACGGTCAATGTGACGGTAACCGGAAGCAATTTCGGCTCCAATGGTGGCGGCGGAGGTGGCGGCCACGGAGGATGGGGCAACAATAGTTCCGACGGCGTTTCGGCCAAAGGCCTCAAATTCGATGGAAACCTGATTTTCAAAGGGAGCAAAGTGGTGGTGAACTGCACCGCCCACGAGGGCATAGAAGCCAAGGGCACGCTTTCCGTTTCGGGCGGCGAGGTGTACAGCCATTCCCTATCGGACGATGCCATCAACTCGGGCGGCAACTTCACCATTTCGGGCGGGTTGGTCTGCGCCTACAGCCAAGGCAACGACGGCCTCGATGCCAACGGCAACTGCTACATCAAAGGCGGCGTGGTTTATGCCATTGGAAGCCGTTCACCCGAGGTGGCCGTTGATGCCAACACCGAAGGCGGCTACAAACTCTATGTGGAGGGTGGCACGCTCATCGCCGTCGGCGGATTGGAAAGCGGCTCGTCGCTATCACAAAACTGCTATTCCGCTTCCTCTTGGTCGCAAAACACTTGGTATGCCTTGACAGTCGGCTCCACGACCTACGCTTTCAAGACCCCTTCGAGTGGCGGCACGCCTCTTGTGGTTTCGGGAGCCTCCACGCCCACGCTCATTTCTGGTGTTACGGCAAGCGGCGGCACGGCGTATTTTGAGGGGCTGTTTTACGAAGGCGCAACCGTCAGTGGCGGCTCGTCGGTCAGTTTGTCGTCCTATACGGGCGGTAATGGCGGCGGTGGCGGCCCTGGTGGCGGCGGACATGGACCGTTTTAACATAGGGGGCGGACCCACGTGTCCGCCCGTTTAAACAACAAAATACATTGTTATGAAAACTAGGATAATCATATTATTGGGATTGTTTATTCCCGTTTTGGCATCGGCCCAAACCGACGTTGCCCTCGACCCAGAGTTTGGCGGCAGAATCTCCGTGTCCGTGGACAAAAGAATCACCCGAGGCCTGCATGTTTCCCTTGAGGAAGAGGTGCGCTTCGATAACAATTTCAGCAGCCTCGACCGACTGCAAACCACGGTAGGACTGAACTACAAGGTGCATCCGAACATCAAATTGGGTTTGGGTTACGCCCTAATCAATGGTTACGGTGCCAACTCCGAATCGTTCAAAAACCCGCGCCACAGGTTGATGGCCGATGTCACGGGAACACTGCATTACGGCAACTGGAACTTTTCATTGAAAGAACGCTTCCAAGTGACACGGCGCACGGGCGACTTCAACGTGTACCAAAATCCCCAAAACGCCCTGACGCTGAAAAGCCGCGTGAAGGCTTTGTACAAAGGCTTCGGCAAGGTGCAGCCCTATGCCTATTTCGAGGTGCGCAACTATCTGAATGCGCCCGTCATCGAGGCGGCCTACGACGGCAACGTCTATCTCACCTTGGACGACTATTCCGAGGAAGGCGATGCCGGCTGGTTTCTGAAAGGCTTCAACGGCGGCTATGTCAACCGTCTGCGAGGCTCATTGGGCATGGATATTAGATTAGATAAACGCAACACCCTGAATTTCTACATCTTGTCCGATTACCTTATGGAAAAACAAGTGGACGCCAACGCCGAAGGCACCAAATTGAAGTCCTACACCAAGGAAACTGGTTTCCGTGGCTGGATTGGCGCGGGGTATGAGTTTGCGTTTTAAAAGTTTTTGGGTTGGGGCTTTTTTTGTACTTTTGCAGCAAATTTGATTTAATAATTAGATGAGCAAATTTAGCTTACATGATAGACTGCGGGACTACGAGACTGCGGGACTGCGAGTCAAACTAATACCCGAAGTCCCGTGTCCCGAAGTCCCGAAGTCATAAAGATATTGCAGTTTAATTTTGAACCTTTACAATATGAAAAAAGTACTATTACTCGCAACAGCATTGCTGCTATTGATGGCTCCCATGGGAGCGAAGGCCCAAACGGGCATTGAAAACTATGTATCCGCCTCGGGCTATGTGCTTTATCGTGCACCGAATTTCAATCCCGAAACATTAGATGCATACTGGGGCTTTGAAGATGACTATGAGGAAGGCCAACTCTTGGATTGGACTACCATAGATAACGATGGCGACTGCCAAACATGGAATCTGTTCCCACAAGGTAGCTATGGACATCATAGCACTGATGGCATGGTGGTGTCGTATTCCTACGACTATGTTTCCGGTTCGCCCCTTACGCCCGACAATTTCTTGGTCTCGCCCCGTATGACAATTCGTGCTGGCGGTTTGATTAACTTCTATTTTTGTGCCTTGGACGAGGATTATCCCGCCGAGCATCTTGCAGTGGCCATCTCCACGGAAAGCAACACGAATCCTTCGGATTTCACCAATTTGTGGGAATGGACTTTGACTGGCAAAAGCCAATCTACTCGTCAGTTCCGCGATGTGACTGGCGACCTCCAAGGCAATTGGTGGCAAATCTCTGTCGATTTGAGTGCGTATGAAGGGCAGGAAGCATACCTCGCCATTCGTCACTGTTCTTGCTCTGACCAGTTTGCCCTTTGTGTCGACGACATTTCCATTGGAGATGGGTCTGGATATGAACCGTTGTTGGGATGCGATATTATCCTCGACGGCCAGACGGTAGCCCAAAATCAACATGGTCACCGTTTCTTGTTGGATACAGAAGGCTTTGCCGATGGCTCCAACCACACGACCACAGTGAGGGCCAATTATGGGATGGGCTCAACTTTGGAAGAAACTTACGCTTGGACTTACCGCACCCCCGACCATTTCCAAGGCTCGCCCACAGGCCTTCATGCCGAAAGCGATGGCAATCAGGTGCGACTCTCATGGACTTTGCCCACGATGTCGACACCTATCCCTGTCGATGAATTGTTTTACGACTTTGCTGACAGCACTTTGATGGACCTCACCCTCATCGATGCCAACAACGACGGGCAGAACTTCCGCGTGTATCCTTACGGCGGTTATAATGGAGGTATTGGCCTGCGCTCATGGTCGTGGATGGCTGGAATGGACGAACTCAACCCCGACAATTTCATTGTCACTCCACGATTGACCCCAACTGCAGATGGTCGCATCACCTTCAAGGCTTGCGATGCCGACATGCCTGGCATTGCCCCCGACCCTGAACATTTTGGCGTGGCCGTATCTACCTCCAGCAACAGCAACCCCAACGACTTCGTGATGGTGGCCGAGTGGAACAGCACGGGTACCTACACCGAATATTCCGCCGACCTTTCGGCCTACGCCGGACAGCAGATTTACGTTGCCATTCGCCACTTCAACACGACGGGCGAGACCTATTTCCTCTGCGTCGACGACATCAAGTTGACTGGCGTTGAAGCTGAGGTGACGCGCCCTGCCATCGGTGCCCTGGTTTATGCCGATGATGTACTGATTGCCACGCTCAATCACGGCGAGAACTCTTTCACCCACGAGGTGAACCGCTATACCTCTAATTATTGCATCCGTATCATCCAAGAGGGCAGCAGGGAGACGGGTGACTATTTTGCCCTTGCCGCGCCTCAATGTGCTGTAGCCGAGTTGGACTGTGTCGCTCCCAAAAACCTCAAGGCTGAGAACTTGGGTGATAAAGTGAGGATTTCGTGGGAACGCGAGATTTACACTGGTTTTGAGGAAGACCCACAAGGTTGGACTTTCCTCGATGTCGATGGCGACGGACAGATCTTTGGCATCTATAACGGTGGCGGAATGAACTCGGATGGTTCGGTGAACACGACCAACACCAATGCCTCTCTGAGTTCGTTTTCCTATTTGAATGGCTTGGGCTCGCTTCAACCCGACAACTATGCCTTCATGCCCAAAATCAAGGTGATGGAGAATGCCTCGATGACGTTTTATGCTTCGGGTTATGATCCCTCATATCCGACGGAACATTTCGGTGTGGCCGTAGCTTCGAGTGACGGTATGAACATCGCCACCATTGCCGAATGGGATTCCGGCTATCCATATCACGCCTATTCTGTCGACCTTTCGGCATACGAAGGACAGGAGATTTACCTTGGTTTCCGCCATTTCACCCATGTGTCGAACTATTCTTTGGTGATTGACAACATCACCGTCACCAATGTGGTGTGGGCTGGCACGATAAGCTCGACATACGGTTACTATGTCTATCGTTCCACCAATGGCCAGAACTATGATTTGATTGGCATTGCCACTGGTACGGATATGCACTTTGATGACCATGATACCAGTGCCGAGACCTATTATTATCAGGTGACGGCCATCAACACGATTGTAGGTGGTGATTGTGAGTCGGCTCCCGCCATGTCTGTTGACGGCATCCACAACTATGTCACGGTTCACACTGACGGCGTGGATGAACATGACGCCGACCTTCGAGTGTATCCCAACCCAACTCACGACCAAGTCACCATAGAGGCCAAAGGCCTGAACCGCGTGACGGTAATGAACGCTTTGGGCCAAACCGTTTACGACAATCCGACTGATGCCAACCAAATGGTGCTCAACCTGTCGCAATACGGCGCTGGCCTATATCTGATTCGCATCAGTTCTGAAAGTGGTATCAGTGTGAAACAGGTTTCGGTCGTGAAATAATCCATCCCGCATACAAGAACAATAAGCCGTGGCCTTGGGGTTGCGGCTTTTTTTGTAATTTTGCGCCCATGAATTGGATCATCCTCATCATAGCAGGCCTTTGTGAAACAGGTTTCGCCTTCTGCCTCGGCAAGACCAAACTCGCTGTCGGTACGGAGTATTGGTTGTGGATTTCGGGTTTTGCCGCGCTCTATGTGCTTAGTGCCGTGCTTCTTGCGAAAGCCACACAGACCATCCCCATAGGTGTAGCCTATCCCGTTTGGACAGGCATTGGTGCCGTCGGCGCGGTGCTGTTGGGCATCTTCGTCTTTCACGAACCGGCCACGTTCTGGCGGGTGTTTTTCCTCAGCACATTGATTCTTTCTATTGTCGGGCTTAAAATTGTGGGATGACAAGGAACTTCAAGCCGTAGTCTTCGGGCTGCGGCTTTTTTTTCAATTTTTTTCAAAAATATCGCTTGCGATATAAAAATAATGTGTACTTTTGCATCGTGAACGACATAAATTGACAAGATGGCCTACGAGCAACTTAAATTGGACAATCAGCTTTGTTTCCGTCTCTACACGGCGGCAAGGCTCACCATGGGAGCGTACCATCCCTATCTCGACCCTTTGGGCATCACCTATCCGCAATATCTTGTTTTATTGGTGCTTTGGGAACAAGACAAGCAACCCGTCTGCGACATCGCCAAGAAAATGATGCTCGACACCAACACCGTCACGCCGCTCTTGCAACGCATGGAGAAAGCGGGATTGGTCAAACGCACCAAAGGCAAGGAAGACACACGCCAGCGTATCGTCTCGTTGACCAAGAAAGGCTTGGAAATGCAAGAAGAAGCGAGGCACATCCCCGAATGTCTCAGCGACAAAATCATTGAAATAACGGGCGAAGAGGAAGAATTCGTCAGTATGATTCCCACGCTCGACAAACTTATCGAAGGACTTAAGAAACAACAAACAAATCAATAAACACGAAAGAAATGGCTACGATTTATGACTTTAAGGCCCTGAACAACAAGGGCGAAGAAGTGGACATGGCTCAATACAAAGGCAAGGTCCTGATGATTGTCAACACCGCCTCTAAGTGCGGTTTCACTCCTCAATACGACGGCTTGGAAGCCCTCTACAAGAAGTACCAAGACCAAGGTCTGGTGATTCTCGGCTTCCCCTGCGACCAATTCAAGCACCAGGAACCCGGCACCGATGAGGAAATCGCTGAGTTCTGCCGCCTCAACCATGGCGTGACCTTCCCGCTGATGAAGAAAATCGACGTCTTCGGCGAGAACGCCCACCCGATTTTCAAGTATCTGACCCAGCAAGTACCGACCGAAGAAGTCCACGGCTTGAAGGACAAGGCCACGATGAAATTGGTTGATGGCTTGAGCAAATCCGAAGGTCGTGAAGAAGGCGGTGTGCGCTGGAATTTCACCAAGTTCCTCATCTCCAAGGACGGCAGCGTCATCAAGCGTTTCGCTCCTGTGGCCAAGCCCGAGGACATGGAGGCTGATATTGAAGCCATGCTGAAATAAGAGTTATGGGACTCGAGACTACGGGACTGCGGGACTGCGAGACAACCCCCCGAAGTCCCGAAGTCTCGAAGTCCCGAAGTCAATAATATAAACAAGTAACACTAAAACTGAACAACAATGGAAGCAAAAGATCAAGTTCTGCAAGCTATGCGCGAGATTGGCGCACCCGTCAACGCGGGAAAAATCGCTGAAGTCACCGGCCTCGACCGCAAAGTGGTCGACAAGGCCTTCGATGCCCTGAAGAAG
>CACZNA010000068.1:0-11140 GCA_902782455.1 uncultured Bacteroidia bacterium | reverse complement strand
AGAGTCCGACTTCATCATCGCCATCAACAAGGACAAGTTCGCGCCCATCTTCAGCGTCGCCGACCTCGGCATCGTTGGAGACCTGCACAAGATTGTCCCTATGCTGACGGAGAGACTGAAGAAGGAAGTGGAGAAGTGATTTTCCTGAAATGAGATTGCCGTTCTTTGTAGAGGCGTGCCATGGCGCGTCTCTACGGGGGCGGCGATTTTGAGAAACCTGTCACGAAACGAGATTTGATACATTGAACCGTCTGACAAATTTGTAATTTTGCAGGCAATAATCTCCATTCGGTGCATGAATACGGAAAACCAAAACATAGAGTTCAAGGAGTCTTGGCGCGACGAATACCTGAAGTGGATTTGCGGCTTTGCCAACGCGCAGGGCGGCAAGCTTTATATTGGCATTGATGATAGTGGTACCATTTGCGGAGTGGAAAATGCGCATCGTCTTTCGGAAGATATTCCCAACAAGATCGTGTCGCTCCTTGGCGTTGTGGCCGAAGTGAACATCTTGAAGAAAGAAGGCAAAGACTACATCGAGATTGTGACTTTACCAAGCAACGTGCCCATCAGCTACAGAGGCAAATACTATTACCGTTCAGGAAGCACTTTGCAAGAACTGAACGGGGTGGCATTGCAACAATTCATACTCAAGAAAATGGGGCGTTCTTGGGATGATATGGTGCATGAGCGTGCTACAGTGGACGACCTTGACCGCGAGGCCATTGACTATTTCCTTCGCAAAGCCATTCAGGCAGGACGCATTGACCCCTCTGAAGCCAACGCGCCTACGGCTACCGTACTACAGAACTTGAATCTCATAGATGACGAAGGTCGTTTGAAGAACGCTGCGTTGCTCCTGTTCTGCAAGAAACCCGGTCAATATTTTACCGGAACGGAATTCAAAATAGGTCGATTCCATTCCAATATGGCCGATTTGGTGTCGCAAGAAATGATAGAAGGCAGCATCATACAGATGGCCGACCGTGTGGTGAGGATGCTCAAAGACAAGTTCCTTACCATGCCTATCTACTATGAAGGTTTGCAACGGATAGAAAAGTTGGAGATTCCTGAAGATGCTTTGCGTGAGATTCTTTACAACGCCATCTGTCATAAGGATTATTTGGGTTCACAAATACAAATGCGCGTATGGGACCATCATGTGGAGATATGGAACGATGGGGCGTTGCCCGACCAAATCAATCCAGAGAACATACTGGACAATCATGCCTCTTATCCACGCAATAAGAATCTGGCATTCGTGTTCTATAAGGCAGGTTTCATCGAGTCGTGGGGGCGAGGCTGGCAAAAGATATGCGACGGCTTTATGGCTGCGGGGCTTCCGAAACCCACTATTGAAACGAAACAAGGGGGCGTCTTGGTTACATTCCAAAGGAACAATGTGAACTTGAACACAAATGTGATAGAAGGTCAAGAAAGTACACAGAAAGAAGGTGCTTTAGACATAATGTCCAATAAAGCGAACAACGAGGAAGATACGCATAAAGACTGCCCAAAGACTGCCCAAAGACTGCCCAAAGACTGCCCGAAGACTGCCCAAAGGACATACGAGGCTATATGCCGTAACCCCAATGCAACACTCGCCGAATTAAGTGCAGAATTAGGCATTTCTGAACGCACGATTAAATCACATTTCGCGTTGCTTAAAAAGGCAAGAATGATTGAGCGGGTTGGAGGCAAGACATACGGACATTGGGAAATCATAAAGGGGGATTGAAGCAAATGGGAAGAAACAATCGATAAGAATTGTCGGACTTGAAATAAAATGGTATTTTTGCAATCAATAAAAATGTACGATTATAAAACAGTAAAATCAAACAAAACTTAACAAAAATGGGGGTGTTAGAGAATTACGTCAAAAAAGGTCAAGCAAGTAGTGACCAACGATACAGGGCTACCACAAAGGGGTTTTGTATAGGAGTCCCAGAAGCTGAGGCAGAAGCAACAACATCTTCAATAAGGCTAGATACGATATTTGAAGATTTTCTTGATGTTTTTGAACAAATAAATAATGAAAAATTTATAATACTCGGACGTAAGGGAACGGGGAAATCTGCGATAGGAGAACGTATTATTTCAATTGCGAATGACGACCCGAATCTTTTTAGCGCATTCATTAAAAAGGATGACATAGACATTGAAAAAATAGTTCAAATTGGAAAAGAAGAAGGGGTAGCAATTGAAAAAGCTTTGTTGTATAAATGGATTATTTTGACGAAGTTAGTTTCAATGTTTGCTGACAACCAAAGTATGGCATGTTTAGTCGGGATGCAACATCTTACAAAATTCATCAAGAACAATAGGGGCTTTATTAATATCAATAATTTTGAGGTAAAAGAAATCATCAAACAATATGGAATTTCGGTTAATGTGGAGTATTTTAAGAGGTACTTAACGGCAAATGGAATGTCAGATGCTCAATATAGATACGAAAAAGCAGAGTTTTATAAACTAATTCCAGATTTGGAAAAGGTTATTGTAAATATCCTTAAATCGGATAAAGAGAACAAGTATATCGTCATGTTTGATGATTTGGATATTGGTTTAAGAATTAATAATCAAGATAGCGTTGATACTTTGGCGGAATTAATTAGAATTGCCAAATATTTCAATAATGATATCTTCGCAAGAAACCAAATTGATTCTAAGGTAATTGTTTTTATGCGTAGTGATATAAAAAAACACCTTGATTATACGGCGGATATGCCCAAGGTGTTTTCAAGTTACGCAACAGAATTAAGATGGTATGAAGATTTTTATAGAGATGACGAGATAAAACTATTGTTAAGACAGTTCATAAATAAGCGCATTCAGATTAATTTTGAAAAACATGGATATGTGATTAACAATTTAAATGACCCTTGGACTTCATTTATCGATGAAAATAGTTTTTATGGAGATAAGACGGGCTTTAAACATATAATTGACCATACGTTTTTCCGTCCTCGAGATTTGATTTTGTTTTTCAAGAATATAGGGGAACTGGATTTTGATATTCCGATATCTTCTAGGATTGTGAATACTGTATTAATGGAAAATTATTCGAAGGAGATGGTCGCGGAAATTAAAGGAGAACTTTCGTTAAATTATGATAGAACAACTATTGATTTAATATTGCTTGCATTAAGTAGATGTTCAGGGTATTATAATAGAGAATCTTTCTCATATGATAAATTAACAACAGAGTTGCAAAAAGTTGGAGTAAATGCCAATATTGAAACTGTAATTGAAGACTTATATGATTATTCATTAATTGGAAACTATGATGAGGATGGGAATGTGAGTTTTAAATACAGAGAATCGCCAGGAGAAACAGTGATAATGGATAAACAGGAAGATTTTATTCTGCATTATGTTTTACAATCTTATTTTAAACATACCTGAGTTTTTCGATAGGAAGTGATTACTTTTTGCGAAACTCTATAAATTGAACCACAAATTGATCATGCAACAAAATAATAATTGCCTATCTTTGCATACAATATGATGAAACAACAGATAACAAAAACACTACTTTTGTAGAAAAATTGAAAAACAGATTTCCATGCTCAGAAATATCATAATAAAGAATTACAAATCCATCGTAGATTTGACTTTGGATTTAGGCCGGTTCAATGTAATCATTGGTGCCAACGGCTGCGGCAAGACCAATATCCTTGAAGCCATTGCATTTGCGGCGGCTGCAAACATGAAGAAACTTGATAATGAGTTTTTGATAAACAGGGATTTGCGCCTTACGAAGCCGGAATTGATGGTTAATGCATTTGAAGAAGGGGCATATGAGATGGAAGAAGGGCCATTGAAAGATTTTTCTGATGGTGCTTTCTATGTTTTGATAGGAGAAGACGGCAAAAAGAATAGACAGATTGTCATTGCACATCAACCCGAAACAAACACATGGCACAATATGAGTGCCTATGCCAATCAAGAGAATTATGCGTTTTTGAATTCGATTCAGGGAGCGGAATTGGACGAGGAATCCTTAAAGAATAACATTCAAGTGCTGCAAAAGAATCATCCTGAAGAATTTGCCCGATTGATTGAATTGTTTAGACCAGTCCAAAGTGACATTAACACTTTCTTGATATTCCATCCGACCGAAAAGCATTTGAAGGAAGTCAAGGATTCGCCCATTTTCCCTTTAGGAATCAGGGGAGAGGGGCTGTTGCAGTACCTGAAAGACAAGAGCCTGCAAACAGATTACAAGGAAATGTTTGAATCCATCAATGAAGGTTTGGGAATGTTGGATTGGTTTGATGGTGTCGCTGTTCCAGGCGATTTGTTGAGCAACGAGTATAAACTCTCCATTGGCGATAAATATTTGCGTGACTCCATGCACTTCTTTGACCAAAGGAGCACTAATGAAGGATTTATGTTCCTGCTGTTCTATTTGACCCTATTCAACAGCAAGGACACACCGCCTTTCTTTAGCATCGATAATATAGAAACGGCTTTGAATCCGAGGCTTTGCACCGAACTCACATCCCGTTTAATCAACACAGCCAAGGAGAAGGACAAACAAGTCATTATGACAACGCACAGTCCGTTTGTCTTGGACGGTTTGGACTTGTCGGACGACGAAGTGAGATTGTTTGTGGCCAGAAGGGATATTGATGGACACACCCGTTTGGAGAGGATTATGTATCGTGAAGACAGAAACATGCCCTTGTCGGAATTGTGGATGAGTGGTTTGATAGGTGGTTTACCTGATAATTTCTGAACATGATGAGTACGAAGATAGGCATAGTCAGCGAAGGTGTTTCTGATTATTTCATTCTGAAGCATATCATAGAGCGGTATCTGAAAGAAAAGGATGTTTATACGATTCCTTTGAAACCGAAAATTTCTGCGCAGAATAAACAGGTCGGTTATGGCACATGGCAAGGCGTTTTTGATTATATCAAAGGCGATGACAGTTTGATTGTTGAGGCTGTAAAAGAAGGATGCGAATTTGTTGTGGTTCAGATTGATACAGATGTAAGTTTACAATATGGGGTGGAAAACAAACCCAACGAAAAGGAAGCGTTTTGGAATGAGGTAAAGGCAAAGTTGGTGGAAAGTGTACATCCTGATTTCCCAAAAGAGAAGTTGGTTTTTGCCATTTGCATTCAGGAGATAGAGTGTTGGCTGATTCCTTTCGTGTCATCATCGGAAAGCGAATGTCAAGACACGGACAGGTGTTTGAATATTGTAAACAAGCACATTCGCACTCAGGGAAGTATTGATAAAGACAACAAGAATTGTAGTCATGCCCAAAAACTATACAATACCATTCTAAGCCGAAAACGCAAACCAAAGGAAATAGGGGAGTGCTCCCAATATAATTATGGTTTTGCAAGATTTGTGGAACAAATGGACGCAATTGCTAAGGCTTTATAAAACCAGCAAGATACATGCCCAACAAAGAAAACAATATCATCCTCTTCAAAGACACTGAAGGCAAAGTGAACGTAAACGTCCGCTTCGCTGATGAAAAGGCTAATCCAACTGTAAAGAATCTCTTGACAGTTCAACTCACAAACAATTCTTGTGGGTTCAGGATGAGAAAAGGAACTTATAACTAATCCTTATAATTTCACAAAGCGACTTTGACCGTAAAAAACAACTACCAAAACAATGAACGACCTCACCAACCCCTTAGACCTCGCCTACGAAGCCGGTTCCATACTTTTGGAAAACGGCGCGGAGATTTCGCGCGTGGAGGAGACCATGCGGCGCATCGCTACCCATTATGGCGTGGAGGAAGAGAGCTTTTTCGTGCTCAGCAACGGCATCATGGCCACGGGCAAGAATTACGCCCGCTCACAGTTCATCCCAATCAAGGGGGCAAGCCTTGATAAAGTTGTAGCCGTCAACCAATTATCACGAGAGGTGGAGCAGGGGAGATACACCTTGGAGCAGTTGGAGCATAGGCTCAAAGCCATACGCGACATGAAAGCCAAGCCTGCATGGGAGCAGATTCTTGCCTCGGCCGTGGGCAGTGCGGCTTTCTGTATTATTTTTGGCGGCGGCTTCATGGATTGCATCGCTTCATTCATTGCAGGTATGATGCTGTGGGTCTTTATGCTTTTCGTGGCAACTAAGCAGCTGTCGCGCATTGTGAGCACGGTTTCGGGAGGACTGTTGGCCACCTTGCTTTGTTTCGGGATGTACCGCATCGGCCTCGGCAACCACTTGAGCAACATGATCATCGGGGCCATTATTCCCCTGATTCCCGGCGTTGCGTTCACCAACGGCATTCGTGATATGGCCAACGAGGACTATATCGCGGGCGTTACGCGCCTTTTGGATGCCATGCTGACCTTCTTCTGCATCGCTTTGGGTGTGGCTTTGTCCTTTATGTTCGATGAGAATGTGTTTGGCGAAATGCCTGTCTTGGAGGGACTTGCCGCCGACCCGCAGACTTCGGGCTTTGCCGTGCAACTCATCGCAGCCTTTTTGGGCACCGTGTCGTTTGCCGCACTCTTTGGCGTGCCGCGCAAGTATTATCTCGATGCGGGAATTTGTGGCACAATTGGCTGGCTGTTTTATCTTGTTTTTAGTCGTTATACGGCTATGTCGCCCGCCGAAGTGGTCTTTTGCGCCACCGCAATAGTGACTTTAACTGCCTTGATGCAATCTACAAGTCGAAAATGCCCTATCACGGTGTTTCTCATTTGCGGCATTTTCCCCTTGGTGCCGGGCGCGGGCATCTTTTGGACGAGTTACAACATCGTTTCCAACCAACTACAAGAGGCGTTGCAAACGGGTTTTGGAGCGCTGAAGGCCACCGTCGCCATTGCTTTCGGCATCCTTGCCGTGATGGAACTCAACGGAAAGGGAAGGATTGGGAAGTGGATGAAAAAGAAGAAATGAGTGGCTACAAAACAAAAAAAGCTCTATATTTGCAAACAACTTGAAAAGTTATGGCAACGATTAATGTTTATGAGCAGTATTTTTCTGCCCAAGCCGAATACAACGGCGTAGCCCGCCACGGAGCCTTGGTGATGCTCATCGCTGATTCTGAGGCGGGTAACATCCGCTATGAGGCTACAGTGAGCTTTTTTCCTCACAATCAAGATGATGACTTCGCGGTTTCATACGATGCTTATTTCAGCAAGGTGCTTTTCGAGGCCGCTGGTCGACGCTCCAAGAAAAGGGAACAAGCCTTGATGGAAGAGCTTCGGCAGCATGTTGATGAGTTGGCTGAGACGGTAGGTGGGAAAGTATTGTGGGACAAACCCTTACGAGAAGAAAGGAGAGAATAACCATGAAAGAACTGAAATGTCCGAAATGCGGGAGTGTGTTCACTGTGGATGAGGCGGATTACGCTTCCATCGTCAGTCAAGTGAAAAACGCTGAGTTTGACGCGGAGGTGAACCGCCGACTTCAAGAGCTTCACGACCGGCATAAGACCGAGGAACAATTGGCCATCGCCAAAGTTGAGAAAAACTACCAAGAGGCTTTGAGCAAAAAAGAGATTGCCATCAACGAGAAAGCAGCACAAATCCAACAACTTAACGCTAAGCTCAACGAGGCCGAACAAGCCAAGAAAAACGAGATTTCGCTTGCCATAGCCGAGAAAGACAAAGAAATCGGAAGCCTGAAATCGAGCCTTCACGAGAACGAAAGCAGGCTGAAAATCGCGGTGATGGAAGAACAACGCAAGGCCTCCGACGAGCTCCAAAACAAGGACAGGGAAATCGCCGAGCTAAAGGCTTCGGCGGAGATTTCGAGGCAAAAAGCGGTCAACTATGTCAATTCGCTCAAGGAGCAGTATGAGGCCAAACTGAAGATGACCCAAGAGCAGGTCGACTACTATAAAGACCTGAAAACCAAGATGTCAACCAAGATGATAGGGGAGACCCTTGAAATTCATTGCGCTACGCAATACAACCAAATGATGCGTCCGCTGCTTCCCCACGCCTATTTCGAGAAGGACAACGACGCTTCAGGCGGCTCGAAGGGCGACTTCATCTTCCGCGATTTTGCCCCCGACGGCACGGAATACGTCTCCATCATGTTCGAGATGAAAAACGAAGCCGATGAAACCGCCACCAAGCACAAAAACGAGGACTTCTTCAAGAAACTCGATGCCGACCGCAAGGCCAAAAAATGTGAATTTGCTGTGTTGGTTTCGCTCTTGGAGCCTGACAGTGAGCTATATAACGGCGGCATTGTGGATGTGTCGTACCGCTACGAAAAGATGTATGTCATACGTCCGCAGTTCTTTTTGCCCATCATTTCTTTGCTGGTGCAGACCTCAAAAAAGAGCCTCGAATACAAGCGACAATTGGCCATTGCAAGAAACCAGTCCATTGATGTGACCAATTTTGAGAACCAACTGCTGGATTTCCGTGATAAGTTTGGCCGCAATTACCGCCTTGCCAGCGAGAAGTTTCAAACCGCAATCGACGAAATCGACAAGTCCATTCAGCATTTGCAAAAAATCAAAGATGCACTCATTGGCAGCGAAAACAACCTCCGCCTCGCCAATGACAAAGCCGAAGCCTTGACCATCCAAAAACTGACGCGAGGCAATCCCACCATGACGGATTTGTTCAACAAGGCCCGTGAAGCGAATCGGGCGGTGGAAGAATCAGAATGAAAAAAAGGCCTGAACCGAAATCCAGGCCTTTTTGCTTAAACATATAAACAGTTAAGTAAGTGTTCAAAATTAAACTGCAATACCTTTTGACTTCGGGACTTCGGGACACGGGACGTCGGGTATTTGTTTGACTCGCAGTCCAGCAGTCTCGGAGTCTCGCAGTCATGCACATCTACTTATTCGAAATAGCCGAACCCGCTGATGGCCTTCAGCATCTGATCGACATAGTCCCACGAGGTGCTCGACCAACGGAATCCGAGGCGGTACAGCACCTGCGTAGTGTATTGGTTTTCAGCAGGAATCATCATAGCCTTTTGTCCGTGTGCCATATCTTGGTAGGCCAGCAGACTGGAAAGGCGTTTGGCCTTTTCGGGGTCTTGCTTGGCGGTTTCCAAAGCATCGTTGAAGGCTTCGGCCTCCACCTGACGCGGTCCCATTGTGACCTTCGAAAGTTCCTCCAAAACGTCACCGAAGTGGACATAGTGGTTGTTGTAAGGATGGAACAGGCAGCACGATTGCGGCGTTTCCGAAAGCGTCACGATAGCCTTCGCGACCTCGTTGATGGGTGAGAACTCCATCGGCGCGTCAGTCAAATCGTATGGGTAGCAGCCCAACATTTGATACACCCTGATACGACCCATCGCACTGTTGGTCTGGAAGTTGATCTGGAACTCGCCATCGGTGGAACGCGGCGCGAGGTTGCCCACACGCATCACCTTGGCGTTCAACTTGTGCAAAGCCACGGCATCGAGCACGATACGCTCGGAGATAAACTTCGAGTGTACGTATTGGTTGTCAAGGTTCTGGCCGAAATAGAGTTTTTGCTCCGTGTAAACCGTATCCTCCGGCGGCATCCCATTGATGGACATACCAGCGGTGCTGTAAGTGGAAACATGAATCAGTCGGGCGTTGTTCAGCAGGCAGAATTTGACGCAATGCGCCGCGCCGCCCACATTGACATCCTCAATCTCGGTGCCCTTGGAGAAGTGCTTCACCACGGCAGCGCAGTTGAAGACGGTATCGACTTTGCCATCCACCTTGATTTCTTGGGTCACATCGCCATTGATGACACGCAAACGGCTACCAAACAACTCGTTATAGTTGTGGCTGAAGTAATAATACAGCATCCCTTTCAGTCGACGCTCGGCCTTTTCCTCGTTCTCGGCTCTCACCATGCACCAAATGACGGGCACATCATCGCGGTCGATGAGTTCCTTGAGGATATGGATGCCCAAGAAGCCCGTGGCTCCCGTAAGCAGCACATTCCCAATGGTTTGACGCTCTCCATTACGGAAAGCATCGAGGGTGTTGCTTTCGAGGATGCGGTTGATGGGGCCGTAGTTGTGGTTGCGGGCCTCTTCGTCCTCGTCGACGGTGCCGCCGGTGAGGAAGTTGGACAACATTCGCGGTGTCGGGTTGGCGAACACGTCGCCGTAGGCGATATGATGACCAGCCTTGTCGGCCTCGATGATGACGCGCGTCACCATGAGCGAGGTGCCGCCCAACTCGAAGAAGTTGTCGGTCGCGCCAATCTTGTCCATTGAAAGGATGTCGCTGAAAATCTTGCAGAACAGCTTCTCAACGTCGTTGGCAGGTTCCACATATTCATGGTCTGCCGCCTGAATGACTGGAGCAGGCAGTGCCTTTCGGTTCACCTTTTGGTTCTGGTTGAGCGGAATGGCGTCGATTTGCATGGTGGCCGCAGGAATCATGTAAGACGGTTTCTGCTGCCCGATGAAAGCGTTCAGTTCCTTGATGTCCACCTTCTGGTCGCTGACGATGTAGGCGGCGATGAACTTTCCACCATTCTCGTAATCAAAGGCTTGCACGGTAGCATCCTTGATGCCCGGGAATTGGCGAATCACAGCCTCCACTTCCTTCAACTCGATGCGGAAACCACGAATCTTCACCTGACCGTCTTTACGTCCCACGAACTGGATGTTGCCATCGGGGAGGTAACGCACGATGTCGCCCGTGCGATACACACGGCTGTGCTTCGGGTCGTCGCTGAAAGGATTCTTTATATAGGTCTCGGCAGTCTTTTCGGGACGGTTCAGGTAGCCACGGCTCACTTGCGGTCCAGTGACCCACAACTCGCCCGTGGCTCCGATGGGCAGTCTATTGAATTGCTTGTCAACGATATAGAGTCTCAAATTATCCAACGGCTTGCCGATAGGGATGTCCAACTCGTAATCCTTCACCCAGTAATTTGTGGTGAAAATGGTACATTCCGTCGGGCCGTAGCCGTTGTACATCTTGTAGTTCGTTGGCGGGTTGAGTGCCGAGAGTTTCTCACCACCCACAGCGAAGCAACGCAACGAATGGTTCTCGACATTGGTCGCGAACTGGTAACCAACCTGTGTCGTTATAAATGAATGGGTTATGCCATTTGAATTGAAGTAATCATTCAAATCAGGTAAGTTCAAGCGGATGTCCTCGCCGATGATATAGACACAGGCACCGCATGTCAGCGCTGGATACATATCCATCATGCAGGCGTCGAAGCCGTAACTGGCATAGGCGGCCACCTTG
>CACZNA010000067.1:0-12339 GCA_902782455.1 uncultured Bacteroidia bacterium | reverse complement strand
AGTGGCCGACCTTTTGACGAAAACCACGTCAGCGAAAAAAAAGTTCAAAAATCACTTGCATATTAACACAGTTCTTTGCGAGGAGGAACGACGAAGCAAATCGAAGATTCAACGTAGTTAATCCAGGCATGACGACAACGCCAAAGGCATGAAGTGAAGCCTTGACCTGAAGCTTCTTCTTTAGAATGCCGCGCTTCGCTCGCAACGACGCAAAGCGACGACATCGCTTTGCGAAACAATGCGACAAAATTAGGAATTACAATTGAATAATGTGCAAAAAAGTAAAAAAAAGAGCCTCGTTTCCAAGACTCTTCTTTGTGAGCCACATGTCGGACTCGAACCAACGACCTACGCATTACGAATGCGTTGCTCTACCAACTGAGCTAAAGTGGCTTCTCTTCCCTTCCCCTTTTTAAGGGGGTGCCCGAAAGGGCGGGGGTTTAAAACGGCTGCAAAAATAGGAATAATTTTGGAAACAGCACTGAAAAACTTGAAAAAAATCTCCATGCCAACAAAAAAGGACACCCTTTCGGATGTCCTTTTCGCTTGGGTTCTTTGCCCATCAATACTCCCACAGGCTCTGCTCGAAGTCGAACATTTCGTTCTTGATGCGCTCCGATTCATAGAGAGCATCGATGTTGAAAGCGTAAGAGTTGATGTAACGGTCGTAAACGTTCTCTTCCTTGACGATGTAGCTGTCGAAGATACGTTTCTGAAGAACCTCGTCATAAGTACGACGCTGGGCCGAGTTGTTGCGGTTGAAGGCAAAAGCCTTGGCTAAAACAGCTCTCGAATCCTCGTAAGGAATCCAGCAGGTCTGCGAGATACCATCCTCGTCGGCGACGACGGGGCTCAAGGCGATGATACGGACCAAGAACTGAGAGAGTTTCTTGTCGAAATACCAGTCTTCCTTGATTCTCAGACGGGTCACGTTGAGCAGACGGTCCTTGAAGGCAATCTCGTTAGGCACTTCCTCGCCATCCTTCCAGATGACCGGCGGGTCGCCAATCTTCGTGTTTTCCTTCTCAAAGTCGGCCAAGGTCAGCGGAGTCACCATGTCATCGATGTTGTTCTCCACGCGGTACGGCGTGATGTCGCCGCTCTGGATGGCATCGTAAATCACGGTGATGAGGTTTCTCCAGTCCTCGGTCGGGTTGATGGGATAATAGAACACTTGGTTGATTTTCTGGCGGAAGTCGATTTCGCGGATCACCGTCTTTTTCCACATCACATTGGATTCGTCAATTGGCGGAAGCGGCGACGGTGCTTTTTCGTTCATGATTTCCTGTTGACCCGAGAGAATGCTGTTCTTCGGCGCCTTGATATCAGTGGTCTGAGCCAAAACGACGGTGCTGCCCAGCATCGCAAGAATCAACATGACAAGTGTCTTTTTCATCTTCTATGGGTTTTTAATTCATTCTTTTACTTGATTTCAACAGCCAGTTGGTTGTCGAGGGTCTTGGTCTTGCCGTCGTTACCACGCACTTGGATGGCAGTGAACACGAACAAGTCGCCGACGTTGGCACCGCTGAACACGCTCTTGATTTCATCGCTGAAAGTGGCGCTGTTCACCTTTGCCTCACGGTTGGTACCAGCCTTGGTCTTGTACTTCACGGTGTAGCCCACCACGTCGTAATGCACACCCTCAAAGTCGAAGTCCTTCATCTCGGCTTCCACGCGGTTGGCGGCAAGCAGAGCACTCTTCGACACCTGACCGTTCACCACGTTACGGATGATGGCGGTAGGTTTCGGCAGGTCTTTCACACGGAACTTCATGCTACCGAGGTTGGAGCCTTGCGAGCTGACATTCACTGTCACCTCATTGGCATCGCCCGGACGCAGGTTGTAAGTGCCGTTACCCGTCCTCGTCAAGGTGGCACCCGTAGCTGTAGCACTGATTTCACCGCCAACACCGCCGCCGACTGCAATCGGGTTGTCGATACCACGATACACCACGTTCATCTTGACAGCAGAGACAGACACCGCAGGCGGAGCCACTGTGAAGGAGCCGGAGAACGGGAATTCCTCGATTTGGTTGGTACTCGGATCAAGCATGTCGATGACACCGGTATAACTGTGCGAACCTACGCCAGCGTTCCATTCCAACGGAATCACGCCTTGGGCGTTGCTGGTGTATTCTCTTTCGGCACCGCCGTCCAACTTGACGCGGGCGGTCAGTTGCGAGTTCTTCCAAGCCGTCACCATAGCCTGAGCGCGATAGGTTTGGCCGGAGAGGAGGTAGGCACTCTCGGCAAACACCCTGGCACCGATTTCATCGAAGGTGAAGTCGGAAGCGTGGATGTCTGACATCAATTCGCTGATGGCGTTCAACTCAGCGGTTTGGGCCTCAGAGATGATCTTATTCAACAAAGTGACGTCAGCCACCAAAACTGTGTGGTGGAAGTTGTGATACTCCCAGCTGTCCTGCACCATGTCGGTTGAGCCAGGATAGTAGCTGATCTTGGCACCATAGTACTCGCCCTCCAAGGGGAGTCTCTTCATCTGGTTTTCGCTATAGCCATTTTCTAACAAAAAGGCTTTCGTTCCGTAGATGCTGTCGGTAAGGAGACCAATTTCGTGAATGTGTTCAGGGCCTGCGGCCTTGATCACTTCGTGACGGAATTTTCTCATTTTCTCAGAAAGCTCGTAAGCCTTACCACCATTGCCCGGACCCTCGGGGTCACCCATCATGTACATGGTAGGTTGGTTGTATCCGTCTCTCGACTTCACCTTTGCGGTGTTAATGTCGTAAATCGTACGTCCATTGAGGGTGGTGTTGGAACTCTTCAGCAATCCTCTTTCTTCAACAGCAATCTTGATTGCTTCTTCATCCGTAGTAGCCTTGCTCAGTTCAATCTGCTTCACGAGGTCCCACTTCAGGGCTTCGACGTAGTTGATGAGGTCGGTAGCTTCTTCTCTCAATACCTGGGCCTTCTCCCAATAGGGGCCGACCTTTTCCTTATCCAAGCCATACTGCTCTTCAAAGGCGGCATATTTCTGATTGATTTGATTCGAAAGCGTGATGTTGGTGGTTTGCACACCAGCGTTCACGGTGTCGAAGGCATCGAGGATGTCCTTCGAGACGTTCATAGCTAACAAGGCAGTATAGACCAGGTACATCATACCGATCATTTTCTGTCTTGGGGTTTCTTTTGCGCCTGACATAATCTTACTCCTTTTTTATGTTAAACGATAGGGTTGAGTAGAATTATGCCTTGATATTCATTGCTGACAACATTCCACCATAGACGTTGTTCAAAGCGGTGAGGCGCTGTGACAACTGGGTCAACTGCTGGTTGAGTTGGCCGGCGTTCTGTGATGAAGCGGTGAGGTTATCCATGTACTTGTTCATAGTTTCGGTCAACTTCTTGCTGGCAGCTGAAGTCTGCTCGGCACCTTGGAGCTGCAGCTCGTAGATGGAGTTGAGCGACGTCATGCTGTTGGCCACCTTCTTGATGGTGTTGGCGTCGAGGGCGCTGAAGTCGAGCTTGCCCAAAGAATCTGACAGCTTCTGGTTAGTTTGGACGTAAGCATTCGAGAATTCGGCGATGGACTTCGTGGCGCGGTCCATGGCGTTGGCATAGTTGGTAGTGGCAGCCATAGCGTTGCTGATGTCGGCCATCTGACCGGCGTTCTCTGCCAATTTGTCAATACCTCTGCCTAATTTCTTGAAGGTGTCTTCGCTGACATTCATCTTTTCGAACATCTTGCTCAACATGGCTTCTTCCACATCGGCGGGAACACCGGTGCTCTTGGTAGTAGCACCCGTAGTGGCAAATTGCGTTTTCGTCTTGCCGTCCCAGTCCTCTTCGAGTTCGACAAACACATTGTCCCATGCATACTCAACATGCTGGGGCTCAAAAGCCGACATAAAGAAAATCAATGCTTCGATACCCAGACCGAGAGCCAACATGAAGTCAGCACCGGGGATGTGGGTCAGTTTAAAGTAAGCACCGATCATAACCACAGAGGCACCCCAACCATAGAGGTAGCCCATGAAGGTCTTGAACTTTCTCGAAACGAGGAATTGTTGGAATTTGCTAAGTTCTTTTTTTGCCATGATAATGAAATTTTTAAATGTTATTTTTATTCTGATTGATTTCTTGTGATTTTATGCTTTATCTGTACACCCTCGACATTCTCGGGTTGTCGCCCTTGTTGCGGCCCAAGTAAGGCTGGATGCAACGGAAGCCGGTGTAGCAGTTGGCGGAGTCTTGATACTGGTAGTCGCGGGTAGTGACTTGCATGTAATAGGAAACATCCTTCCACGAGCCGCCACGGACAACCTTACGCTTCATGACCGGCGGATCGTCGACTTTGGCATTGTAGGTGTAGTTGGGGTTCATGTCCCAAGTGAAGTTGTACGAGTTGGGGTCGTAGGCGGTATTGGTCCATTCAGCCACATTGCCAGCCATGTCGTAAAGGCCCCAGCCATTGGGCGGATAGCAGCCCACCACGAGGGTGCGCAGACCACCGTCGGCGAGGTAGTTGCCACGGCGCGGCTTGAAGTTGGCCAAGAAGCAGCCCTTTGCATTAGCCGCGTTGGGACCGCCCCAAGGATACGGATTCAGCATGTGACCGCCACGGGCAGCCCATTCCCATTCCGTTTCGGTGGGCAGACGGAACTCGCTCATGTCGACGCCCTTGCGCGAACGCAGGTAGCCATTGAGCAACTCAGTACGCCATACGCAGAAAGCGCGGGCCTGCTGCCAGGTGACACCCACCACCGGATAGTTGTCGTAGGCAGGATGCCAGAAGTATTTCTCCGTCATCGGATCGTTGAACGAATAGCTGTAGTCGTGAATCCAGCACAACGTGTCGGGATAGACGTTGATGACCTCGGCACGGGCATAGACGGAACGGTCGCTATAGCCCTGCTGACGGTTCGACCATGCGCCCTTGCGGTCCACATTGATGCCAGCATCGGCTTCGCCCAGCGAATACTCGTTGCCTTTCAGCTTGCCGTCGGCAAATTCTTTCTTGGCGGCAGCTTGGAGGTCGAACCAATAATAGGAATAATACAACTTGCGCGGGTCAATCTCTTTTCTCATGAAATACCTCTCGTTTTCAGGGAGATACATAGGCTCAAGAGCTTCGCGCACATCTTGTTCCTTGCTGTTCCAATCGAGTTTCTCTTTCCAGTTGAGGTGCGGCGGATCATAAACCTCACCCGATTTGCTCTCGGAGATAGCGTACCTGTCGGGGAACGCTTCGGCCAAAAGGCGGCGGGCGATAGAGTCACGCACCCAGTAAACAAACTGGCGGTACTCGTTGTTGGTGATTTCCGTTTCGTCCATGAAGAACGCCGAAACGCTCACCGTTTTGGGTTCGTTGAGATAAGAATTGGTGATGTCTTCACCACCGGCACCCATGATAAAGCTACCCTGCGGAACGAACACCATACCGTAGGGGTCGGGCTGGTTGAAAGTCTTGTTGGATCTTCTCACTCCAACCAGTTCGCCTTGGTTTGAATTGCCGCAAGCTGTGAGTAGCAACGCGACCGAAAATACGAACAGTAGTCTCTTCATCTTCTTGACAATGATTTAATTACTATTTTTTTACTTCAATTTTTTATTCTGTTTTACAAGCCTTTTTAGATTGACAGGTGTTCAAAAAGAACCGCCAAAATTATGAATTATTATGTTCAACCCCTAAATTTTTCGACATTTTTTCTATTTTTTTTCTCTTCAAGCGTCATTATCACGTTTTAAATAGTTCTTTTTGAAAGTCATTATTAATATCAAAATCTAACCGCAATATCTTTTGACTTCGGGACTTCAGGACACGAGACTTCGGGTATTTGTTTTACTCGCAGTCCCGCAGCCGCGGAGTCTCGCAGTCTATTATGTAAACTAAATTTGCTCATCTACTTATTTATATTAGAGGTATCTGACGCTGCGATAATCGCGCGGCGTACGGTCGAGGTCGAGCTTGAAGCAGTAGCCGAGCGCAATTTCATGCGACCCGGGCACTACTCCCAAACCCATCATATTGATGTCGTAGGCATATCCAACGGTGAAGTCCTTGATGCAAATACTTGCGGTGAGGCCGATGGACTCTTGCGGACGGTAGTTGATGCCCAAGGAGAACAGGTTGTTGTAGACCACCTTGGCACCCACGTTGATTTGCCATGAGGCAATATCGGTCATGGCGGCCACCGAAGGAACGAAGCTGAACATGGGCAGGTCTTCGAACTGGAAGGGATAGCCGGCAACAAGATAGAAAGTGCGGTCGTTGACGAAACTCGCGCTGCTTGAGTTTTGCTCGCTGAGAGCTTTTGTCATGGTTTCCAACACATTGAGAGCCGAGAAACCGATATAGAACGACTCAGGAACCTGCCAGAAGAGGCCAAGGTTGAAGTCGAAAAGCATGTCGCTCTGCTCGCTGAGACCTTGCAACAAGGGGTCATTCTCTTGGGTGGGATGCAACGACCCGAAATCGACGGTGCGGTTGCAAAGGCTACCAGAAATGCCGATGCCGAGCGTGGAACCGCCAAGGTCAAGGTGGAAGGAATAGCCGAGATTCAAGCCCGTGTTGTCCTCAAAACCGATGTGGTCTTTCAACACACTGACACTGAGGCCGCCATGCAAAGCACGGAAAGGCATATCGGCTGAAATCAGGTAGGTGGTGGGGGCTATATCATTGCCGTCATCGTCTTTGAAACCCGCCCATTGCTGGCGATAGAGGCCGAGCGCATTGACGCCCTCGCTCATGCCGGCAAAGCCCGGATTGATATAGGTATAGGAATTGGAATAATTGGTGAAGATAGGCTGTTGTTGGGCCTTCAGTCCACTCGTCGCCACCATTGTCATGGCTATCAAAAGCGCGATATATAGAGGTTTCGTCTTCACTTTTGCTGACGGTATTATACTTATTTGAAACCGCGAATTTACGAAAATAGTATTTACAGCGACAAATTAATTTCCAAAATCTACCTAAAGAGCCTGATGATGTCGTTGCCGTTGGCCAAGATGACGAGGCCGAGAACGAGGATGAGTCCCACGGTTTCAGCCACTTCCATGAATTTGTCGGAGGGTTTGCGCCGTGTGATGATTTCGACAAGGAGGAAAAGGATGAAACCGCCGTCCAAAGCCGGAATGGGCAAGATGTTCATCACAGCGAGGGCGATGGAGAGGAAGGCCGTCAAGCGCCAAAACATGCTCCAGTTCCATCGGTCGGGGAAGATTTTGCCGATGCTGATGAAACCGCCCACGCTCTCATAGGCCTTGGTCTTGGGACTGAAGATGAGCTTCACTTGTTTCCAATAGTCGCTCAACTCGTCGAAAGTCTGGCTGAATCCGGCGGGGATGGCCTGCCAGAAGGTGTAATCGATGGTCTCAAGCTCGTAGTAGTCGCCGAGGGCCACATTGCAATAAGCACCAATGACAGCCTCTTCCGAAAGGTGTACCGCCAAAGGCAAGGTGTCGCCATCGCGCAGCACAACAACTTCCACATCTTGATTCTTGAACTGCTTGATATTCTTTACAAAATCTTGATAATAAGGCGTTTCAATATCATTGATGCCGATGATGGCATCGCCTGCCAAAAGTCCGGCCTTCTCCCCTGCCGAGTTTTCCACTACCTGGGCAACGATGAAAGGTGTCCTATAGGTAATGAACCGCGCGTTTTGTGAGCCGAGCAGTTTGGTGACTGCATCGGGAGGCAGATTGATGACCGTGTCTTTGCCTGCACGTTCCACTTCGATGGTCTGGGCCTTGTCGAGAATGATTTGCAACGGAATGTCGCTGAAGTCTTCGATGTATCGCCCGTCAACGGCAAGAATTTTGTCGCCGTCGCGCAAACCCAACTCATAGCCGAGACTATCGACCGAGATGCCGAATTTGTTGACTTGCTCGGTGGGCAGGTAACTCTTGCCTTCCTTGGCGAGCAGACCGATGTAGATGACGACGGCCAACAGCACATTCATGAACACGCCTGCCACCATGATGATGAAGCGTTGCCAAGCGGGCTTTGAGCGGAACTCCCACGGCTGCGCGGGCTGCTGCATCGCCGACTTGTCCATCGACTCGTCGATCATGCCCGCTATTTTGTTGTAGCCGCCCAACGGGAACCAGCCGATGCCGTACTCCGTGCTGTCGCTGCGGCGCCAGTCGTCTTCGGGCAAAGTGTTGAGATCGATGGGGTCGTAGTTCTTTTGTTTCTTTCCGGACGCATCCCTGTAT
Organism: uncultured Bacteroidia bacterium; assembly: GCA_902782455.1. Taxonomy (GTDB): domain Bacteria; phylum Bacteroidota; class Bacteroidia; order Bacteroidales; family F082; genus Limimorpha. Next base: position 4,156 of record CACZNA010000067.1, on the reverse strand, counting down.
TCGGTGACGTTGAACTTCTCGGGGACATTCTTCGAAAAGAACTTGAAGCGCCATCTGCCGTTCACCTTCTTGCAACGGAAGAGCGAGAAGCCCCAATCGAAGAAGATGTAAAACTTCTCGACGCGTGTCTTGAAGGCTTTGGCGGCGATGAAATGGCCAAACTCGTGAATGAGCACCAAAATGGATAGCGAGAGGAAAAACTGCAATACCTTAATTAATATAGTCATGGTAGGATTGTTTTTGAAAAAGCGGGCAAAGATACAAAATTTCAGTTAGCGGGCACAATGTTGAGCTTCATATATTCGGCGGGGTTGACTGGAATTCCATTATTCCACAGCTCGAAATGGAGATGTTCCTGATGTTCGGTCTCTCCCGATTCGCCAAGGATGGCGATGGCCTCGCCTGCCTTCACGTAGTCGCCTTCTTTCTTGAGGAGGGTGGCATTGTGCTTGTAGGTCGAGAAATAGCCGTCGGCGTGTTGAATGCCAATGCAATAGCCGTTCTCGATGCTCCACGAGGCAAAGACAACGGTGCCGTCGAAAGTGGCGTTGATGATTTGGTCGCCATTGGAAACAATGTCGACACCATAATGCGACTCGGCAGGATTGAAGCTGTTGGTGACATTGCCCGTGAGCGGCACGAAGAAATTCTTCACCGGATGGGTGGTCTTGGCGGGCATCAGGTCGTCGCCGAAGAGGTTGAACTGGTTTTGAGCCTCATATTCGGCACGTAGGATGCTGTCTTGCTTGGTCTTACGAAGCGTGATGGTGTCGGTGGCGCCAAGCGGCAACGGCTCATAGATGTTGAGGCTCACCTTGGCGCTGTCGGCGGCAAAGTCATAGCCTTCGATGATGCGTTTCAGGTTTTGGAAATAGATGTCTTTTTTGTCCATCTCACGGCTGAGCGAGTCGGCGCGAAGGCTCAGTTCATAGACCTCGCGGTTGAGGTTGGTGTCGGTGTAGCCAGGAATGTATTCGCGCAACGGAGTAAAGGCAATGATGAAGGTGGTGATGATAATGAGCAACAAGGCCATGCCGATGATGACCAAAACGAGATTGAGCAAGTTGAGTTTGAAGCCCAACATGGGCCTGCCCGTCTCGTCGTGCGACATGAGGAAGTCGTACTTGTGATTGAGTTTCTTCAGCGAAACATTGCGCAAGCTGAATTTCCTCGGTTTTTTATCTTGTGTTTCTGTCATTTTGCAGTTTTAAGTAGTTGAGCATATTTAGTTTACATATTGGACGCGATACTACGAGACCATGACTTGTGACTATGCGGAGCTGTTAGCTATTAGCAATTAGCTATTAGCTTAGGGGCTACCAAGCCAATAGCTAACCGCTAAAAGCCAAAAGCCAATCAAAGCTATCATAGTCAATGTTCATAGTCCTCAAGTCTCGTGTCATGCGTCAAAAACATGTAGTTTAATTCTAAACAGTTACTTATAAGGTATTAATAACTTGCAAAAATACAATTTATTGCGGGATAGGTGGAAAATAGTTAGAACATGGCCAGGGCAAACGCATCAAATTTGTAATAAATGCATAAGGAATTGCCAGTCCCAGGCGGCTTTGAGGCGTTTGTTGACGAGGCTGAGTTTGGACTTGTCTTTCTTTAGGAGGTTGAAGGCGAACTTGGTTAGGATGGAGAAGTTCTGTGCGGCCATCTTGCTGCGTTTTCGCTGCCGGTCCCCGCTGAAGGTCATGTCGAGCGTCCAGTGGAGCTTGTTCTCGACCTCCCAATGGCTGCGGATGTAGGTGTTGAAGGGGCTGTTCGTCGGCAGGCTGCTGATGTAGTGGCGCACCTCTGTGGATTCCTTGCCGCCGATGCGGCGTGTCGCCCTGACCCTGACGACGGACTTCAGTTCCGGCCAGCCCTTGTGGTCCATCCTTATGATGGCGTCGGGCTCGAAGGCCTGGCACTGGCGCACCTCTATCCGCCCGTGCCCCTTGTCCACGTCCGTGTCCTCGGCTGCGGGACGCTCGTAGTCGCACATCACCTCCACGTCCTCCAGCAGGGTCTCCTGGTTGCCTTTGACGGCCAGTATGTAGTCCGCGCCCGCCTCGACTATCTTCTCCGTTATGTCCTTCTGCGTCCCCATCGCGTCGATGGTGACCACGCTCCCCGCCACGTCGAGCATCTCCAGCAGTTGCGGTATGGCTGTTATCTCGTTGCTCTTGTCGTCGGTCTTGTACTGACCGAGGCACATCGCGTTCTTCACGCTCCATGCGTGGACGATGTGTAGCGGGCTGTTGCCGTGGAACGTGTCCTTGCTCCCGCGCATCGTCTTGCCGTCTATCGCAATCACATCCGCCTCCGCGTCGCAGCACTTCAGGCCGGACGCCCAATCCACGAACAACTGCTCGAAGTGGCGCGCGTTGATGGACTGGAAGACCCTGTTGATGGTGTCGTGCGACGGTATGCCGTGGGGCAGACGCAGCATCTTCTTCAGCTCGTCGTAGTGTGCCTTGCCGAACAGCTCTATGGCGTCATACGAGTCTGCCCCGCATATCACGGCCAAAACGCTCAAAATCAGTATGTCTGTTAGCAGGTGAGAACTCCGGCCGACCACCCTCGGGTCGCCCAGCTTGCTGAATGTCTCGTACATCTTTGCCATGCCTCTCTTCTTCTTGAATTTTCGACAAATGTACGAATAAATACACAACAAATTGAAATAGAATAAGTTGTGTTGATAACTTTTCAAAAAATGTTCATAACATGCTATTTTTCCAGAATTTTGATGCGTTTGCCCTGAGAACATGGCTTCGGTGGGACGATAATTTCAAGATTGCGCCAGAAAACTGCATATTTTTTTGGCGCAATCTAACTAAAAATGTGAGATTGCGCCAAAACCATATTTGTTTTTATTGATAATCAGATTGTTATGTTATTCTGGTTTTTATCTGATTCAATTTACCGCAAAAAAGGAAAACAAAATGCCACAAAAAAGGAAAATGAAAGTTGTAAGTAATTAAAAAACAAAGGAAAAGAAATCCCTATTCTTTCACCACTAACCGCGCCGCATGACTTTTTCCTTCCGCATCCGTAATGCGCAACAGATAAACCCCTTCCGCCAATCCGCTCATATTGATTTCATTGCTGCATTGTACGGTTTTCACTAACTGCCCAAAGGCGTTGTAAACCTGTACTTTGGCAGCTTCAAGGCCTTCAATAACAACCCAGTCCCTTGCCGGATTGGGATAAACTTGCAAACCAGATGCCTCTGTATTATATTCTGCCAAACGAGTTCTCCATCTTCATGATAGCATAGGAGTTCGTGAAGGGTGATGCCTCCAGCGTTGACAATGTGACAACTGTATAGCAACCCTTCCATCGCGCCAATACCCTCCACCCATGTATTGAGCCAATGCCATTCATCACCAAACATGTCTTTTGAACTCACATAGAAGACCCTTCTTTCAGCACCCGCAATGTGTTGCATGGCAATTGAATCGATACGGACATGAACTTCCCAATTTGGATTTTGGCACCAATACATTACCGCCGTGTCATTGACATTCATGCCAAAATCATACAACAAATACTCAATTTCCTGTTCTATAGGCTTATAAAACACCTTCCCCGATTCCTCTTCTTTAATTATGCCATATAAATCATACTCCAAACTACCATGCCAATGTTGGGTCTCGGATGAAAGTTTCCGCAACACTTTTTTGTAGAATACACCATCTACCAACGTATCACCTGATACCATCAAACTTTCCGTCACTAATTCAGGTATCGGAACGCCAGTGGACTGCCAAAGAATGTTCCATTCGGAATTGTCTTTCAGAATGCTCGTTGTTTCTTGCGCTTTCATCCCGCATGCCATCAGCAGGAGCACAAGCAGGGTGTATAGTCTATTGTTTCTCATCGTTTCATGATTTTGTTCGTGTAAATTTTTCCATCTGCATCCCTAATCCTCACCAAATAAACCCCATCCACCAATCCACCCAAATCAATCTCATTCGTCCCCCGCACTATTTTCACCATCTGCCCAAGTGCATTATAAACCCGCACCTCATCAACCTCAACACCCTCAATCCGAACAACCCCGCTAGCAGGATTGGGATAAACAACAGCCTCAAAACGATTCTCTTCAACCCCCGTGGTATTCTTCTCCAAGCATTCAGACCACGAAATCGCTGATTCCACGCCG
>CACZNA010000066.1:0-11816 GCA_902782455.1 uncultured Bacteroidia bacterium | reverse complement strand
ATGTCGATGCCGTCGTTGTTCCAAAAGGCCGTGCTTTGGATGCGCACGTTGTTCACCTTGACGTTCTCGCATTGGTCGTACATTGTGACCCAATTGGCGGCATTGCGGAAGGTCACATTGTCGACCTCAACGTTTTTGCACTCCCTGAAAATCAGCAACCTGGGACGGAAGCCCTCGCCTACACGGTCGTTGCTCAGTTTGTCTTTCATCAGGCCTTTGTGGACCAAATCTGTGCAGTTGTTGCCCAACTCGCGGCCTTGTCCCTCGATGATGCCACCACTGTTGTAATAACCGATGAGGCGGATGTTTTCCACACCTTCTGCTAAGATGAGGGCATGGTCGTTAGTAGCATTAAGTCGGTCATAATCAAAAGGATTTGTGCTGCCGACAAGCACGGCACCTTCAACGAGTTCGATGGTGACGTTGGATCTGAGATGGATGCTTCCAGTGAGGTAGCGGCCCACCCAAAAGCGGAGCGTACCACCGCCTTGTTCCGCAATCCAGTCGATGGCGTACTGGATGCTGCGGGTGTTCATGGTGATGCCATCGCTGCGAATGCCGAATTTCGAGGCGTTGTAAGTGGGTTTTTGCTCCTGCGCGAGGGCTTGAGTGCCCATCAGCAGGGCAAGACAGAGGGTAAGGAGATGCTTTTTCATTTTGTTGAGTTGTTTGGCCAGACGCTGCGCTGCACTTGCATCGGGGTAATGTAGTTGCGCTCTTTCAGGGCTGTGGTTTGATATAGGTTGACTGGTCCGAGCATGCCCATCGGCTGCAAGGGTTGATCGCGTTTGGGATGGTTGACATAAATCCACGTGGTCGGATTCTCTTCGCGGCTGTAGGTTTTCAGATAGTTGCCCATCGTGGTGGTGACATGGATTTCGAGGTCGTTTTCACCGTATTTTAGATAATTGCTGATGTCGTAAATGCGTCTTCCAAAATACTGAACCCCAGCGGATTGTCCGTTGACAAGCACTTCGGAAACACCTTCCACAAGACCTAAATCCAGAATCGTGGTATCTGCATCAAGATGGATGGTTTTTCGGTAAACAATGGTGCCACAGAAATATTGGTACGCCTCGTTGTCCTTCAGGTCAAACAAAGTATCGAAATGGGTGCATGTGGTATCGAGCAAAAGGCTGTGGCACAGGATTATATCCCAATCTTTTGAAAGGTCTGTGGCTGGCATTTCTTTAATTGCTTGATGTAACGGTTGCCAAATTGGGAGATTTTGAGTTTTCGATTTCTCAAACACAATGAGCACCGATTCCACTGGGCCGAGGTCAAAGGTATAACTGCCATTTTCAGCTAAAGGCAAGGCGAAACGCTCACCCGTCTGCAAGTCCCAGATTTGGGCTTGTCTCCTGTGGGTCAAGGCTTTGCTGAAGGTGATTTTGGTTTGGTGGGCATTGTAACGGTGGCTGTTGCTGAGCAGAATCATCTCGCTGCCGTCGTCGGTGGTGTAACGGTTTTGCATTACAAACGGGTCAGGGTTCTCGATGTCAATGTAATGCGGCAAATTTTCACTGTGCATGAGGCTGTCGTACCAATCCAAGAAGCCTTTTTGCGGCGGCTCGACAAAAACGAAACGGTCTTGATGCCGCATCGCTTTTTCCATGGTGGCTTTCACAATGGAATCACGTTCGGTGTAATTCTCCCGCAAACCCAACGACCGATATGGTATCGTGTCAATGCAAACGATTTTTCCGCCCGTTTCCACAAATTTCAATAATTGTTCGGCTGTTTCGGGGTGCAGGCTTTCCACATCAAACAGCATCAAAGTGTTGTATTTCCGCTTGTTGAAACAAAGGCTGCCTTTCTTGATTTCCGACTGGTTGATGATGTTTTCGCTCACATAATCCACGCCACCACCGCACTTGTTGATGGATTCCCAAGTCAGGGTTTTGTACTTGGCGCGGGTGGTGTTCGGGAAAGGTTCGTTCTGCATCCCGATGGTGCTCCACATGTCGTTTTCGGGGTTGAGAATAGCAATGTCTGCGTAATAGGTGCTGTGTTGTAAAGCGTATGAAAGCCGCGCCTTGTAGTCGTTGTAATGCTTGAAATAAGGCCACCAATTGTTACGTTCGCTGTAGAAGGCACCATAGCGTACCCATCCAGGGAACTTCGCCTCAAGGTTGGGCGAATAATTGAAACCGTGAAAAATGCTGTGCGTCACGCCCGACATGGCCGATTGGTCACCGCCGAGTTTCAATTGGTCGAGGCTCATGTTGAACACTGTGTAGGTGTTGGTCATTTCCTCGCAACTGACGGTACGATTGTCGGCCAAATGCGCCGCCGATGACACGAACTTGTTGACCATCGTATAGGCGCGACCACGGCGGTAGTCAGTTTCCGACATTTCCTCTCCGGGCTTGTGCCTCAGCCAGTTGGTCGTCCACGACTCGCCTTCGGGGATGTCGTAACCCATTGCGTTCTCCAAAGGATAGAAACCTCGACCGTAAGCCTGTGCACGAGCTTTCACGCCGAGGTGGTGGCACCAATTAATATAGGTGTTGGTGAAGCGTTCAGTCATCAGTTGGGCTTTGAAGTCCTCAAAATCGTATCGGGCGCGTTGGATTTCCTTTTGGAAGTCGTCGGTCACGGGGACAACGGGGTCATAATTGAGTGCACTGCCCATCGAGCCGATTTTGAAAAGAATAAAGGGCAGATAATCAGTAACATCGTAGCCATAACGTTTCAGAAACTCCTCGGCCATGTCGGAGGTCCAGTTGGCGCCTTCGAGCTCCATGCTATCGGTGAACAAAGCGCGGACATTGCCTTTCAGTGGCCCGATTTGCGCCTCAATCTTGTCGGACATATTGTAAAGGTACTTGTTGACCGCCTCCGTATTGAAATGGTCAAGCACAGGTCCCGCCGCCCCAGGTGCGCCATTGATGACTTCAAGAAAACCGTTGATTTTCACCAAAGCTGCCAAGGTGTATTCCCCTTTTGGGACTTCGACGGTGAAAACACTGTCAGCCTGCCAAACATCGATGCCGTCATTGACTGATGAAGCGGGATTGGGATATAACTTCAACAGCATCAATTCCTTAGTGTTGCCCTTGTATGGCGAACTCACCTTGGGCATGGCCTTCGCGCAAAGGCTGTCACGGATGATGGTGAGGGCAGTCGGCCCCGTAACAGTTTCCGCATAGTTGACCACAATTTGCGCCCTTTCGTTTTCTTCAAGGAACTCGGCACCAAAAGGCCAGCCCGAGCCTACGAGGAGGTCACAAGTCATGTCAAGAGAATCGGCCTCGTCGAAGCAAACTTTCAACATATTAATCCATTCAGGACTAAGCCATTGCAGCGAGGGTTTGTCAAGGCTGTCGCAATAAGTCGGAAAGGCTATGGGATTGATTTCCACGCCACCGATGCCTGCCTCCTTTAGGAGATGCATTTCGCGAACAAGTTCAGCCGAATCCACCTTATCGCCATTCCACCACCAGCGCACGAAGGGACGATACTCAGACACAGGTTGCCGAAATTCTTGGTATAACTGCTCCGTGGTCAGGCCTTTAGGTTTCGGCTGGCACTGGCAAAGGACAATTGCAATGCCTAATAACAGTAGGGATGTTTTCAGTGGTTTCATGGAGTTTAATTAAACAAGTCATCCAATGTCACTTGGCTCTGAATCATCTCGGAATACATCCCCTTGGCCAAGCCCTCGGTGGTAATCATCGTGAGCCAAGAGGCGTGGCGAAGTCCTGTTTCTTTGATGAAAGTGCTCCTTCTTCTGTTGATTTTCTCGTATTCTTCTTTGTCGAGTTCGTACTTGTCTTGACTGTATTTGACCTCGCAAACATTGACGATTTTGTCGGCTCGTTCAATGATAATGTCGATTTGGACTGCTGGTTTCGAGGTCTTGCTTCGCCATGAGTAGTTGAGTGTTGAAATGCCATCGATTCGGAGTGCCCGCTTGATTTGCGGGATATGGGCCATACATATCCGCTCGTAGGCCAGCCCCATCCAAGTGTTCACTTCGGGCGTGTTGATGTGGTGCGACCAATATTCCGTCTCAATCTCAGCCCTGTCAACGAAAGTCAGATAAAACAGACTGAAGAAATCGCAAAGCTGATAAATGGCATCTTTGCCCTTGATTTCTTTTTCGCGGACGATGTTTTTCCGAATCAGGTCGCATTGGACGAGATCCTCCAGTTTGTTGCCGAGATGCCCGTTGTTGGCGCATTTCAGTTCTTTGGCTAATTGCTCTCGCGTCATGCCTTGGCGGCTTTTGCTCAGCGACTTGACAATCTCAATGTATCTTTCGGGGTGTTTGTAGAGCGTGTTGAACAACCGTCTGAATTCCCGTCGCATTTTTGTGTCCCTACTGAAAAAAAGGCGGTCTATGTTCTGTATCAGGCTTTCCCTGTTGTCCAATAAACTGAGATAGTAAGGAATGCCACCGAAAATCATGTAGGATTGGAGCATCATTTGCCTGTTCCAAACGAATTGATGCTCGTTGAGGTATGCTTCCACTTCGTGCAACGTAAAAGGATGGATGGGCATCTCTTCCGTGAGACGGTCGTGCAAGCCGCCTTTGCTGTCGATGACATGGGTAATCATCCAACTTGTCGCACTACCACAGATGATAAGGACGACTTGGTCCTGAAGCGAAGCCCAACTGTTCCAAAAATAACCTATTGCTCCGGCCACATTCGAGTTTTCGGCATCCATAGCAGGCAACTCATCGATGAAGATGATGCAGCGTTCCGATTTCTTCGTTTTTTCCTTCAATGCGTTTTTCAGCATGACGAAGGCCGACATCCAGTCTTGGGGTGTTTCGGAGAGGTCATAGCCAAATTCCTCCATGGCATCGGAAAAGGCGGTGAACTGGTCCTTCAACGAGCCTTCTATGACCCCTGTCATCTTGAAAGCAAATTGGTCTTTGAAGACTTGGTTGACGAGAAAGGTCTTGCCTACACGCCGCCGCCCGAACAATGCAAGAAATTCCGAACGGTCACTTGTCGCGATGGCTTTTAACTTGCTGATTTCAGCATCTCTTCCGATAATTCTTTCCATGTTGGTACTTAATGAGATGCTGCAAAATTACAATATTTGGATGTATCTACCAAACATTTTGGGCGAAATCTACCCAAATTTGTATAGATTTCGCCCAAAAAGAAGATATTTTGGGCGAAATCTCACCAAAAATACATAGATTTCGCCCGATACATTGTCATATATCGACATGGATTTTTTTCTGGCAAAAAGTGTCTGTAGTGCAACGTACCGACATTTTTCCTATTTTTGCAACCCTAAACTTTTTCGCGCATGTACGCACTATATAAGAAAGAAATCAGCAACTTCCTTAGCTCGCTCATCGGCATCATGGTGATTGTGGTGTTTTTGCTCATCACTGGCCTGTTTCTTTGGGTGTTCCAAAGCGACTTCAACGTGCTGAACAACGAGTACGCCAACCTCGACAGCCTCTTCATCATTGCGCCCTGGGTATTCCTTTTCCTCGTGCCCGCCGTGACGATGCGCAGCTTTGCCGAGGAAAACCGCACCGGCACCATCGAGATGCTGCTCACCAAACCCTTGTCAGACTGGCAAATCATCTGGGCGAAATTCCTCGCTGGCGTGACCCTCGTCGTGCTGGCCCTGATACCCACGTTCATCTACTATTTCTCGGTCTACAGCCTCGGCCTGTCCAAGGGCAACCTCGACAGCGGCGGCATCTGGGGTTCCTACATCGGATTGTTCCTGTTGAGTTCGAGCTTCGTCAGCATTGGCGTGTTTTGTAGCTCATTGACCAACAACCAGATACTGGCTTTCATCATCTCGGTTTTCCTCTGCGGATTCCTGCTGATGGGCTTCGAGTTCATCTACTCGCTCTCGCTTTTCGGCAAAGTCGACCTGTTCATCCAACAGCTTGGCATGAGTGCACACTACAGCTCCTTGAGCCGTGGCGTCGTCGATACGCGCGATGTGCTGTATTTCCTGAGTGTCATCGCCCTGTTTTTAAGTGCAACGAAACTGGTTCTCGCGAGCCGCAAATGGTAAGGAGGGATAGAGATGGAAAACAAACGCAAGAATCTGAAAAAGAACCAAATAGTGGCCTTCCTCGTGACGGTGGCCATCGTCATTTTGGTCAATGTGATTGGCTCGTATGTGTTCACCCGCTTCGACCTGACGAGCGAGAAACGCTACACCCTCTCCCCCACCACCAAGGAAATCCTCAACAACTTGGACGACTATGTGTATTTCAAGGTGTATCTCGAAGGCGACTTCCCGGCAGGTTTCAAGAAACTGCGCCGCGAGACCAAGGAAATGCTTGACGAATTCCGAGCCTACTCGAAATACATTGATTATGATTTTATTAACCCATCGGAAAGCGAAGATGCCGACGAGCGGCAAGAGAACTACAAACTCCTCTACCAATCAGGTCTTAATCCGACCAACACCATCATTCGAAACGCCGACGGCTCGTCGCAACAGATGATTATTTGGCCTGGAGCCTTGGTGAGCTACCGCAACGACACCGAAATTGCCATCGACCTGTTGGAGAACCAAATCGGGCAGTCGTCGGAAGAGGCCTTGAACGCCTCCATGCAGAACCTTGAATTCCGCCTCATCGACGCGGTGAAAAAGGTGACCCGCCTCAAGAAGCCCAACATCGCCTTCATTGAAGGACATGGCGAATTAGGACCGATGGACGTGTACGACATCACCCAAAGCCTTTCGCAACATTACAACGTGGGCCGGATTGAGATTGACGGCCGGATTGATGCGCTGATGCACCGCACACAAGACACCACACGCGACGTCAGTGTTTTCACCTCCTTCAACGCCATCATCATCGCCAAGCCGACGCAACCCTTCAGCGAGAAAGATAAGTTCCTCATCGACCAATACATCATGCACGGCGGCAAGGTGTTGTGGCTCGTCGAACCCGTCTACGCCACCATGGACAGCCTGCAAAGCCAAGAGTCGACCATCGGCATCGAGCAAGACCTCAATTTGGACGACATGCTGTTCAAATACGGTGTGCGCCTCAACCGCGACCTGCTCCTCGACCTCACCTGCGCCGCATTGCCCGTTCGCACGGGACAAGTGGCCGGACAAGCCCAATTGGAGTTTTTCCGTTGGTTCTACTTCCCCTTGCTGCAAGCCGCCAGCGACCATCCCATGGTGCGCAATATGAACGCCATCCGCGCCGACTTCGTCAGTTCGATGGATGCCACCACCTCGGCCAACGGCATCAACCAAATCCCGCTGCTCAAGACCTCCGACTATACTAAGGTTTCGGGCACGCCGGTCTTCATCAGCCTCGCCATGTTGCGCCAAACCCCCGACCGCCGCATGTTCAACTCGAAAGGCAAAAACGTGGCCTATCTATTGAAGGGTAGCTTCCCTTCGCTTTATGCCAATCGCATCCCACAGGAACTTGTTGACAGCCAAGAGCTTCAATACGTGGACCAAAGCGAACCGACCGCCATGATTGTCGTTGCCGACGGCGATATTATCCGCAATCAAATCGACATCAAGCGCAAGATGCCGCTCGCCTTGGGCTTCGACCAATACACAGGCAACACCTACGCCAACAAGGAATTCATCGAAAACTGCATCAGCTACCTTGTCGATGGCGAAGGCTTGATTGACATTCGTTCAAGAGAACTGAAAATCAGACTGTTGGATACAACAAAGATTGCCAAGGAAAGAATGAAGTGGCAACTCGTCAATACTGTGATACCCATTGCCTTAATCATTGCCTTGGGTTTCGTGATGGCTGTAGTCAGAAAGAGAAAATATAGCAAAAAATAATTCGTAAGATGAAGAAAAACAATAAATTAACGATTATCATAGCGGCTGTACTCGTCGTTATCGCCGCCGTTCTGATTTGGAATAACCGCTATCTGACCACCATCCGTGGCGAGGCCGCCGATTTTCAGGTGTGGGACACCAGCACTGTCACCAAACTCTATTTAGCCGACCGTTTTGAACACGAGTCGCTTTTGGAACGCCAGCCCGACAACACTTGGACGCTCAATGGCGAATACAAGGCCCACTCCAAGCAGATTCAGTTCCTGCTGACTACCTTGTATAAGATACGTATCAAGATGCCCGTTTCGCGCGCCAGCCACGACAACATCGTCAAACAGTTGGCCGTAAACAGCACCAAAGTGGAAGTGTATCAGATAGTTCCGCGCATCAATCTGTTCAACCGCATCAAACTCTTCCCGCACGAGAAACGCACCAAAGTGTTCTATGTGGGCGATGCCACCAAGGACAGCAGCGGCACGTTCATGCTGCGCGAAGGTGCCAACCAAGCCTATATCGTCTACATCCCTGGTTTCCGAGGATTCATCACCACGCGTTTCACGGCACTGCCTGACGACTGGCGCGACCATGGTATTTTCAATGCGAGTTTGGCTGACATTCAGTCTGTTAGTGTGGAGTTCAACCGCGAGCCGATGTCAAGCTTCAAGGTGGAAAACACAGGCCGTCACCAATACGCCATGACGCGCCTTGCCGACAACAGCCCTATCGCCTTCGACACGATGAAGGTCATTAACCTGATGTCATCCTTTGGCGACTTACGTTTTGAGGCTTTGCTTAACAACCTCATCCCACAGGAGCGCATTGATTCCGTCACGCAATCACCTTATTTGCATAGAGTTACGTTGACTACAAAAGACGGCAAAACCACGCAGATGACCACCTTCGAGAAGTTCGTGACCAACACAACCATTCTTGAGATTGAAGGCCTCGTCGACGAGGAAGGCAAGCCCCTCGACCCCATTGACCATGATCGTGTATATGGCTGGATTAACGACGGGAAAGACCTCGTTTTGGTGCAGTACTACGTCTTCGACAAGGTGCTGAAACCTGCTGAATACTACGAAGCCGGGCATCCCATCTACTCTGATGGGCCACTGTTTTACGAGGTGAAAGAATAAGACTCAATCCCGATTTATAAGGAATTCCAACAAGCCTTTACACCCTTCTGAGACATCCTGCCATGTTGCCTCAAAATCACCTGTATACCACGGGTCGGCCACATCGCTCGGGCGGTGGGTGTAGTCCATCAAGAGGCTGATTTTGTGGTCAGTATCCTCGCCGAACATCCGTTTCAGGTTGCGGAGGTTGTTGCGGTCCATGGCAATGATATAATCATAATAGGAGTAGTCTTGCCGTGTCATTTGGCGGGCGGTCTTGCCTTCGCAGCCGATGCCGTGTTCGGCCAATTTGCGCCGCGCCGGAGGATATACGGGATTGCCGATTTCTTCGGTCGAGGTGGCTGCCGAGGCGATTTCAAATTGCTCGTTCAAGCCTGCTTCGGCGACGAGTTTTTTCATTACAAACTCCGCCATGGGACTGCGGCAGATGTTGCCGTGGCAGATGAAGAGGATTTTGGTCATGTTGAAGTGTTGATTGTTGAGGTGTTGAATTGTTATTTTCCAAGCAGGTCATTAATAACGACAGAAGCGCAAAAGATGCCGAAGGTCGCGGGAAGGTAGGAAATCGTGCCGACGTTGGAAACCTTGTTTTGCTCATCAACTCCCTCGGTAATGATGGCCGAGGCATCGACTGGCTCGGGCGAAAAGACGACCTTGATGCCGTCGAAGACACCCAAACGGTGCAGTCTTTTCCGAATGTAAAACGCTAATCTGCAATGGTTTGACTTCGAAATGTCGCAAATCTCAACCTTTTCGGGATGGAACTTGCCACCTGCGCCCATGCTGCTCACAATGCGTTGGTTGTTTTGCTTGGCATAATAAAGCAGAAACACTTTTGGGGCAACCGTGTCGATGGCATCCACCACATAGTCAAAGGGTTGCGCCATCAGGTCGATGATGGCTTGGTCTTTCAGGTATTGGTTGAGGACGGTCAACTCGATTTCGGGGTTGATGTCGCGGAGGCGGTCGGCCATCACCTCGGCTTTGGGGCGACCGAGGGTACTTTCCAAGGCCAAAAGTTGGCGGTTGCGGTTGGTGATGTTCACTACATCGCCGTCCACGAGGGTCATTCGTCCGATGCCTGCACGAGTCAATTGCTCGGCGGCATACGCCCCCACTCCACCCAAGCCCACCACAAGCACATGCTTGGATTTCAATATGTTGATACCTTCATCGCCGATTAATAGGCGGGTTCTGTCTTGCCAGTGTTCCATACTATTCTATTTTGTCACAAAACTTGCAAAACCCACAAAACGTTTTTTCATTGGAAAGTCGCCAACCAGCTCCTTTCCAGCGACGACACGGTTGTGGAGTCGTTATTCGATTAATTGTCGAGTTTTGCATTGTTTTGAAGGTTTTGTGTTGAATAAAAAACTCGCGCAAAGTTAGTAAAGATTTGTTTTTGTAAAGTAACAATGTCGGTTTCCAGAAGTTTTGACGCAGCCTCATACACCTTTTCAATGCCGATTTCAGCCATGTCGGTTTCAAAGAAGATATAATCTATATCGATGGTTTTTAGCGAGTTGTAAATTTTCCTGTCGGGATGAAGCAGGCTCTCGCCGACGGAAAGAAAAATCCCTTGACGGGTGAGTTGGGCGGCATCTTGCGCCGTGCCGTTGAAGCCATGCACAATCCAAGGCTGCTTCGCGCGGTGTTTTTTCCGCAGGGCGACAATCTCGTTGTGGCTCTTCACATCGTGCAGAATCATTGGCTTTTTCAGGTTCTCCGACAAAACAATCTGTCGCTCGAAAAGCCTGATTTGCTGCTCAAAGTCAGCATGGAACTTGTCCAAACCTGCCTCGCCAAGGGCAATGACTTGAGGTTGTTGCAAGTTCTCTTTCAGTTTGTTCAAGGCTTCATCAACTTGAAAATCAGCCTTATCCAATACCCAAGGATGGATGCCGTAACTGTAATTGCCTTGTTCGAGACAAGGTTGGTTTAAATTCAGGTTGACAATTTGGATAAGGTTACTATCAGCATGGACAGTATGCGTGTGAATGTCAATGAAAAAGGATACCAACATTGGAATAGTCGTTTTTTATCTGTTTCTTGCTGGGCCTTTCACATCCGGTAGTTGTTCTACATACTTGTCAAATTCATTGACTATAGAAAACAACATGCTCTTAAACTCCTCAAACTTTGAATTGAAAACCAATTCATAATCTCCATTTTCCAAAGGTGTATTTGAGAGTAATACTTGTTTCCCATTTTTATAACAGTTAATAGTGAAAGTTGGAATATCGTATTCAACATGTTCGTCACTGTCATACTTTGTTTTTTTATCTATAATTGAAACTGTCTTTTTCAAATAGAAATCATCAATAGAAGCAAGAAACAAATTAATGTGTTCTATGGAGTCGATATAATACACTGGGTGATTCTTTAAGTATTCTACAAAGACAACCATTTTTTTCGACACAAATGAATATGAAATGTTATAGGAATCATAATCAGAATCCACGGCATTCCAGTAATGAACAATTATACTGTCAATGTTATCCTCTATTTGATAGAAAGGGGCGTTTTCAGGTTGCATTTGGTCTTCATTCTGTACTTCAATACCTTTCTCCATTTGATCGGATTGAACAATATATGATTCGGTGTTTACCGTATCGTTATTGGATGATGAATTATCTGACCAGCAATTGTTTAACGAAAATAACATAACGAAAATAAAACCAACCATCTTGAGAAGTCCCATTCCTTCTAATTTGCAATTGTTCTGTGTTTTCATAGTAATAGGTGTTTTTGTTTCAACGGCGATGATAATAGATATATATTATGAATTGAGTTAAGGAATCGTCATCCTTAGCGTTGTGGGTGTGTATATTGATGAAAGGCGTTTCCATGAAAGTTTTACTTTACCCAGGGATTACCAAATATCCCCATCAAGATAAACATGGAAAAGAGTATCAC
>CACZNA010000065.1:0-12150 GCA_902782455.1 uncultured Bacteroidia bacterium | reverse complement strand
GGAGGAAGCGCAAACCACTCTCCAAGATGCTTTGGAAAAAGTGGTTTCTGAAAAGGACAAGAATTTTGGTAATGGTAGATATGTTCGCAATTTGTTTGAAAAAGTGGTTGAGAATCAAGCCAATCGCCTTTCTTCTGAGGCTGATGTGACATCGGAATCTCTTGCTTTAATTGTGAAAGAAGACATAGAAAAATCTTTGTAATTGTAATATTTGAATGATGAGAAAAAGGGTTTATAGCATTATTGAACACGGTGAATATGGCGATAAAGTCAGTATTGCTTACGATGTGCTTATGTTAATTGCCGTTATAGTAAGCATTGTTCCTCTTATGTTTGTGGATGACCATCCTGCTTTCCACTATGTCGAGATTATCACGGTATCCTTATTTGTTTTTGACTACATACTTCGTTGGATTACAGCCGATATTCGACTGAAAAAAGGCAAATTGTCATTCTTGGTTTATCCATTCACATTTTGGGCTATTATTGACCTTTTGTCTATACTTCCTGGCCTCAGTATCTTGTCAAAAGGCTTCAAAATTTTCCGAATCTCAAGGCTGTTGAAGATTTTGCGACTGTTCAAATTTTTCCGCTACACAGATAAGATTCAGGTTTTGGGTAGAGTGATTAGGAAAGAGAAAGGTGTTTTGCTAACTGTGCTCGGAATTGCTGTTTTTTATGTATTTCTTACTGCTTTGATTATGTTTAATGTGGAGCCTCATATTAATCCAAAAACAGGTGTCTCTACATTTGAAGATTTTTTTGATGCACTTTATTGGGCAACGGTTACGCTTACTACTGTTGGGTATGGAGATTTAACCCCAGTTACTGATACAGGACGATTTATCAGTATGCTGTCGTCCTTATTTGGAGTTGCGATAATTGCCCTTCCATCTGGCGTCATCACTGCAAGTTATTTAGAAGAACTTCGGAATTCGAATAATAAAACGAAGAAATGTGACTGATGATAATATGTTAACCGAAAGTCAACCAACTTTTTTCTCCTTTTTTGCGTGTGCAATCGAATTTTCCCTATCTTTGTCCGCCAAAGTGTAGAAATTTTTATTCATCAATTAAATTCATAACATTATGGTTTTATTATCAACAAATGTGACAATGGTGATCTTCATCTGCATCCTTGCAGTGGTCATCCCGTTCCTGCTTTTCTATCTCTCAAAAGCCAAGAAGGAACATCCTAAAGGCTTGATTGCAGCCGCTTTAAGTAACATGGGCGAGCGTTTCGGCTACTACATCATGAACGCCATCCTGTTGCTGTTCATCGTGTCGAAGTTCGGACTGCCCGATGCCACCGCCGGCCTCATCTACTCGGTGTTCTACTTCGGCATTTACGTGTTGAGTTTGGTGGGCGGTATCATCGCCGACCGCACACAGAACTACCACCGCACCATCCAGTGGGGCTTGATTATCATGGCCCTCGGTTATGTGGGTATGGCTATTCCGCTGTTCAGCCAAGACGCCCAAGGCATTATCGCCGACGGCAACGGAAAATGGTGGGGCATCCTCATCTTCACTTGCGTGGCCTTGCTCTGCATCGCTTTCGGTAACGGTCTGTTCAAGGGCAACTTGCAGGCTTTGGTCGGACAGATGTACGACAACTTCGAGGCCGAGGCTGCCAAGAAAGGCCCCGAGGCTTTGGCCGTGGCCAAGGACAAGCGCGACAGCGGTTTCCAGATTTTCTACGTGTTCATCAACATCGGCGGCGTGATTGCCCCCTTCGTGGCTCCTATGCTTCGCGAATGGTGGCTGAAGGCTCACAATTTCATCTACAACGCCGATATGTCGGCCCTGTGCCACCAGTACCTTGCCGATGGTCAGGTGACGCAAAAGTTCACTGAAACGATGGCAAACTCCGTCCTTCCCACCGCCAACTACGGTGCCGACCTGACGCAGTTCTGCTCCGATTATATCTTGACCTTCAACCAAGGTGTCCACTTCTCGTTCTTCGTGTCGGTGGCCGCCATGTTGATTTCGTTGATCATTTTCTTCACGCAAAAGAACAAGTTCCCGCAGCCCGCCAAGAAGGTTGCTGCCGAAACCGCTGGCTACAGCGCCGAGGAAAAGGCTGCCATGGCCAAGGAAATCAAGCAACGTATGGCCGCTTTGTTTGCCGTGTTGGGCATTGCCGTGTTCTTCTGGCTCTCGTTCCACCAAAACGGACAGTCGCTGTCGGTCTTCGCCCGCGACTTCGTCGATTCGTCGAGCATCGCTCCCGAAATCTGGCAGGCTTTGAACCCATTGTTCGTCATCATTCTGACCCCGTTGGTCATGGGCATTTTCGCCATGTTGGCTCGCAAGGGCAAGGCCGTTTCAACACCTCGCAAGATTGCATACGGTATGGGTCTCGCAGGTTGCGCCTACCTCTTCCTGATGGTTTTCTCCATCATGAAGCACTATCCTTCGGGCGACGCTTTCCGCGCTATGGATATGGCCCAGATGGCCGCCGCTGGCCTTGCCAAGGCCGCTCCGTGGGTGATGATTGTCACCTATTTCTTCCTCACCGTGGCTGAATTGTTCATCTCGCCGTTAGGCTTGTCCTTCGTCTCGAAGGTGGCTCCGCGCCACATGGTGGGCCTCTGCCAGGGTTTGTGGCTCGGTGCCACAGCCATCGGCAACCTCTTCATCTTCGTCGGTCCCATCATGCTCAACGCTTGGGACATCTGGAAGTGCTGGGGCGTGTTCCTGCTCATCTGCCTCGTCTCTATGTCCGTCATGTTCGGAATGGTGAAATGGCTTGAGAGAGTGACGGAATAATGATACAAAGATTAAACAATGAGAAAGGCTTGCCGTGGCAGGCCTTTTTTCGTTTAATCTAACTTTTCGTGGCATTTAACTACCATATTATAGAAGTTATATTATCGTATTCCAAATCGTCAATGGTGCATCCCAAGGATTTAGCTTCAGATTCTACCTGCCTGATAAAAGCATCCAATTTTTCGCCATACCCTATTGATACAAGTAATTGAGGAATAGATCGGAATCGTGTCTTATTCGGTTTCATGGAATAATAACGCTGAATCAATTCCTGATGAATCAAATACACATACTTTGTGGAAACATCAATTCGACCGTTTATGAATTGCTCAATAGCGTAGGCTCCTTTGGAATCGAACATGTGTAGAGCTTCGCGGGTCCAGTGTTCAAATTGCAGCAAGTTGCTTTGATCCAACTCATCTGTGGCCGTCATGCCTGCATTATACCTCTAGGCGGATATGGTGTACAATATCGTAATCCAATCTGCACGAAAACCATAGTAAGTAGTATAGGTGTCAATGCCATTGAGGATGTTGTGGTCAATAAGCCGTTCCTCTTGGTATGCGTGTCGGAGATCGTATGGGATAATAGTTAGCAACTGCTCGTTCCTTGCGTATGAATTTGACAGATTAGAAAGTTTTGCGAGTTTTGACATTGTGCCGTACAGACTCTCCAAATCGTTGCAATCTCCCCAAAACTCGGCTCCTGTTCCCTTGGGTGTGGGTTTGGCAAATAGCATAATTTACACCTTTCCTGTGATTGGGTAATTAAAAAACTCAATTGACAATAATATCCTTACCCGAAATTGTCACAATAGAATTGTCCATATATGTGATTCTCGCTTTAATGATTTTCATATATGAAGCATCATATGAAGTATAGTGAGTAGCGGGGTTATCAGCCCAACTGAAAACAGCTTTTTCAAATTTTTCAATTGGCCCCACCCCTTTTAAGGAAAAAGTATAAGAATTAGAATATTGATCTTTACACTTATCATTTACAGAGTTATACACATTAAAACTGATTTCTAAGTATTTTACTGTTTTATCATTAGTATTCGTGAATGCAAAGTATGGATTGATTCCTCCTACACTGTTTAGGTCAAATCCAACATTCTCAAAATATCCTCGTTTTGTTATTGATTCTGTGAATAAATCATAATATTGGTCTAAATAATACCATGAATCTGTAAAGCTATGTATTATGTCAGAACGAACTAAGTTCAAACTGTCGTTGAAATAATTTAGATGAATATGTAACTCATCCTTTTTCATTTCGGTGTCATTTGGATTCAATACGGTTGTGTACACACTGTAAAATCTCCTCCCAGCAAACTCTCTATATTTATTCTTTTTTGTGTATTGAAATGTGTCGTTTTCATATCCCAGTATATAGATGGTTTCATCTTTACCTATATAATCTGTTGTATTGTAGAAGCAGTCTTTATTTAGGGATAGATACCCTTGCGCTTTAAATACTCGTGGCTCATGTGTAGAGATATACAATTCTCGCTTTTTGGACAAATAGTACTGTTTTATTGAGTCTTGGACATATTTGACAGAATCTCTATAACGATCAGATTTCTTGTAGTTTTCATATTTAATACTTTGAATACATTGTTTATTTCTTAACCTTGCATAACCTACAACTACATTATCATAGAACTCTATTGCTTGTTTTAATTCGTCTTTCGATAGTTTAGGTAATTGATAAAGTGATAGTTCTTTTTTGAGTTCTTTATTCTTGATATTGATAAACTGAAGGTTCATCGTAAAACTTTTGTAATAAATTGTTTTTCCATCATAATGATAAATGTTTTCAATGTAAAAGGGACCATCCACCGAAGTTATGTTGTCGTATTCTTTTGCAAAATAAACAGAGTCGTTAACATGACTGATGCTATCAGTGTACCATGTTAACCTTTTTGTTGCATGAATTCTCTTACAATCTATTCTGTTTTTGATTACTGTTTGAGAGAATGAATTCAATGTAACAAATAATAATGCGATGTAAATAAGCAACTTTTTCATTTTTTAGGAGTAGTGATTAGACAGCAAAATTACAAAAAAATGGTTTACCAAGGATAATAATGATAGTTTTGTGGAATAATGTAGCAATGTCGGCTTTTTTTGTGCTGGTTGCAAACAATTTGCTAAATTTGCAGCAAAATAATTGCAATGGAAAACAACGATTTGGAACAGCCACGCATTGTCAGTTCGCACGACATCCACATTGATACTGACTATTCCGATTGGATTGCGGAAGTGAAGCACCGTTACCGCTCGGCGCAAGTGAAGGCCGCCGTGAGGGTGAACGCGGAAAAACTGCTTTTCAACTGGCAACTTGGCCGTGACCTTGTCCAAAAAAAGGCCGAAGAACGCTGGGGAGCGGGTGTGGTGGAACAGGTGAGTTTGGATTTGCAGAGTGAGTTTCCGGATGTAGATGGTTTTTCTACCTCAAATCTATGGTTTATGAAAAGATGGTATCTGTTTTACACCAATGAAACGGATGCGGAAATTCTCCAACAAGCCATTGGAGAATTGCAACATACTATAAATCAATTGTCTAAAAAACTTTACCAAGTTGGTAAAGAAATAGAAGACAAAAAACTTTACCAAGCTGGTAAAGAAATGCAAAGTGTTGTTAATCAACATTCAATAAAAATGCACCAGATTGGTGCAGAATTGGATGAAGAAAAACTCCACCAAACTGGTGGAGAATTTCCATTGCCATTTGCCCTTGTACCTTGGCGGCACCATGTTGAGATAATAACGAAATGCAAGTCCGTCGAAGAAGCCATTTTTTATATTGGTCAGACCATAGAAAAAGGATTAAGCCGTTCTGCGCTCATTAATTGTATCAAAGCGAACCTCTTTGAGCATCAAGGCAAAATCATCAACAATTTTTCGGAGCATCTGCCTGCTTTGCAGAGCAAGCTCGTTCAGGAAGTGCTGAAGGAAAACTATGACTTCGGCTTTGCAACGGTCAGTCACGAAATATACGATGAGGCGGAATTGGAGGATGCACTTTCCAAGAACATTACAGATTTGCTTTTGGAGTTGGGTACTGGATTCGCTTTTATCGGTCGGCAGAAGGAAATCATTGTCGGTGGCCGCACGAGACGAATTGACCTTTTGTTCTATCATATCCGATTGAGGTGCTATATCGCTTGCGAGCTGAAAGCCAAGCCTTTCGAGCCTGAATTTGCTGGCAAGTTGAACTATTATGTGAATGCAGTGGACGAATTGCTGAAAGCCGATGACGATAATCCGACTATCGGTCTGCTGATTTGCTCGGATATGAACAGTACCGATGTGCAATGGTCGTTCAGGGGCATCAGTACGCCAATGGGTGTGGCCACCTATAATAATATTCGCATCAAGGACGCTTTGCCATCGCAAGAACAGCTGAAAGAGCGGATGGAATTGCTGCAAAGGGAACTCCGCGAAACCAAACGTTTAATGAATCATAAAGAAAACCAATAAAAACTCAATAATATGTTCAAAGGACATCCCAAAGGGCTTTACGCCCTCGCATTGGCCAACACGGGCGAACGCTTCGGCTACTACACGATGTTGGCGATTTTCGTGCTTTTCCTGCAAGCCAAGTTCGGCTACAACGAGGCGCAGGCGGGCCACATCTATGGCATCTTCCTCGGATGCGTCTATTTTATGCCCCTCATCGGTGGTATGCTCGCCGACCGTTTCGGCTACGGCAAGATGGTGCGCATCGGTATCGTGGTGATGTTCCTCGGCTACCTGCTTTTGGCGGTGCCAATGGCCACCGAAACGGCCAAAGTCACTATGTTTTCGGCATTGGCTTTTATCGCCATCGGAACGGGTTTGTTCAAAGGCAACTTGCAGGTGATGGTGGGCAACCTCTACGACGAGGCCAAATACAGTGCTTTTCGCGACAACGGTTTCAGCCTGTTCTATATGGCCATCAACATTGGTTCGATGTTCGCACCGATGGCGGCCACCAAGGTCACGGACTTGTTCCTTGGCAAGGCGGGCTACACCTACGTGCCGCAGATTCCTTCGTTGGCGCACCAATATCTGGATGGCACAATCACGCCCCATGCACTGTCAAAGTTTGAGGCTTTGGCCGTGCAGCAAGGTGGCGACATCAGCAATTTGGCGGGCTTTGCCAACAACTATATCGACGCTTTGTCGGGTGCCTACAACTACGGTTTTGGCGTGGCCTGCATTTCATTGATTCTCTCGATGGCGATTTATTTGAGTTGCCGCAATTGGTACAAACATGCCGATGTGAACACCAAGCAGGCCAAAGCAATGGAAAGCACCACTGTGAACGTGGTGGAACTCTCAAAGGAGCAGACTCGCGAGCGCATTACGGCCTTGGTGATGGTCTTTGCCGTGGTCATTTTCTTCTGGATGTCGTTCCAGCAGGCTGGCCTCTGCCTGACTTATTTCGCCCGAGACTACACGCAAAGCACCGTAAGTGGTTTCACTCGTTTCGGCTTCAATATTTGGGCGTTGGCCTTGGTTGCCGTGTCGATTTACACGATGTTTGGAGCAATCCAAGCGACCAAACCGATGAACAGGGGAATTTGTTGCGGCGTGACGGTTTTCCTGTGGATTATGGCTTGGACAATTTATAGAGTCATGCCCGACCCCATCAATGTATTACCTCAGCAGTTCCAGCAGTTCAATCCGTTCTTTGTGGTCGCCCTGACGCCCGTCTCAATGGCGGTGTTCGGTGCGTTGGCAAAGAAAGGCAAAGAGCCTTCCTCGCCGCGCAAGATTGGCTTGGGCATGATTGTAGCCTCCCTTGGCTTCCTCATTTTGGTAATTTGTTCCTTCCCTTTGGCCAGTCCCGCTGAGTTGAAGGCTCAAGGTGGTGTGAGCAGCACGTTGGTCTCACCCAATTGGCTGATTAGCACCTATTTCGTCCTGACTTTCGCCGAACTATTATTAAGTCCCATCGGTATCTCCTTTGTTACGAAAGTGGCTCCGCCCAAATACAAGGGCATGATGATGGGTCTATGGTTCTGCGTGACCGCCATCGGTAACTACCTCACCAGCGTCATCGCCCGCATCTGGGGCACAGGAATGCCGCTTTGGATGGTCTGGGGCGTGCTCGTCGCGCTCTGTCTGCTTTCCGCCGTGTTCATTTTCTCCATCATGAAGCGACTGGAGAGGGCAACGTCGGGCTGTTGAGAATCAATTTAATACGTTTGTAGGGCTGTCATATTATGGCAGCCTTACATTTTTTATTATTTTTGCAGCCAAAATAAAAACCCATGTCAAGGAACGAGAAAGAATTGCAAGGTGTAACACTGTTGGGTAATCAAAATACCCACTACAGTTACGACTATACGCCCGAGGTGTTGGAGACTTTTGAGAATAAACATCCTGAGAACGAATATCTTGTGACTTTGGACTGTCCCGAGTTCACTTCATTGTGCCCCAAGACAGGCCAGCCCGACTTCGGACACCTTATTATTAATTATATCCCGCGCACATTGATGGTGGAGAGCAAGAGCCTGAAACTCTACCTCTTCAGTTTCCGCAACCACGGCGACTTCCACGAGGATTGCGTCAACATGATTATGAAGGACTTGGTCAAGCTGATGGATCCCAAATATTTGGAAGTCATCGGGCTGTTCAAACCCCGCGGAGGCATTTCCATCAAGCCTTTTGCCAATTACGGCGATGCCGAGCATCAAGATATGGTGAAACAACGCCTTTTGGCCTGTTTCCACAATTCATAATGAAATGAAAACTACGAATTGCACGAATGATACGAATACTATCGATTGCATTTTGCGGCTAAAGCCGCGAATGAATACGAATTATTTGGCGATTCGTCATCATTCAGATGCTTGCATCTAAAATTCTCACTCAAATTCGTTATATTCGTATAATTCGTAGTTAAATAGTTGATATACAAAATCTATGAAAGACGCAGTAATCATCATCTCTGGCGGCATGGACTCCACGACAATGCTCTACGAGTTCAAGGACGAAATCGCAATGGCCATTACTTTCGATTATGGCTCGACACAAAATGGCCGCGAGCGCATGTGGGCTGTCACACATTGCCAACGTCTTGGCATCAAGCATATCAGCATTCCGCTTGAATTTATGCACCGCTATTTCAAAAGCTCATTGTTGATGACTGCCGACGACATCCCTGAAGGCGATTACAACGATGAGAGCATGAAATCGACGGTGGTGCCTTTCCGCAACGGCATTATGCTTGCCATCGCCGCAGGTGTTGCCGAGAGCAATGGCCTGAAACGCGTGATGATTGCCAATCATGCCGGCGACCATTCCATTTATCCTGACTGCCGTCCGGGTTTCATCAACGCCATGTCAGAGGCCATGTCGGCGGGAACGTATGAGAATATCACGGTGTATGCACCTTATACCTACTTGAGCAAGAAGGACATAGCCGAGCATGGCAAGGCTTTGGGCATTGATTACACGGAAACCTATTCCTGCTACAAAGGCGGCGAGAAGCACTGCGGCAAATGCGGCACTTGTCGTGAACGCATTGAAGCCTTACGTGCCGCTGGCATTGATGACAAAACAGAATACGAATCAAACATAATATGAAAAGATACTACGAATTACACGAATTATACGAATGTCAAGATATGAATTTTGCAGCCAAAACAGCAAATTCGTACCCATCCGCAACGAAGTTGCAAAATTCTATCTGAAATAATTCGTTTCATTCGTGAAATTCGTAGTTGAATAAAAAACAGCAATCTCATGTATTACGTCAGAAAAACCTTAGAAATATCTTCCTGCCACCAGCTCTATTTAGACTATGAGAGCAAGTGCGAGAACCTGCACGGCCACAACTGGAAGGTGAATGTGTATTGCCGCGCCGAAAAGTTGGACAACAACGGCATGGTGTGCGACTTCACTGAAATCAAGCGACTGATTCACGGAAAGATAGACCATACTAACCTCAACGAAGTGTTAGACTTCAATCCAACGGCGGAGAATTTGGCCAAATGGATTGTCGACACTGTTCCGAACTGCTACCGCGCCGATGTATGGGAGTCGCGCGACAACAAGGCCTCCTACATCAAGGACGACGCGCCGCAGAATTTTGATTGATTTTATGGTCACAAAACCGACAAAACAATCAAAACCTTTTTGTGAGGGAAGCACACCAACCAGCTGCTTTCTGGCGGCAAGCAGTTGCGAGCCGCCATAAGTTTCTGTCCTGTAAGTTTTGAAGGTTTTGTGATAAAAAAGAAACCTATGTATCGAATAAACGAAATATTTTACTCATTGCAAGGCGAAGGCTTCCACAGTGGAACGCCCGCCGTTTTCGTGCGTTTTAGCGGCTGCAATTTGCGCTGTTCTTTTTGCGACACGCAACATCAAACAGGGGAAATAATTTCGCTGCAAGAGATTGTGGATGAAGTCAATAAGTATCCAATTGCGCCAATAGTTGTGCTGACTGGGGGCGAACCTTCTTTGTTCATCGACGAGGCTTTCGTGGCGGAATTGAAACAAAAGACAGGCAAGAAGATCGCCATCGAAACCAACGGCACGCGGCCTTTGCCGAGCAATTTGGACTGGGTGACTTTTTCACCCAAGGCAGCATTCGATGGCGGCGATTTGGATCCATGTGTTTTAACGCATTGCGATGAGTTGAAAGTAGTTTATCTCGGTCAGGATTTGGCGCAATATGATGATATTGAGGCTAAATACCGCTTTTTGCAGCCTTGTTTTGTTGAGAATTTGGAACAACGGAAAGCCAATATGCAAGCCTGCATTGAAGCCGTGAAAAACCATCCAAATTGGCGGCTTTCCTTGCAGATTCACAGGATTTTAGGATTACCTTAGTTTCGCCAAAACGGTCTCCTTCCCTATCGTCATATCCCCGATTTTTACCTTGGTTTCAGCATCCAAAGGCAAAAACACATCTACTCGAGAGCCGAAACGAATCATGCCCAATTCCTCGCCAGCAATGGACTCGTCGCCCGGTTGAAGGTCGCAAACGATACGTCGTGCCACAAATCCCGCAATCTGCCGCACCATGATTTCACGGCCTTTCTTGTCCTTCACAATGATTGTATTGTGCTCATTGTCAGAAGATGACTTGGGCTTAAAAGCCAACAAGAACTTGCCTGGATGGTACTTGTAATAAGTCACCTCGCCGTCGAAGGGGAAGAAATTGATGTGCACGTTGTAAATCGACATGAAAATGGAAATCTGACGGCGTTTTTCATGGAAATATTCATCTTCCATAACCACCTCATTGGCAGCTACTATACCATCGGCAGGGCTCAATACGGCATTTTCCTCTCTCGTCGTTTTTCTCCAAATGGGAACGCGGAAAAACCGGACAGTCAAAACGAGCACCACCGTCAGAAATGCATATAGAAAGTAATGCCAAACCGTTTGTGAAGGCCAAGCCCAATTGACGAGAAATGTGATTGCGACAATAACTGCAAGGGTGATTAGTATGGCCCTCGTTCCCTCCTCGTGTAACCTTTTATTAATCTTCATAACAGATGCAAATAAACGAAAATAAATGGTACGCTGAACATAATGGAGTCAAAACGGTCTAAAATTCCGCCATGACCTGGAATGAGTTTGCCAGAATCTTTCACGCCAGCCTGACGCTTCAGCATTGACTCACATAAGTCGCCCAAAGTACCGAAAACCACAGCAATGACAGCCATTCCAATGGCCGCCGAATGAGTAAGCCAATCTGCATAATGCGCGAAAATCGTCACAGCAATAATCGTGAACACCAAACCACCGATACTGCCTTCGATGGTCTTACCAGGAGAAATGCGATAAAATAGTTTATGTTTGCCAAATAGATTACCAGTCAAATAGGCAAAGATATCATTCGTCCACAATAAAGCGAAAACAAGTAACACCATCTCTGCACCGAAAGTCTGATGCATGCGAGCCATCAAGGCGCAAGGAATGCCCAAAAAAACAATGGATCCGAAAGTAAACGAAGCTATTGTCTTGAAATCATAGGACTTGGAGAACAAGGCCAACAGAAATGAAGACATGATAAACACCGGATACAACCCAGGAAAGAACAAATAGGTAAGGAAAAATGCTACAACAATCAGCTCACCCAGAAACAGATGTAACATATCATCAATATGCTGAAGCCGTCCTATTTCATAAGTGCCTAAGATAACGATAATCAATGCCATGGCAGTCAAGCTCCAAAATGAAAACAACACACAGACGATGATGATTGCCACAAGGGCAATACCCGATAAGGTTCGTGTCAACAATTCACGCATAACATAATGTTTTAAGTTGCAAAGATAGTGAATTTTCGGACAGTCGGTGACGCGGCGGCCACAGAAAGTTAGGGAAAAAAGTCAATGGGTATGGTGAAAGGCAAAGGAAAAGCCGA
>CACZNA010000064.1:0-12666 GCA_902782455.1 uncultured Bacteroidia bacterium | reverse complement strand
ACGAAAACCACGTCAGCGAAAAAAAAGTTCAAAAATCACTTGCATGTTAACACAGTTCTTTGCGAGGAGGAACGACGAAGCAATCCAGAGTTTAAGCTGATTGTATAGACTGCTTCGTGCCTCGCAGTGACGCAAAGCGCGTCTCGTGTCTCGCAGTCTATTATATAAACTAAATCTGCTCATCCACTTACTTTTTTACAAGCTTCAACACCTGAATTCCTTCAACGCTATTGACCGACAAGAAATAAATCCCTTGCGACAAACTGCCAAGTTCCATTTGGCACTCGCCCAAAAGGTCGGCCTTTACTTCAACCTTCATCACCACATTACCAAGCACATCTGTCAACGTAACAGAATAATTTTCAAGGCTTTGCAGACCATTTATTGTCAACAAACCCGTCACAGGATTGGGGAACACGGACAATGAAGTTTCTTCAGAAACCTGCCCATCACGCCGCAAAGCCACACGGCCACGGCCATTAATGTAAAGATGCAAATCCTCTACGGATGGCTGCTCAAGCGACAAAGCGATTTCCTCACACATCCCGCGACCATAGCGCGGCACATCGGCCATCACATGATAGGTTCCAAAAGGCAAGCCGTTGAAATGGAATTGGCCTTGCGCATCAGTAAGCGTGAAGCCAAGGATACGCTGTTTCGTCGCTTCAAGCAAAAGCACCCCGACATTCGACAAGCCCCCGTTGCAATACTCAACCTCCCCCGGCTCGTGAAGCCACGAAGAACAATAGAAAGCACCCGCGCGAAACCCCATTTCGGGATAATCGAACATGCCGGCGATGCGTCCCTCACCCAAAATCAATCCCTGCTGACAGTCAGGAAGAACGATGTCGACATCAAAAACATTTCCATCTACCCGAATCATATTGGATTCATTCCATTGATAATCACCGAGATAATAAACCCCTGCATAATTCAAGTCCAAAGTATCCGGAAAGGCATACAGAATATAAGTGTTGGGCAACAAGGAATTGAAACTGAAATGGCCTTCCTCATCAGAAACCGTGCGATAAAAGCCAGAGAAGAAAGGATTGTCGTCGGTCACCGTCACAGCCAGCACTTGGACGTTTGAATATGGCTCGCCGCCTGCCCAGGTCATTCCTTCCATGCCAAACACTTCGTAAAGGTCATAGTGTACCGTGTCGGTAGCATAGCCGCAAAACGACCATCCCTCAAGCACCAAATCAATGGTTCTCAACCATTTGTCTTGCTCGCCGAGATAATAGGTTGGCGTTAACAGATGCGGGTCGTCGAAATAGCCGTCACCAAGGGAGTGCCATGCGATTGAATCGTAATTGTCGGCCCAAGCCTCGGAAAGCGTCAAAGGTCGGTCGAGGCCGCTATAAAAATCAGGTCCCGCAAACACCTCCAACTGCCGATGAAGACCAAGTCGCATGGCATCGGCTTTGGTCTCATTGAGACTGGTCACACGGAGAGTCAAAGTCACTTCGCCCAAGGCAAAATCGTCTTCCGAGGGGTAATACACAGGCCTCAGCGAGAGCGAATCGGAGAACACGCCTGTGCCCGAAGTGCGCCAAACAAAGCGGTTGTAAGTGTATGGAATATTGGCATCTTCAATCGTGAAGCCTGCCTGCGGAGCACAAAGGTCGCCATCATGACCCGCGTAAGGATAATAGGTGGCGAAAGCGTAGGCACTTTGTCCAGCCGTAGCGTAAACGTCGAAATCGAAATGATGGTCGCAAGCTGCAACGGCCACATTTTCAGCCAACTGTGACGACAAATAATAATAAGTGTCAAAAATCGAATCGGTGTGCTTGGAGAATTTGTAATGGTCAAAATCACCATAGAAAAGCACATAGTGGTCGAAATCAGGCTCTTGATTTGCATCCCACGAAATCAGCCACTGCCCATTGACGAACTGCTTTTTCACCTTGAACGGCGGCGCGATGGGCGCATCTGTAACACATTCATCAAGATAGCCATCGTAGAAGATTTCACCCAAAGCCGGCGTGTCGTGCTTGTGTAGCAAAATGCCCTCAATGACATTTGTATCGTCCGTGTCCCAAAAGTTGCCCCTCATGTCAACATCTTCCGTCGAGGCATTGGCAAAAAGCGTGGTTGAAGTGTTGTATTTCAAGAAGTTGTTTCCATTCAGGCTCGACAATCCCGACAAGAAACTGACAATGCGTTTTTTCGCCTCGCTAATGACGTTTCGGGTAAAAGTAGCTGAACCAGAGGCCAATAGATTTGTCAGCACTAAATCATTGTCGTAGAACGTGTTGCCATCAATGATGAGATGACACACGCGCAACATGGTAATGGCTTCGTCGTTGCTCCAGAAGATATTGTTTTGGATGACGAGCGAGTCCATAGCAGCCTTGATGCCGTATGAAGTGTAGCCCGAACCGCCTTCAGGCAAGTCCGACGAAATCATGTTGTTGAGGATGTAGTTCACCGCATCCATGTCGGAGAGGCCGCCCACCGATGCAAAACTGATGGCCGTCGTTGCGCCTTGGAAGCAGTTGTCGGAAATGACCGTGTTGTGGCATTTGTAGCCATAGCCGACATTCGAAACCTCCACATTAATCTGGCCTTTGTCGAAAATGCTGTGCGAAATGCGGTTGTTCTCGCTGTGACTTGCCCTCGCCTTCAGCTCGATACCTGAAACGCAATTGTCGAAAAAGCAACTGTCGATGACGAAATCGTTGCAATCAATGAGTTCAAGGCCCTTACCTGCATAATAGTTGTTGAAAGTGCAATGGTTGATATTGACTTTCTGGCAGTTAGACGCGTTCAAGGCAGTCAGTGCACCCACGATTTTCACATACGAAAAGCACAGCGAATCGTCCTCGGTGACGTTTTTCAGTTGCAAACCGGCCCAGTCGTGCGAGAACTCGTAGCAAAGCAGATAAATCGAATCGTTGGGCGTGCCATTCATTTTCATTCGACCGCCGTCGACGCGCAAATAAGCCGACTGGCCGAAATAGATGCTCACGCCAGCCTCAACATCCAATTCACCACCCGGCATGACAGTCAGCGCATTGTTGACCAAATAAGCCGAATCACCACCCAAACGCGGAAGCACAAGCATGGTATCCACCTCACC
The DNA here is from genome assembly GCA_902782455.1 of uncultured Bacteroidia bacterium. Taxonomy (GTDB): domain Bacteria; phylum Bacteroidota; class Bacteroidia; order Bacteroidales; family F082; genus Limimorpha. The sequence continues at coordinate 9,581 of CACZNA010000064.1, read as the reverse complement.
GTCGATGGCCACATAATGCTGTGCCTCAACGGAAAAGCCCGTCGCCATGAGCAACACAAACAAAACAGACTTTATGAATTTGAAGGGTCGCATGACTTTAGAAATAATAGCTCAAACCTAAACGGAAATCCCAAAAACGCAGGCGTATATCCATCGGAAAACCAGCACGATATGGCGAACCTACCATTTGCCTGTAATGCACCTCGGGCACAAGTTCAAAATGGTTGCCCACCTTGAAGCCCAAACCCAAACCGCCAAACCAAGTCAGCCTCACTGATTGGGTTTGGTCTTTCGTAATATCCTTGTGGTAAGGCGTTTCCTCAACAAAATAGGAACCCGAACAAGCCAACGGAAAATCTGCCGAAATACCTGCTTTGGCGAACATCCTGAAATAGTCCAACTTCACGAAATCAACCGAAGCAAACAATCCAACACTCAGATAATCAATGCGGTTGACATCGCGATAGGCAAAGTTGGTTGTGGTGAGCGGAACGTACGTGGAATCAAGAATGTACTGGTAAGTCGTGTCGCCAACCGGATGCACCACATAATAGGTGTCGAGCGTGTCGTTCACATAATAATCGCCATCGACAAAAGTGCGGTCGAAGGAGAAACTATACTTCAACGACTTGTAAGCCAACGACATACCAAAACTCAATCGGTTGTATTTATATCCACCATCAAGACCAATACTATAGGTCGAAATCGGGGCTATCTGCACTGGGTTTTCCATTTCAGAAAAGTCGTATTTCATTTCCAAACTACTGATAGTCAACGAAGGAGAGACAAACCAGCCGTTATCCTTAAAGCTCGGCCAAGGAAATTCAACACCCTTATATTTCACCTCATACACCGTGTCGTGCTTTGTTTCCACCTGGATGACAGTGTCGTAACGCATCACCGTGCGAATCAGCTTCACTGTATCGATAATGTGGACGGTATCGGCAGCCTTGTTGACCACCACATCGGTTTTTTGAACAACGACTTCTTCGGGTGGTATTATAGCAGGCTCTTGATTTACAGGTTCTTCAGGCATGATTGGCAGGTTTTTCCTGATGACATACTGCTTTCCGACTTTCTTGAAGCCATAATCCGTGCCTTGCAACAGGTCGGAAAGCACCTCTTCAACCGACTTGTAGGAACACGAATAGCCCTCAATGCGGATTTTGCTCAATTCCGGCTTGCTGAACGCTACATTCAACCCGTATTCGGCGAACAGCTTTTCCAAGGCTTCGTCGAGGGTACACGACTCTACTGAAAACGTAATCAGCGGGTTAAGAGGCTGTGCATAGGCTTTGTGCGACAGGGTGCAAGCCAAAAGCAGCACTACAAATATGATGGATTTTTGGAGTCTCATTTCCGAAAAAATTCACAAATAGGCGGCTAAAATACGACAAAAACCGATATGCTCGGTTTTTCGTTCAATTTTTTCGGGAAATCGGGGCTATCGACTCAATGAATCGTGTAGGTCTTGTCCGTCTTGCTGACCTCAAGTCCGAACAGTGTGGCGATGGTTTCGACCACCTCGTCGACGGAGTCTTCATCGGAGAATCGCATTGTAACCTTCTCGGCAGCGTAGGCCTCAGGCAGTTCAACTTCAACGCTGTAGATGTATTCCACAGTCTCAATGATAGTGGTGAGGCTGACATTGTTGAAGTCAAGCACATGGTCAGTCTTCAGCTCTTCTTCCTTCACCTCGGCGTAGGTCATGGTCTTCAGTTGGCCTTCAACAACATTCAACACGCCACGCTCGCCCGGGTTGACTTCCACCTGCGACACGGAGTTGCCGTTTTCATCAAAAGCGGTCATCTTCACCTTGCCAGAATACAGGTCAAGGGTGTAACGCTCAGCATTCTTCTCGGCACTCAGCAGGAAACTGGTACCCAGCACTTCCACATCCAGGTTGTCGCAATGGATTACGAAGGGATGCGCCTCGGATTTGACAACAGCGAAAAAGGCAGCACCCTCAAAGTCGACAGAGCGCTCCGCCTTGGCGAAATGCTTGGGATGGCTAAGGGTGCCTTCATCATCAAAGTTCACCAAAGTGCCGTCAGGCAGGATGTACGTCGATTCGTTTTCACTGTTGTAAGCGTATGTTACAGTTGAATTGAACGGATTGCGAACCAAGAAACCGATGAACAAAGCGATAATCATGGCAGCCGCAATGCCTGAAACATACTTGTAATTGCGGCGGAGCCAAGGCATCTCTATGGTCTTGGTTTCTGTTTCGGCAGCTTCAATCTTCTTGTTGACCGACTCAAGGGCGGCTTCCACGTTGATGCTTTCCTCGTCCAACGAAAAATCGGTCAGCGACCAAACATCCTTGAACGCCTCGAAATAATCGCGGTTTTCTTTCGACTCGGCAATCCACGAAAGCAGCACAAGAGCCTCATCCTGAGGGCATTGCCCTTCAAGATAGCTCTTGATTAATGCATCATATCTTTCGTTTGTCGGGTTCATTTTCACCGTGTTTATCTCATCGATTCACATATAAGACTAACAACTTGAATTTTACCCTTAGCCGAAAAACATTTTTTTTGATTTTCAATAAAGAATTTTAGAAAAACGCATCAAATTGATTTTCAACACTTATTCCTTCACCACTTTCGTTACATAGCTTCTCTTTTAAAAAAACTACAGGTACTCCTTCAGTCCCTCTCTGAGCTGCTTGATGGCCGCCATCATGTGGGCTTCGACCGTCTTTTGCGAAATGTTGAGCTTTTCGGCGATTTCAGCGTATTTCAGTCCATCGAAGCGGCTGGCAAGGAACACCTCGCGCCGTTTTTCGGGCATGGTAGCCAACACTTTGCGATAAGATTCCTCCAGATTGTTCGACTGCAACTGCTCTGAGGGGTCGGTCTCGTCCGACTCGCCTGAATAAAGCATCTGATGCGCCTCGTTGTGCGAGCGTTGCGTATTAATATAGGTGTAGGCCGCATTGCGCACCGAACTCATCAGATACGAGTCAAAAGAAGTGGTAATCTTCAGCTTCTCGCGACCCGTCCAAAGCTTCACGAACAAATCCTGAACGATTTCGGCGGCCACATCCTCATCGGCAACGAAACGGATGCAAAAACGCACCAAAGGCGTATAGAAACGACGGAAAATCTTGTTGAAAGACTCACGGTCGCCCGTTTTCATCTGCTCAATTAGGCTATTTAGTTCTTTTGCATCCATTAATTTGAGGTGTGACCCTACCGAAACGAGCTGCAAAAGTAATCTTTTTAACCATACGAGCCATAAAACGGGAATAAAATAGGCAAAGAAAAACAAAAGCAACGATATAACATCAAATTGTTTACCAACGATTTACACAAATCATAATCAAACTTGGAAGAAAAATATTGCGAAAAAAGAAAAGAAAAACTTGTCGCATTGAAAAAAGTTGTATTTTTGCAGTCCGAAAAAAAAAGAGAGTATCTATCTTATAAAGACATCGTAAAATGTACGCAATAGTAGAAATCGCAGGGCAGCAATTCAAAGTGACGAAAGGACAGGAAATCTTCGTCAACAGGCTGCATGAGGATGAGGGAAGCAAGGTTTCCTTCGACAGAGTTTTGTTGATTGACAACGAAGGTTCGACGAAAGTGGGTGCCCCGACGGTTGCTGGCGCCAGCGTTGAAGCCACGGTGATGCAGCATTGCAAAGGCAACAAGGTCATCGTCTTCAAGAAAAAGAGAAGAAAAGGCTATCAGACTTCTAACGGCCACCGTCAGTATCTGAGCCAGATCAAGATCGAAAATATCACTGAGTAAAAACCCGAAAAAACAGAAGAGATATGGCACACAAAAAAGGTGTTGGTAGTTCCGACAACGGTCGTGAGTCCGAAAGCAAACGACTTGGAGTGAAACTTTTCGGCGGACAAGCCGCAATCGCGGGCAACATTATCGTGCGTCAACGCGGCACGAAGCATTATCCTGGCAAGAATGTCGGTATGGGCAGAGACCATACGCTGTATGCGAAATGCGACGGCATAGTGGAATTCCAGAGGAAGAAGGGCGACAAATCGTATGTGAACATCGTCCCCGTCGATGCCGAAATTACCGAATAAGACACATTCATAATTAACCAAATTTTCCCGACTGCCATTCCAATGCAGCCGGGTTTTTTAGTATGGTTTCAGCAAATTGTGTATCTTTGCGCTCCAAATCATGTTAAGTAGATGAGCAAATTTAGTTTACATATTGGACACGAGACTATGGGACTGCGAGACTACGAGGAATTTGCTTGTCCCGAAGTCTCGAAGTCCCGTGTCCCGAAGCCAAAAGATATTACAGTTTAATTTTGAACAGTTACTTAAACAAAATGAGAAAGACAATACTGAGTTTCATCACAGCCCTCGCCTGCGCAGCAATGCTTGCCTGCACAAGCCAGCCCAAGACCCTAACGGAGAAAATCGACACGCTGAAACAGCAAGTGCTGACCGATGCAGAAACACTACAAGAACTTGAAAGCAAGGACTTTGCAACACTCAAAAAAGACTTCGTGCATTGTGATTCGATGCTGCAACACCTTAGCCAAGAGCAAGTGGAAGCCAGCTTCGAACACCTCAACCTGACTAAAGCTTATCTCGTTCAGTTCAGCGAAGTGAAGCCCGTGATGGAACGAAAGATGAACTACGTCGTTCAGCAGTTGGACAACCTGAAATCAGATGCCGAGAGCCACTATCTTTCCGATTCGTTGGCTTCGGTCTACCTTAACACCGAAACCAAAGTGGCCGACACGCTTCACGCACAAGTGGAATACTTCAAAGACAGATTCCACACCTGCCAACAGTCGCTCAACAAACTGAAAAAGAGCAAGAAATAATCTGATGAAACTGCACGGTATCCATATCATCGTTTTTCTCCTGCTTGCCCTCCAGGTGAACGCACAAATCACCACGCCGCCCAAGGGAAAGAAGCAGAAGGCCGACCCGAATTGGGAACAGAGGCAGATTGACGAACAGCTGGCCGGGCAATATTTCCGCGAGCAAGATTATGAGCAGGCGCAAGCCATCTACAAGAAACTCTACAACAGCACCAAGCAGCCCTATCATTTCCAGCAATACATTGAGTGCTGCATCGTCTTGAACCAATACAAGGAGGCAGAGCGCGACCTGAAGAAATTTTACAACGAAAACCCTAACTACACCAGAAGCCTCGTCGACCTCATTTATGTCTTCACCCTTGAGGGGAAAAACGACAAAGCCCAAAAGCAATTCGACGAATTGATGAAGACCTTGCCCGAAAACGCCTCTGTCGTCCGCAATCTCGGCAGCCAGCTCCAGTCGCGGCGACTCTACGAGATGGCCACTGCCGTCTACGAGAAAGGCAACAAAATGCTTGAAGGCAAGGAGACTTTCTATATGGACATGGCTTACATGTACCAGTCGTCGGCCAACTATCAGGAAGCTTTCCGCTACTATTTCTTGGAGTTGGAGACCCATCCCGGACAGTACAACAACATCCGAAACCGCCTGCAATCAATGATGTTTTACGATGTCAACAAGAGCATCACCGACGAGCTGCGCATCGCCTTGCTGAAACGCACCCAAGAGAAGCCCGACAACCTTGAACTTGCCCAACTGTTGGTTTGGCTTGCCACCCAAGAAGAAGATTTCGACATCGCCTTGGCGCAAAGCCTGAGCATCGACCGCAAGACCAACAACCAAGACGGCCAAATCATGAATCTTGCAGGCATCTGCTTGAACAACAAACAGTTTGATATTGCCAAGTCGGGCTATGACTATGTCCTGAAAAAAGGGAAAAGCAACCCATTTTACGGACAAGCCCTTGCCGGTGCCATCAACACGGACTACCAGCAACTTCAAGCCGCTCATAGTACCGACAAGAGAGCCTACAGCAACCTACTGAAACGCATCGAAGAAGCCTATAACGACATCAACAGCAACGATTTAACGAAACTGATCCTCGTCCAATCCGACATCATGACCTATCAATTGGGGCAAACCGACGAGGCTGTTGCGCTATTGGTCAACACGCTCGCCAAAGTGGGCGGCAAACAAGACCAAGCCCAACTTAAACTGAAGTTGGCCGACATCTACCTGCACGAAGACGAGGTTTGGGAAGCCACCTTGTTATATAGTCAGGTTGACAAAAGCATGAAGGAAGAGCCGCTTGGCCACGAAGCCCGCTTCAAGAACGCGCAGCTGCGCTATTTCATCGGCGAATACGAATGGGCCGAAAGTCAGTTGAAAGTGTTGAAAGCCGCCACCTCCAAGCTCATCGCCAACGACGCCATGACACTCTCGCTCATCATCAAGGACAACCTTGGAGTGGATACTACAGGAATGGAACTCAAGCGATTAGCCCACGCTGATTACCGAATCTACCAACAACACGAAGACGAGGCCATTACCTTGCTTGACGAAATCATCGCCAACGGGAATGAAGTCAGCAAGCCACACGCCTTGTTCAGAAAAGGAGAAATCGCGGAGAAACGGAAGGAATTTGAAAGTGCTGAGCAGTTGTATCTGCAAATCGTGGAGCATTATTCCGAAAGTTACATGACCGATGCCGCCTTGATGAAAGCCGCCTTGATTGAACAAAACCAATTGAAAAACAAAGAATTGGCTAAGCAACACTACGAGAAGCTGATTGACGACTACCCGACGAGCATTTATACGGCGCAAGCGAAGAAAAACTATAGGAAGTTGTAAGTTGAAAATTGAAAGTTGAGAGTTGAGAGTTGAGAGTTAGTCCCGTAGGGACGACGGAAATTAGGCAGGCGGTGAAATGAAATGGAACCCCTGCATAAAAAAACGTAGAACCATGTACGACGTAAGACCCAAAAAATCATTAGGCCAGCATTTTTTGATTGACCAAAATATCGCCCAACGCATTGTGGAGCAGTTGTCGCCTGATGTGGAAAGTGTTATTGAGGTGGGTGCCGGCACAGGCGTTTTGACCCAATATTTGGTGCAAAGCGTCCTCGACAAGTTCCATGTCATCGAAATCGACAAGGAGTCCATCGCCTATTTGGAGAAACATTTCCCCATGCTTGGCGAGCGGCTGATTGAGGGCGATTTCCTTCGTACCGACCTCAGCCAGTTCGGGAAACAAAACATGGCCATCATTGGCAACTTCCCTTATAACATCAGCAGCCAGATTTTCTTCCAAGTGCTTAAATACAAGGAGCAAGTCGTTGAAGTGGTCGGCATGGTGCAGAAAGAAATGGCCGAGCGCATGGCCGCCAAGGAAGGTAGCAAGACCTATGGCATCCTCAGCGTTCTAATGCAGGCTTGGTACGACATCGAATATCTTTTCACCGTTCACGAAAATGTTTTCAACCCGCCACCAAAGGTGAAGTCTGCCGTCATCAAGATGCGGCGCAACGCCGTCACCGACTTGGGCTGCGACGAGAAGCTCTTTGTGAGCATCGTCAAGCAGGCCTTCAACCAACGCCGCAAGACCATGCGCAACTCACTGCGCCCGATGCTTCGCCCTGAAATCATCGAAAACGAGGTCTTCAACAAGCGGCCCGAACAACTTTCGGTGCAGGAGTTTATTGATTTGACGAATTTGATTGGAACAGAATCTCTCGGATAGTACCTTTTTTTCGAAAAAAGGCCCTCTTTCCGAGAATAATGCTATTTTTGCATCATAAAATCAACGCATTATGAGCACGCAATCCATGATACAAATCATCGCAAAATATTTCGAGACGCAACCCGTCCTGAAGGCATGGCTTTTCGGTTCCTTTGCCCGAGGCGAAGAAAAGCCCTGGAGCGATGTGGACATCCTTTTTGTTCCAGACCGTTCAGGAAAGCCATTTACTTTATTGACTATGGGCGGCATGTATTTGGATTTGAGGGAATTGCTTGGCCGAGAAGTGGATTTGGTTGAGGACGGTTCACTTCGTCCATACGCAGTTGAAAGTGTCGAACGCGATAAACAATTAATCTATGAGAGAAAGAGCGAGGGATAAGGGAAGGTTGGAAGATATTATCGAGTATTCTAATCGTGTTTCGCAATTTATCCAAGGTGTTTCCCTTGATGATTTCACTTCAGAGCATCTCATATATTATGCTGTTATGAAGAATGTTGAGGTTGTTGGTGAGGCGGCTTTCATGCTAACCAAAGCCTTCAAAGTGGCTCATCCTGAAACGCCTTGGAAAATGATTGAAAGCATGAGGCATATTTTGGTTCATGATTATGCCCACGTTATTTCTGAAACACTATACGACACTGCTGTCAACGACATTCCCGAATTAAGGAAACAAGCCGAAACTTATCTCAACGAAACCGATTGGGCTGAATGGGAAAACGACGAAGACTTGTTCAACGACCCTCAAGATGCTGTGTATAAGAGCATTGTTGGAATAGCTCGGAATATGAGAGCAAGAGGAATGTCGTCACAAGAAATCGCCGAAATCACCGGACTTTCCGATCTGGAAATTGCAGAACTTTAAACTAATCACAACCTATTGCTATCCCCATTGTACCCCTGATGGTTCTCGAAACGCTTTAGGTTCTTGCGGTTGAAACTGTAGCGCACGGAAAGGCGGATGTAGCGTGCATCGATGATGTTGTCACTCTTTGAGACGACACCGTCTAAAAGGCTCACACGGTTGCCAACATCGTTGTTGAACACATCGTTCACACTGATACTAGTTTGCAGGTTGCCTTCCAAGAACCCTGCCGAAAGGTGCAGGCCCATTTTGGGATGACCTTGTGTCTTGGCATAGCCACTGAGATGCGAAGAAGAATACAAAGCATAGCCGCCCAATTCCACATCGTATTTCTTGACGAGCACATACGAGAAATCAAGATTCGCAAAGTAACTCCACAATGAATTATGGTAGTCGAGGACATCGCTGCTGTTGTAATTCTCATATTTCGCCTGACCATATAAACCTATGTTCAACCGATTGTCGAAGAACTTTTTCGACATATTCATAATAGCACATAGTCCTCATCATGACCATACGTAACAGCAAAGTTCAACCAATAACGATAGCGATATTTGAATGTTACACTGTTCTGTGTGGAGTGTTTCAGGTTGGGGTTGCCCTCCACATAATAGACAGGACTTTCGTACTTGCGGAAGGGATTCAGATAAGTGAAATTGGGCTTGCCATAGTTGCGACTGTAGCTGAAGGTGAAATAATGGTCCTCATGGGGTTTGAATCGCATGGTGAAATTGGGACGAAAGACGTTGTAGTTGTATGGTGTCTTGATTCCTGTGGTTTCCGAAATGCCCAAAGTGCGCACATACGAGTCGGTAAGCGTGACGGCATAACTGAACTTCTCGCTCACCTGATGGTCAAAAATGAAATAGCCCATGAAGGTGTTCTCCTTGTAATTGAAATCGTTGGTTACCAAAGTGTCAGGTTGCCAAGTGCCATCAATGAGGTTTTCGTAACTGAAATCATTTTCCAAATCGGAATAGTTGCAAGAGAGACCAGATTGGATTCGGATTTTGTCCCATTCACGGGTATAGTCGGCGCGAGTCGAGAAAAGCCAACCGGAATAGGGCGAAGCATCACGGTTGTAAGTCACCGAATCAAGCAAATAGTTGTATTGGCGCAGGTTGCCCGACGCATTGAGGTTGCGGCTCAAATTGGCATCCACCGTGAT
>CACZNA010000063.1:0-17574 GCA_902782455.1 uncultured Bacteroidia bacterium | reverse complement strand
CGCATTGCTCTCTCTATTCATTCCTTCCCGTTCCGCCCCGCCCGACCCTCTCGGCCCGACGAGGCTTCCTGTGCTGGCCTCAAGCTTTCAAAGAACTTCCGCAAACCATCTTCTCTGTTTCTTGCCCCTCTTCCTTTCGTTTGCGGGCTGCAAAAATACAACCTTTTTATCTAACAGCAAGCACTTTTTTCAAATATTTTTCTTCAAATATTACATTTTACTGATTTACAATGAGAAAAATTTTCATCACAGCGCAGTCTGAAATGGTTTTAGACACCTTTATTATATATAATCACGCATACGGAAGGGCTGCTTAGGGGCAATTCTAGAGAGTTTTTGATACGTATTTGATGCGGAAGTGCGCCGTCCGTGCATCAATATGAAGACCTGACACTGCATTTGGGGGTATGGTAGGACTGTCTTTTCAGGACTCTAAATGGTGGCTGCCTCATGCTAAGCAGTCTCTTCGCGCAATCTATTTTTATTTGCTCTGTAGGACGCAAAGAGGATTTTTGATTACATAAAAAAGGGCGAACACAGGTTCGCCCCACACAAACTATAAGGCGAACACACAGGTTCACCCAAACAAAATAATTACAATTTCCTTGCGACTTCCTTCTCGGTATAACCTTCGATGATGTCGCCAACCTTAATATCGTTGAAGTTCTCGATGTTGAGGCCGCAGTCCATGCCAGCGGCCACTTCCTTCACATCGTCTTTGTAACGCTTCAGCGAACCGAGGACTCCCGTGTACACCACAATACCATCGCGGATGACACGAATCTTGGTGTTGCGGGTAATCTTGCCGTCCAAGACCATACAGCCAGCAATGGTGCCGACCTTGCTAATCTTGAAGGTCTCACGAATCTCAAGGTTGCAGGTGACGACCTCTTCAATATCGGGCGCCAACATACCTTCGATAGCCGACTTGATTTCCTCAATGGCGGTGTAGATGATGGAATAAAGGCGGATGTCGATCTTTTCGCTCTCCGCCATCTTGCGGGCCTGAGCCGTAGGACGCACATTGAAACCCACGATGACGGCATTGGAAGCCGAAGCAAGCATGACATCGGACTCGCTGATAGCACCCACCGACTTGTGGATCACGTTGACCTGCACCTCCTCGGTGGAAAGTTTCAGCAAACTGTCAGACAAAGCCTCAACCGAACCGTCGACGTCAGCCTTGACGATGATGTTCAATTCCTTGAAGTCGCCGATGGCGATACGACGTCCGATCTCATCAAGGGTGATGTGCGGGCTGGTGCGGCGTGTTTGTTCGCGTTGCAGCTGCTCACGGCGGTTGGCAATGGCTTTCACCTCGCGCTCGTCGGTCATCACATTAAAAGCGTCGCCAGGCATCGGGGCTCCGTTCAAACCAAGCAAAAGCACAGGCGTTGAAGGGCCAGCCTCTTTGACTGGGCGGTTGTGGTCATCGAACATGGCCTTCACCTTGCCATAGGTGGTGCCAGCCAACACCATATCACCAATGCGCAATGTACCGTTTTGGACGAGAATCTTCGCCACATAACCACGTCCCTTGTCCAAAGCCGACTCAATGACCGAGCCTTTGGCCAAACGTTTCGGGTTAGCCTTCAAATCGAGGAACTCAGCTTCAAGCAGCACCTTTTCCAACAATGCATCGACATTAGTACCGAGTTTTGCTGCGATTTCCTGCTCCTGATACTTACCTCCCCAACTCTCGACGAGGATATTCATCTTTGAAAGCTGCTCACGGATGCGGTCAGGTTGTGATGTCGGTTTATCTATCTTATTGAGTGCAAAAACGATAGGAACACCAGCAGCTTGTGCGTGGTTGATAGCCTCAACGGTCTGGGGCATCACATTATCATCAGTAGCGATGACGATGATGGCCACGTCGGTGATTTTGGCACCACGGGCACGCATAGCGGTAAAGGCTTCGTGACCAGGGGTATCCAAGAAGGTTATCTTACGTCCGCTCTCAGTAGTAACTTCATAAGCACCAATATGTTGCGTGATACCACCAGCTTCACCGGCCACCACGTTAGTATTACGGATATAGTCAAGGAGCTTGGTCTTACCGTGGTCGACGTGACCCATGACGGTGACGACCGGTGCACGAGGCACGAGATCCTCCTCATTGTCTTTCTCATCAGTTTCGGCAATGGCCTCCTGCACATCGGCACTGACGAAATCAACTTGGAAGCCAAACTCTTCGGCCACCACAGTCAGGGCTTCAGCATCGAGGCGTTGGTTGATGGAAACCGGCATACCGAGGCTCATGCAAGTGCCGATGACCTTCACAACAGGTACGTTCATCATCGTGGCCAATTCGTTGGCGGTGACGAACTCGGTGACTTTCAGCACTTTCTTCTCCTCTTCCTGACGCATCATCTCTTCCATGATGCTGCCAGCCACCTGCTGACGCTTCTCGCGGCGGTGTTTCGAGGTCTTCGACTTGCCCATAGGCGACAAACGAGCAAGCGTATCTTTGATTTGCTTCGAGATTTCCTCGTCGGTCAACTCCACTTTCTCCTCGCGCTTCGACTGACGGTTACGGTCTTTCTTCGAGGGCTTGGCGTTGTCTTTGGCGCCTTTCTTGGCTTCATTGCCTCCAGCTTGCTGCTTCCCTTTCTCCTGCTTTTGGCCCTTGCCTTGGCTTTGCTGCTTGGCCTTAGGATCGACAGGATTTTCCGAAGAGCCTTCAGGTTTGCCGCTAATGCGCTTGCGTTTGCGCTTGCGCTCAGGCGTAGCTTTGGTGCGGTTCTTCTCGTCAGGCAACTCGATTTTATCCAAAATCTTGGGGCCTTCCAACTTCTGCACCTCGGTCTTGATGAAACGAGGCTCGTTGGGCAGCTGTTCCTTTTTCTCTACAGGGGCATCCGGTTTGGGCTGAGGCTTTTGCTCTGGTTTGGGCTTTTGCTCAGGCCTGGGCTGTTGCTCAAGTTTAGGCTGCTGCTTGGGCTGTTGTGGTTTGGCCTGGTGCGGCTTCTCCTGTCCTGACTTTTGCGCAGGCTTCTGCTCTTTCTTGGATTGCTCCTTGCCTTTCTTTTCCGACTGCTTCTTGGGATTGAGACTATCAAGGTCGATTTTGCCCAACACCTTCAATCCCGTGCCAACTTCAGCGGCTTTCTCCTCTTCTTGAGGCTTCGGTTCGGGAGCGACAGGCTCGGCAGGTTTTTCCTCTGCCTTGGGTTCCTCAGTCTTGGTGATGATAGGCGACATCGTGTTGGAACGAATGATGATTTCTTCCACTTCGTTGTCGTCCTTTTTAGGCGATGACGTTGATGCCGATTCAACGGAAACAGACCCTCCCTTGTAAGAGATGTTGCCCAATTTCTTGGCTTCATTCTTCACTTCCTTCTCGCCCTGATATTCTTTCACGATCAGATCATACATTTCTGCCGTGAGCTTCGCATTGGGCGATGAGTCGACTTGGAACCCCTTTTTGGTTAGAAATTCACGGATGGTCGACACGCCCACATTGAATTCTTTTGCCGCTTTCGACAATCGAATGGTAGTGTTAGCTTCTTCGGACATAGTTTCTTTCTCTTTGTTTCTCGTTTATTGTTGTTTATCAATGCCTTGGCATCATTCGGCATCTTGTTCAAATTCTGATTTAAGGATTCGGAACACCTCTTCGACGGTGTCAATTTCGAGATCGGCGCGTTTGGCAACCTCATCGGGAGTGTAGGAAAGCACGTTTTTGGCCGTGTCACAGCCCATCTTGACGAGGGCATCAATGACCCACTGGTCGATTTCATCGGAAAACTCTTGAAGGTCAACGTCTTCCTCATCAACATTGGCCTCGCTGTTGCGGTAAACGTCAATCTCATAGCCTGTCAAGCGGCCAGCCAGTTTGATGTTGTAGCCACCCTTACCGATAGCAAGGCTGATTTGGTCGTTCTCCATGTAAACATTGGCCATCGTATTGTCCTCGCTGAGGCGAATCTCCGTGATTTTGGCTGGACTAAGGGCACGTTGGATGAAGAGCTTCGGATTGGTCGTCCAATTGATGACGTCAATGTTCTCGTTGCGCAACTCGCGGACAATGCCATGAATACGAGAGCCTTTCATACCGACGCAAGCGCCCACGGGGTCGATGCGGTCGTCGTAGCTCTCAACGGCAATCTTGGCACGTTGGCCAGGCTCGCGGACAATTTTCTTTACGGTAACGAGACCGTCGTAAATCTCAGGCACCTCGGCTTCGAGGAGACGTTGCAGGAAAATCTCGGACGTGCGCGACAGAATGACGACGGGCGACCCGTTGACATTCTCAACACTCTTCACGATGGCACGCACCGTATCACCTTTCTTATATATATCCTCTGGAATCTGCTCGATACGAGGCAGGGTCAGTTCAATGCCTTCGTCATCAACAGCGATGATTTCGCGTTTCCAAACATGCGTCACCTCGGCAGTGATAATCTCACCCACCTTCTCCTTATACTTCTGGAAGATGTTTTCCTTCTCATACTCAAGAACTTTGGCCTGCAAGTTCTGACGCAGGGCCAGGATGTCGCGCCGACCGAAAGTCTCGATTTTCAGCACTTCGCTCACGTCGTCGCCAACCTCGAAGTCAGGCTCAATCTTGATGGCATCGGAAAGTTTGATTTCGCGTGCCGGGTCTTTCAACTCATCATCTTCCACGACGGTGCGATTGTGATAGATTTCGAAGTCACCTTTGTCCACGTTGACAATGATGTCGATGAACTCTTCGGTGTTGGTGTTGAATTTCTTGTCGAGCATACCTCTGAACACGTCCTCAATGATGCGCATCAGGGCTTCACGGTCGATGTTCTTAAAGTCCTTGAACTCGGAAAATGTTTCGACTAATTTGTAGTTGTCCATTGTATATGATTTAAGATTTCAAATTTCAAATTCAGAAGATGATGGCGGGTTTGATTTCAGTGGTTTTGCGGGGTAATATCAAGTTGGTTTGAGGCTCGGCGGGCTTTTTCTTTGATGTTTTTTTCGGAGCTGGCTGTATCTCAACCTTTTCTTCATCGAAGCTGATGAGTTTTCCTTGGATTTTGCCAAGTTCCTTGGTCTTCACCTCCACATCCTTCCCCACGTATTTCTGAAGCTGGCGGTCCATTTTCAAGGCACCAGAAAGACCCCACGACATCACGCTCAACTCGAAGTCTTCAACATCGCGGTCCAATTTGCCTTCGATGAAACGACTGATTTCAACGCAATGGTCGATGTTGATTGCCGTGTCGGAGTCGACATAGACTTCAATTACATTGTTGGGCTTCACCTTCACTTCAACCAAGAAACGGTCGCTGTCGGCAAGGGCTTCATTGGTCAGGGCTGCTATTTGGTCTTTCGTAATCATTTGCAAGTCAGTATTTTGTTAAACAAAAAGACCCGTTACTTAAAGTAGCAGGTCTTCTTCTTCCACCTCAAGTTGTCGAGCAAGGATTCGAACCTTGACAGGCAGAACCAAAATCTGCAGTGCTGCCATTACACCACTCGACATCATTCATTCCTGAATGCGGCTGCAAAAGTACAACATTTTTGGTTATGCGCAAGCGTTTTTTTCATTTTTTTGAAAAAAAGTGGAATTTGCGCGACGGGAGCAGGTCTTCATGTATATTCATTACTTGTTCGAGCAAGTAGTCGTCCTCATCGTCGTTGTCATGTTCGATGATGTAGTCAGCGTTCTCACGCTTCTCATTTTCAGTCCATTGCGCTGACATACGCTCACGCACCATAGCTTCATCGCAATGGTCGCGGAGCATGACTCGACGCAAGCGGGTCTGTTCGGTAGCCGACACCAAAACAACGGCATCGAAACGCTCAGCAAGCCCCTTTTCAAAAATGATGGCCGACTCATAAAGTACATAAGGTGCCTCTTGTTGCTCAGCCCACTCATCGAACCAGGCATTGAGGGCGGGATAAAGCATCTGCTCCACATCATGCATGGCCTTGTCATCGTTGAAGATGATTTCCGCTACACGTTTCCTATTCACCTGATTGTCGTCGAAATACACATCCTCGCCAAAACGAGCTTTCATGGCCTCACGGATGTCATCGCGGTCGTAAAGCCGTTTGGCCTCCTCATCGCTATTGAACACAGGGATGCCGATGCGTTGAAAAAGCTGGCTGACCCACGACTTGCCGCTACCTATGTTGCCTGTGAGGGCTACCTTTTTCATTGCACAATGAGATATTCCACCTTTTCGGGGGTAGTGTTGAGAATCTGGACGTAAGGCGGCCACACGGTCAGGCTTACGTCCAAGAGCGGTTGCAAAGCACTAAGCTGCTTTTCATTGGCCACGACGCGAAACAGATCGGGCGAAAGATTCGGATAGTCCTTGATGGCTACGTGGCACTTCACAGTCACCGCATCGGGGAAGAACCTCACATGAAGCGAGTCGGGCTGTGCAAGAGGCACCTGCACGTCAGCCTCGGTGAACTTCTCCACCTGCACCGTCGCCTTCACCATTTTCACCTCGGAATGTATCTGTCCATCCAAAAGGTCCAAGGATACCATTTCGGTGAAACCGCTGCTGACATTGTGTTTGGAAAGTGTCTGCGTAGCCACCGATTTCAAGGTGTCAACAATCTCATCCGGCCCGTAAACGGTCACCGTTGAAGGCTCAAGCACTGGAATGCCATAAACCTCAAACTGACGCTGGGGGCGGATGTCGCTCCGCAATTTCACCGGCACCAGCTTCGACTTGAGCGGGTCCAGATTGAAATACACCTTGGCATCGTTCATCGTCAAATCGTTAGCGTTGACGCCAAGCATCTCGGCAACACGTTCCGTCACATAGAGGCTGCTGAACGAGTAAGTCGTGCCGCTCTCAAGCCGGTAAGGCACTTCGTCTAAAGGCAAACTGACCACACGCTTCTGCTCGCGCATCATCTTGTAGCGCAACGTATGGAATCCGTTGGTCGTCAACGAAAGCTTTGCCGTCTGCTCAGGCGTTGAGAGCCACTTGTCGGCAGGCACCTCTTCGATGCGCAGGCGGAATTGGGTTTGTGTGGTATAGTTTTCCGACAACTTGACCACCAACCACGCCATTGCAGAGATGACGACGAAAATCAAAAAAGTGAAAAAAGAACTTTTGTTCATGGTTTATTGCGCCTGACCGACAGACGAGCCGTCCTTGACGAGGGCGGTCTTCTCAATTTCGACCTCCATGTTGGGAGCAATCGAGAGCATGACGGTGGTTTCCTTCACCTCAGTAATCTTGCCGTGGAAGCCGCCGATGGTGACCACTTTGTCACCTTTCTTCAGCTCACTACGGAACTTTTGCTCTTCCTTGGCTCTCTTCGACTGCGGACGAATGAAAAACAGCCAGAAAACAACAATGAGCAAAACAATAAAAATGAGGCTCGACCAAGGGGAGCCACCCTGTTGCGGGACTTGTTCTTGTAAAAGGATAAATAAATTGTTCATTTTTAGTAATTTAAGTTTAATATTTCATGATTTCAAATTTCAAGATTGTTTGCATCAGACCGCTTCGTCGTTCCTCCTCGCAAAGTGCGTCCAACTCTCAACTTTCAACTTTCAACTCTCAACTTTCAACTCTCAACTAATACTGGTCCGGCGTCTTCACGTTGGCTTTCAGGCGAAGTATGGTCCTGCTGGGATTGGTATTGCTGATGACGGTGAGTGTACGCGACTGGAACCCATGATGGCCTTTGCTGTCGTAGGTGGCCTTGATGCTCCCACTTTTGCCTGGCTCAACGGGAGTGCGCGAGAAATCACCCACAGTGCAACCGCATGAGGAGTTGACATTGCTGATGATGAGAGGCACATTGCCCGTGTTGGTGAAATGGAAGGTATAGGCCACCCGCTCGCCTTGCAGGATGGCACCAAAGTCATGTTCCGTCTTATCGAAAGTGATGATGGGCTGCTTGTTGGAAGGCTGGGTAGCCGACTTGGGATTGGTGACAAGGTCAGTCGAAATCTCGCCTTCCTTACTGTCATTATTGCAAGCGGTAAGAAGGCAAAGAGACAAAATGAAAACTGATAGCAGATGCTTCATATCGATAGGTTATTGTTGTCGTTGTGCGGTTACAATCATCACGGAGCCTTGGTAGGTGGCGTCTTGCTTGAGACCATGACATTTCAGCACGTAGAAATAGGTGCCGTCGGAGAGGCCGCCTCCATCCCAATTGTTCTGGTAGTCCTTGACGTGATACACCACCCTACCCCAACGGTTGAAGATGGTCAGCTCAGAAGACTCGTAATAACGGCTCAGCGGTTCGTAGTTCTCGTATTCAAGCACGTCGTCGCGAGAGCTTCTGTGGTCGTCTCCAGAAGTGCCACTGCCGCCGCCATTGTCCAAAGAGATGATGAAATAGTCATTCACTCCGTCGCCATTGGGCGTAAATACATTCGGAATCTTTAGCTTGACAGGTTCCACCTGGATGGTCTTATAATAAGAGGTGTCGCAACCTTGCGGATTGTAGACCTTCAGCTCGGTAGTATAGTTACCCGTTTCCACATAGGTGAATCGCGGCTCAGGCTCGGTCGAGGTGAGGTTGTAGGTCGAGTTCAATATCCAATAAAAGTTAATGACAGGAATAGTATCGGTGGTGTTTTCAAAAGAATAGGTGACATGCGGGTTCTGCAAGTAGACCGTATCGCCTGGGTCGGTGCTGATTTCAATAATCGGGTTATCGTAGGCCACAAGCTTAACGCTGTCTTCCTGCATACAACCACGGCTGTCGGTCACCGCGATTTTGTAGTAGCGATATGCCTCAAGACCAATGGCCAACGAGTCGCAGCCTGGGGCAATATGCAGCGGACTGACATCCCATTGGTAGGTGAAAGGCCTGGCATAGACATCGGAATTCGGGTCCACCCATGCAATGGCCTGAGCATTGCGCCCGTTCTCTTCCTCACGATTGCTGCAAGTCTTCTTCACCTGACGGAAATCGATGGAGAACCGCGGCATCACCTCGACTCTAAAAGGATTGGACTGACAAACAACCGTATCCGTATCCAAATCACGGATAGTCACGCTGTAGGAAGTGGTTTGCAAAGGACGCACCGTGATGCTGTTGGTGGTCTGGCCTCCGGGACTCCATTCAAAGGTATAGAGATAATTTCCTGGAACGCTGAGGGTTACAGCCGATCCGCTACACACGGGCATTTCAACGTTGCAA
Organism: uncultured Bacteroidia bacterium; assembly: GCA_902782455.1. Lineage (GTDB taxonomy): Bacteria > Bacteroidota > Bacteroidia > Bacteroidales > F082 > Limimorpha. Next base: position 8,466 of record CACZNA010000063.1, on the reverse strand, counting down.
GTGATTTCGCAAGGTTCTTGCGCCTTCGCAAAAACAGCCAAGAGCAAGGCTGAAACCAGTAACAAGGCTTTGAATATGATGGATTTGTCTTTCATTCGTCTCTGAAATAGGTTGCAAAAATAGGAAAATTCCAAAGATGAACGCAACATATTGCCGATTATTGTTTCATCAACAAGATTAAAGCTTCACCAATTTGACCACTTTGCCCACCTTGATAGGGGCGCCATAGTTGACCACATAAACACCCGAAGCCCAATCGCTTGCGTCAATCTCGACCGATTTTTCAAAACGCACTCTCGTCATTTCGTTGCCGTAAATATCGAAGACCACTGCATCCGAAAAGCCCAACCCTTCCGACTTGATAGCAAACACCCCTTCGGTGGGATTGGGGAATACACCTGCTTCACTTTCAGGTAGTTCTGGCTCAATGGGCGTGGGCATCATAGCCGTCCACGAAGCCTCCCAGCCCGCATCGGTGGTGAGACAGTCGGAGCGGAACTCAACGCACATCAAATTTGATGAAGATTGCACCATACCAGGGCTTTGCATGTTCCAACGGCCAATTTTCGGAGCAAAGACATTGTCGCCATCGTAAATCCTAAGGAAATCGAAATCCGTTTCCAAGCTGAAACTACTGAAATCCAACTGGATGGTCGATTCCTCTGGTCCACGAATCACCCAAATCTTTCGCTCATCGTTGACGTAATTCTGATGGTCGAGGCGACCCGAATCGCCTTCCAAAACGGTGACGGGCATGCCCTCGTTGATGAGCTTGTAATAATAGTTCCAATCCCAATACGGCCCAGGGTCGGTGTGCGACTGGTCGGGATAATGCTGATGCCCCTTGATTTGGACGCAAGAACCTTCGCCGCCAAGGTTGTATAGGCCATTGTTGAGGCAGAAGCCGTTGTCCAAAGTGTCGCGGTCGTGGGTGCGCTGCCCGTTGATGGCATCGTAGCGTGAGCAGATGCTCCGTACCAAACCAGCCGAGGACTGATACATCTCTTCCGTGAAAAAACTCCAAATATTGCCGTAAGCCTCATGCTCAATGCCTATGGTGTATCCGTTGGCAGTGCGGGCATGCCAAGCCTTGTCTTTTTCACGTACCATTTGCGTAATCTGCCCGTCGGCGGAGCGAATTACATAATGTGCCGAAACCTGCGCGTCGCAATTCTTGAACCAACTGATGCAGCCTGCGTAAGAGCCTTCAGTATAATGGATTACAACAGCACTTACTTCCTTGGTGCGCGGTTCCCAATTACATTCTGGAGCAGGGTTCCAAATGGCTGGCGGATAATCTGGGCTGCGCGAAATGCCCAATTCGGAAGAGGTGAGCATATCATAATGCTCGGAGAAAATGGCTTTTAAATCGATGTCATATTTCTGAAAACCAAATTGTTCCGCTTTATTCTCGTCATTCAGGAAAAGGCACACCGAATACAACATGCTTTGCATGGGATAGACATCCTTCTCCTCCCTTATTGGCAATTCAGAAAGTCGCTGGATGACTGACAAATAGTCCTTGATTTCTTTTGCATTACACTCTTTGGCAAGTTTTTCAAAAGCCTTGGCGTATGCCAATACATTCTTTTCCGGACTTTGCAAAATCTCCGTTTCCGAAATCCCCGACAATTCCGCCACAAGATGCAGGTTCTCACGGAAATAGTTTTTGCCATCTTTCACCAAGCCCATTAAACCGTAGGAGCGCGGCATGGCATCGGGGCCATCGTGGAAATAGTTCGCGTCGGTCAGGTGGTTGCAGTGCGTGTTGGTGAAGGAAATGGCTTCGAGCAAGCCTTTTGGAATATCAGTGCAGGCCTCATAAGCGGCTTCAAAGGTGAGTTTATGGTTTTGGTTTTCTCTATTTTGCGACAATAACAATACTGGCATTAAAAGCAAAAAAAGCCATAATGTTGTGATTCGTTTCATGGGTGTAGAATTTGAAATTTCGCTCTGCAAAAATAATAACAAATCATATCCTATCGGCAACTATGCCAGGAATAAATCGCACACTATAGTTTAAAAAGTACAGTTTTTTCTGAAATCCGACAAAAATCCCTATGGATTTTTATGGAAACGGCCAAAAAACACTGGAATTTGTTCTGTCGAAATACATACCAATTGGTTTTTCCGAACCGTTTTTCACGTTTTTTTATCGGCAGGGGTTCACACCGCCTGCCTACATTGCTATCACCCCTACGGAGTTCCCACGTACCGACACGAAGTCCCATAGGGACGGCATATCAATAAGCAAGGCGACGTCAGTCCCTGTACAAAGCGACACCTGACCCTGCACACGCCACGCCAGCGCCGAACAGTCCCGTAGGGATGGCAGCCCATAGGCGGGGGTGTGAACCCGCGCCCACAAAAAAACCACAATAATTTCACGTCATTTTCCTCGGCAGGGGTTCCGCCGTGCTCCACCACCTGCCTAACATCCCTTCACCCCCCTGGGGTTCCTTCGTGCCACAGCCCAAGTCACGGAGTGACGAAGGAATTTAGGCAGGCGGTGAAATGCAATGAAACCCCTGCCAAACAAAAAACAAATTCCGAACAAAGCCCCACGAGGGGCGAAAAACACCCATCAATGGCACGCGCCCAAAATGCGGCTTCTTGCCATTTTCATCGGCAGGGGTTCCGCCGTGCTCCACCACCTGCCTAACATCCTTTCACCCCTCTGGGGTTCCTTCGTGCCAAAGCCCGTCCCAAAGGGACGACACTACCGTAACCGTAGGTCGTGGCCTACGGCAGCTCCCCGACAGGCATAAAAAAGCAAGGCTGCCGCGATGCGACAGCCCTACAACGGCTAGGCTGTAGGGCTGTCACACCATAGCAGCCGCAATAAAAAAGCAGCCCGAAGGCTGCCTTTTGCGTGTTGCGGTTTTTCGCATTGCAAATGTTCATACTCGCTCTTTCCGAATTGCAAATTCGGAAGAACGGGGGTTAAATTATTCAACATCATGAGCCAAGCGAACAGCCCAGCCCCAGTACCTATAATCTAAATTAGTGCCATACCAGTTTGCATCGAGATTGTCATTATAGAACCACAGTCCCTTATGAGCGGATACACCATTATTAGTAGCTGACCAATAACCTCCATAGTTATAATATGAAACATCAGTTCCGTTACGTCCATAGGTGACTGGAAAAAACACGGCTCCATTTGCCTCCATTGTCTGCCAAGCATCAGCCATAATCTCATTGCCTGAGAAAGGTGCTTCTCTAAGATTTGTATAGTTCAGTACATAAACCGAAGTGTTCCAGCTATCAGGCAACAGAATCACACCATTCACACCATTGATCTTCGCCTTGGCAAAACGGATGCCAGAGGGCGTAGAACGATTAAAGAACAGATAATACCATTCATCACCTATCAATGAACGCCACAAACCTGGTATGTTACCACCATTGGATATGGCATTATAAACGCCCCAATCAGCATTGGCATATGTACCAGTCAGGGCATACATATAGTTTGTTCCATCAGTTGGACCATATCCATTACCTGTAGAATGATCATAATTATTTTCTGTATTATAAGGTTGGTAATACAAATTTCCATTGTCCCAACCGCTTGTACCCCATCCAAACAAATCAATCCAACCATCGTAAGTCGGTGAAATATTGCTGTTGTCCCAACCAATATAGTCTTGCTGGTTTTCAGCAAAACGCCAAGTATTCGTGGAAGCCTGATACTGCAAATTCCCCTGTGAGAAATACACTTGGTCACCATCAGCATTAATGGTAAACTTCCCATTGATAGCACCAACAGGAACTTCACCCTGATTGACCTCGGTAGTAATATTCACCTCTATTCCAACAGTATGATAGCCGTTTTCAGTAATGGCTGGAACAGCACCACGTGTTCCCGTGTAAGATAGCCCACTTCTCTCCATTGCCAGCAGGCAAAGTGATAACACCGTTGCTTTCTTGACCATTGGTCAAAGTGTTTTCAGCGAAGTTTACCGTCACCTTATTGTTAAAGCCCGTCACACAGATAGCCGCTTCCGAAGCCGTAGTCACATTAAACTTTACCAAGGCGCACTTATTCAGCAAGTGGGCGGTGTAGTCCGTTGTGCTGGCAACATAGTTCTCATTCGATGGTGCAGCCGAAATCACGGGCAAGTGGTTTGTTTGGTCGCTGATGACCACCGAGCAAGATTCTGTAACACCCGAAGTAAGCGTTTCGGCTGGAGTCACATTGCCGAGGAAGTAGAATTGCAGCGGATAGCCTTCCGTCGCATTGCTGATGGCACCCGTGAACAGTGTGCCATTGTAAGTCAGCGTACCCACATATTTGCCGCCGCTGGCCACAATGATTTGGTCGTTGTTCTCAAAGTTGACGGTACCCGTGGCGGGATTTACAATCACCCTTGAACCATTGGTTGTCGTGCTTGTCGAAGCACCGCTCACATCAAGAGTGATGGTCACGGCTTCGCCTTGGTTTTCTGCGTTGTTTTGTTCGTTCTTCTTGCATTGCGAAAGGCTCAGCACCAGTGCCAATGCCATTACGATTGTGCTAAATCTTTTCATTTCAATTCTTTTTTAACGGTTTGATTTTCTTTTCTTTAATGTTGCATAGCCTGCGCCTGCGGCAAGCAGAATGAGTAGTCCGCTACCCATTGGCGTTTCGCCAAAGGTTTGGTTGGTGATGCCGCCATTGGTTGCTCCAAAGCCCGAAGCCTTGATTCAGCAACCCCGATGCGCCAACCTCACTCCGATTGGCGTAATCATTGTTGCCTCCTCGTCCGAACAACCCTCGGGAGCCGTCATTCTGAGCCACCATCGGCGGCGACAAAACCACTCCCGCAGCCATTGCCAGCAAAATCACGATTGTTTTCGTCTTCATTTTCTTTTTGCTCATTGCTCTTTTTTGATGTTTATAAAGTTGTTAGTAACTGATTTTCAAACCATTTAACAGATTTACCTTTCTTCAACACCAAACAATAGAAGCGTGCGCTGTGTTATATCACATCGTACTTGAAGGTCCTAGGAATTACCTGTAAAACAAAATGTAATAACAGCCCACGCATATAGCGTAGAGCCGTTATACAACCTCTTGTTTCACTATGGCTTGAAAATTTCCTAGGTTTTCAAGTACAAGGAAGCATAACGCTTCTAAAGTTCAAAATGTCGCGAACTGGCGAACCAATTCGGGGGCAAAAATAGGGAAATTTATGGTGACGCAAACGAATTTTTGAGAAATGATGAAATTTTCCCTAAATTTGCAGCCAAATTTGGGTCGCTTCGCGTCACTGCGAGGCACGAAGCAGTCCAGTAAACCTACTTTTACTCCGGATTGCTTCGTCGTTCCTCCTCGCAATGACGCAAAGCGCGTCAAGAAACAACAATTAAACGATTCAACAATCAACAATTAAACATAATGAACGCATTAAACGATTTCCAAAAAGAGATTCTTGCCGGCATCCCTGACGAATTGCCGGAAGTGAAACCTTACGACACCACCATCAACCACGCGCCCAAGCGCAAGGACATCTTGACCAAGGCCGAGAAGAAATTGGCCATCCGTAACGCTTTGCGTTATTTCCCCGCCAAGTTCCACGCCACGCTGGCTCCTGAATTTGCCGAGGAACTGGAAAAATACGGACGCATCTACATGTACCGTTTCCGTCCGTCCTACAAGATGTACGCCCGCCCGATTGAGGAATACCCCGCCAAATGCAAGCAGGCCGCAGCCATCATGCTGATGATCCAGAACAACCTCGACCCTGCCGTGGCGCAGCATCCGCACGAACTCATCATCTACGGCGGCAATGGTGCCATCTTCCAGAATTGGGCACAATACCGCCTCGTGATGCAATATTTGGCCAACATGGACGAAGACCAGACCTTGGCCATGTACAGCGGTCACCCGATGGGTTTGTTCCCGTCGCATAAGGACGCGCCGCGCGTGGTGGTCACCAACGGCATGATGATCCCGAACTATAGCAAACCCGACGACTGGGAACGCTACAACGCCCTCGGCGTGACGCAATACGGCCAGATGACCGCCGGCTCCTATATGTATATCGGACCTCAAGGCATCGTCCACGGCACCACCATCACCGTTTTGAATGCAGCACGCAAGCACGGCGGCAGCACCGCTGGCAAGTTGTTTGTCACCGCTGGCCTCGGCGGTATGAGCGGCGCCCAACCCAAGGCGGGTAATATCGCTGGCGTGGTGAGCATCACCGCCGAAATCAACCCTGCCGCTACGCAAAAGCGTTATCAGCAAGGCTGGGTCGACGAGGTGTACGACAACATCGAGGAACTTTTCAAGCATGTGAACGCGAGCCTCGCCAAGAAGGAAGCCCGCAGCTATGCCTACCAAGGCAATGTGGTGGACCTCTGGGAATATGCCGCCGAGCACGACATCCACGTCGACCTCGGCTCCGACCAGACCTCGCTCCACAACCCGTGGGCAGGTGGTTACTATCCCGTCGGACTGTCGTTTGAGGAGTCCAAGACCATGATGGCCGAGAACCCCGAAATGTTCAAGGAGAAGGTGCAGGCTTCGTTGCGCCGCCATGTGGCCGCCATCAACAAACTGACTGCCAAGGGAATGTATTTCTTCGACTACGGCAACGCTTTCCTATTGCAATCGTCACGTGCCGGTGCCGACATTTTGAAAGAAGACGGCTCATTCCGCTATCCTTCCTACGTTCAGGACATTATGGGTCCCATGTGTTTCGACTACGGCTTCGGCCCCTTCCGTTGGGTGTGCGCTTCGGGTAAGCCCGAAGACTTGGCCGTCACTGACGACATTGCCTGCGAAGTGCTTGAAGACATTGCCCGCACGGCTCCCGCCGAAATCCAGCAGCAGATGCGCGACAACATCCAATGGATTCGTGGCGCACAAGAGAACCACCTCGTGGTAGGTTCGCAAGCCCGTATCCTCTACGCCGACTGCGAAGGCCGCACCAAGATTGCTGCCGAGTTCAACAAGGCCATTGCCGACGGTCGCCTGAGCGGTCCTGTCGTCCTTGGTCGTGACCACCACGACGTGAGCGGCACCGACAGCCCGTTCCGTGAGACCTCCAACATCTATGACGGTTCGTCGTTCACCGCCGACATGGCTGTGCAAAACGTCATCGGCGACGGTTTCCGTGGTGCCACTTGGGTGAGCATCCACAACGGCGGCGGCGTAGGCTGGGGCGAAGTCATCAACGGAGGCTTCGGCATGGTTCTCGACGGCACTGCCGATGCTGACCGCCGGCTCCACTGCATGTTGCACTGGGATGTGAACAACGGCATCGCCCGCCGCAACTGGGCACGCAACGAAGGCGCCACCTTCGCCATCAAACGCGCTATGGAGGCAGAGCCCAAGTTGAAGGTCACGTTGCCGAATTTGGTGGAAGACAGCATCCTTGAAGGATTGTTTTAATTGAATTGTACATTTGTAGAGACGTGCCGCGGCGCGTCTCTACATTTTTTTTGTTCAAATATAACCATTTTTGGTTATTTTTTACTATTTTTGCAGCCGAAAAACAACATCATGTACGAAAACTATCTGACATATCATCACATACCCTGCGGCGCGGTGATTGACAGAATTAGGACAAAAGAGCATCTAACCCAACGCGAACTTGCATCCCGTTCCGAAATACCTTACCAAAGAATCAACGATTTTATTGCCAACCGCAGAAGGATTTCTCCCGAGAACTCTCTTAAACTGGAAAAGGCTTTAGGTGTTGATTATCAATGTTTCTTTTACCAAATCCAAACCAATTATGAGATTTTCCTCGCGACGAGTCATATTTCTGAACAACCACAACCCGACAAGTCAAGATTCAGGAAAGCCTTGTTTTGGGACACTGATTTTGAGTCGCTTGACTGGCAACGCAATGCAGAATGGATTATCCAAAGGGCTTTTGAATATGGTAATGAAAACGAAATCAAAGAAACCATTCGATATTATGGCAAAGCAAAGATTACCAAGGTTTTAGGCGACATTAAGGACAGTTGGAATTCGGAGAATAGAAACAACAATATTCAAAAGTATTTAGGTCATGAGATTGAGAACTAACATTGCCTCCACGGCTTCAAAAGAATACTCTCTCTCAACGACTATACAGAAATAAGATGTCTAAAAGGCAAATACTGGGAATTTGTATCGGAGGATTTGATGGAGCAGATTCCAATTTTGGAGAAGATGGAGAAAACCGACTAAACACAAAGGCCTCGACACTGATGTCGCGCCTTTTGTTTAACTTTTGTCTCGTATTGCAAATGCCGAGGCGGAGCTTCAACAGGTCATAGTTCAAACACAACGCTCCAATCCTTACACAGTTTTTCTAAAGTCCAAGAAGCGTTGAGACCGCTTGTTTCTGGCAAACGAAACACTTTGATGGATTGCCCGAACTGATCTTGTAGTTTTTCTCCAAACTCTTTGTATTTTCCATAACCATTTATGGCTATCTTTGTTATAGTCGGATTTTTTCTAACAAAACCAACAATGTCGTTTGG
>CACZNA010000062.1:0-13457 GCA_902782455.1 uncultured Bacteroidia bacterium | reverse complement strand
GGCTGAGACGCCCCCAGCACTTGACATGTATCCCTTTGGCGGCTTTGGCTGTACCACCCTCATGGTACCTTGCGGATGCGTTTCAGTGTATGAGAACTCTGACTGGAGCGAGCAGTTCACCAACATCGTTGAGGATTGCGTGGCGATTCCGGAAGTGGAAGCCAAGGGAACGGCTGTCTATCCCAACCCAACCCAAGGCCGCGTGACCATCACGTCGGAGGGCATCCGCCACATCAGCATATATAATATAGTAGGTGTGAAAATATTTGAAAGCACCGTCAATGGCGATGTTTTCGACTATGATTTCAGCGGCCATAATGCCGGGGTTTATCTGATTAGGATGGAAACTACGAAAGGCATTGAGAATAAATTGGTTACGGTGGAATAAAACCTGTGCGGATTGATGAAGCGTGGAAGAAGATGGAACTATGGTGATTTTCTTGTTATAATGGAAAAATATTATATTTTTTTTTCGTTATATCATAAAAAGTTGTATTTTTGCTGTTGTCTAACACATTAAAATATGATTGAACGACGACTGAAGCAACTCATTCTTCCACGGCTTTTTAAGGGGAAAGCCATTGTGCTGACGGGACCTCGTCAGGTAGGAAAGACCACTTTGCTCCGAATGTTGATGGCTGAGACTGACAAAAAAACACTGTTCTGGAATTGTGATGAACCTGACATACGGCAAAAACTGACAAATCCTACCTCAACACAACTACAGGCTGAAACTGCCCAATATGAACTCGTCTTCATAGATGAGGCGCAACGTGTGCAAAACATAGGCGTTACGCTGAAATTGCTCATCGACAATCTTCCGATGAAACAAATCGTTGTCACAGGATCGTCGGCTTTGCAACTCTCCAATTCCATTAACGAGCCCTTGACAGGAAGGAAATATGAGTACAATGTGTTTCCTTTTTCTTCAGAGGAACTTATTGACAATCACGGCTCTATGGAGGAAAAGAGACTTTTGGAACGTAGATTGGTGTATGGCGCATATCCTGAAGTGGCCAATTCGCAAGGGGAGGAACGCGAAACTTTGTCGAATCTCGTCAATAGTTATCTTTACAAGGATGTCTTCGCTTTTCAGGATGTGCGGAAGCCTGAGATTATTGAGCAATTGTTGCAGGCTTTGGCTCTGCAAATGGGTAGCGAGGTGTCATTTAATGAACTATCCAAGTTGTTGGGTCTCAATTCACAAACGGTTCAGCGCTACATTGATTTGTTGGAGAAGTCATACATCTTATTTCATTTGCGTTCGTTCAGCCGCAATTTGAGAAACGAGTTGAAGAAAAGCCGGAAAATCTATTTCTACGACAATGGGGTGCGCAATGCGATTCTTGGCGATTTCAAACCGCTTCAACTTCGACAAGACGCGGGGGCGCTGTGGGAAAACTTTCTTGTGAGTGAGCGCTTGAAGCACAATTCCTATAGCCTTTTCTATGGGAAAAATTACTTTTGGCGAACCCAGCAGCAACAGGAAGTCGATTATATAGAAGACATCGACGGTGTTTTGCATACCTACGAGTTCAAATGGAGTAAGGCCAAACAGCCAAAACTGACCGAAACTTTCGCCCACAATTATCCTGAGCATACCTTCACGGTTGTCAATCCAGATAATTACCAGGACTTTGTAACTGGCAGAATCTGACTTGATGGGACGAAGTGGCTGAGTATGAAAAACTCCCACCTTCTCGTTGGAGTTTTCTGCTAATAAAATCCTGATGGAAGGACTTTCTTTGGAGGAGGTGCAGTTTGAAAAAGTGTTGCCTTTAACCAGCACTTTTCCATAAAAACTGCTGTCTGTAGGCAACATTTTGAATGTGATTGATTAGAGGGCATTTCTAAAAACTATCTGCGATTTTTTTACATCCTAAATTCAATTAATACGTCCGACGAAACTTTAATCCAACATTTCTCTAATTACTTTCAGCGCCGTATTCAAATCAAACAATCTATCATAAGCCAGACGAACTTGTAATTTTTGGGGAAGAATGATGCTAAATTTTGCAACACTATCCCATGAAATTTTTTCTATACTCTGAATCAATATTTTCTCGTTTTCACTTCCAATTTCTTTGATTTTTGACAAAGTGCTCCTATACCTATCCAAATCGCCATAAACGACAATTTTTCCATCACGTCCAAATCCTGTTCGCTGATATGAACTTATTAGAGAAAAAAGCGTTTTCGCTGCTTTTGTACCACACAACAGAAGTAATGATATTGAATCATCATTTATCAAAAATGGAATGTTCGAATGTCCAATTTGTTGATAATTATTGTATTCATCTCTCAACTCTTTTAAAGCTTCAGCCCCTTGTGTATCCAAAACAGGATAGATTTCATCATCAAGCAGAATTTGCGACATTTCTTTTTCCACTTCATAACTGACATTGTATCCCCCCGAACCCGTAAATATAGGAGCATTACCTACAGAAGCGGTATCAACATAGATTCTCATTCTTTCGTAATCAATCTCAACAATTCTCCACATTTTGGCAGCAAGGAAAACGGTCATACCAATTCCAACATTCGTATCTGGACACAAACTGCCAATGGCTTGGTCGTTATAAAAAACTTCATATTCAAAAGAACTCCATAATACAGTATACAATTCTCCAGCATCAAAAAACTTTTCGCCTTTCAGTCCCACAATGAGTTTTTTGCCAATCTCTTCAAGCATATCCTCATCAACCAATTTTCGAATAATCATTTTTGCCGCATCAATATCACAATCACGAAAGGCTATGTTTTCGTGCAGTTCACGAACAAGTTCTTCAGCACCTATTTCTGTTCTTTCTTTTACTATCGAAAGCATTTGATGAAGCAAAATGTCATAAGGTCGTTTTATCCGTTCTGAAATGTCAAGAACACCCTTTTCGAAAAGTCGCCAACAAGCCAAAGCCTGGAGCAAGTCCCATTTATTCGTTGCGTAAATTGTCAATTCACTTGTTGAATTCTGTCCTCGACCACTTCTCCCCATCCTTTGAACCATCGAACACACACTATTAGGTGCATGAATCTGAACGACTGTATCCACATTCCCGATGTCAATACCCAATTCTAATGTTGAAGTACAACAAATTGTGAATGGCTCATAACGAGAATGTTTAGCGAAGAAGGCTGCATACTCCTTTATACCCCTATCTACCGAAGAATGATGGGAAAAGTAATTGGAGTAACCACCTACCAACTCCGAAATTTGAGACAGTTTTACCGAAGCATTCTCAACAAGAGTTCTTGTATTAGCGAAAACGAGGGCTTTCTTGCCTCGTGTTTTCTTGTACAAATCTTTTAGCAAATCTACAGAGAGTTGAAGAGGTTCCGACGGGAAGTATTTGATTTCTACTTTATGAGGTTTCGGCGTATTATCAATCAAAACTTTAGTGCTTTCTGGTTGACCAAAAAACTCTTTTGCCAAAGTAAAATCTCCAATCGTAGCCGATAGTCCTACATATCTACATTTACCAACATTTATCTTTGACAACCTATACAACAACGATTGCAAATGCACACCTCTTTCCGTACCGAAATAATGATGGATTTCGTCTACGACAATGAACTTCAGACTTGAAAAGAGTTTTCTGACATATTTTGGCTTGTTTTGGAACATTGCTTCAATGGATTCTGGGGTGATGAGCACAATGCCATCGGGCGATTCCAACAATTTGTTTTTCTTTATTGCACTCGCTTCACCATGCCATTTTGTAACCGTCACATCCAAATAAGAACATAATTCCTCCACCCTTTCCATCTGGTCATTAATCAATGCTATCAAAGGCGAAATATAAAGCACTTGCACTCCCGGTTGGTTGAAATCCACTTTCGAGAAAATAGGCAAGAAAGCGGCCTCGGTTTTGCCTGAAGCAGTCCGTGAAGCCAACACATAGTTATTGTCAGTCGTCATAATTTTGACGATAGCAGCCAACTGGATAGGGGTGAACTTTTCCCACTTTCTATCCTTGACATAGCGACGAATCGGCTCTGACAACAATTCGTAGGCTGTCATAGTTCGGTGATTGAATCAAGTAAAATGTCTTCCATAGGCCTCTCGTCCTTGATCTCTATTTTTTTGCACAAATCGCCAAAAGTCAACGATGGGTTTTGCCGTAAAGTACTCAAAACATTGAGGAAATCACGAATTACATCTCTCGGCATCAAAAATTCCAATGCTCCTGGTTTGTTATAGATTTCCTCCATAAAGGCACGAATGTCTTCATCAGTCACTTCCATCCGAACTGAATAATTGAAATCAAAAATCTCTTTTAGGTTTTTCAGCAAAATAAAGATATTGGTATGATCTATAGGGGTAATCTTTATTACAGGCTGCGCAAAATCCTTGATTCCATTGACTGCATATTTGTTAGGTTCTATTCTACTCTTCAATGCATTGTAACTATACAATCCTCTTTTTTGGCTCTCAAGAAACTCATTTGTACCTGCAAAATTCACGAATAAGTTGCTGCAATTTCCTTGGTAACAGTCATTATAAATGGTCAGAATCTTTTCATAGTTCTTTTGCCGAACTACTGAACTTGGTATCTTGTATAGGTTGATTGCTTCATCCAGATTCAACATAAACCCGCTATAACCAATGGAGACAAACAGGTGACAAAAGTTCTTTATCATATTGTACCAGTTCTGGTCGTTTACAATATCCCGTACTCCCAAGTCCATTCTTGCGTCTGTTTTGTTCTTGTATTCGCCTTTCAACCATCTTAAAGCATTCCTTTTCATGTTGTCATTGCTATTAATGTGGCTTTCAAAATATTTTGCAATGACAACGCCAAAATCAAAACTATCCGCACTTGAAATTTGATTGAGAGTTTCCAAAATACGCTGTTCAACTTTCTTGCAACATTGAGGAGAAAGTATTTGTTCCATACCTACTCCCAAATCCGAAGCCGTTTTCACAACTACTTGGTCAATCCATTTCTCAATCAAAGTTGGCAATGCACCACCTTCGGGCTTAGTCTGAATGGAAATGTTGTCCATCAGATTCTTATACAATGCCAATGATTTTCCATCCGAGGCATATAACCTTACTTCAGGACTGAAATCTGCTTGTGAAACGACAAACTTCTGTTTCATTGCTACAATTTTCATCAAGTGGAGCATGAAAGACTTTCCAGAGCCAAATTCCCCAATCCAAAACTTCACGGCATTATGCCCGTTTTTCACATCTTCCAGCGTGCGTAGCATGGCCTGTATCTCTTCATCACGCCCCACGGCAATGTGCTGAATACCGATTCGCGGAACTGTGCCGCTAATCAATGAGTTGATAATTTCTGTTGCTTCTTTTGGTTTCACATTCATTGTATTTCGGTTTTGATTTGTTCATAATAATCCTTGTTCATTATCCAACCATTTTCGTTTTCTTCAATCAAACAGTCGTCTAAGAATTCAAAAAACTCATCATTAATGTTGTCAATCATTGAGTTTGCCATTAAATTGTTTTGACGAGCAAATGCTGTCAAATTCTCTTGGTCAATGCAATAATCGAATTGGATGAACAGTTCAAACAATTCTTTTTTCCAATTAGAAAATGGTAAACTTGAACTTTTGAAAGTGCTTTCGTCTTTCATATCATCTTCATCTTCAGCAAGCAAGACATCAAGTGCTTGAACTGTATTCTTAAACCTCTTTCTTTTAGCCTCTAAATTGCCTTCATCAAGTTCAACCTTTTTCCTCGTCGATTCCATTCGCAGTTGAATCTTTTGGTCGTCCCCTGTTTCTCTATTTGATTCAGATTTGTTTTCATAGAACAAATTCTTCAATGTCCTGTATGCGTTTCGGCAACGCATTGATGTGAACGGAAGTCCCGTAGATGTGAGATACCCAAGCTGGTTCAACTCGTATGCAAGTTTCTCCCAGTTCTTTGAGTTGGTTTCCCTGTCGTTCATCGAGAACTTTCCGTTGTGTTTCTCGAAAGTCACAAGGTACTTGTAGAACTTTGCGTTGTTCTCGTTCTCCAAAGCCCTCTTTCGCTTCATGGCGGCACTCGCGGCCAAGCATTTTTCTGAAGGTGCCTGGCCGTTCCCGAGTTTCGTCACTTTGTTCCCGCTCTTTGAAATGTGGTAACCAAATTCGTCAATTTCATCTTTAATTCTATCAATTGATGTTTGTGTCCTTGACCGAATTACTTCTTTTTCCATTTGCGCAATGGAAGCAAACAAATTCATTTGCATTTCAACCATCGGGTTGCTATATGAGAAGTCGATGTCAAAACCAACATTGCAGACAATAAGACGCAATCCATTTGGTTTAATACAAGTTTCTATTATCTCGCAAAGCTCGCTAATACTGTTTCTTGCAATTACGCTTACTTCTGAAACAACAACCCAATCTGCATTATTCAAGGTTCTACACAATTTCTGAAAAAGAGCTTGGTCATACTTTTTCCCTTTGAAAACCGCATTTTCCCTGACAAGCTTGTCCGCAACCAACCCTTTTTTGCACAGATAGGCATCAATGACACGGCTTTGGTCCTTTTCATCTTTGTTTTTTGAAGATAGTCTGATGTACTTACAAATCATTTTTAATTGAATTACAAATAGTTGCAAAAAAGAAAGTTAAATATACAATCTCTCAATTTCCATTGCAAAATTAGAACAAAATCCCAAATCAAACAGCAAAAAATGGCTTTTTATCGAAACGATAGGTCTATCAACAACGGTTGTTGAAATGTTCTTGAATGTCATGATTTTATTCTTTGTATTTTTGTTTTCAAAAGTGACGATAGTCATAATTTGTATTATCCTATAAAATAGATTATTACAATAAAAAATGGAATGCCAATACAACAATAACTACACAAAAAACCGTTTTTTTGCCGCATTGGACATTATGGGGTTTAAAAAAATAGTGGAAAACAAAAACGCCGAAGATATATGGATGATATTTCACTCCATCGTCGAACAAATTAAAGAATACTTGGACAAAGAAAAAACAGGAATAAGTGTTCATGCCAAGATTTTTTCTGATTCTATTTTCCTAGTTTCTGATGATGATAGCGAAGACGGTTTTTCATCTATCCTTATTGCTTCGGCACATTTTCAAAACTTATTGTTTGAACATGGTTATGCCACAAATGGTGCTATTTCATTTGGTGAAGTTACATTTGATGACAAAAATGACATACTATTCGGCAAACCTGTAAACGATGCTCATTTATTGCAAGAACGTCTGTTCTTCTATGGAATTGTATTGCATGAAACTGCTGTAATTCAACAAAAAACAATTCTTAAAGAAAAAACACCTTCTTATTGTAAGGAATTCCCTGATCTCATAATTGAAAGTCGTATACCAATAAAAAACGAAGGAAAATCGATTTATGAAAACTATAGCATAATAAATTGTTGTGAAAAGTTGGTCGCTTTTGGCCCTTTTGAGGATCAGAAAGAAGCTTACAAACAATTGCTTTACCAGTACTATCAGAACAATAGAGCGATAAGTGAGAGAGTGCTACAATACATTCAAAACACCGAATCTGTCTACAAAGAGTGGTTTGATTTTACTAAAGAACACTCTGCTTGCGACGGTTGGGGTAAACCAATTTCAATAAACGACGACATCAATTAATCTTGCTGCTGGCGGATTCACCTCCCCCGACTATGATTTTCCTAACTAATACAAAAACCCCAGCATCCAAAGAGGCAGTTTCGCGCCAACAGGCGACTCAATATCATCTGCAAAAATGTATGAATCAGGCAAATCCGCTATTTGGTTGAAACTTTTTTCCTTGCCGTAATTGTTGGTTATAGGCAACACTTTTTATGTTGCTGACCGCAAAATGGCGCAAATCGAGGAGCGCAAGTCGCTGATGGAGAGCGAGAAAGATAAAGATGCTGTGCAGAGGAAATGATTCAAAACAAGTCATCAAGAACAATGCAATTTATAATGTATTCCGAATAGGCATTGCGTTGCAGGCCAAATGGCGTGATGAAAACAGGGATGATGCCACCAGAATAGGCGGTTTCTTGCTGGAAACGGGCTATTCGGTTTTGGAATCGGAGATGCTCCTCGTTGTCAATCAGATAACTATTTGGGCTGTATTTAATCTCGCAAATGTTCACCATACGGTCGGCACGCTCAATTATGAGGTCGATTTGGGCATTACGTCCAATGTCTTCTTCTGTTGAACTACGCCACGAGTAATAAGTGGTTTTGATGGCCTCAATGCCAAGCGCCTTTTTGATTTTGGGGATGTGGGCAAGACAAACACGCTCAAAGGCCAAGCCTCTCCAAGTGTTGACTGTGGGCGTGTTTTGGCTTTTGGTCCAGAAATGTTCGTCGTTTTCAATGCCCTTGACGAATTGCAGATAGAAAGCGGTGTAGAAATCTGTCAGTTGGTACAGCCCGCTTTGTTTGGAGATTTTCTTTTTCTTGATGTTGTAGAACCTAACCAAGTCGCAGTCAACGAGATTGTTCAGCATTTTGGTAAGCCTTCCGCTCGATTCTTTCCCAATAGTTTGGGCGATTTCCTCCCGCGATAGGCCTTTCTTTTTGTTGAATAACGCCTCAATGATGGTGATATACGGGTCGGGATTGTTGAACAAGGTCTTGTAGAGTCGGTGAAATTCGCGTCGCATTTCGCCGTCGGATCGGAAAAACAGGCGGTCAATGTTCTGCGCAAGGCTTTCTTCCTTGTTCAGAAGGCTGAGGTAATAAGGTATGCCGCCAAATGCCATATAGGTTTGCAGGACCAAAAGTCTGTCCCACAGGAAACCGCTCGCTTTCAGGTACTGCTCGGTTTCATAAAGCGTAAATTCCTTGAGGTGCATCTCGTGCGTGATGCGGTCGTGAAGTCCGCCGTGGCTGTCAATTACGTTTTCCATCATCCAAGAGGTGGCTGACCCGCAAACAATGAGCATAAGGTTGTCTTGTAGTGAAGCCCAACTGTTCCAAAAATACCCCAGCGCGTTGGTGAAATCCGATTGACGTGTGTCGAAACAAGGGAGTTCGTCGATGAACACGATGCACCTTTCGTTTTTGCTCATCTTTTTCATCAAGAAATGACGCAGCATCTGGAATGCATCATACCAGTCCTTTGGTTTTTTTTCGAGCGGGTTGCCATATAAATCCATCGCATCGGCGAAAGCGTGCATCTGGGCGGTTTTGTTTCCTTCCAAGACACCTGTCATAGAGAAGGTGAAACTTTCTCCGAAAATGCTGTTTATCAAGAAGGTTTTGCCCACGCGGCGGCGACCGTAAATGGCTATGAATTCCGCTTTCCCCGATTGGGCGTATCTTTCCAGCAGTTTGGTTTCTTCTTGGCGACCGATGACTCCGTTCATTGCAATTGGTTTTACAGACTGCAAAAATAGCAAAATGGAATAAAACTCGCGTTCCAAATCGAAGAAATTTTTCTTGATTTGGAAACTTTTCACAAACTTATATTCCAAATCGATGATTTTTTGGGTGATTTGGAAACCGAGTTTAAATATAAAGTGTTGCTTCCAACCAACACTTTTCCATAAAAACTGCTGTCTGTAGGCAACACTTTCTCGGAATCGATTACAATGGTTTATCAATGAAACAAATTGTTTTTCATTGATAATCAATATAATACAACTATTCTTAAAAATAGTTTGAAAAATAGTATAGTTTATAACATAAACTTGTTTATCTTTGCAGTGTCAAATGACACAAACACTAAACATCTTAACCTAAACTTTACGCATTATGGAAAAAAGTAATGAACAAAACAAGGAAATGACGGCTCAAGAGAGCCTCGACCTGATCAGTGAAATGTTGAACAACAACCGCCGCTGCATTCTTCAAAACAGTGCAAAGCACTTCATCCTGTGGGGAGCGTTGCTTTTGGTGTTCTCCATCGTCATTTACGAGTTGCTGCACGTCACAAGAGACCTCCGTTGGAATCTGTTGTGGTTTGCGATGCCTGTCTTGGGCTTCCCTTTGGCGCGACTTCTCGGAAAAAAGGGAACCGTCGTTCCGCAAAACGTCATCAGCAGCCAACTTCACTATATTTGGCTCGCTTACTGTGCTTTTGCGGTTGTCATCAGCATCGTCGCAATGTTCGAGATGCCATCGTGCATCACGCTCCTCCTCGTCGCACTCCTCGGCTTTGCAGAATGTTCGTCGGGACTTTTGCTGAAAAACTGGCCTATTATCATAGGTGGGTTCATCCTTGGTGTGGGCGGTGCTGTCGTGGCGATGTTGGTTAGGTCTGAAGTGCAGTTGCTCGTCTTTGCCGCAGGCGGACTTGTCCTCGCCGCTACTGGTCTGATTGTCAAACGTCAATACCAATGACTATGTTCCCGAAACTCGACCCGATTCTCCATTCGGAACTGAGATTGGCCGTGATGTCCATCTTGATTGGAGTAGATGAAGCCGACTTTACCTATCTCAAGAAACAGACTGGCGCCACGTCAGGAAACCTCAGCGTGCAGATTGACAAACTTATGGCTGCCGGATACATCACGGTGGAAAAAGGCTTCAAAGGAAAGATGCCCCACACTACCTGCAAGATTACCACGACTGGCCAGGAGGCTTTCAACAAATATGTGGAATCGCTGAAGGAATACCTTTCGGCAAGCAAATAATTGAAAAATGAAAAAGATAGTCAAAATCGTTTTATGGAGTGTGCTTGTGCTTCTTTTCGGAGCAAGCACAAAGGCACAAGTCGACCCGCTTGAACAGGGCGCGATGTCCGTCAGAAAACTTGACGACGGACTGTATTATATGGAATATAAAGGAGATGACGGCTTCGCAGGCCTGATGGAGAACGGCGGCGGACGCAGTGCCAATGAGCTGTCAGGATACGTAATGCGCTTCCTCTCAAAGGGTTTCTATCAACCGAAGGAAGGAAAACCCACGCCAGCGAAGTACGGTTGTTCAGCCATGACGGTACGAACACCAGAAGGTGGTGTTTTGATGGGCCGCAACTTCGATTCCTCTCCAGCGACAGGAATTGTACTTCACACGATTCCCGAGAAGGGTTATGAGACCTACACCACCTTCAACCTTGACTACCTCGGTTTCGGGGAAGGGTGGCTTCCGGAAGGTTTCAAGAATCAGTATATGGCACTCTCCGTGCTGTTTTTCGCCTTGGACGGCATCAACGAAAAGGGTCTGGCCGTCGCCGACTTGATGGCGGGAGACGACGCACAAACTCATCAAGACAGCGGAAAACCAGCCCTAACCACCACGTCGGCCATCTGCTACCTTCTTAAAAATGCCGCTACAGTGGACGAGGCTTTGGATTTGCTTCGGGGAATTGATATGAACTCGGACATCGGTGCCGCTCATCACTATGCTATTTCCGATGCTTCTGGCCGGAGTGTTGTGGTCGAGTATGTTGACAACCAAATGGAAGTCGTAGAATCAGCCGCCGTAGCCAATCACTATCTGTGTGCTTCCAAGCTGAACGTTGGCCTGAAAGAAGGAGACCGCCGATATGAATTCCTTTGCAGCCAGTTCAATGCCGCCGAAGGTGTAATGGACAGGCAGCAACTCACCCAAGCAATGGCTTCCGTTTCTTTGCCGCCAATGGAGGGCAAACCTATAGGCACTGCCTGGACTCTTGTAATGGACTTGAAGAACCCGTCCATAACCTATTACTCCCGTCGCCATTTCGACAAGCCTTTCCACTTTGAATTTGTTCGCAAGAGCGAAAGGTAATCCATCCTTACAGCCTGATTATCCGTCCACTCATTACACGTTAGGGCAAACAACTCTTCCGTGTAAATAGTGGACGGATTGTTTATAGGGTAGCCGATAATTCCAAATGGCTGTGGGGGTAATTGGAACATTCGTGTGGTTTAAGGCGTTTTGATGGTAAAAGTGATATTTGAATAATCCAAACCTACCGATTCAGACGAATGAGATTCTACCACTTTTTTCGCAAACATTTTCAAATTATTTTGAAGTATAGTTTCAAATAATTTCATATTTTTGCAAAATATAATTCAAAATATTCCAATGAAAAAAAATGTCGTCAAAGCTATTATCAAGGAAAAGCAACAGGAAATCAGTCAATTGAAGTTGATTCGCCGCCCTATTTCTTACGAAGACAATATGTGCTATGTGAATGTAGGCATTCGTAGGGCGGGCAAATCCTATTTGTTGTATCAGGACATTCAAGAAAGGGTTGCAGCAGGTCAAACCACCATTGAGGATTGTCTGTTCATCAATTTTGAGGACGAGCGACTTGCCGAAATCAAGGCTGATGAATTGAACATGCTCATTGAGTGTTATCAGGAGTTGTTCGGGCCAAAGAAGCCTTGGGTGTATTTGGATGAGATTCAGAACATTGAGGGATGGGAAAAATTCGTTAGGCGGCTCGCCGATTCCAAATACCGCGTTATGGTGACGGGAAGCAACGCCAAAATGCTTAGCGGCCAGATTGCCACGACCTTGGGAGGTCGGTTTGTCATCCGCGAGGTGCTTCCGTTCTCATGGAGCGAATACCTTTCCTATCATGGTATTTTCCCGGACCAAAACTGGGAATTCGATCCTGAAATGCGGCTGCAGGTCCGCCGCCTATTCGACGATTACTTTTATTTCGGAGGCTTTTCGGAGGCATTTGATTTGGTGGGCAAACGCGAGTGGCTCAACAGCCTTTATCAGAAAATCCTGATGGGAGACATCATTACCCGCAACAGCATCCGCAACGAGCGCCAACTTCGCCTGCTGACCCGAAAAGTGGCCGACAATGTGATGCAAGCCACTGCCATTTCGCGCTTCGGCAACATCATCAAATCGACGGGCGAAAACATCAGTACACCTACCATCAAGGATTATCTGCAATATATGGAGGAGAGTTACCTCATTTTCTCGTTCCCGAACTATGCCTCGCCAGTCTCTGAGCAAGAAACACTTCGAAAACGCTATTTTTTGGACAATGGCCTTTTGAATCTTTTCATGTTTGAAGGCGAAACCAAACTGCTTGAGAATCTTGTCGCGCTCCATTTGCGAAGGAAATATTGGAATCCCGACGAGCCAATGTTGTTCTACTACAAGCACGGCAATGTGGATTTGGATTTCTACATTCCCGAAGCCAAATTGGCCGTCCAAGCGTCATACAGCATCGAAGAAGACGTGACGCGCACGCGCGAAGTGAATGCTTTGGTGGACTTCAACAAAGTCTTCAAGTTGAAAAAGGCCGTCATCGTAACCTACGACGAGGAAGAAACCATCGAAAAGGATGACCTGACAATTGAAGTGATTCCCGTTTGGAAGTGGATGTTGCGGTGACTTTTCCCCCAAAAACATCCTAATTCCTTGTAATATTTCCCTACTTTCGCTGTCTAACCTGATGAACGTTGCAACGAAAACGCATTATGAACAACGACAAGGAACATCAGTTTGAACTTTTGGTGCGGCAGCACAAGCGGACCATCTACACGGTGTGCTATATGTTCTCGCGCAACAAGGCCGAAATCGACGACCTGTTTCAGGAAATCCTCATCAGGCTTTGGAACGGC
>CACZNA010000061.1:0-13648 GCA_902782455.1 uncultured Bacteroidia bacterium | reverse complement strand
AAGTTACTGATTTTCAAGACATTATACAAGTTTTTCCACCAAATTATTCGGCCAAATTTGAACTTTTTCTGTTGCTTATAAAAATTGTCATGTACTAAGCTATTTAGGGGTTAATTTTCGGGACAAATGTAGTAAAAATACATTACCACAGCGGCAAAAAAATGTACTTTTGCAAGACAAAACCATGGACAAGCAACCCTTCAATATCACCCAAAACCTAATAAAGCACTTCGCAAACTATTTGCGGTTGGAGCTTTCTCTGTCCGACAACAGCGTGGAAGCCTATTGTCACGATGTCCATTTGTTTTTGCAATACCTTGAAAGCCAAAACCTTTCCACCGAAACCAATGCCATCAAGCAGGACACCATCGTGAACTTCTTCTCCTATCTCTATGATTTGAACATCGGTGCCACCTCGCAAGCGCGAATCCTCTCTGGACTGAAGTCGTTTTGGCGTTACCTGCTCCAAGAAAACCTCTCCGAAACCGACCCAACCGCACTCATTTCCTCCCCCTTTTTAGGCCGCCATCTGCCCGAAGTATTGACTTACGAAGAAATCCAGAAGATGCTCGACAGCATTGACCTTAGTCAGCCCAATGGCCACCGCAACAAAGCCATGATTGAGGTGATGTACGGCTGCGGCTTGCGTGTTTCTGAACTCATCGGTTTGCAAATCAACGATATATACAGAAACGAAGGTTTCCTCCGCATCTTTGGCAAAGGCAGTAAAGAAAGGCTTGTTCCCATCGGCGAAAGCAGCCTGAAAATCCTTTTCCAATATATTGAAGGTGAAAGACTACACATCAACGTAAAGCCAAAATTCACCGACACCGTTTTCCTCAACAATCGTGGAACAGGTCTCACCCGACAAATGGTTTTCCTCATCGTAAAGGATTTGGCGGAGAAAAACGGCATTACCAAAACCATCAGCCCGCACACGTTCAGGCATAGTTTCGCCACCCATTTGCTTGAAGGTGGAGCGAATTTGCTCGCCGTCCAACAGATGCTTGGTCACTCCAGCGTGAACACAACGGAAATCTATACGCATATTTCGGATGAATTGCTCCGCGACACTTTGACTACGTATCATCCGAGATTCATGAACAAATAGATGCTCATTCTACCACTTTTCTTAATCCAGGAACCAAGCGAATCAATTTGGTTGTGAATAAACTAAGCAAAAATATTATTATTGCAATTAGTGGTAAAGTTATTACCTCACTAAAACAATGACGCAACGTGGTCGTATTAACAATAGGAACCCACAACATGTGTGTCAAATATATCCCAAACAAATCTTTCCTCACAAAATCAATAAATTTCAATGTTCGTGTTCCAAACTTTGGAGCCAAATCTTTCACCAATACAAAAAGAGCGGTTGCCATCGCCACCACCTGAATACTCAGATTGGAGAAATAGCGTTCGTTTGCTTCTCCTGTTGAAACAGCAATATGAAAAGTTGCAATAATGATAACCAAAGCCCCTGCTATTCCTAACAGATAAAACCAAATTTTCTGCCTTTTTGAGAAATCATGACGGGAAAGGAAATATCCAAGCAGAAAATACCCAGAAAAACCGACAATGGTATTCATGTTGAAAAGTGAATAGAAATGCCTCACCAATTGAAAAGCTTCTACGAACTGAAAAAAACTAACAAAAACATAAACTATCCATATTATCAAAACATAATGTAACAGTTTGTTATCTTGGGCAATTTTACGAAGCATTGGGGTTAAAAGATACACGCCCATCAGCATTGGCAGAAACCATAGATGAACACAAGGAATCACAATTGCCTGTCTAAACAATCGCCATGGAGTAAACTCGTTAAAGTCTCTCAAAGCAAAACCATACAAGACATACAACAAAGCCCAAAACACATACACCAAAAGAAGGCGAGGAATTCGTTTTTTGAGAATATCCCTATATGTTACCTCCTTGTATGGATTAAGCAATAAAGCCCCACTAATCATAACAAATATCGGAGCTGCTTTTGGAACCAAAAAATTATATATGCTTGCAATACACCAATCTATAGAAAGAGGGGATTTGTAAAATTCAATAGAACACACATGTCTGAATAATACAATGAAAGTAGCTATTACTCGTAACAAATCAAGATATAAAATCCGCTGATTAGAATTTTGTTGCATAATCCAAAGCTGTCAATTCAACATATTGCAAAAATAGTAAAAAATGAGCTTCCCCATAAAAGATTCTTCAAAAACCACTACCTTTGCAAAAAAAATCCATCATGTACACCACCAATTTCAACTTTTTGAATGACCTCCGTCCTGACCGTTTCTTCCTTTTGGCTGGCCCATGTGTGATTGAGGACGAGACTTCGCCCTTCCTCATTGCCGAAACCTTGAAAAACATTTGCCAAAAATTGGATATTCCCTTGGTTTTCAAAGGCTCCTATCGCAAGGCCAACCGTTCCAGATTGGACTCTTTTACGGGCATCGGCGACGAAAAAGCCCTCAAAGTGCTGCAAAGAATCGGCAAGGAATTTGAACTCCCTGTGGTGACCGACATCCACGCTGCCGAAGAAGCATCAATGGCATCCGAATATGTTGACATTCTGCAAATTCCGGCCTTCCTTTGCCGCCAAACCGACCTCCTTGTGGCTGCTGCCAAGACGGGAAAGACAGTGAATATCAAGAAAGGGCAGTTCCTTTCGGGTGAGGCGATGGGGTTTGCCGTCGAAAAGGTCAGGCAGTCGGGCAACGACAAGGTCATGCTCACGGAACGTGGCTCCATGTTCGGCTATCAGGATTTGGTGGTGGATTATCGCAACATTGCCACAATGCAGAAGTTTGAAGTACCAGTCATTCTGGATGTTACGCACTCTTTGCAACAGCCCAACCAAAGCAGTGGCGTCACGGGCGGACAACCTGAAATGATTGGCCTCATTGCCAAAGCAGGCATCGCGGCAGGTGCTGACGGCATCTTCATGGAGGTACACCCAGAGCCGAAAAAAGCCAAGTCCGACGGTGCCAACATGCTCCGTTTAGACTTGGCTGAAAATCTTCTGAAACAATTGGTTAGAATCAAAGAGGCCGTCACTTCGTCCTCATGTTGACAATCTGTCCTGTTTCCGGATTAAACACCAATTGGGTATTCGACAATGGAGCCACCAGCAAAACGCCCAACTGATTGACATTCAAACGTTCTTCCAACAAAGTGCGACCGTCAAAAATCACCCTTACGTTAGCCATTTCAGGAATGCGGTAAAACACCTTGTTTTCATACGTAACGGATTCCACCGCCGACTGGCTCGGGGCATTGATGGCCGCCGTCGTATTGAGCGACAAAGTCTGGACAGTAATCACATTGCCTGAACCTTTAATACCCAAAGTCAAGCCTTCGGTTTCGGAGAACTCTGCCACTGTTTGCATTGTAACTTCCTTATTTGGAATCACATACACAGTCTTCACCACCTTTTTCGAAACACGCTTGCCTAACAGCAAACTCGTGTATTCCTTCTCCATTTCGTCCAATTTCTGATACATGGCGTTGAATGTTTCAGGATTTTGAGCCATTTCAACATCGCCTGAAATCAGGTAAAACTTGGCCTTTCGGATTTCCTCAATTTTGTCGGCCACTTCCTTGGCCAACTGGGCATTGGTTTTCCCCGCCGACATCAAGGCGATAAAACCCGAATTGGCATCAGTTTTTTCTTGGGTGCATTTGGGCATTTCCTTATTCATTGGCAGTGGCATTGGTTCCTCATTTTCAGCAGGATTACCTATTCCAACGCTGCGGATAATACCGTTCGGAAGCAAGTCGAACTGAGCCTTACTTCCACCTCTGACTGGGGCAAAACTAACAAAAAACGTTGCACTCGGGTCGGGGAAAGCCACTGTACTCAACTTCACGTCAAGAAGATGATATTCAGTGGATTCGTATTCCACATAGTCCTCCAACTCCAAATAACGTGAGGCATAATCGCTGAGCGGACCTTGTACAAATTCAATCTCCTCAATGAGAAAATCCAACTGCAACATGGTCTGAGGCAAGGAATAATACAAGCCGTTTTGCTGTCCGGGCGCGGCATTCTTGGCAAAAGTGGTCGTGAACTGCGCCTGAAGTTGGCCGCCCATCATCGCCATGAACATCACGGCAATGGTAAATCTTGTAACAAATCTGTTCATTTCAATTCTGTTTAGTTTCAAAGTTCAAAAATACAAATTTTCCGAAAACCGACCCGATATTAGGCTAATTTTTCCTTTCTGCTGAAAACCAGCAACGACAAGAAAGTCAGCAAACCATTGATAATCAATATCTCAAACCCGATTCGATAACCTCCGAACAATTGCGGCGAATACATCTTCAGAAAATAACTGACCACTGGCGACGCGACAGCAATGTAAGGCACTGCCCTATCGATGACCCTCCTGTTTTTGATGAACAGGCCGAAAGTGTACAAACCTAACAACGGCCCGTAAGTGTAACCTGCAATGTCGAACACCTTATCTATTAATGATTCGTTGTGGAAGGGACGGAACGCAATGATTACCAACAAGTAAAGCAGGGCAAACGCCACATGAATCCACTTGCGGTATTTGGTGATTTGCGCTTCGGTTAATTGTTTCTTGTCGAAGTGCATAAAGTCGAAGCAAAACGTTGTGGTTAAGGCGGTTAAGGTGCCATCAGCACTGGAATAGCCCGCCGCCACCAAGCCGATGACAAACACTATCGCCGTGAATTTGCTCAAACTGAAAGCAACCGATGGGAAAATCTTGTCGTTGACCACCACACCCGCCTCATTCACAGGCAGTTGGAATCCTGTTGCCTGAGCATAACAAATCAACGAAGCACCGAGGCAAAGGAACAGTGCATTGACCACCACAAACAATAGGCTTGAGGTCATCACATTCTTTTGTGCATCGCGCAAATTCCTGCAAGTCAGGTTTTTTTGCATCATGTCTTGGTCGAGTCCCGTCATGGTGATGGTGATGAACATTCCGCTCAGCAACTGCTTGACCCAAAACTTGTTATGCGTCCAATCGGTTTCAAACATCTTGGTATACCCCTTTTCCGAGGCCGATTTCAGCAGGTCGCCCAACGAAATGTTGAGGTTTTTCAGGATGAACCACGCCGTCAGGAAAGCCGCCAACAGGAGGAAAGTCGTCTGCAAGGTGTCCGTCCAAACCACCGTTTTGATGCCGCCTTTGAAAGTGTAAAGCAAAATAATGGCGATGAAAATGACCGCCGGCACCCAAAACGGCACGCCCCAATCCTTGAAAACGAACTCATACAGCACAAAGACAACGAGATACATCCGCAACGCCGAACCCAACAATCGTGACAAAATGAAAAACGCCGCACCCGTCTTCTCCGACCTCGGCCCGAAGCGCATATTTAAATAGGTGTAAATCGAAGTCAGGTTAAGCCGATAATACAAGGGTAGCAATATCAACGCAATCACCGCATAACCAAGCACATAGCCAAAAACCAAAGGCATATAGGTAAACTGTCCTGTATAGACCCCTCCCGGCACTGACATGAATGTCACGCCTGACAAAGAGGCACCAATCATGCCGTATGCCACCACAAACCACGGCGAGTTTTTGTTGCCACGGAAAAACGCGGCATTGTCGGATTTCCGCGCCGTGAAGTGCGAAATCACAAAGAGAAGAACCGTATAGGCGACAAAAACGAAAAGGATGATGGTCGGTGTCATAGGATTTGCGTTTGAGTGTGCAAAAATAGGAATTATTGCAGCCGCCGCGCCGAAAAAAACGCTAATTTTGCCGCCCAAAACAAACTATTTCCCATGAAAGGCATTTACACCATCCTTTTGCTAATCGTTTCCAACATCTTTATGACTTTTGCGTGGTACGGCCAACTCAAACTGCTCGAAATCGTCCCTTCGTCAAAGGATTGGCCGCTCTTTTTGGTCATCCTCATGTCGTGGGGCATTGCTTTGTTCGAGTATTCGTTCATGATTCCTGCCAACCGCATCGGTGCCATGCAAAACGGTGGCCCTTTCAACCTTATCCAGTTGAAAGTCATACAAGAAGCCGTCTCGCTGACCGTGTTCACCGTCATCGTGATTACCGTCTTCAAGACCGAAACTTTCCGCTGGAACCATATCCTTTCCTTCCTCTTCATCATCCTCGCCGTGTTTTTCGCGTTCAAAAAGTAGTTTTTTGTTGCGACAAACCGAAAAATGCATGATATTTGCGGACTCGAAACGACACCTATAACTGACAAAAAGAAAGGCAACAATATGAAATTCTATGACATTGATTCAGTTTTCACTTTCGGAAAATACGAGGGCATGACCATCGCCGAAGTGTACGAAAAAGACCCTAAATACCTGAAATACTGCGAAGAAAACATCGATGAGTTCTATGTTTCACCCTCGGTGATGCGCGAACTGAAATCGATGAACCGTGCCATCAACGACTCGGCTTTGCTTGACGTGAACTTCGACAAGATGAGCGACGATGAGATTGACGACTTCATCAGCGGCCATGACGAGGAGGACGAGTTCGACGAATCGAAATTGGAGCGCGACTTCGACTGGGATAACAACGACTTTGCCGATGATTCGCCTTTCGACGAGTTTGAGGACGAGTTCGACGAGGAGGAATTCAACGACGAATTTGGTGACAGCTTTGATGAAAGCGTCGATGGCGGTTTCGATGAATTGTATTGATTTACAGGAAACAAACATGAAAAAAGCCACCGTTTTGGTGGCTTTTTCGTTATGCGTTGATGCGTTCCGAAATGGAATATACTCGTTTGTCGCGTTGCGTCGAGGTAATCATTTCGGCTAGGAAACCCGTGCTGAAAAGTTGTACACCTACAATCATGGCGAGAATACCCAAATAGAACAAGGGACGGCGGGTCATCGAAATGTAAACATTACCGAAATACTTGGTACAAACCAAATAAATGGAAATGATAAAACCTGCCAAGAACGACAACGAACCCAACACCCCGAAAAAGTGCATGGGTCGGTTGCTGAATTTCGAGATGAAATTGATGGTCAGCAGGTCGAGATAGCCACGAATGAAACGGCTCATGCCAAACTTGCTACTGCCGTATTTCCGTTTCTGATGGTGAACGACTTTCTCCCCTATGTGGCTGAAACCGTTCATCTTAGCAATGACGGGAATGTAGCGGTGCATTTCGCCGTAAACTTGAATGCTTTTCACCACTTCCTTGCGATAAGCCTTCAAGCCGCAATTGAAATCGTGCAACTTAATGCCCGACATCACCCGCGTGGTCCAATTGAAGAACTTGGACGGGATGTTTTTCATCAGTTTGGAGTCGTAACGCACTTTCTTCCAGCCCGATACGAGGTCGTAACCCTCTTCATTAATCATTTTGTAAAGTCCGGGAATCTCGTCGGGGCTGTCCTGAAGGTCGGCGTCCATCGTAATGACCACATCGCCTTCCACAATCTTGAAACCTTCGTTCAAGGCTGGCGATTTGCCATAGTTGCGCCTGAAACGCAAGGCCTTCACATTCGGGTTGGCCTGCGAAAGCCCTTGGATGATAGCCCAAGAATTGTCCGTGGAGCCGTCATCGACAAAGACGATTTCGTAGGAAAAGCCATGCTCGTCCATCACGCGGCGAATCCACGCCTCCAACTCGGGCAGCGACTCAGCCTCATTCAACAGCGGTACGACAACGGAAATGTCCATATTCTTCTTTTTTTATCACAAAACCCACAAAACTTTCAAAACCCTTAATCTTTAGTCGAAAAGCCTCGCCAACCAGCTGGCTTTCCAGCGGCGACCCAGTTGGGAAGCCGCGTCAACGGAAATCAAGTTTTGCCGGTTTTGATTGTTTTGTGATTACTTAATCTCAGTTTTTCCACCCATGTAGGGTTGCATGGCTTTCGGGATGGCTACCGAACCGTCGGCGCGGAGGTTGTTCTCTAAGAAGGCAATCAACATGCGCGGCGGGGCGACCACAGTATTGTTCAAGGTGTGGGCGAAATAGTTGCCGTTCTTCCCCTTGATTCTGATTTTCAGTCTACGCGCCTGAGCGTCACCAAGATAAGAGCAACTACCCACCTCGAAGTATTTCTTCTGGCGCGGCGACCATGCCTCCACGTCAAGCGACTTCACCTTCAAATCGGCCAAGTCGCCGGAGCAACATTCAAGCGTGCGGACGGGAATATCCATCGAGCGGAACAAGTCGACTGTGTTCTTCCACATCTGCTCGTACCAATAATCGGCATCCTCCTGCTTGCAAAGGACGACCATCTCCTGTTTCTCGAACTGGTGAATGCGATACACGCCACGTTCCTCGATGCCGTGCGCGCCTTTCTCCTTACGGAAGCAGGGCGAGTAACTCGTCAAAGTCAGTGGAAGGCTTTCTTCGGGCACGATTTGGTCGATGAACTTGCCAATCATGGAGTGTTCACTCGTGCCGATAAGGTAAAGGTCCTCGCCTTCAATCTTATACATCATCGCGTCCATCTCGGCGAAACTCATCACGCCGCTGACGATTTCGCTGCGCACCATGAACGGAGGCACACAATAAGTAAAGCCTCTATCTATCATAAAATCACGGGCGTAAGTGATGACGGCGGAATGAAGCCGTGCAATGTCGCCCATTAGGTAATAGAAACCGTTGCCCGCCACGCGGTGCGCCGAATCCAAATCCAAACCGTTGAACTTGGCCATGATGTCGGCATGATACGGCACCTCGAAATCGGGCACGACAGGCTCGCCGAAGCGTTCCTTCTCCACGTTGAAGGTGTCGTCCTTCCCTATCGGCACCTCGGGCGCGATGATGTTCGGGATGAAATACATCACCTTGGTCAGTTGCTCCATGAGCGAGGTCTGCTGTTTGCCAAGTTGCTCCAATTCCTGCGCGTTGGCCTCAACGAGTTTCTTCATTTCGTTGGCCTTTTCCACTTCCTTGTTCTTGAAGAGGATGCCAATTTCCTTGGAGATGGAGTTGCGTTGCGAGCGGAGGTCGTCGGCACGTTGCTGGCAATCACAATATTGCGTGTACAAGTTGATGGCCTCGTCGACGAGAGGCAACTTGTTATCCTGAAACTTCTTCTTGATGTTTTCCCGAACCACATCCGGGTTCTTGACTAAAAACTTGATGTCTATCATAGGTGTATCGTTTTGCTTCTTAAAAACGGGCAAAGATAGGAAAAAATCAGATACCATAAATCATGGATGGTGTTTTTCATCGATAGGGATACGGACACGATGCACGACTCCCACCGTGCAGCAGCACCTCGTGTCGAAGACACGACATCCTACTAACCCCACACGCCATAGTGTGGGGCTCGACACACACGCCATAGTGTGGGGCTCGACACACATGCCATAGTGTGAGGCCCGACACACCAGTCATAGTGTGGGGACGACACATGAGCAGCCACAGCAACCTGCGTGCTGGAGGCATGACACATCATATACATCTGTAGTGTGCCTCCAGCACGCCCTGCATAGTCTACAGTGTGGTTAACCCCACACAGCAGAGCTGTATGGGGTTAATAGGATACCGTGCCTTCGGCACGAGGCCTCCGCAAAGTTACCGCACGGGGGCTTCCGTGCACGCTACCGCGTGCGCCCCCGCCCGATAACTTTTTCGCCCCTTGACCGTCTTGCCCGTAACGGAACAAAGGCTAGTTCTGCGCAGAAGAACACACCGCTCGGACAGATAGACCTTCACAGCGAAGATTACCGTTTATGTGGCAATAATTGGAATAGAAGAGAAGTATCCTCGCCCAATACGGATTGGCCGTGCTGAGCGAACTCGACCAGTAGTACCCGTTGCTGCCTGCGTCTTCGAGACTACTTTTGTAGCGGTAGCCAGCAGCAGGCAGGAAGAGACTGTTGCCATTACTGGCGGTGAAGAGCATGCCGTTCACACCGTTCTGCTGTGTCCATGTATAGGTTGTGTTGTTGTATAGTTCATGCCATTCCTCAATGGTAGGCATGCGCCAGCCAGCACCCCAGTTGGCTGTAGCAGCATCGTCCACGGGCAACAAGATGGTCAAGTTGTCGGTGAAGCCATTGTAGCCGTAATAGGCATCGTTGCAGTACTTGGTCAACGTGGCATTGCTGCCATTGCTGTCATGGTAGTACTTGTAGGTGCTCCATTTGTATGCGCTTTTGAGGTAGGTCTCGCCCCATGCAAAGTAGTCGCCATAGTCTTCAGGATTGTCGGCACCCACATTGCAAGTGGCCCACAAAGTGCCACTCGGAAGGCCGAGGTCGACATATCCATGATCAAGTGTTGTAAAGCTAACTTCATTTCCATAGGCTGTCCCAACATTATTAATAGCGTAAGCACGAACATAATAAGTGGTATTAATCGTCAAACCAGTCATGCTCACCGTGAACGAGCCAGTCCCCATACCGCTGCTGGCATGGCTGCCACTTGTCGTAGGATTGTGGCTTGTACTCCAACATATACCACGCTCTGAAACCGTTGATCCGCCACTGTCGGTTACATTGCCGCCACCTATAGCAGTAGTTCGTTGTATATTTGTAACTTGAGCGGTTGTCACTGTCGGGACAGTGGTGCTTGTTTGGAATTGAGCCACTAAAGTACGATTTCCTGTTACGGTGAAGGTATGGTTGGCATTGGTCGAAACCACATTCCCGCTCTCCGTCCAATTGACAAATGTGTATCCTGTATTAGCGGTGGCAGTGACAGTACATGATTGCCCTTGCTGATAAATGCCGTCACCCGTTACCGTGCCACCATCGGTTGGACTCGGTGTGACTGTGATTGTACAATTGGTAGTACCGGATTGAGAGGAACGCACTGCTCGGACAGATCGCCCATAGCCGCGATTGTTGTGGAGCATGTAACAACCGCCCGAAGTGAAGTGGAAGTACCAAGCTTTGTCCGGGCTGTCCGTGTCGAGCGAACTCGACCAGTAGGAGCCGTAGCTGTTGTTGAGGCTGCTATTGAAGTACCAACCGGCTGCGGGCAGGAAGAGACTGTTGCCATTGCTCGCGGTGAAGAGCTTGCCGTTCACACCATTTTGTGTTATCCACGTGCAGGTCGTGTTGTTGTAAAGCTCCTGCCATTCCTCCTTGGTGGGCATGCGCCAGTCACTGCCCCAATTGGCCGTGGCTGCATCGTCCTCGGGCAACAACGTGGTCAGGTTGTCGGTGAAGCCGTAGTAACCGTAATTAGAGTTGTTGCAGTATTTGGTCAACGTGCTAGAGTTACCGTTGCAATACTGGTAGGTGCTCCAGTTGTAAGTGTTCTTGGTTTGTGTTTCGCCCCATGCAAAGTAATCACCATAGTCTTCGGACGAGTCAGCACCCACATTGCAGGTGGCCCACAGCAGGCCGCTCGGCAGGCCGAGGTCGACATATTCATGATTGCTACCTCCGATGTATGTAAAGTTTGCAACCAAAGTTCTGTTTTCACTCACGATGAATGAGTAACTGGCATCGCTGGAAACCACAATGCCGTTCTCAGTCCAATTGGCAAATGTGTATCCTGCATTAGCTGTAGCAATTACAGTACATGATTGCCCTTGCTGATAGATGCCACCACCCGATAAAGTGCCGCCTTCTGTAGGGCTCGATGTGATCGTGATGGAATAATCTTGGATACTGGGTTGAGAAGAACGTACAGGTCGCACCGAAAAACCTAGATAGCGAAAAGTGGAAATTACGCCACCAGAGTAAGTGAAATAGAAATACGCTGAAGACGGGACACTAGTCTGAATCGAACTCGACCAACAGGAGCTGTAGTCGCCAACACCGACAAGAGTGCTCCCGTCGAAGTGGCCAGCGGAGGGTATGAATAAACTATTACCATTTGAAGCAGTGAAAAGAAGTCCGTTTACACCATTCTGATTTGTCCATTCGAAGGTGATATTATAATACAACTCCAGCCATTCTTCCAAAGTAGGCGTTCGCCAATCACTACCCCAATTAACCGTGGCCACATCGTCCTCAGGCAACAAGGTAGTCAAATTATCCGTGAAACCGTTATAGCCATAACTTGAATCGCTGCAATACTTAGTGAGAGAATTCCCATTACCATTACAATGTTGGTAGTTACTCCAATCATAGTAATCCTTGGGCTGGGTCTCGCCCCAAGCAAAATAGTCGCCGTATTCTTCAGGGCCGCTGGCCCCAATGTTACAAGTGGCCCACAAGGTACCGCTTGGCAGGCCGAGGTCGACATACACATAGTCATCTGCTGTGGTAAAACTCAGTTGGTTGCCATATACAGTGACAAAGCTGTTGGTGGCGTAGGCTCGCACATAATAGGTCGTGCTCATACTCAGACCAGTCATGTAACTGGAGAAAGAGCCTGCTCCACTGCCATTGATAGTATGAGAGTTAGCAAGAGTAGGGCTCGGTGATAAGCTCCAACAAACGCCCCGTTCCGTAATAGCCAGACCTCCATCGTCAGTAATGTTGCCGCCACTATAAGCCCAAGCACTGCCAATACTTGTAACCTCTACTGTCGTTACAGTCGGAATTCCATTCCGCGTGGTGAAGCTCACCTGCTCACCATAGCCTGTGCCAGCTGAGGTGGTGGCGTAGGCTCTCACATAATAAGTGGTGCTTAAGCTCAGACCAGTAATGCTGCTCGTAAAGTCACCAAGTCCGGAGCCATCCGTGGTGTGGCTGTCGCTTAAGGTAGGATTCTGGCTAGTGCTCCAGCAAACACCACGGGCAGTCACATTCAAGCCACCGTTATCGGTCACCGTGCCTCCACAGCTGGCTGTTGCACCTGTTATGCTCGTAACAGTATCTGTTGTCACAGTCGGAATGCCATCACGGGTGGTAAAGGTCTGCTGGTCGCCATACACCGTGCCATTCGGAGTAACAGCGTAGGCACGGACATAATAGGTGGTTGCAATGTTAAGGCCAGTCATCGAAATAGAGAAACTGCCCACACCGCTTTCGGCTTCTTGGTAGAAGTCGTCGTTGGTCGTGGGATTCTCATGCGTGGCCCAGCAAAGGCCTTTCACGAGGATGTAAGTCCCGTCATTGGTGGTAACCTCGCCACCGCCCATGGCAGAATTACCCGTGATGAACTGAGGCGTGTCGGTGGTCACCACAACCTGCTGGGTTGGCTGCTGCGCATTGAAAGTCACCGTGACGGGTACCATGCGCGTCGAATAGTACATGTAGCCGTAGCCGGGGTAGAACTGGTCGAAATCTCCCAACCATCCTCCGTCAACGTAACTGACCATGCCGAACTGGGACTCAATCACGTCGCCCTCCAACGGCGTGAACGAGCCAAACGCCGTTGCAATGTCAACGGGTACTGCCGCTGGATAGGAAATCCACGTCCACCCGGGCAACAGTGGAATCGTGACCTCTTGGGCCTTAAGGCCCGTGCCTGCTGCCATCATCGTGGCAAGGTAGGCGATAACGATAAACGCTTTCTTCATAACGATATTTTTTAAATGTTTGACATTCCGTTTTTTCCCGACCGCCGCATGGCTGCGGCAACGGCGCAAAGTTAGGAAAAAAGGCAAAAGGATAGAGAAAGGTAAAAAAAAGTCGGCCACAGAAACTTCCGGCAGTCGCCGCCGTGTCCCCCTTAAAACGGCGAACCCCTCGCCGTTTTGCGGCAAGGGGTTCCCGTTAGGGGTGGGCGGCGCGCTACTTTCCCACGGTCTCCCGCAGTATCATCGCCGCGGCGGGGCTTAACTTCTCTGTTCGGGATG
>CACZNA010000060.1:0-16771 GCA_902782455.1 uncultured Bacteroidia bacterium | reverse complement strand
TCTTCGGCCTCGAAATTGGCAAGGGCTTCGCCAAGGGTCATTTCCACGTTGCAGGGGTATCCCACCCAGTTCCAACCGGGATTGATGGTCACCTCAACTACGGCAGGATTGACGACCGCGCCGTTCAAACTGATCGTGCAGTCGGTGCCGACCTGGATCAGGTACATCTTGTCGGGGGTGATTTCCATCAGGTCGCCAAGCCATTCACCGTCAAGGTACTCCAGGTATTCGTAGTCATTCGACTCAATGTACAAGCCGTTTTCGCCGAGAGCTGTTAAGAGAGACTGAAGCAGTTCGTAGGAATCTGCATCCTCGACGTAGGTGCTGAACCAGTTCCAGCCTGCGGTCAGTTGTAACACTTGAGTAGGCTCGGTGGTCTGCTCAAGAGTCGTGAAGGTCTGGATTTCAGTCCACTCGGTCTCGGTGTCGCCGCAGACGCCTTGCACCTTCACTTCGTATGGGGTTTCAGGTGTGAGGCCAGTGAGGACGACGGGCGATTCAGTTGCTTCAACGGTCTGCCATTCGCCAGCTTCAACCGGGGTGCCGCAAACGATATTGTCAATATGCAGGTCGTTGTCGCCAGCGTTCTCGTCAGTAGATGATGTTGATTCGCCGTAGAAAGCGATCTGCACCTTCTTGCCGTAGTAGGCTGAAAGGTCGATGGTGACATTTTCGCCTGTAGTGGAAATAGTGTTATAGACGTATTCAGAACCGCTGTTGTTCCACTCACGCAGGATGTGCCAAGCATTGTCGGCATAAATCAGGACGACGAATCTGTCATCGGCTTGTGCTTCTGGATTTTCAATAGGATTAGAATTGTTGTAATCGGTCAGGGCAAGGTCGAAGCTCAGGTCTTGGCTAGGCTTGAATTCAGGTGTCACCAGCCAATGCTTGACATAGGAGGCTCCATAGATGTTGAGCTTCATATTGTATTGACCCAAGGCGTAACTAGTCGTTGCCCAACCGCCAGTTGCCGGTGCCAATTGAATGGAGTCGGTAAGGACATAATCAACCAGGCCAGTGTATCTCATCCAGCCAGAGGGAACGCCTGATACATCGAAATGCTCGATGAGGCCATCCGCGTGGGCAGCCATTCTATAACTGACGTTGTAGCTGTCGTTGTAGCCATCCCAAGTCACAGTGGCGCTGTTGTAGGTGATGTCGTCCACTTCCACATTCTGGGGAACCGGGCAGCCTTCGAGGGTGGTGAAGGTGACGATAGCGGTCTCAAGGCTCACGCCGTCAAGTTCGCCGCAGTCGCCTTGTACCTTAACTTCGTAGGCGGTCTCAGGAGTGAGGTCGGGAATGGTGACAGTGGTTTCGGTAGTCCGCAGATCACATTGTCGATGTGCAGGTCGTTGTCGCCAGCGTTCTCGCCACTAGATGATGTTGATTCGCCGTAGAAGGCAATCTTCACGTCCTGGCCGTAGTAGGCCGAAAGGTCGATGGTGACATTTTCGCCCGTAGCGGAAATGGCATTATAGACATAGCCAGAACCACTGTTGTTCCACTCGCGCAGGATATGCCATGCATCATTGGCATAAATCAGGACGATGAATCTGTCATCGGCTTGCAAAGTGTCGTTAATAATAGGATCCGCGCTGTTGTATTTCGTCAGTGCGAGGTCGAAGCTCAGGTTTTGGCTCAGGTTGAACTCAGGTGTCACAAGCCAGTATCTGCATGAAACGCCATAGATGTTGAGCTTCATATTATAGGTGCCCAAGGCATAGGTGTTTGAACCCCAACCACTAGTAGCTGTTTGCAATTGAATGGAGTCGGTAAGGACATAATCAACCAGGCCGGTGTATCTCGTCCAGCCAGAGGGAACACCATAATTGTTGAATTCTTCAACGATACCCTCTGAGTAGGCGGCCGTTCTATAACTGACAATGTAACTATCGCTGGTACCATTCCAGTTCACAGTGGCACTGTAGTTACCGGGATTGACAGCAAGACCTGTAGGAGCGGGGCAGGCGATGGCTGTGGTGAAGTGGGCTACGTTGCTGTATTCGATAGTAGGTGGTCTCAGGTTCGAGGCCGACAAAGGTATAGGTAGGCGTGTCTTCAACCGTCTCAAACAAGACATCAGTGAAATCAGCATCGGTAGCGAACTCCACAATCCAAGTGTTGGCTTCGCCGTTTTCGGTCCAGGTGATGGTGGCGTTGTGCGCGGTGACGCTGTTGGCAGTCACGGCCAAGCCTGTGGGTGTCGGGCAGGTGGGCATTGCCTTAACAGCGAGGTTGTCCATATAGGTTGCCGTGCAATATTGGCTCTCACCGCGCAGGATGATGTAGCAAGTGCCGCTCATGCCAATGGGCAGTTCGTAGGTGTACCAACCTGTTGCACTTTCGGCAGGAATTACATCATTACTGACTTGATAATGACGCGGAATGAAGGCCAACTCAGTGGCACCTTCGATTTCGCCGTCGGTGCTGGCATACACGCGGATACCTTCGTTTGGATAGTTATTGTTATAGGTGCTGCTGCTACGATAGATATCGATGGAGAATTCGTAGTTTGCAGGCACGTTCATTTCAGGCAGCACAAGTTTGGTCAGTGTGCCGATGGCCATGTCGGGCAGATACAATTGATGGGTGGCATTACCGTCCAATGAAGAGGTGGACACTCTAAAGATTGAAGCTCCAGTGCCTTCGATATGCTCGTTCACCCAGCAAGGATCATTGAAGTCTCCTGCATTATAGCTTTCGAAAGTCTCCGTCCAGGGGAAGGTGGTGATGGTACCGCAGGCGGTGGTGAAGTTCACGCTCTTCCAGCCGCTGGTGGCATCACCTTCGCAAACGCTCTGCACGCGGGCTTGGTAAGCTGTGGCGGGGTCGAGGTTTACCAAGGTGTACTCGTAGTTGGTTGTGGGATTGGTAATCCAATCCTCGTCGGAAGCTTTTTTCCATGCGAAATTATAGCTTCCACTGCCGCCTGTCCAAGTAAAGGTGGCACCATTTTCGGTGATGTTAGAGACTTCGAAGGTTTCGGGCTTCTCGCAGACTACGCCGCCACCAGGGATAATGTTGATTACAATGACATTTCTCTGATAAGTGATGCTGGTTGCCGAGAAAGTCGGGTTCGTAGGATCATAGGCACCGCTGTCCTGACGGGCATAGATGGCTCTTGCAGGATCGTCCACAGTGCCGAACACTTTACCGTTCAGGCCGCTCTTCCAGCTACCAGTGGTGTTGTTGAAGGCAATCAGCAGGTTGCCTGTGCCGCTGTACGTGAACGGGGTGTCGAGGTCGAAGGTGAAGGCTTCAGCCTCAGTGTTGTGGACGGTCACCGTGCCCGAATAGACGATGTCGCCTGAGGTTACGGTCTCCCAGTCGGTGTTGCTTACAAATTCGGCCTTGTCGGTTTCTACCATGTAGATGTCGAAAGGCATTTCATAGAGGTTCGCGTTACCATACATCCATACGGTGATGGAGTTGATGGTACCAGCCATTCCAATCTCTTCAGCAGTGTAAATCTGCTGCGTGTAGGAATAGTTGTAAAGTGAGTTCATCGGAAGGTAGGAGTTGTTTGCAGCTCCATCCAAACTTCCAATGGTCACTTCATCAGCTCTGGCCACGCCGAAGAAGGCGAAGCAGAGCAACATCAATGAAAGTAGTGATTTTCTGTTCATGATGACTGAATTTAAGTTAATAATTTAGGTTAATTGATAATTGTTTTAATTCTTAGTCGAAAAATCGCGGCAAAATTAGGAAAAAAATCCATGTGTGAATAAATATCTATGAAATTTATTATAATTAATGTGTCGAAGGAAGGAAAAACCACCAAAATTGGGGGCAAAAAAGAAAAATCTTGCCACGATGGTTTGTGTTTCCGAAAAATTTCCTACCTTTGAGCGATTTTTCAAAACACCGCATCCAACATGCAAAAGCCTTTTGGCAAATCGGTTTATCTGAACGTCAAGGAACGCGACCGTTTCTGACTTTTACTACTGCGCCCACATTCCCGCGTCACGCATTCCCGCGTCGCGCGTTGAAAAAGCCAACACAACAGTTAAACAATTCAACAATAATCAATTAAACATTACATTTATGGAATTACCATTTGCAGAAGCGTGGAAAATCAAGATGGTTGAACCCATCAAGAAATCCACCCGCGAACAACGCGAAAAGTGGCTCAACGAAGCCCACCAAAATGTCTTCATGCTGAAGAGCGACTATGTTTACATCGACCTGCTCACCGACAGTGGCACCGGCGCGATGAGCGACCGCCAATGGAGTGCGATGATGATGGGCGACGAGAGCTACGGCGGTGCCCGCTCGTTCTATCACATGAAGGATACTATCACCGAAATCACAGGTTTCGAGTATGTTATCCCGACGCACCAAGGCCGTGCTGCCGAAAATGTGCTGTTCTCCTATCTCGTGAAGCCGGGCCAAGTCGTTCCGGGCAACGCCCACTTCGACACCACCAAGGGCCACATTGAGAGCCGTAAAGCCTTCGCCATCGACGTGACCGTGCCCGAGGCTTACGACACCCAACTTGAGGTGCCTTTCAAGGGCAATGTCAGCCTTGAGAAATTGGAGAAAGTGTTGAAAGAGAACCAAGGCAATGTGCCCTTCATGGTCCTCACCGTTACCAACAACACCGTTGGCGGCCAGCCAGTGAGCATGAAGAACATCCGCGAGACTTGCGAATTGTGCCACAAATACGGCGTGCCGGTCAACATCGACAGCGCCCGTTTCATTGAGAATGCCTACTTCATCAAGACCCGCGAGGAAGGCTATGCCGACAAAACCCTGCGCGAAATCTGCAAGGAAATGTTCAGCTACGCTGACTCGATGACCATGTCGGCCAAGAAGGACGGTCTCGTCAACATGGGCGGCTTCATCGCCACCAACAAGAAAGACTGGTACGAAGGTGCCAAATTGTTCTGCATCCCCTTCGAAGGCTTCCTGACTTACGGCGGCATGAACGGTCGCGACATGGACGCTCTGGCTGTTGGTCTGAAGGAAAACATTGAGTTCGAGATGGTTGAAACCCGCATCAAGCAGGTGCATTACCTCGCCGCCAAACTCGACGAGTATGGTATTCCTTACCAGCGTCCTGCTGGTGGCCACGCCATCTTCGTCGATGCCGACAAGGTGTTGACCCAAATCCCGAAGGAAGAGTTCCCCGCCCAGACCTTGACTTGCGAACTCTATCTTGAAGCTGGCATCCGCGCCTGCGAAATCGGCTACGTCCTCGCCGACCGCGACCCGGTGACGCGCCAGAACCGCTTCGGCGGCAACGACTTCGTGCGCCTCTGCATCCCGCGTCGTGTCTATACCAACAACCACATGGACGTGATTGCAGCCGCACTGAAGAACGTGTACGACCGCCGCAACGAGATCAAGCGCGGCCTCGAAATCACATGGGAAGCCGAGCTGATGCGCCACTTCACCTGCCAGTTCAGGAGATTGGGGTGATTGATGTACTGATTTGAATTTTTTCGGGGGAATTTGCTTTGCAGATTCCCCTGAATTGTATAATTTTGCGGCATTATGACTACCACTTCAATAATCATCAGCATCCTCTTCATCCTCTGCCTGACCGCTCCCGTGGCTACGCGCTCTGTGGGCCTGATTAAGGCCGACGACAAGCCTTCGCAGAAATGGTTTATTCCGTTATTGTTCGGTGTCCATCATGGGGTTGCCGCTATGTTTGGTAAGTTCTTGGGAGGATTGTTTGCTCATCTCATCACCTATATCGCTCAGTATATGGTCTTTGCGATGATGCTCATAATTGCCGTGAAAATGATTGTCGATTCAATGAGGATTTTGAAAGGCAAAATGCTTTACACGGTCAACAACGACACTGAACTAATGTTGCTCGTTTTCATGTCGGCCATGAACACACTGCTTATGTCGCTGATGGGACCGTATTTTGAACCTTTGGGCCGATGGTTTATGCCATTGGTTATCGTGGCAAGTTTTTTATGGTCTTTCATTGCCGTCCGCATCGAGTTTAACCCAAGTGTGATTAAAAAAGTGAGTTTCATCGAGTTTTCGGCGGCGGTGTTTATGGTTGTTATCGCGATATTGTATTTGTTTACGGATTTGATTTAAGGATTTAAAATTCAAAGATTTAAGATTTAAAATTCGAGAATAATGAAAAAGTTCATCGCTCTTTTTATAGGTTTATCGTTGTCCGTCTTGGTAGGTGCGCAACCCGCAAATTACTACAATTCCGCCAACGGCTTGACGGGCAATCAGTTGAAGGTGGCTTTGCACAACATTGTCAAAGGACACGAAAGCATTTCGTACAGCCAACTCTGGAACGCCTTCTGGAGCACCGACAACAAAGGCAATGGCGTGGTGTGGGACATGTATTCCGACCGGCCTAACGGCAACCCGCCCTATACTTATTATCTCGGCCAAGACCAATGCGGCAACTACAACAGCGAGGGCGACTGCTACAACCGCGAACACTCATGGCCACAGAGTTGGTTCAACGAACAAACCACGCCGCGTTCCGACTTGCACCATATCTTTCCGACCGATGGCTTTGTCAATAACAAGCGTGCCAATTATCCCTTCGGCGAGGTGCGTTCTGCCTCTTGGACTTCACAAAACGGCTCAAAATTAGGCACATGCAAGACCCTTGGCTATTCGGGAACGGTGTTCGAGCCTATCGATGAATACAAAGGCGACTTCGCCCGCGCCATTATGTATATGAGTGTGCGTTATTATTCGGAAGATGGCAGTTGGAGCAGCAGCGACATGACTAACAAATCTGAGATCAAGAAGTGGGCGATTGATATGCTGCTGCGTTGGAACGAGCAAGACCCTGTGAGCGAGAAGGAAAAACTGCGCAACGAGGTCATATACAATGATTATCAACACAACCGCAACCCCTTTGTTGACCATCCCGAATACGCCCGCATGATTTGGGACCCGACTTGGAGCCTCAACGAAAGCTCAGAAACAACGGTTTATCTCTTCCCGAACCCGATTGAGGCCGGGCAAACCTTGCATTTGAGCGGCAACAACCAACAGTTTGATGCCATCGTCATTTGTGACCTCAGCGGACGCACACTTCTGAAGGCCACTGGCAATGTCGTCGGCGATGGGTCTGTTGCGCTGCCCAACGATTTTGCCAAAGGCTGCTATATCGTAAAATTGATGCGGGGAACTGCTGTCCTGAAATACTCGAAACTTATAGTAAAGTGATCCTTAAAACAAACATGG
The DNA here is from genome assembly GCA_902782455.1 of uncultured Bacteroidia bacterium. Lineage (GTDB taxonomy): Bacteria > Bacteroidota > Bacteroidia > Bacteroidales > F082 > Limimorpha. The sequence continues at coordinate 9,583 of CACZNA010000060.1, read as the reverse complement.
TGAGTTTAAACACAAAATTCGGCTGGTTCGCACGAATCATCACAGTCTTGTTTTTTGTAGGCTTTTTTGTCTCGTGCACAGCCAACAGGGGCTTTGTATCATCGGTAAAGCGTGCCGAAATCCAGCAGGTGCAGCAATTTGAGCCTTTTGTTATCGTCGGCATCGTTGAGAAAGGCGACAAGATTTCGTACAACGACTCGCTCTCGGTGATTGCCCAAGGACTGTTTGAGACAGCATTGTCTGAAGACAAGACGCTTCCAGTAACTGGAAAGATTGTCGTTGAGGACAGTATCGTCAACAATAGGATTCAATATGAAATCTACATGATGATGAGATACATTGATGGCAGAGTGCGTGTCAAGGATATCCCCATTCCGCCTACCATCGATTCCATCCTTGAAGCACGAAATAAACGCTTTGGCTCGTTGGCTTATAGCCGAGGGTTTGTCCGAACCGACGATAACTATGACAGAGAAGTGGGCAAAGGAGTGGCAGTGGGCCTGCTAACCCTGGGTACTTATTTTAGTTTGCCTTACAAATGCGTGACGCAGGGTGGCATTGTCATCGTAGACAGTCAAAACAACAATATAGCCTTTGTTTCGACGGAAAGTTTCGATTACCATCCACTGAAAGCCAAGACTTATCAAAAACTAATGACAGGATTAGTCCGTATTTTCAGGAAACAATACAATTAATTGAAAATCACATCATCTTCTTGTGCCTGAAATAGATATAGAAGGCTGTGGCGACCACGGCCATGAATCCCATGATGCCCCAAAACGCCCAAGCCGCTTCTTGGAAGGGTAGGGCGACGTTCATTCCGTAGAGGCCAGTGATGAAGGTCAAAGGGAGGATGATGGTCGAAACGAGAGTCAGGATTTTCATCGTCTCGTTGGTCTTGTTGGTCTGCATCGAGTCGAAAGTCATCGAGAGGCCCTCAATCAATTCCTCGTAGTCCTCGGTCATGTCCCACACCTTTTGCAGATAGTCGAGGATGTTGCCCCAGTAGTCTTCCATGTACTCCACATCGTCGGTGAAACCAGTGACCTTGCCCGTTTCAAACAGGTGGAAAAGTCGCAATTGCGGCTTGAAGATGGTGTTGATGAGGATGAGGTTCTTGCGCGTCACGCTGATGCGCTCGATAATCTTAACTTGCTTCTCCTGAAGCAGTTCGCGGTTGATTAATTCAACGTCCAAACCGACTTTGCGCAACAGATACACCGACTCGGTCATGAGTTTTTCGAGGATGCGGTAGAGCAGGATGTCGGAGTTCTTGATTTTCATCTCCTCCTCATTTTGGATGCGTTCCTCGTATTCCTCGAAGAGCTGCGACACGCCCCAAGGGTTCTTCTCGATGGAGATGATATAGTCTTTGCCCCAGAAAATCTTCACTTCCTTGATTTTCACGAACTTGTTCTGGCGGTCGAAGTTGGGGAAATGCAGAATGAGGAAATAATAATCGTCGTAGATGTCGATTTTCGGGCGTTGGTTGACGGATTTGCAGTCTTCGATGTCTAAAGGGTGGAAGTGAAATCGGTCTTTCAGAAATTCAAAGTCTTCCTCGGTTGGGTTGTTGAGATGACGCCAAGTCAAGTTCCCGATTTTCAGGCTGTTAATCATTATGCCTTCCCCCTTTCTTTAAAGTGAATACTCAGTTTACATCGGTGCAAAATTTGTTTCGCGCCGCGAAAATAAGGTTTTTTTCTGAAAGAGCGGAAACAAAATTGTCGGAAATTATCTTTAGGAAGTGGGAAAGCAGCATTTTTTTCATCAAAACGCTTGCAAGATGGGGAAATATTTGTAATTTTGCAACGTAATCGGTTGATGGTCGCAACATGGTAGCGAGGCTCCTGGTTAGCAGATTGAGGGTTCGACTCCCTTCGCCGATTCAAAAACGGGGTGTCAAGCCCCGTTTTGCCTTTCTTCCCAAATCAAGCGATATTGTTTTGGGTTGTTCAAGTTACCTTCTTGGATGATACCCCATGATTTGGCATTGTTGTAAGTTCGTCCATTTTTCTGATAGTTGGGCTGGACGACCAATTTGACTAATTTTCCTGATGTGTATGGATAAGAATAGATGTAAACCAGATCGCCTTGAGTGGCATCTTCGTAAAGTTTGAATGGATTCACCACTGCTTTTTCCAGCAGTTCATATTCATCAATTGGCAGTAATGCCCCCTTTTTCGATTTGGGATGGGTGAAATACTTGGTGGCGGAGCGTTGGTCGATGATGACTCTGGTGTCTTCCAAAAGGATATTAATTTTGGCCAATTCACGAATGATGGCTGGATGTATATCGCCAAGTTTAACTACAGTTCCATCGCCACGTTTGTTTTTCCACAACTCTTCTATGTACTCTTTTAGGGTTCCATCATATAGTCGAAATTCCTTTTTTGAATTATTCTGTTCCACTTTCATCTTGTGAAATACTTTTTTATTTCCACTCAAATGATTCAATCATGCGGTCAATATCCTCGCGGATGAAGTTGATGACGGGCTGCATCGAGTCGTTGTTGGGCTGGAAATTGAAGTAGAGGGCACCCCGGACAAAGTTCTTTGTGCTGTCGGTGAGGTAGAACTGCATTGGGGTGGCCACACCCTTGCCGTCCATCTCAATGAAAAGGCCGTAAACTTGATGCTCGTCGTTGACAATCAGGCTGTCGCGCACACCGTTGGCCTTTTGCAGGTGTTTGGTGACCATCGTATGGACATCTTCAAGATATTCGCTCAAGTTGCCATTTACAGGCTTGTGTGTCAGGTGGATGGAGCCATTGAATTGGGGCATTTCGATATTAATCCAGTTCTTTTCATCGGGTGAATACGGGTCGGGCGTGATGAGGGCGTATTGCGGGCACTCGAAACTGTAGCGTTCTATGGTGTCCACTTTGGTGTAGCCCTTTTCGGGCAGGTCGATGCGGAAATAGCCGCGCGGCTTGGGCAGATAGCTGTCGCGGTCGCCGCACGAGGTGGCGACGAGGACGATGGCCAAGGCCGCAAACAATATGGATACTTTATTCTTCATCAAATATGACTTTCACTTCCTTGATGCGCTTGGTGTCGGCATCGGTGATTTCCATGTGGAACTTCTCGAAATTGAACTTGAACCCGATTTCGGGGATGCGTCCCTCGATTTCGAGGATGAGTCCGGCGAGGGTGTCGGCTTCGCCCTGCATGGGTTCAAAGTAGCTTTCGTCAACGCCAAACACCTTGCAGAAGTCGACGATACTGGTCTGAGCCTTAAAGAGATAGGAGCCGTCATCTTGTTTCTTGTAATGTTCCTCAACATTAGCCTCGTCAAACTCGTCATTAATCTCGCCCACGATTTCCTCTATAACGTCTTCCATCGTAATCAATCCAGAAGTGCCGCCGTATTCGTCCACCACAATGGCGATGTGGATTTTTTTCTCGCGGAAGTCCTGGAACAGGTCGTTGATTTTGCGGTTTTCCGGCACGAAAAAGGCGGGTCGGATGAGTTTCTGCCATTCGTAGGATTGCGCGTCAAGGTAGGGGAGAAGGTCTTTCACATAGAGGATACCACTCACGTTGTCCATAGTCTCCTCATAGACGGGAATCCTTGAAAATCCGCTCTTTATGACGATGGCGAGCATCTCTGTGAAGTCCATTTCCTTTTCCACGCCGATGATGTCGATGCGCGGAATCATCACGCCGCTCACCTCCTTTTCGCTGAACGAGGCGATGCCTTTCAGCATCTGTTTTTCTTCAAGTGGGGTGGATTCTTCGGTGGCGATGTCGACGGCGGTCGAGAGGTCTTCCATCGAGATTTCGCCTTTCTTTTTCTCCAAGTGCTTGTCCATGAACGAAGTGGAGTTGACCAATGGTTTACTCAGCGGCTTGAAAAGCACGATGAGGAAATGCAGTGGCCTAGCCATGAAACGCGCCATTTTGATGGGGCGTTTGCTGGCATAGATTTTCGGCGTGATTTCGCCCACGATGAGGATTAATGAGGTGACAATCACCACTTCAAGCAGAAAGGCCGCCACGGGATAGTTGGCCATGTCGAACAGCTGCGCCATGATGTAGGTCGACAGCAAAGTGATGGTCACATTGATGAAGTTGTTGCCAATCAGGATGGTGGCGAGTAAGGTCTTGGGTATCTCACGCAGTTTCAGCACGAGTTGGCTCTTCGCGTCGTTGCGCGATTCAAGGTCGTCGATGTCGGCGGGCTGGAGAGAGAAAAACGCCGTTTCGCTGCTCGAAATCAAAGCCGAGGCGATGAGAAGCAGACACAATACAGCAATTCCGATGATGGCGTTGACGGTAAATCCAGTGAAAAAGTTGTTTGAAACAACAGTAAGCAGTCCTATAAGAGGGTCAGGGTCAGGTGTTTCCAAAGTTTAATGTTTTATGATTGAGGCGGCAAAAATACGAATTTCTTTCGATATGTGCGGCATTAATCGTTAAAATGGCAAATCGTCACCTTCTTCGCGCATGTTGGGGTTGTTTTGCGGCACATAGCCAGTCGGGGCGGGTTCGGTGGCGGGACTGTAGGGCTGGCCATACGACGACTGTTGCGGTGGACGTGCGGGAGCCATCTGCATCATCTTGTCGGCGTGGACTTCGGTCACATAGCGCACAATGCCTTGTTGGTCAGTATATTGACGGGTGCGGAGCTTGCCTTCCACATACATGAGGTCGCCCTTCGAGTAGTTGCGCTTGCCGTCGGCGATGTCGTTGGCCAAGTTGCCCCAAACGACGATGTTGTGCCAGTCGGTCTGTTCCATCCAGTTTTGGTCGCGGTCGCGGTAGCGCTCCGAGGTGGCCAGGGTAGCCGACACCTTTCGGTTGCCATTGTCGAAGGTGGTGATTTCGGGGTCTTTTCCAAGACGTCCGATGAGGATGACTTTGTTCAAACTTGCCATGATGTTTCGTTTTAAGTGGTTAAGTATAAGTCTATTAAGCGTGGAATGGGGTAGTTTCCCAAGTCCCTTTCAGGGGTCAAAATTAAGCCTTTTGTTTTAATCCGCAACAATTCTTGTGAAAGTTTTATCTCGATGAACTGCGCCAAGATGGTGCGGTGGGTCAGTTTGTGGGTGTAGACGGGTGAGGTTTTTGTCACCGTAAACGATATGTTTTCAATCAGTTGCAGGAAAGTTTCCGAGGTCAAGACATCCTCGACCGACATGGGTTTCGGGCTTTCCACGCAAGGAAAGTCGTAGAGGTTTTTCCAGATGTCGTTGTCGCTGCGCTTGCGGAGATAGATTTTGTCTTCAATACTGAAAACCAAATAGTTGAAATATCTTGTGGTGACTTTTGTCTTGGCCAATTTGACGGGTCGTTGCATGACGGTCTGCCGCTCAAAGGCGAGGCATTGCGTTTGCAAAGGGCAATGCAGGCAGTTCGGGTTTTTCGGGGTGCATTGCAGGGCGCCAAATTCCATCATGGCTTGGTTGTGGAGCGAGGGTTGTTCGCGGTTGAGCAATTCGTTGGCAAGGCGGGCGAAAACTTGTTGGCCTTCATTAGTATTAATAGGTGTGTCGATGTCGAAGAGCCTCGAAAGCACCCGAAACACATTCCCGTCGACCACGGCGTGGGGCAGGTTGAAGGCGATGGATGCGATGGCGGCGGCGGTGTAGTTGCCTATGCCTTGCAATTTCCTAAGTTTCTCGTAATCAGCGGGGAACTCTCCATTATACTGTTCCACGACTTGTTTGGCGCACGTATGCAGGTTGCGGGCGCGGGAGTAGTAGCCCAAGCCCTGCCACATCTTCAGCACTTCTTCCTCGGTGGCGGCGGCAAGGTCGGCGACGGTGGGCCATTTCTCGACGAAGCGCAGATAATAGTCCCAGCCCTGGTTGACGCGCGTCTGTTGCAGAATGACTTCCGACAGCCACACTTGGTAAGGCGAGGGATGATGTCGCCAGGGCAAGTCGCGGCGGTTTTCGGCGTACCAATTAATTAAGGTGTCATGTATGAAGTCCATCGTTAGATTTTCCGAAATTCTTTATTCTTAACTGTTTAGACGAAAAAAATTCAATAAAACTTGTCGCCGTATTGAAAATGTTCGTACTTTTGCGGCAAATTTACGACAAACACATAACATAACCATTAAAAAAGAAGAAAAATGACAAAAGCAGAAATCGTGGCTGAAATCGCCAACAAGACTGGTATCGAGAAAAGTGCCGTGCAAAATGTAGTCGAGAATTTCATGGAAGTCGTCAAAGCTTCGATGGCCAAGGGTGAGAACGTCTATCTGAGAGGTTTCGGTAGCTTCATCATCAAGACAAGAGCCGAGAAGACTGGCCGCAATATTGGCAAGAACATCGCCATCACCATCCCGGCCCACAAGATTCCGGCTTTCAAGCCTGCCAAGACCTTCATGAACGCTGTTAAGTAATCCCAAAATCATATTGAACTATGCCAAACGGTAAGAAACACAAGAGACACAAGATGTCGACGCACAAGCGCAAAAAACGCTTGAGAAAGGACAGACACAAGAAGAAATAAGCTCTTCTTGAGCCTAAACAAGAACAACAACACAGCATCGGTGAAACTCCGATGTTGTGTTTTGTTTTATCAATCAGATTGTTAACCCCTAAAGCAAAATCACCATGACTGAAGAACAGAAAGAACCCGTCGAACAGGCGGGTGAAGTGACGGTGCAGCGCGACTTGATCATCAACGCGCACGCTTCGGAGGTTGACATCGCTCTGCTGGAGGACAACGTACTTGTCGAACTTCACAAAGAGAAGACCAACAACCAGTTTGCGGTGGGCGACGTGTATCTCGGTCGCGTGAAGAAGCTTCTTCCCGGCCTCAACGCCGCTTTCGTAGAAGTGGGCTACCACAAAGAGGCCTTCCTGCATTACCTCGACCTTGGTCTGCAAGGCCGGTCGGTGCTGAAATACAGGAACCAAGTCGTTTCGGGCCAAAATGTCTCGATGAACGATTTCGTCCTTGAGCCTGATTTGGAAAAGAACGGCAAGATTGCCGACTACCTCACGGTGGGCGAGCTGCTGCCGGTGCAAATCGCCAAGGAGCCCATCTCCACCAAAGGGCCGCGCATCTCCGCCGAAATCTCATTCGCTGGTCGCTATCTCGTCCTCGTCCCCTTCTCCAACCGCATTTCGGTATCACAGAAAATCCGCAGCAACGAAGAACGCAACCGCCTCCGACGGCTCATCCAGAGCATCCGTCCCAACAACTATGGCGTCATCATCCGCACCATCGCCGAGGGCAAGAAAGTGGCCGACCTTGATGCCGACCTGCGCTCGCTCATCGAGAAATGGGAGCATTGCACCATTGAGATGAAGCGTATGAAAGACTTCGGCAGGATGGTCAGCGAAATGGACCAAACCGCCGTCATGCTGCGCGATTTGCTGAACGAGTCGTTCAACCGCATCATCACGAACGACGAGAAACTTTATGAAGACATTCGGAGTTACCTCCAGACCATCGCCCCGCAAAAGGCTGAAATCGTGCAACTTCACAAAGGCAAAGACCCCATCTTTGACCATTACAACGTCACGAAGCAGATCAAAGGCTTTTTCGGGAAGATTGTCACCATCAGAAACGGTGTCTACCTCGTCATCGAGCACACCGAGGCCATGCACGTCATCGACGTCAACAGCGGTCACCGTCTGAACAGCGAGAACACGCCTGAAGAAAACGCCCTTGAAGTCAACATCGAAGCCGCCAAGGAAATCGCCCGCCAGCTGCGTCTGCGCGACATGGGCGGCATCATCATCGTCGACTTCATCGACCTGCGCGAGTCGAAGAACCGCAAGAAGCTTTTCGACGCCCTTGTGGACGCCATGAAGAACGACCGCGCCAAACACACCATCCTGCCCGCCACCAAGTTCGGCCTCATCCAGATTACGCGCCACCGTGTGCGCCCCGAGACCGAGATACAGGTGCAGGAGAAATGCCCCGTCTGTTCCGGAACGGGCAAAATCAGGCCAGCCATGCTGTTCGTCGACGAAATCGAAAACAACCTCAAATACCTCCTCGTCGACCAGAACGAGAGCCACATCACCTTGCAGGTACACCCGTTCATCTATGCCTATCTTTGCATCGACGGGCTGTTTTCGATTCGCCGCAAATGGATCAAGAAGTACGGCAAGAGCTTCAAAGTGCAGGCGATGCCCGAGTTCCATGCACTGCAGTACAATTTCCTCAACGCCAACGGCGAAGACATCAAGCTCTAAAGGAAGTTGCTGCCACAAAAAAACCTCGAAAAGCCGTCCCATCATCGCTTTGGGGCGGCTTTTTCTGCAAAAAAAGTAGGGACAAGCCCGTTTTGCGACAATTGTTATATTGTTGATTTTTAGAAAACTACAATAAGGACATTCCAAAAAAGTAGGGACATCGCCCCGTCGCGCCCCCTTTGCCTCTTGACAAGCGTTTTTTCTGTATATTTTTGCGAAGTGTTTCGAATGTGGAACGCGATATTGGCTGCCGATAGGATAGCGGGCGGTAGCAACAACGGGGCAGGCCCCGTTGTCCCTGCCGGGCGCTACCTACCCTCCGCTCTTGCGTTCCGAAAAAAATAGAGCCTATGAAAACGAAATTGAAACTCCTGCTTTTGACTGCCCTTTCGATGGGCATGATGTTGTCCGCCTGCGACAGCCAAACAAAGCGCATCGGACAAGCCCAAGCCCTCTATAAAGAAGGTGCCGAACTGCGCGAGCAACGCCGCTCCGAAGAAGCCGCTGAGAAGTTCCTGCTAGGGCTGGCCCTCGTGCAACGTTCCGACAAGACTGCCGAAACCGTCCAATTGGAAGGCCAACTCTGCGACAACCTCGGCGCGATGTACCTCAAACACGGCCTTTTCGAGGATGCCTTCAAGCAACACCAGCGGGCATTGAACTGCTTCAAGCAGACTGCCGACTCATCGGGCATGATGAACGCCTACCGCAACAGTGGTCGGGCGGTGCGGGCGCAGGAGCAATACACCCAAGCCAAGCAATACTACGACTCGGCCTTTCGTGTTGCCACCTTTATCAACGACCAAGCCATGCTCGGCGACCTTTATCTCGAAATGGGTCGCGACTACTACATGGAAACGGGCAACTTCGCCAAAGGCATCGAAAGCGTTAACCAAGCCTTGGAAATCGGCCTCGGCGACAACGACACCGACATCGCCAACATGACCTTGGGCATCCTCTATTATTACACACGCGAAAACGACAAGGCGAAGTCCTACTTAAACCAAGCTCTCCGCAGCGAGCGTGCCGGACTGAAAATGTCTGTCTATCAAACGCTTTATGCCATCGCCTACAGCGAGGGCGACTACCAGCAGGCGGTGAAATACCACGAGCAGTTTGCCGCGAACATGATGCAAGCCGACGCAGAACACTCCAACGAGAACATCCAAAGAATCAAGGCGGAATATGAGTTGAAGGCGCAGCAGAGCGAATTGGAAAGCCTGCACCGCAATCGCGACCTGAAACTCTATCTGATTATCGCCTTGGCGGTGATTGCCTTGCTCGTCATCCTCCTGATTGTGAGGAAGAAAATCAGCGATCACAAGTTGGAGATGGAGCACTTCGGGCGGCAGGTGGAGCGCGACCAGAACCGCATCCACGAGTTGGTGAGCGACATGGAGAACCTGATCCGCACCAAC
>CACZNA010000059.1:0-21554 GCA_902782455.1 uncultured Bacteroidia bacterium | reverse complement strand
TTCGTCAACGAGTCGTTGACGATTTGCAACTCTCTCATTATAAAAGGCATACCAACGCTTCATATACTTGAGGTTGGTCACTGAGAAACCCGTTTCTTCTGGAAAAGCAGTCCTCAAATCAAGGCTCAACTGATCGAAGAAACCGCTGCCCCATTTGCTTTCTGCCCGCAGTTCCACCATGTCTCTTCCCAAACTCCAATAAAACTCAAGCATGGCAGTGTTCACTCGAACCGCCGCCTTGACTTGGCTTTGGCGGAATCGCTGCTTGATGTCGGCCATCCATTGCACATAGCCTTCATCGGCGGTCATCATGTCACGGGATACGAATGTCGGTTTGTCGCTCATCTTTTTAAGGATTAGTGAAATGCAAAGATACAAATAAATCCTTTACAGCATCTGATATGCCTGGAATTGTGCCGCAACGCGGTCGCGCACCTTCTGCTGGATGTCGGCGGGTGAGAGAACCAGCAGGTCTTTGCCGAAAGAGGATAATTCGCGGATAAGCTCATAGTTCTTTATGCAGTCAATGGAGAAGAATGCGCCTCCTTCAAGCTTTGGGTATTGTTGACGCAATTCCTTTTCCCTTTCCCCTTTGTAATGCCTCTGAGACTCATGTAAAGGTTTGGTGGCCACATAATCCTTGGAATAATCACTCACCCAGAACAAGATGGTCTGCAACGGGCGGTCGTCATACAGGGAAACGCCGATGATGTCCTCGAAACGCTCGTTGAGGTCGCCATCGTAAGGGATGTATTCCTTGACGGGCAAGGGTACAACCTTATCGATACGGTCGAGCGCAAACGACAGTATTTTGCCGTCATTGTCGGCGGCAACGATAAGATACCATCGGCGATTGTATTCTTTAAGTAGGTAGGGATGAACTATCAAATGACGATCCTCGTCAGGCGTGTCAAACCGATGGTAATGCAATTCCACCACCTGTTTCTGTGAGATTACCGTGAACAATTCACCCAACAGGTTCTTGCCTTCCAAAGGATTCTTTGTGAACGACACTATCTGGCGAGCTGTTTTTACTTTCAAGCTTTTCCTCAACCTTTCCAAACCCTCAAGATCGTGCAGGCCGTCAAATTGCCCGAGTAGCGTGAAAGCCTCTCCAAGCAGGTGCTTCTCGTCATCGGTAAGTTTCTGCGTAAATATGGAAAACGAAGGGTCAGCATACCGATGGCAACTTTTCTTGATGGTTTTGAGGGTCCGTTGGCTGACATCATCAACCTGATAATGCTCTATCTCTGCCAGGAAAGGCCCTTCGTTTTCAATATAATTAAGGTCAAGCTCGATGGTTCGACGACTGACAGGCTCTTGATTCATTTCGGCCAATTTCTCATTGACGAGCCGAAGCAAATCCTCAGTAGAATAATGGTGATAGCGGTTGGCTAACAACTTGTCGAGGATGTAGTAGCGTGTTACGGCGTTTTTGTTTGCAGGCATGGTTTATTATTATTCTGCCGCAAAGGTATATATTATTTGCGAAATCTATTTTCGTAAAGTAATTTTTTAGGGGTCGCCTCCCCCATCATCAAAGAAGAAATGTTCCCCAAAGTTGGCAAAAAAAGCAAGTTTGGCGAAAATTTCCGTAATTTTGCAGTTTATTCTAAACTGGATATGTCTGCACCGAACAAATTGATAGAAAAAATCGAAGGCTTCACAAGGAAGTATTACCTTAACCGCTTGATACAAGGCGTGTTGGTGGGTGCCGTGCTGTGGATTGTCTTCTATCTGCTCATCAACGGGTTGGAATACTTCTCGTGGTTTCCGCCCAAAGGCCGATTTGTGCTTTTCCTGTTTTTGTTAGCGGGCAGCAGCTTTGTTTTGGTGTATCATTTCCTTATCCCGCTCGTCAATCTCATCCGTTTCCGAAAGAAAATGACGGTGGAACAGGCCTCGGTGCTCATCGGAAGGTTCTTCCCTGAAATCAAGGACAAACTATTGAATACCATTCAGTTAAGCAACCAAATGGACGGAAACGCCGACAATGCCCTATTAGCTGCCACCATCGAGCAACGCAGCGCGCGCCTCTCCCCTATCCGCTTCTCCGATGCCGTCGACTTGCGCGGCAACTTGAAATATTTGAGCATCTTTTTCGGACTGCTCCTATTATTAATACTGCTGATGGTGTTTTTGCCTTCTTTCGCCGTGCAGCCCACGCAGCGCATCGTCAACTATGAGCAGCAATTTGAGAAACCCCTCCCCTATCAGGTTGAAATCGAGCAAGATAAAATCGAAACCACACAAGGCCAAGAGGTGAAGTTCAACATTCACGTTACGGGTGGACGAATCCCCGATGCTTTCTATGTGAAAAGCGAATTGGGGCAACAACTGATGAACAAGACCACGGTCAACGATTTCAGTTACACCTTCAAAAACCTTTACAACGATTTGACTTTCAATGTGGTTGGAGGCGAATACACCAGCCGTCCCATCCACATCATTGTTCACCCCAACCCTACCCTATTCTCCTATCGTTGCGAGGTGCGTTATCCGACGTATATACGCCGCAGCAACGAAACCCTCGAAGGCAAGACCCGCCTCATCGTTCCACAAGGCACCAACCTCATCTTTAGTTTCATCACCCGCGACACCGAAAAGGTTTCCGTGACCCGTGATTCTGTAAGCATTGGCTTGACTGCCAAAGATGATATTTTTGACTATCAATTCGTTGCAGGGCAATCCACCAAGTTCGAGGTACAGGTTGAAAATGCTTGGAACAATACTTTGGAACCCCTACCCTTCTCCGTCGATGTGCTTCCCGATGCCTATCCCGACATCCGAGTGGAATCCTTTGATGAAAATCTTTCCACCGATGTCTATTTCTCCGGCCTCGTCACCGATGATTACGGCTTTACAAAGTTGACTTTCAACTGCAAAGTCAAGGAACCCATTGAAAAAAACATCGTCAAGGCCGTGCCTTTGGACCTCAAGCAAACCCGCACTTCGTTCTTCTACCAGTTCAACATGGACAGCCTCGGCATCATGCCCGGGCAGAATATGGAGGTTTATTTCGAGGTGTGGGACAACGACGGCTTCCATGGGCCAAAATCGAAGCGTTCGGAAACTTTCACCTATTACAAGCCTTCTGAGGCCGCTTTGGACAGCATCGCCGACCAATCTTCTGAGGACATCATGGAACGGCTTTCGGACAAGTCGCAAGAGGCTCAGAAACTGCAAGATGAGATTGAAAAGATGCTGCAAGACCTCATCCAAAAAAAGGATTTGGACTGGTCGGACAAAGAGAAGATGAAAGACCTGTTGGAAAAGCAGCAAAAGATTCAGGATGAATGGAATAAGTTGCAGGACGAGCAGGAAAAACTGTCCGATTTCATGAAAGAGCACGAATTGGGCAACGAAGACCTCATAAAGAAGCAGGAACAAATCAACAAACTCTTTGACGAGGTGATTCCTGAAGAGTTGCAGAAACTCATGGAGCAAATCGACAAACTCCTGGAGGAAATGCCGCGCGAGCAGATGCAACAGACCATGCAAGACATCAAGAAAAACAACCAGAAGATGCAGGAATTGCTCGACCGCAATTTGGCTTTGCTGGAGCAATTGAAAATGGAGAAAGACCTCACCGACTTGGCCAACAAATTGGAGAAGTTAGGGGAGGAGTTGCAGAAGCAAGAGTCTGAAAATCAAAATAAAGAAGGGGAGGAGAGCGACCAAAAATCCGCCGAAGAAGCCAAAGAGGAATTCGACAAGATGATGGACGAACTCGACCAACTTTTGGAGAAAAACAAGGACTTGCAACAACCTTTCAACATGGAAAAGGACGAGGAAATGGAAGAAAGCATCAACCAAGACCTTGACGATGCCATGCAACAGGAGCAGTCGGGCGAGCAGCAACAGTCGCAAAACAAGAAGCAAAACGCTGGCCAAAAGATGCAGCAGATGGCCCAAAGCATGATGTCAATGATGCAGATGGAAGGGATGCAACAGATGGCTGAAGACGCCCATTTGATGCGTATTTTGCTCGAAAATGTGGTTCACGCTTCGCACCAACAAGAAGACTTGATGACCGAGATTGGCGGCCTCCGCACCGATGACCCGTCATTGGCGCAAAAGATTGTCCACCAAAAGGAAATCGCCGACAATTTCAACATGGTACGCGATTCGTTGCGCAGTATGGCCATGCGTCAGCCCGCCGTTCAAAACTTCGTTTTCGACGAGTTGCATACCATAGAAAATCAGACCTCCAACGCCATGAAATACCTCAATGACCTGAAACTTTCGCAGGCCGTGAGGCACCAGCAAACCGCCATGATGTCGATGAACAACTTGGCACTGATGTTGGCCGAGTCGTTGGAAAACATGGAAAACAGTATGGAATCTATGGGAATGCCCATGTCGTGTTCCATGCCAAAACCTGGTCAAGGCCAGCAAAGCATGAAAAACATGCAGCAGTTGCAACAACAGTTGAGCGAACAACTCAAGCAGATGCAACAGCAGATGGAGAAGGCAGGACAGCAGCAACAAAACTCCATGAGCGAGGAATTTGCGCGTATGGCCGCTGAACAGGAAATGCTTCGCCAAGGGATGCAGCAAATGCTCAACGACATGAAGGAAAACGGGCAAATCGGCGATGACGGCCTTAACGAAATCATCAAGGACATGGAGAAGTTGGAGGAAGAATTGGTGAACAAGAAAATCAACCGCCAGATGATTGAGCGTAGCCAACGGATTGAATCGAGAATGTTGGAGTCGCAAAAGGCGCAAGAGAAGCGCGAACAGGAGGAGAAACGCAAGTCGAATGAGTTCAAAGGCTCGCACTTCGACAGGCAAATCGACGAGATTCTTTACAAGGAAACGCTCAAGAAAAACCAAGAGTTTTTGCGCACCAACCCGATTGAATATGCGCCCTATTACAAGGACAAAATCAATGAATATTACCTGAAGAAAAACACGCATTGAGATGATCAGATTCAACACATTGGACGTGGAAATGCCGCCCATCGAACCGCAGCGCGTCAAGGCGTGGATTGAGAGCGTGGCGCAAGGTTACGGCAAGACGATAGGTGAGTTGTACTACTATTTTTGCAGCGACGAAAGGCTGTTGGAAATCAACCGCGACCGCCTCGGCCACGACTTCTACACCGACATTGTGACCTTCCCGTTGACCGATTGCGAGACCGTTCTTTCAAGCGAATTTTGCATCAGCGTCGACCGCATCAAGGAGAACGCAACGACCTTTGGGCGCAGTTACGAGAGCGAATTACACCGCGTCATCATCCACGGCGTGTTGCATCTTATCGGCTTCGACGACCTTACTGATGAAGAAGAAAAAATGATGCGTGAAAAAGAGGAAGAGGCATTAGGGGTATTGTTTAGTGAAAAGAATATCAATTAGTTAAAACGAATGTTTCCCGTGAAACACTGACAAAAGGATGTATTTTGAACCGTATGATATTATCGTAGTAGGAGCCGGTCACGCCGGATGTGAAGCGGCAGCAGCGGCGGCCAATATGGGCAGCAAAGTCTTGTTGGTTACAATGGACTTGCGCCTCATGGCCTCCATGTCGTGCAACCCCGCTATGGGGGGCATTGCAAAAGGACAAATCGTGCGCGAAATTGATGCGATGGGTGGTTATTCGGGCATCGTCAGCGACCGCACCATGATCCAATTCAGGATGCTCAACAAGTCGAAAGGTCCTGCTATGTGGAGTCCGCGCTGCCAAAGCGACAAGATGATGTTCTCCGCAGAATGGCGAAGCCTATTGGAAAAAACATCTAATGTTGATTTCTGGCAAGACACCGTCACGGGATTGTTGGTTGTCGGCGACCAAGTGAAAGGTGTCACTACGACAATGGGAGGTACCATCGAAAGCAAGGCCGTCATCCTCACCAATGGCACGTTCCTGAACGGTTTGATTCACATCGGCGAGCAGCATTTTTCGGGAGGCAGGATGGGTGAGGTGGCCAGCCACGGAATCAGCGAACAACTGAAAGACCTTGGCTTTGAAGTGAAACGATTGAAGACCGGAACACCCGTCCGCATCGATGGCAGAACCATCGATTTCAGCAAGCTCATCGAACAAAAAGGTGATGACGAGTTGGTCGGATTTTCCTATACTGAACCCTTCAGAATCCAAAAGCAAAGGAGTTGCTGGATTGCACACACCTCATTGAAAGTACACGAAACGCTACGAAAAGGCTTCAAATATTCACCCATGTTCAATGGCAGAATTCAAGGCGTTGGACCAAGATATTGTCCGAGCATTGAAGACAAAATCGAGCGTTTTTCGGGCAAGGAAAGCCACCAACTTTTTGTGGAACCCGAAGGCTGGACAACGGAAGAATATTACCTCAATGGCTTTAGTTCCTCCTTGCCTGACTACATCCAATATGAGGCTTTGAGGCAAATCGAAGGCTTCGAAAACGCCAAGATTTTCCGCCCTGGGTATGCCATCGAATATGATTATTTCCCGCCTGAACAACTCCACCATTCCTTGGAAACAAGGCTCATGCACGGCCTCTATTTTGCCGGACAAATCAACGGGACGACGGGTTATGAGGAAGCCGCTTGTCAAGGCATGATGGCAGGCATCAATGCAAGTTTGGCCTTGCGCGACGACAAGCCTTTAGTGCTGTCAAGGTATGAGGCTTATATCGGCGTGCTTATTGACGACCTCATCACAAAAGGTGTGGACGAACCTTACAGAATGTTCACGAGCAGGGCAGAGCATCGCATTTTGTTGCGCCAAGACAACGCTGATGCACGCCTTACCGAGATGTCATATCGATTAGGTTTGGCCAAGGAAGATCGCTATCAAAAGTATCAGGAAAAGCGTCAAAAAGTCGAAGAAATCAAAAGTTTTTTGAACGAGAATTATGTCTACCCTGACCAAATCAACGGCCTCTTGGAGCAAAAGGAAAGCACGAGGATTGAGCAAAAAATGAAAATGTCCTATCTTTTGCTGCGGCCACAAATCAGTTTAGCGGAAATGATAGATGCATTGCCAACCTTGGAGCAATATAAGAACGAAGACAGATTTGGAAGAGAATGTCTTGAGGAGGCGGAAATCCAAATCAAATACGACAGTTATATCCAAAAAGAGGACGAGCTCGCCGACAAGTTAAGACGTTTGGAAAATGTGAAACTGCCGAAAGATTTCGATTTCCATAGCATCCAATCCTTGTCCTACGAATCGCGGGAGAAACTGAACAAATACCAACCTGAAACCTTGGGGCAAGCCTCAAGAATCAGCGGGATTTCACCAGCCGACATCAATGTGCTGGCCATATTTTTAGGACGATAACAGAATTGTTTCACATGAAACATAGAAACTATGAACAACTATAAATGCCCTTGGTGCGACTCAGAAAAAACACAGATTTACCTCTGGTTGAAGGATGAATTTCTCACACACGAGGACTTCCAAATCCATGAATGTCTTCAATGCGGCTTGCTTTTCACAGAGCCAAGACCCGCGAAGGATAAAATCGGAGCGTACTACAAATCGGATGAATACTACAGCCACCAAGAAAACAAGAAAGGATTCATACCGAAACTGTATGAAAGCGTCAAATCAGTCAACTTGAAACACAAATACAAGATGGCCACAAAAGGCAAAAGCATCGGAAAGATGTTGGACATTGGGTGTGGAGTAGGAGATTTTTTACACATTGCAGAGCAACACGGCTGGCAATGCACAGGGGTGGAACCTTCAGAAGATGCCAAAGTCATCGCCAAAAAACGCATCAAGGCACAGATTCTTTCGAGTGAAGATTTGGAAAACATTTCAGACGAAACCTTCGATGTCATTACCATGTGGCATGTGTTGGAACATGTAGACAACCTGAAATGGCAAGTCGAGCAATTGCAACGTCTCATCAAACCCTATGGAAGAATCGTCATAGCGCTGCCCAACTACAAATCATACGATGCCGAATATTACAAGGAAAAATGGGCTGCATACGACGTGCCGCGACATTTGAACCATTTCAACCAGAAAACTTTGGTGAAAATCTTCAAAGCCCAAGGCATGAATCTCATCGAAACCGACAAACTCGTTTGGGATGCCTATTACATCTCCTACATGAGCGAACAATACATGCATCACTCCTTGCCTTTGCTGCGCGGCGCGTTTCGAGGGTTGTTATCAAATTGCAAAGCCAGAAAATCCAAGGAATGGTCGAGTAAAGTCTATGTTTTTGAGAAGCAAAAAGAGACAAATCGAAAAATTGGGCATTTTTAGGACGTTAGAGGCGTTTTTGAAGAAAAATGAATTAGGGTATGAACGAAGGCCGAAAAACGGCTTAAATTGAAGGGTTTTTAAACATATAATTTTCAATAAAATAAGAGCAATTTGGGCAAAAAAAGGAAAAATAGGAGGATTTTGGGCTGGATGATGTTCGCTATTGCGGTTGGAATCCTGCTCGTTGCCGGGATTACGTCGCTTTATCTCAGACAGCCACAAAACTGTGCCCGATTGGTGCAGCTGTCGGTTGAGGATGTGGAAACGGAAATCCAAGATCTAATATCCAACAGCGCTAACTATCATCAATACAATGTAGCCAAAGTCGGGCTTTTTGTTTTTCACAATGATTCGCTCCTATATTGGAACAACAACCTCGTAGGACCCAAACTCATACGCCGCAAAGTGAGTCCCAACAACGACACCATCTGCAACCTGCTCACTGGTGATTACTATGTTCGCACCTTCAGTAAAGGTAACCTCGATTATTATGTTTTCAAACTGCTCAACACAACTTATAGATTGGAAAATGACTTTTTTGAAAACAGATTTCTGGCCTTTAGAGGACTCATTGATTCAAAGATTCATTTTACGGATAATGAGGGTTTTGAGATAAAATCA
The DNA here is from genome assembly GCA_902782455.1 of uncultured Bacteroidia bacterium. Taxonomy (GTDB): domain Bacteria; phylum Bacteroidota; class Bacteroidia; order Bacteroidales; family F082; genus Limimorpha. The sequence continues at coordinate 12,723 of CACZNA010000059.1, read as the reverse complement.
AGCCAAGGAAAGAGCCTCGCCAATTGCCAAATTGAAAACCCTTCAACCTTTAGTAAAACATTTTGGTTGGTTGTTGGAGGTATTGTGATCATACTGTTCATCATAGCCATTGTATTCATGATTCCCAGAAACAAAGCCTCTGCCCAAAAAACTTCCAAATTCAAGGTTGAATACGGCATTGCGGCAATACTTCTTCTCGCCATTGCTGCCACCTATTTATATTATGAGCATAATCGCAAAAAGGAAAATGCGGAAATGGCGGCTATGGCTGAGCATTTGCTCCAAAAACGCGACACGGATTTTGAGAATGCGTTTCTGCGGTTTGCCAACGAAATCAAGGCTGATTCTTCATTCAATGAAATCCTGTTTGCCGAAAGCAATGTACTGGCCGATGTGGTGCTTGGCTACTCCAAAGAACTGCTCTTTGACGAAACCATGAAAGCCTATCAAGCCACTTTGACCATCTGTGCGCCCGATGAGGAAATCAACATCCAGCCTGAAGATACTGTGGCAAATTGTGACGATTATTTCCTTGGAAAACTCGCCAACAACCGTCAGAAAAGGGTAGGGGATGGCCTATATTTCATGGACTATAACACCCTCGATCCCAATTATTTGGCAAAATTTGTGCTGCATTCTCCAGATTCGCTCCAACAGCGGACTTTGTATTACGAATTCTACAAACCCATTGCTCCCGAAGGCTTCGGATTCCCCCAACTTTTGCAAGAACAAAACAGTGAGAAGCCCTACGATTATTCTGTAGCGAACTTTCGCGACAACATCCTCGTCTACAAATACGGGAAATATGTCTATCCGAATTTCCTCAAGGACATAAACACCAAAGACCGAGAGTTTACTTATGGAAACGGTTACAAGCATTACACCATCGACAACGGCGAGAGTAACGTCCTCATTATCAGTACACCACGAAAAGGCTGGTCGAAAATTACGGGGCCGTTTGCCTTGTTTTTCCTTGGATTGCTCATCCCTTACATTTTCATCTATTGGCTGCTGAAACCAAAAAAACAAAACACTTGGAAAGACCGGAGTTTTCGCTATCGCCTACAAAGTGTAGTATTCACCACTCTTGGTGTTGCTTTCTTGGCCATCGGTCCGGTTTCCGTCATTTACATGCGTAGCCTCTACAATCAAAAAACCATGACGGAACAGTTTGAGACTTCGCGAACCCTGTCGATAGAGATGCAAAACAACATCAATTTCGAGCATTTGATTGGACATGCCTCAAGAGACACTTGGGCTGAAATCATGCAACATTACGCCAACACATTCTTCACTGACCTCAACCTGTACAGTCTAGATGGGAAACTCATTGCCACGACACGACCCGAAATCTACGAACTCATCTTGCAAGCCCCCATAATGAATGCCGAAGCCTATCAGAACATGTTCAGAAACAAGGCGTTATACTATACACATAAAGAACATTTAGGCAAAGGTGTTTACGAATCAGTCTACCTCCCGATTACGGATGAACGTGGCAATACTCTGGCCTTCTTGAACACGCCCTATTTCTCAAGTGCCACCGATCTGCAAAGGGAAATCAAGGATTTTGTGCTCACCTATATCAATATCATCATCATTTTGTTGGGTCTCGCCTTGATTTTCGTGTTGAGAATCACAAATAGGCTGACACAACCTTTAGCATTGATACAGAACAAGTTGGGAAACATCAAGTTTGACCAAAAGAACGAGCCTTTGGAATGGAGACGAAACGACGAAATCGGGGCTTTGGTGAAACAATACAACCAACTCATTGTGGAGTTGGAAAAGAGTGCCGCCGAACTGAAACGCACCACAGCCGAATCGGCATGGCGCGGCGTGGCCCGACAGGTGGCGCACGAAATCAAGAACTCGCTCACGCCGATGCGCCTCAGTGTGCAGATGCTGCAACGCAACATCGAAAACGGCAAAGCCACACCGGAACAAACCCAACGCACAGCCAACACCTTGATTGAACAAATTGATGCTCTTTCGGACATCGCTTCTTCGTTCTCACGCTATGCCAAACTACCTGAAAATCACCCACAACCACTCGATTTGGCCGAGTTGGTCGGCAATGTGGTGAACCTTTATGACAATGCGGAGAACATCACTTTCAATTACTTTTACGACAAGACAAAAGACCACACCTTCAATGGCGACAAGACAAACCTGAACAGTGCCGTCGGCAACCTGGTCAAGAACGCCACGCAAGCCATTGGCTCAAAGCCCAAAGGAAAGATTGAAGTTACTTTGCAATCCACTGAAACAGATTTTGTTATCAGCGTCAAGGATAATGGCAAGGGCATCAAGGAGGAAGACAAGGGACAGATTTTTCTGCCTAATTTCACTACCAAGACGGGCGGTTCGGGCGTAGGTCTATCTCTGACTTATAATATCGTGCAGTCCGCTGGAGGAAAAATCTCGTTTGAGAGCGAAGAAGGGGAGGGGGCAGAGTTTGTTATTGAATTGCCGAAGTGATAAAATCTCAAACTCGTTAGAAAAATTGTCAAATTTATTCAAAAAGTCGTCAGAAAAAGTGTAACTTTGCAGACAAAAGTCGTCGGAATAAATGTCAATTTATTATGTATAGAGCTGTAATTGAGGATTTAATACAATGGAAACAAAGTGCAAACAGAAAACCGCTCATTCTGCAAGGTGCCAGACAGGTGGGAAAAACCTACATCCTTAAAGAATTCGGGCGTTCGGAATATGCAAAAACCGTACACATCAGTTTTGACCGCGACGAAAAAGCGCGACAATTCTTCAACGAATATGGCGGAGCCGAAAGACTCATCCGATTGCTTTCAGCACATTCAGAAACCGACATTACGCCCAACGACACATTGATTATTCTTGACGAGATACAAGAATGTCCAGTAGCATTGCAAGCATTGAAGTATTTCTATGAGGAAACACCTCAATATCATATCGTTGTGGCTGGCTCGCTGTTGGGCATTTCCCTGCACGGCAACGCTTCTTTCCCTGTCGGAAAAGTTGATATGTTGCGGCTGTTTCCAATGACCTACGAAGAGTTTCTTGGTGCCATGGGGAAACAATCCTTGCTAAAAGCCTTGCGACAACAAGACTGGGACACCATCGATGCCTTAGCCGAAGACTATATCGACCTGTTGAGGCAGTATTATTATGTTGGCGGAATGCCTGAAGCGGTGCTGGCCTATACCCAAGGCCATAGGCTTCAGGAAGTGAGGCGGATTCAGGAAAGAATCTTGGCGGCCTACCGTTATGATTTCTCGAAACATGCGCCCTCCAACGAAGTGCCGCGAATCAATATGGTATGGGACAGCATTCCCTCACAGTTGGCCAAAGACAACAAGAAGTTCATTTATGGTGCCATGAAGAAAGGTGCCCGTGCCGCACAATTCGAGGAAGCCATCCAATGGCTCATAGATGCTGGCTTGGTTTACAAGGTGAGTCGGGTGAGTGACATCAAGATGCCACTCAAGTTCTACGAGGATTTTTCGGCGTTTAAGTTGTTCCTTCTCGATGTCGGCCTGATGGGGGCCTTGGTAAAAGCTCCGTCGTCGTTAGTGATGATTGGCAATGACATTTTCAAGGAATACAAAGGTGCTTTCACGGAATTGTTTGCCTATACACAGTTGGCTACCACCGACATCCCCGTTTATTATCACAGCGTTGATAATTCCACCATCGAGATTGATTTTGCCTTGCAAATCGGGGAACAAGTTTATCCTGTTGAGGTGAAATCTGAAATTAATTTACAGTCCAAGTCACTGAAAACCTTCATGGTAAGCCATCCCGAACTAAAAGCATTGCGTTTCTCCATGCGGAATCACATCGACCAAGATTGGGTTGAAAACTTCCCTTTGTTTGCCTTCAAGGAAACGCTGAAATCAAGACTCTAACCCAACCCAAGCCCTAAAACTATCAGTTTTCCAATACTTACCGAAAAAATCCGTACCTTTGCAGCCCAAATTGTTGGAACAAACAAAAGAATACCAGATATGAAAGTAGCAACCCTATTAGGAGAAAGATTCAAGAAGGCACCAGCTGACTGCGTGTTTGAAAGTCAAGCACTTATGGTGCGCGGTGGATACATCAAGTCGGTGGGTACCGGCCTGTTTTCGTTCTTCATGCCGACCAAGCGCATTGCAAAAAAGATAGAAAACATCATTCGCGAAGAGATGGATCGCATCGACGGACAAGAGGTCATGTTCCCCGTCGTGATGCCTGGAACGCTCTGGCAAGAGTCGGGAAGATACAACAGCATCGGCTCAGAGCTGCTCCGCTTCAAGGACCGCAACGGTATCGACATGGTGCTTGGCATGACCCATGAGGAAGCCGCTGTGCAATTGGCTCGCGATGCCGCGAAGAGCTACACGCAGTATCCTTTCATGATCTACCAAATCCAGACCAAGTTCCGCGACGAACCACGCTCTCGTGGCGGCCTCATCCGCACCCGCGAGTTCACGATGAAGGATGCCTACAGCTTCCACACCTCGCAAGAGGACTTGGAGCAGTATTACGCCGAGGCTTACCATGCCTACGAGCGCATTTTCTCGCGCTGCGGTGTGCCTCAGGTGGTGGCCGTGAAGTCAGATTCAGGTATGATGGGCGGTCGTGTGTCGCATGAGTTCATGTTGCTCACCGACATCGGCGAGGACACTATCGTCATTTGCCCCGAGTGTGGCTACCGCTCCAACAGCGAAGCCGCCGACTGCATCGTCCACAACGAGGAGTATCCCATCGAGCCTTTGGAGGAGGTCTTGACCCCCGACCAAAAGACCATCGAAGAAGTGTGTAACTTCTTGCACAAGTCACCTTTGCAATCGTGTAAAGCCGTTCTGTATCAGCGAAATATGGATGATTCATTGGTCATCGTTTTCCTGCGCGGCGACCTTGAAGTGAATGAGACCAAGCTCCGCAACCTGCTTTGCGCCGAGGTTCATGCAGCCACCGTCACACCTGAGATGGGCATCTGCCCTGGCTTCATCGGGCCGAAGGGCTTGCCTGAAGGCATCACTGTGGTCTATGACGAGTCGCTGAAAACTTTGAATTCGTTTGTGGCGGGTGCCAACAAAATGAACTACCACTACAAGGGCATGAACATGGCCCGCGACCTTGGTGAGGTGAAGTACGACAGCGTGGCCAAGGCCACCGAAGGCGGTATTTGCCCTGTGTGCGGCAAACACAGCATCACCATCAGCCGTGGCATTGAGGTGGGCAACATCTTCCAACTCGGCACGAAATACACCATCTCGATGAATATGCAGTACCTTGACAGCGACAACACGCTGAAATACCCCATCATGGGCTGCTACGGCATCGGCGTGGGTCGTTTGATTGCCTCGGTTTGCGAAGTAAGCCGCGACGACTACGGCCCCATTTGGCCCATCACCATCGCGCCGTGGCAGGTGCAAGTGTGCGCCCTCCGCGTGGCTGACGAAAATGTGCGCCGCGTGGCCGACAAGGTGTATGAAGACCTGAAGAAAGCTGGCGTGGAGGTGCTTTACGACGACCGCAACATTAGCGCGGGCGTGATGTTCTCCGATGCCGACCTGTTGGGTGTGCCGCTGCGCATCGTGGTCAGCCCGAAGACGTTGGAGCGCAACGCTTTGGAGTTTGTCACTCGCGACAAGAGCTTCAAGGCCGACCTCAATCCTGACAATTTCGTCGACGACGTAAAAGCCAAGATTGCCGAAATGATTGCGGCTTTGACGCCTGAGGATTAAGTTCAGAATAAATCAACAAAATCCGGCAGATTGAATATTCTGCCGGATTTTTTTATATCTTTGACCCCAAATTTCATTACCGAATGAACGAAGAAAACAATAAATGGTTGGTCATCGTCAATCCCAAAGCTTCTATCGGGAAGGCGGAAAAAGACTGGCCACAAATAAAGCAAATCCTTATTAATGAGGGTATTGCGTTTGATTATTTTGTCACAAAGCATCAAGGTCACGCCATCGAATTGGTGCGCGACAACATCACCGAAAAAGGCTATACGAAAATAGTTTCGATTGGCGGTGACGGCACCAACAACGAGGTAATCAACGGCATTTTCACCCAAAAACGCTTCCCGACTGAACAAATCACGATGGGCATCATTCCGATGGGCACGGGCAACGACTGGCGGCGCACTTTCGGCTTCGACATCGACCACCAGAAAAACGTGAGAATCATTAAGAAGGGATGCACATTTAGGCACGACATCGGCAAGGTGACGTATTACAACCACGGCGACCCGCAGGTGCGTTATTTCCTGAATGCCGCTGGAACTGGCCTCGATGATTTTGTGTGCAAGACCACGAATGTCATGAAGGCACAAGGCAAGGGAGGCGCACCACGATATATGCTCAACGTGGCAAAATGCCTGTTCCAATACGACTGTGTTCACGTTCAACTGACTGTGGACGACCAACTGGTTATCGACGAGGAAATCCTCAGTCTTTCAGTGGGCAACTGCCGTTACAACGGGGGAGGCATGATGATGATGCCCAAGGCCATTCCCAACGACGGTTTGTTTGACATTACCGCCATCCGCAAGGTGAGCATACCTAAATTTGCCGCCAATGTCACTAAAATCTACGACGGGACTTTCATCAACAAATTGAAGGAAGTCAGCACCTTCAGGGGAAAGAAAATCAGAATCGTATCCATTCCCGCCCACAACCTCACGCTCGAAACCGAAGGCGAAAACCTCACCAACTCACCTTTCGACTTCGAGATGATTCCACTCTCCATCAATATGGTAGTCCCTGAAAACCATAATTTTAAATCTTGAAATGCGAAACATTCGACAAAGTCAATCTTAAATCTTGAATTTTAAATCTTAAATCTAAATATCATGGTAAACATCGATCAAATCAATTTTGAGAACAAGCGCGTGGTTATCCGCGTCGATTTCAACGTCCCGTTGGACGACAATTTCAACATTACCGACGACACCCGTATGCGTGCCGCTCTGCCGACTATTAATAAGGTATTGAACGACAAAGGCATGGTTGTGCTGATGTCGCACCTCGGTCGCCCGAAGAAAAACCCCGACCCGAAGTATTCCATCAAGCCGATCATCAAGCACTTGGAGGAACTTTTGAACCGTCCAGTCCAGTTCGCCGACGACTGCATGAAGGCTGCTGATAAAGTGGCTGCCATGAAACCCGGTGAGGTTTTGGTGCTTGAAAACCTCCGCTTCTATGCCGAAGAGGAAGGCAAGCCGCGCGGCATCGAGAAAGGCGAGGAAGGCTACGACGAAGCCAAGAAGGCCGTGAAAGCCTCGCAGAAGGAATTCACCAAGACCCTTGCCGGCTATGGCGAATACTACATCAACGACGCTTTCGGCACGGCTCACCGCGCCCACGCCTCCACCGCCCTTATCGCCGACTATTTCGATGCCGACCACAAGATGTACGGCTACCTGATGGGCAAGGAAGTGGCCGCCGTGAACAAGGTGATGAACGAAATCCAGCATCCTTTCACTGCTATTATGGGTGGCTCGAAGGTCTCCACGAAGATTGAAATCATCGAGAACCTGCTCACCAAGGTCGACAACCTCATCCTTTGCGGCGGCATGACCTACACCTTCAAGAAAGCTCTCGGCGGCAAAATCGGCAACTCGATTTGCGAAGAGGACAAACTCGATCTCGCTCTCGACATCCTTGCCAAGGCCAAGGAACGCCAACGATGCCGACACCCAAGTGGTTGACCCAATGAACATTCCCGAAGGCTGGGAAGGCATGGACATCGGCCCGAAGACCCGCGAATTGTTTGCCAACGTCATCAAAGGCTCGAAGACCATCCTTTGGAACGGTCCCTGCGGCGTGTTTGAGTTCGACACCTTCGCTGTGGGTTCAAAGGCCATAGCCGAGGCCATTGCGGCAGCCACCAAGGACGGCGCTTTCTCGCTCATCGGCGGCGGCGACTCGGTGGCCTGCATCAACAAGTTCGGCCTCGCCGACCAAGTTTCCTATGTCAGCACTGGCGGCGGTGCCCTGCTCGAAGCCATCGAAGGCAAGGAACTGCCTGGCATTGCGGCGATTAAGAAATGATGACATTGTTTTCATCTTACCAAAAAAGGCGGCTTCGGCTGCCTTTTTTTTGTAAATTTGGTAGATAAACAAAAAAAACTTATCTTTGCAACCGAATATCAGTTACAAATGACCAAAAAGGACAAACTTATACAGCGGTTATGCCAATTGCCTAAAGACTTCACTTTTGCAGAGTTGGAAGCGGTTTTATTTCGACTTGGTTTTGAGAAAGATGATAAGGGAAAGACATCGGGATCAAGAGTGAGATTCTACAACAAAGAAAAGCAAATGCAATATTTGGCACACAAGCCGCATCCTTCAAGCATCATTAAAGAAAAGGCACTGAAAGACATTGTAAATTACCTAACTGAAAACAAACTCATCTAAAATGGATACACTAAAATACAAAGGTTTCATCGGAAGTATCGAGGCGGAATTGGACGACAATACGCTTTATGGAAAGATACTTGGATTGGACAAGGGTACGTTGATTACCTACGAAGGCAACACTCTTGCAGAGCTCAAGGAAGACTTTATTAATGCCGTAGAAGACTATATCGAACATTGCAAGACCCACTGTCTACCGCTACACAAATCATACACAGGCAGTTTCAATGTCCGCATTCCCGCCGATCTTCATGCCAAAGCTGTCGCTATGGCCCAAGCTGAAGGCGTTTCTCTCAATGCCTTCGTCAAACAAAGTATATATAGTGCTGTCATGTAAAAATAACTAATTATGTCCAAAACCATAGTAAATATCATCGACAAAAGCAACCCGATGCCGGCGTACTTGTTCACCAAGGAATATTATGAGGAGAACGACGAGTTGCTTTTCATCTCCACACAAGAGGAAGCCGACTGTATTGACCTTCTTGCCAAGCAATTGGAAATCAGTGAGATGTTGGTAAAAAAAATCATCATCAAGCGTTATCAGAACAACCTGCTTTATGAACGCATTTGTCGTACCATAAAAAACCAATTGAGCCAGGAAAAGCAATACTACCTTAATCTCGCGGGCGGCAACCGTTATATGACCCTCTCGGTGCAACATGTTTTCGAGGAGTTCAACACCTTGTTTTTCTATACGCAAACCCGTGAAAACCAGATTGTAAAGACCATTTTCGACAACAGCATCTATGACGATGATGACAAGGTGTTCCCCATCAAGCACCGCATGACGCTGAAGGAGTATTTCGGCCTCTACGGACTTGAAAGCGATGTGGACCAACCGCGCAAACAGGTGAAGGAAACGGCATTTTCGCAGCATTTGTTCACTATGTTCTCGCAAAACATGTTCAGTCGTGGCGACTATCAGGTGATGGAAACCCTGCGCGAGAAGTACCGCAACTGGAAATTCCTCATCATTTCGCAAGTCGAGAACCCCGACAAGGACTACATGACAGCCATCCCAAACCTCTGCAAGTTCTTGGAATTCATCGGCTTCGTTCCCGAAAGACCAGGCTCGCTGCAAAACTATGAAATCGAATACCTTACGGGAGGTTGGTTTGAGGAATACGTTTATGCATTAATAAAAGAGGTGTTGCAGCCCGACGACATCGCTATGGGTGTACACATCTCCAACGGCAAAATCCGCCACAACAATGAATTGGACGTGTGCTTCATCAAGGCGAACAAGTTGTTTGTCATCGAGTGCAAGACCGGCGTGACGAGCGAAAGTCTATTCAACGAGATTGTCTACAAGGTTTGCGCCTTGAAAGAAGTGCTGCTTGGCAGCGGCAACTCCTACATTTTCTCGCTCAAGAAAGACCACAAGGGAAACTGGAAAAAGACCGCGAAATACATGGGCATCACCTTCTGCGATTGGCTCAACCTGACCAAGCCTGAAAACTTAAAACACATCCTGAATGAGATGAATCGGATTGCAAAGGAAAGCTAAGACTTTTTTCGCATTGCAAATGCTGTTATTCGCGGCTTCCGAATTTGCAAATTCGGAAGAACAATGCCTTCTGTTTCGGTGGTGGATTGGCCCTGCTGGGGTGATTTCTTCGAATGATTCTCGGAGTGGCGCGAACAGAGAATTATTTTGATAATCCCATAACTGCGGAAATTCCCGAAAAATCCGCAACATGATTGCGGATATTCTTGAAAAATCCGCAACGATGTTGCAAAAATAGCAAAGTTTATTTGAACAGTAACACACAATTAAGGAAGAATATGATTTATTTCTTCAATCCAACTTTTGCAGGTTTTGTGATAAATTCACAAACACCAAGTGTAACCCATCCGTTTACATTTCCGGCAACCCAATCGTACATTTTCCACAAAAAAGCCTCAACTCTTATGCTGGATTGAGGCTATATTTTTCTCATCGCTTATTTCGTAACCGTTATCCGATTCGTATGGGATAGGCCTTGCTTGTCGTAGATGCGCAGTAAGTAAACGCCTTTCTCTAAATCCGCTACATCAATCTCATTCGTCCCCCGCACCGTCTTCACCAACTGCCCAAGGGCATTATAGACCTGCACCTCATCAGCCTCAACGCCCTCGATTCGCACAACCCCACTGGTAGGATTGGGATAAACGGAGACGCATTGACCCAATTCCTCCAGCCCTGTTCCCGAAAAATGCGCAACAAGTTCAATGTCCTCTTCAAGCTCAAAGCTATATGGAAGAACGAACAGCCTTCATTGGGAATAGCCTCCACTTGCACCATTTTATCCTCACAAGTAGCCTCTTTTAAAACCCTGACCGTTCCCGCAGTTTCATCGTCCGAAACCACCGATAAAACTACGTTTAAACTCTCTTGCAAATTGGTAAACTCACTCCATCCTTCGGCGTTCTGATAGGCTTCCAAAGTGCTACAGGGGACAAAAATCGGAAGGTCTAATGACAGATTACTTTGATTCGTGATGTATTTCAACTCGGGAGGTGTTATGGCTCTGATGACCATTGATTCCAAACGAGTATTCCTAAATGCAGGTTCAGCCACAAAGTTGACAGATTGTCCCAAAACAATCCTTGTAATACCAGTACACGAATCTAACGCAAACGCCTCAATCCGCTCAACTGAATCAGGGATGATTAATTCTCCAGAAAGGCTAACACAATGGGAAAAAGCCTTTATTCCAATGGAAGTGATGCCTTGAGGAAGATTGATTTCGGACAAGTTGATACATCCCTTAAAGCAATCGGATTCAATTGCTTTCATACTTTCAGGAAGAGAGACCTTGGTAAGACTTGAACAATTACTAAAGGTGCCTTGACTTGTTCTATCCCACCCTTCAGGGATCTTAATTTCGGTAAGGCTCGTACAATGATCAAAAATATAGATTCCACTGAGCTGAATGCCCGAATGAAGGTTGATGGCACTGATGTTTTGGCAATATGAAAAAGCCAGACCATAGATTTTTGTAACGGACAATGGTATATCAAGTGTGCCAGTAAGGCTCTCACAATATTCGAACGCTGCATAACCTATCACAGTCAAACTATTGGGGAACTTGACAGAAGTCAGATTATCGCATGACCAAAACGCGTGGTTCCATAATTCCGTCACGCCTTCCGGTATCAAAAGTTCCCCCGAAAGACCTGTACATTGTGCGAAACAGTAGTCGCCGATTATGGAGATTGTATTTGGAAGCTTAAGGTCGGTAAATCCCGTGCAGTCTTGGAATGAACCATAACCTTCAAAAGTATATTCTAGATCCACGCTCATTTTGGTCACAGAATTGGGAATTACAAGTGTTCCTGTAAAACCACATGACGTAAAAGCTTCGGCAGCTATTTCCGTAACGGAATCAGGAATTACTAACGTGCCACTCAACCCAGTGCATCCACAAAACGTACAGCCGTAGATTTTCGATATGGAGTTCGAAAGCGTGAGGTACCCATCAAACCCAGTGCAGTTCCAAAAAGCTCTGCCTAGCAACAAGGTCACGGAATTGGGAATGACAAGGTCTCCGGTAAAGCCGCTACAATTTTGAAAAGCACCAACATTGATGGTTTCCACTGTCGAGGGAATGGTTAAATGTCCAGTTAAACCAGAGCAACCTGCAAAAGCCATGTACCCAATTTGAGTCACTGTATATGTAACCTCTTCATAATCCACTGTTTCAGGAATAATTAGTACTCCTGTCGCTGCCGTACCGTCTATATGCCCACCAAGACTTACTTGTGGAGGATCTGTGTTTATGATAGAATACAGCAGATTTCCTGATTGGAAATCATAGGCCGAAGTCGAATTGTCTATGCTGGCATTCAACGCCCGCATGGAGAAGGAACCGTCAAAGGACTGGCTGTCGGTAATCTCCCAAGGATAATCGGAAACGGCATTGTTTTGGTTGCTGATTACAGAGACATCCACCTTCATCGGGTCTTCCCATCTGCCGGGAACTTGTGCAAAAAGGTTACTCGCCATAAGGCCAAGCCCAACCAATGCAATAAGTCTAATGTTTTTCATCGTTTCGTGATTTTGTTCGTGTAAACTTTTCCATCTGCATCCATAATCCTCACCAAATAAACCCCTTCCACCAATCCACTCAAATCAATCTCATTCGTCCCCCGCACGGTCTTCACCATCTGCCCAAGGGCATTGTAAACCTGCACTTCGGCAGCTTCAACACCTTCAATAACAACCCTGTCCCTTGCCGGATTAGGATAAACGCCAATGCTTTCTGCCTCTTCTTCGACCCCATCATACGAACCTTCAATATAAATATCGTCAATGCAAATGGCGGATTGAGTTGTTTCAAAA
>CACZNA010000058.1:0-35573 GCA_902782455.1 uncultured Bacteroidia bacterium | reverse complement strand
GGATAAACGCCAATGCTTTCTGCCTCTTCTTCGACCCCATCATACGAACCTTCAATATAAATATCGTCAATGCAAATGGCGGATTGAGTTGTTTCAAAACCCTCCCAAAAGAAATGACGAATGGCGATATAGACATCCTGACCAGCATATAGGCTTAAATCAACAAAGTATTGTGTCCATTCGCCAGGATGAAGGGGATTGAAAGAAAGTGTCCATTCTTGCAATATGGTAAAAGCCATAGGGTCGTCGTTTACCGTAGTGGAAACACATACAGCCCAATGCTCGGCGGGACGGGACTCGTCCAAAGGATGCGCCCAGAGACCGATATAACTGCCAGGGGCCAATGTCAATCGTGGAGATACAAGGAAGTTGTTTGGTGCTAAGGAGTCGCCTGAAAGTCGAACGAGATTTGCGCTTGCATCGCTCCGCATACCAGAAATGCGGCAAGAATAAATGATAGTTTCTTCATAGGTTATTCTGTTTTAATGATTTGTCGTTTGCAAAGTTACACATTAGTTCATTCCCTCAGCACTTTCCGTGTGAGGCACACTTCCGCATTGCGGATCCTCAGCATGTACATCCCTTTGGGCAAGTCGCCCATCTCCATCCAACCGCCCTTGCCGCTGAAAGTCTTTGTGGCCACCACATGGCCGCTCATGTTGATGAGCTCCATTTCCGTGGCCTCGGCCTCGTTGGGCAACACAACTTGAACCAAATTGCGTGTAGGGTTCGGATAGACTTCCATCTCCACATTGCTCTCCTGCTCGGCAAGGCTCGTCATATCAACCTCAATGAAATTGGTGAACTCCGACCAATTCTCTGCATTCCGATAATCCTCAATCGTTCCCATCGGAATATAGACGGGAATGTCGCGGTTAGTGTTGAGAAAAGCTCCTTCCTCAAGATAGGGAGGGTCAATGGCCTTCACCGTCATTTGCTCAAGGAAGAACAAACGGCAGAAAGCGTCGTCCCCAATAAACGTAATCGTTGAAGGAAGCGTCAGTTCTGTGGCATATTGCAGGAAGTCGAAGGCAGAATGAAGTATATTGCTTACGCCTTCAGGGATATCGACGGCCTTAAACATGTAACAATTCTCAAAACCTCCATCGATATATACCATTTGTGGCGAAAGGTATAATGTGCCGTCAAATCTGCAATTCTCAAATGCCTCTGGCGTAACATATCTAACAGATTCAGGGATTTTCAGGTCGCCCCTAAATCCATAGCACTGCAAAAAGGTCAAAGACTCAATGACGGTCAAAGACTCCGATAAGGTCAAGCTGGTGAACCTGTCACAATTCATGAACGCCCTGAAGCCAATTGTTTCAACGGAATTGGGAATCACCAACGGACCAGTGAAACGGCAATCCGAAAAAGCGTCTATCCCAATGTTTCTAACCGTGTTGGGAATGGACAAAGGTCCGTTGAAAAGAGTACCTTCTAACGCAAATGCCGACATTCCTATGGAGACAACAGCGTAGTTCGTGCCATTAAAAATCACTGAGTCAGGAATAGTGACTCCTCCAAAACGATCTTCGCATTGCACAAGTTCAACTTCGGGTGGGTTTTGGCTTGTGACCGTGTAACGCAAAGACTGTCCCGTCTCGCAGACGGCACTGAAGGTTTGGGCTTGCATCGTCACCCCGCCCACCATCACCAGCAGCGCAACCAGGGTGTAAAGTCTAATTTTTTTCATGGTGTTATAGTTTTAAAATTCGTTTCCGCAAAACTATAACAAAAATCAACGAAAAAATCCACCAGCAAAGGCAAAATCAAGGTTTTTCAGAATGCCTATTCTGATAATCAACGAATTACGCTCTAAAAAATCAAGGTATTTCTTGCCTTATGCAACGAAAAAAGCCCTCAAAGCAGCCCTTTTCAGTCCAGGAATCGGCCCATGAGAGCCTCCAAATCGTCGGCTCCGGTCTTTTTTCTGATGGTGGAGCGGTACCGATACACCGTGCCCTCCTGCAAGTCCATCAGCTGCGCAATCTCCTTGGCGCGAAAGTCGAAGTAGCCCAACATGCAAAGCTCGTACTCCTGCATGGAAAGGTCGGGGTAGGCCGCCATCATCCGCTCGTACGTCTTCGGATAAGCGCCGTCAAACTCGGCAAGGATCCGCTGCAACTTGTCCTTTTCCTTGCCATGGTAGAGCGCCATCGCCCGTTGCTGCAGCACCTCCTTCGTGTGCAGTGTGGCCTGTTCCACCTTCGTCTGAAGCTCTCGTTCCGCCGCGTCGTGCCGTTGCGAGGCCTCGCTCAACCGTTGTGAAGCCTCATCTAACCGCCGCTGCGCCTCCGCCTCTTGCGCCGCCAAGCGTTTTTTGTGGCTGCGCCGTGTCACGATGGCCACCGCCAACCCCACAATGGCCAGCAATGCCACCGTGCCACCTATCCAAAGGTTCCTCCGCTGTGCCTTCAGCCGCTCCAAGGCCAAAGCCTTTTCCTGCTTCTCCTGCAAGTAGTTCTGAAACAGGTCGTTCAATTGCGAGTTTCGTAACTGTTTATTGGCTGTCGAGGTCACATCTTCTACAAGGATTTGGGCATATTGACTGGCGTTCAAGGTATCGCCCTCGCTTATGGCAATAATATGCAAAACTCTGGCAGCAAGTTTTTTGTCGATGGCTTCGTTTTCAGACTCAAACACAGGCATCAAATAGGCTTTTGCAGAATCATATTGCCTGATATCTTGGTAAATGTTGCCAATAGCCGGAAATCGGTGTAATCTTTCCGTTTCATTTGCTGCTTGAGTCGCCATCCTTTTCAAACTGTCCAATGCCCTAATAGTGTCGTGATGCCACTCGTAATCAAACAATGCACGCGATGAAACGATATCCCTGTAAATTAAATTGTTCCTGTCGGGCATGATTTCCAAAGCTCTATCATAGTAATAGGCCGCGCTGTCTGCCACCTTCAATTTGTCATATTGCTTTCCTATCCTGTAAAGCACGTTGGAAACTGCGTATGGAGAGGTAGGCGCAATCCTGGAGTAACTCCACAAGTCGGTTATAAGTCAAAGCCATAAACCGAGCCTTGTGTCCCACCAAAGCCTTCTCCTCAAAATGCCCCTCCATCATCCGCAAGGCATTGAGATATTCCTCGCAAGCGTCAATAAGGCTGTCGCGCTCATAGTAGCCCGCACCATTAATATAATGCGCCCGTGCCGCCAAAAACGCCTCCCGCTCCCGTACGGACACACCTTTTTGTACGGACACACCGCGTGTGTCCGCTTTCCCGTATGCATCCGCTCCATCCATCCCCACAATCGAATCAAAATATCGAACCGCCTTCAGCACCTCCGCTCGGTTGCTTTGCCCATAATCATTCTTAAACAGCAGCTCCGCCACCAGCACCTGACAATAATGCCCCTCAAACACATTGACGCTGTCAGCCTCGGGGCTTGCCGCAAACTCCATCATCACCGCCAGCGCACTGTCGGGATGGTGCCACATTAAGGTGTCAATCACTGCCAATGCCGCATGAGCACTATTGCCTTGTCCATCATTGGATTGTGTTTCCTTTCCTCCAAAACAAGAAAAAAGCAACAATCCCAATAAAACACATATAACATTCAAACACTTATTCATTTCACTCCTAACAAAGAAAATGTTCCATCATTCCAAAAAACCACCTTTTCATCCGTTACCATCAATCGAGAGTTTATCCCGAAAAACACCGCACGGTTATCGTCGAAATGCCCCGCAGGGAAACCGAAGCAAACAGGATAATCGTATTCAGAAACAGCCTCTGCAATCACTTCCTCAACGGTTTGGCCAAAGGGGTGCGTGTTGTCTTTGATTTGGGTCAGGCCACCCACGATGAGGCCTTTCAGATGAGCCAGTTTTCCAGCGCGTTTCAAACAGTGCATCATCCTGTCAATGTGGTAGATATACTCGTCAACTTCCTCTATGAAGAGGATTTTTCCGTCTGTTTCGGGAAAAATATCGGAGCCGTTCATACCCATTAGGACGGACAAGTTTCCTCCAACGATTTCACCTTCCATTTTTCCTAAACGATTCAACGGATTCGCGGGAAATTCATAATGCAAACATTTGCCCGTCAATGCGTTAAATAATGACTGTTTGGCTACCTCTGTTTTGTTCGCAAAATAAAAAGGCATGGACGAATGAAGCGAAGGAACGCCCAAACGTTGCAACTTGCCGTGAATGACCGTGCTATCGCTGAAGCCCGCAATCCATTTCGGATGCTGCAAAAACTTGGTGAAATCCAACTTGTCAATGATACGGATGCCACCGTAGCCGCCACGAGCAAGCCAAATGGCCTCAATTTCCTCATTGTCAAGGTATTCTTGAAAGACAGTCGCCCTAAAATCATCGTCGCCTGCAAAAATATGATGAACAGCGAAAAGCCTGTCATCATAAACGGGGACAAACCCCTGCTCCTTCAGCCATTGTATGGCATAGGCCATTTCTTCAGGTATGACGCAACGCGCTGGCGCAACGATGGCTACTTTAGAACCTTTTTTCAAATAGGGAATGGTCATGCTTCTTTTCTTTTTGTCACAAAACTGTCAAAATTTTCAAAACCCTAATCCGCAACGTCACCCGACCGGGTTCCGTTGCAAAGCCGAAAAGTCGGCTTAGGGAAAAGGAGCCAGTTGGCGACTTTTCTTGTCCAAAATAGTTTTGTTGGTTTTGCAAGTTTTGTGATAACATTACTCTTTTATAATTTCGTCTTCGTCCAAAGCCTCGCCGTCATATTTCACTTCCTTGCCTTGCTCGTAGGTGATGGTGAAATACAATTCTCCAGTGTCCAAATATTTTTTCCAATCGCCATGACGCACTCCAGCAGCATAGCTTTGAATCTCACGGAGTTTCCCGTTTTCATAATAAAAGAAATGCTCACCGTCAGGATAACCGGCATTGAACGTGCCTCTGAAGGCCATCTTGTCGTTGTCATAATACGACGTCCATTCGCCTACCTGTTTGTCGTTTCTATATTCGCCCTCAGTACGCATGTCACCGATGTCCTCAATCCATTTTCCGTTCTTCATTCCATCAAAATAAGTGCCGCTGACAATCACATTTCCTTTGGAGTCGTATTCCTTGTAAGGTCCGTTATGCTGACCCTTATAGAATTGTTCCTCAATTTGTTTCTGTCCGTTGTCATAATACCAAATCCACACGCCGTCAGGCTCACCTTCCTTATAGGAACCGACCTCTTGCAGCTTGCCGTTTTGATAATAGAACTTCCATTCGCCAGAGCGCAATCCATCGATAAAAAGACCCTCAGCCCGCAAAGAACTGTCAGCGAAAAACTCCTTATACTCACCACGACGCTTGCCATCAGTACCCACCACGCCTTCACTCACCAAGGCACCTTTTTTATAAGTTTGTGAATTGATTACATTGCCTTCTTCATCAAACTCGCGCCACACACCCTCGCGCCGACCATCGCGAAACGAAGCTTCTCTTTTCACTCTACCATTCGGATAGTATTCGTGCTGCACAATCAGCGGTTTCATGTCGCTTTCAAGCACTTGCTCCACATCGTTCACATACTTTGCAATCTTCTTGAGGTTGCCTTTTTCGTCGTATTCCTTGTAAAATCCTTCGCGCAGGCCATGCTTGTAATAACACTCCGTGTGAAGGCTCCAATCATCGAAAAACGTCTTCCAATAGCCATGTTTCTTGCCCTCATGGTCATAACGGTTCAAGGCTTCACGAGTCATTACAAAACCCTTGCGATAGTTGACAATTTCGCGCAAGAGGCCAGTGGTATCAAACACGGGAGAAATGCCTTCCTCCAAACCGTTTTTGAACATCACAGTTTGCAACAGATGATCCTTTCTATCATAACGCTTGCCTTCTCCCTGGCGCACATCGTTGACAAATGGCTCAACCATCATTTCATTTTCACTGTAGGTGACACGCGGTCCATTCTTCAAGTCGTTCCGATAATTCACGATCAGGCTCGTGTCACCATTCTCTGCAAAGAAAACCCAAGTGCTATCCAACAGGAAATCGGTGCGCTTGCCTATCGACTTCAACTGACCGCTCTCATAGTAGGTTTTCCAAAGCCCATCGGGACGGCCATCACGCAAAACGCCTTCGCTCGACACTTGTCCACTTGGATAGGTAAACTGCTGATATTCAGACTGGGAAAACACTCCCAAACTTAATACCAAAAGCAACATCAACAATCCTATGGCCTTGATTTTTCCTTGCATGAAACGGTCGGTTTTTACGGCTCAAAGATAGACATTTTGCGACAAACAAAACCGAAAACTGCCGAGTTTAGTTTTCAACAACGCAAATCAACATTATCAAATTTTCAATTTAATGTTTTTATAAAGTTTTTGATGATGTTCATAGCGTTGTGAATTGGTTGAAAACTTTTCAATAAAATTCTTGCATTAATCGTTTTCGGTTTGAGAACGGAAAACAAAAAACAAGTAAGAAATTATTTTTCAAGTGCATTTACAAGTTTTCGTTTATCCGATGATTTTTGAATCAATACCTAAAATGGCACGTGTTTTTCAAAAATGTTGTTCATTTTGTCGTGTTTGAAGGTTGAAAAAAGACCCATTTCAAAGTTTTCAACACATCGATGGATTTTATGTGCCCAATCAAAAAAGTTATCAACAAAAAAGCTGTTGATAACTTACTATTTTATTGTAAAACAAATAATTAACCCTATCTTATTGGCTGATGCCAAGCAGATAAGTCTTTCATAAATAATGCAATAGGGCGGATGAAAACGACGAAAAAATGTACCTTTGCAAAATATTTATCAACAACTGAAAAATGAATCAAACAATTCCTATAGCAAGCGATCATGGTGGCTTCGAGATGAAGCAGTTTTTGATTGGAAAATTGGAAGCTGCGGGCTATACAGTGCGCGATTATGGCACCCATAGCGCCGATAGTGTCGACTATCCCGACATGATCCATCCTTTGGCAACAGCGATTTCGAGAAACGAATATCCCTTGGGAATCATCCTCTGTGGCAGTGGAAACGGCGCCCAAATGACGGCCAATCATCACACACATGTGCGCGCTGCCTTGTGTTGGAACGTGGAATTGGCGAAATTGGCCCGCCAACATAACGACGCCAACATCTTGACTTTACCTGGACGCTTCATTCCGTGTGACTTGGCTTGGGAGATAGTTCAGGCTTTCCTTTCAGCAAGTTTCGAAGGTGGCCGACATACAAGAAGAGTGGAGAAAATAGAACAATTTTGAGCTATGACCAACAACGCAAAATTATTCAACGAAGCCGCAGAGATTGCTTTTGACGAAGAGCATTGGCAGAAAATCAACTATAGCACAGGCTGTTACGAGAGCAGTTTTGTACGTGGCAAGGTCAACTACCGCAATATGGACCTTGAGAAACAACGTGCCTACACGCTGCGCAACAAGTCGGTGATGAAGTTGGAGAAACTTTTGGTCGACTTTGAGACTCATTTCAACGCCAATGGCGGCAAGGTGCTTTGGGCGCGTAATGCCAACGATGCTCTTTCTTTGATTTACGAAATCATCACCATGGAACGGGCCAACGCCGTGTCGCGCTCCAACTCAATGGTGCTTGACGAGATTGGACTGAACGACTTTTTGGAACGAAAAAACATTGCTTTGACCGAAACGAGCGTATCGCGTTTTGTGTTGCAAACGGCCCATCAAAAGTCGTATCACCCGCTTGCGCCGGCCATTCATCTTTCAAAAGAGGAAATCAATGCCGTGCTGACGGAAAACTTCAAGCTGAAGCCCGATAGCAACGCCAAGCAAATGGTCAATTTCGTGCGTTTCAAGACAAGCAATACCATTAAGGAAGCGAAGGTTTGCATCACAGGTGCCAATTTTCTGCTCTCCAATGAAGGTGGCGTTGTGCTGACTGAGAATGAAGGCAATATATTGAAAGCCAGTTCGCAAGCCAAAGTGCATATCGTGGTGGCAGGTCTTGGCAAAGTCATCCCAAATCTCGATGATTTAAGTGTGATGCTGCCTTTGTTGTCGTCTCATGCCACGGGTCAGTCTATGGCGGCCTACAACAGCATCACTTTCGGTCCGGCCACCGAAGGCAACGGCCCTTCAGTGATGTATGTCATCTTGCTTGACAATGGCCGTTCGCAACTATTGGAGCATGAGCGGCAGCGTCAGGTGATTTCGTGCATTCATTGTGGCGCATGCGTCAGCGTGTGCCCGATTTACAAGAATGTGGGTGGCTATACCTATGGCTCGTCTCATGTCGGCCCGATGGGTACGGTGATGACTCCGTTGATGAACGACTTGAAAGATTTTGCTCATCTCACCTCAGCCTGTGCCTTGTGTGGCCGTTGCACTGAGATTTGTCCCGTCAAAATCCCGTTGGACGACTTGATGATAGAAAACCGACGTTTCGTGAACGAGGAAAAGGCTGGCAACTCCAGACTCGACGCCATGTTCCGCCTGATGATTTGGCATTGCAAGTCGCGCAAGAAGTTGGATAGTCCGTTGTTTATGAAGAAGTTGGAGTTGAAGCGTTTCGTCAACGCCCAAACTTGGGGTACTCGCCGCACCTTGCCCGAGTTTGCGCACAAGTCGTTCAGCCAGATTTGGAAAGAGACGGATTTGTAATTATAATAAATGCTCAAAACAGTTTATTTCCACTTTCAGCCTGATTTGAACAATTGGTGCAATCTCCGACTCTATCCTGAACAACAAGGTATTGTTATAACGTTTCTGCTTTACGACTTTATTTGGCATATACGACAGCACTTCGCCAAGTTTGGAAATGATAGGCTTTATCGGGCCTGGATGAATTTGAACCAAGTCAATGTCTTCGCTATAGCGTTGCTGTGGCTGTAAATAGAGTTTATTCAAGGCCGTTCCACCTCTGAAAGCCAATTGCTCAGCCAAAAATTCATCGCTAAATATGGCTACCAAAGCCCTACAAATCAACAAGTCCTGTTCTACCATGGCATCCTCAGTCCACGGAGCATACTCTCGCCAACCTCTAATGTATACTTCAGGTATCATAACTCATCCATTTCTATTTCGGTATTAACTTGCATTTTCCATCGGGTGACAGCCGCTTGCTGGGTTGCCTTTCCTTTTTTCAAAGGTGTTTTTCTGAAAACCAATCCAGCCTTTTTGCAGCCTTCAAATAGTAAATCGGCTTGCTTCTTTTCTCCCAAAACTTCTTCGAGAAGATAACCAAGTCGTTGATATACTGGTATTTGTGAAATATTGTAGAAATCTTCTCCAATATCGATGAAATCCACTTTTTCCATCAATTCAACCAACACCTCACAAGCCCTGCCAAGTCCACCGATGTTCCTTTCGTATTCGATCAAATCAAGTGTCGTCAATGCTGGCGACGACACATTGACATCACCCGTCTGCACCCTCTTTTTGGCTAAAAACGTCGTCGGAATTCGCTTTCTTGATACAAAAACGATTCTTATACCGTTTCTGTCAATGCTTCGAATGTCATCATTTGTCATCACCATAAAAAATTGCGGCACTTGATGGGCGGCTCCATATAACGAAGCCGCCGAAAGCAGGGCAACATAATAAGGCATTCCAAAGAAACGCATCATGCTGTCAATATAAAATAAAGGTGGCACCACTCCCTTTAGGCGATACTCTTCTGGCACAGCCACATAAAAATTTCTCCAAGGCGAAATGATGACTCCCTTTTTGGTCAGACGGCTGATGTTGGTTCTCAAATAGTTTTGGTTTTTTAGCGGGAATGAATGTGTAACATCATCCTTTGTAAAAAGGTAGTTGCCTCTCAGCATCCTGTGGGTTATCCAATCATTAAGGCTTATTTCGTTTGTGTCCATCCTTTTTGAATCTGCAATACAGCCGCAAAAATAATCATTTTTTGTACATTATTGCGGTTGTATTGCAAATTTTATCATAAAAAGCCAACTACCGAGTTTACCAGCACATCATAATGGAAACAATATAAATTTACTCCTTCACCACCTTATCAGTAAAAGTCTTTCCATCTTTGAGAGTTACCTTCATCAGATACTGCCCAGCCGCAAGTCCTTCCAGTCCGATGTTTTCAAGGCCCTGCGTCTGGGTTTGCAACAAGCGGCCTTGCAAGTCGTAAAGCTCAATTCGGGCGGGCTGCACGTCGGGAGAATAACTCAGGTGGAGTTCGCTTTGGGCGGGATTGGGGTAGAAGGCGTAGGGACGGACAAAGGTTTCCATTTCGGGAACGGAAAGCGAGCCATCGGCGAAGAACTTAAGCATGAAGATTTCAGGATCCGCCTGTTCCGAATGGTAGCAAAAGCCAGTCAAAAGGCAACCTTCGTCTTTGGTGGCCGTTGCATAATACGGCCAATATACTTTCTTTCCATATACGGGATAATACCTGTCCCAATATCTCTTCCAAATGACATTGCCCTCGCTGTCGAGTCTTACCACAACGAAACAATTCGTATAATCAATCCCCGTACCATTAGGCTGTCCCAAACTATAGGTAATGTATAGGTTGTCGTCACCAACCATGTCACCAGTTGCTTGACTAACCTTGATGCTGTCATTCGGATATCCGAAATCACCCTGACCATAAGATGCATAGGCTATGATGTCTCCATCTTGGTTTAATTTGAAGAAACCCACCACTGGATTGTGGTCCCATTCGTGCTGATAATTCTCCTGTGACAGGTAACCATCTCCAATGAGGGCCACGGAACCATCCGACAGGGAAAAACAGTTGGTGGCATACGACAACGAGAGAAGCACCATATTATACTGGTATGCATTGAAATCACTAATCGAAGGGATGAATCGCCTGCCCACCAGTTCAAGGTCATTGTTCATCCGGCAAAGGAAAATGCTGTCGTGAAGTGGATCCTCATCGATTTCCGTCACGACGAAGCCGAAATCCCCGCTGCCGTCATTGTATTCAAATGCTACACTCTGTGAAAGATAGACATCCACCAAATGCGGGTAATCCATGACGGTCTCCACTTCCCCGTTTGTGGAAATGAGAGCGTATTTGGGATAACCATAGAAACCATTGTCGGAATCGACGCCGGAAAACAGTATTCTTCCTGAATGGTCGATGAAATTCGGATATCCGATATACCTTCGGTGAGGCTCTGGCATTTCCACTTCCTCTTGCCACAAAAGATTAAGGTCGTAATCAAACTTGGACAACAGAATCCGGTTATAGTGAAGGTCGTTGTCGTGGATGAATCCGACGGCAAGACAGCATTCGTTGTCGTCGGGGTCGTCGAACAAACGGTATATGAAGGCAAAGCGGCCTTCATGTCCGAGCGTCAGCTCACCAACTACATTCCCTTCAAGCGACACCTTGTAGACCACAGGCGGGCGGGCGACGGTGTCTGTTTCCATCACATCAGCATTGATGTTGGCACTCATGGCAATAAGATAGCCATCACCTGAACCCATCTCCAAAGAAGTGGTGTAAGGCATTTCCCCTAAATAAGCCCCAGTAAACATAAAATCATCGGGAACAGGGTAGGGGTAAGGATGCTCGAACAGGAAATCAGGCTCTTGCGCAAGGGTTTTTCCGCCAAAAAATACTACAAGTGCTATGACGGATAAGATTCTTAGTTTCGTTTTCATAATGCTTTTCAATTGTGGTTAGACCGCGCAAAAATAGCAATATATTTTGATTAGCAGAATCTGAATTCAAAAATCGTTTAATTCATCATCCTGAATTTGTCATTGTGTGTGTCCTTTATTCCTTCACCACCTTATCGGTAAAAGTCTTTCCATCTTTGAGAGTTACTTTCATCAGATACTGCCCTGCCGAAAGGCCTTCCAGTCCGATGCTTTCAAGGTTTTGTGTCTGTGTTTGCAACAGGCGGCCTTGCAAGTCGTAAAGCTCGATTCGGGCGGGCTGCACGTCGGGAGAATAAATCAGGTGGAGTTCACTTTGGGCGGGGTTGGGCCAATAGGTGTATGGACGGACGGTGATACCCTGTTCATCCAATGAATCATAGTCGTTGTTCACGAAAAGGACAAACACTCTGGGTGCACTACTACGGCTTCCCACAATTCCAATGCCTTCATTTTTAAGCAATTTCATACATCTTGCATAATCCCATTCGCCAAGGTTGAGATAGTATTCCTGCCACAACACACTCAGGTTAGCATCCAGCATAACCACAGATAGTTGGTTGTCGCCTGACAAATCGGCGTAGGCCAAGATGATATTCCCATCCTCTGCCTGTCTTACGCCAATGACATAAGGACTGTTAGAGTTTGTTTGGTTTATCAATGGGAAATAAACCGTTTTCTGGTTTGTGTGCGTTGCCTTATCCCGTATGGTGACTTGTACCCCACACTGGGTGTTTCCATTCAAAAAGTTTTTTTGGTATGGAGTGGCCAAAAGATAGGTGATATCGTCTATACTCTCTATTGCATTTTCATGATGCCAAAAATACACATTGGGGTATTGGGCCGAATGCTCCAACGCTATTGTTTCCATTAGGTTCAGTTGTGAATCCAATATGGAATAATAGAAACTTTGTGGTGAGCTTGGCGTATAGCACCATAGTACATATTCCTTGGGAGACTCGCTCCAAACTCTGATGCCTAATGAAATTAAGCCAAAGTCGGATTCGGGATAGACTGCCCTGTCCATCAAGGTGCCGTCAAAACTGAAACGCTGGATGGTGTGTGAGCCATGTCCGTCATGGCTCACCATAATGAAACTTTCTTCTTCCATCAAGAAAAGGTCTGCTCCACCATTTAGGGTGTCAATAAGCGGAACGACAACCTCGTCGTTAAAAACAAGGTCGTCTTGGAGATGACGGATTTTCATAAAGTTGCTTCCCGTCACAGAGTCATACACCTGATTGATGAAAAGGTAGCCGTCACCTGTTGGGTTAGATTCCAAAAGATGGTAATTGATATAACCGTCAGGCAGAAATACGGAATCCATGATAGTGGCGTCCTCGCGGTTCAGTTTGAGAAAGCAATAGCCATAGTCATCGGTATAATGCCCCGTCGCATCAACGTTGAACAACCTTGTGCTCGTCAAAATGTTGCCGTCTTGCAACTCCACAAGGTTTTCCATATATTGGATGTACCATCCAAAGCTGTAGTTTTCAAGGGCGGAGTAGCTTTGGCCTTTGGCAAATGTCGTGGCCATCAGCATGGCGAGAATCAGTATAAGTTTTTTTTTATTCATTACAGGTAATATTAAAGTTAATTATTCAGTTTGTTGACACATGTTGTGAACTATTTCACGGAGCGAAAATAATAGAAACAACGTTTATCCAAACCACCGTCCGAACTTTTGTCTATAATATTATTTGTAAATAAATTGGTTTCAGATACTTACAAATTGGCTTATCCGAACTTTTGCAGATTGGAATCTGAAATAACGGGAGGCAAAACAAGGTGATTTGCTGCAAAAACTATAGTGTTTTATCCTCCGTCATTATCTTGCGAACCTTGGTGCGAAGCTTGTCGAGAACGCTTGTACTGATACCTAATAGCGTAGACTCTGCCAATCTGGACAGTTTAAGATGCGACAACATGCTCACGCGAAGTTCCATTTCGTCCATTTCGGGATATTTCAGTTTCAAGGATTCCCATAAGCCAGGGTACAAAGCTACAAGAACTTCTTTAATGGCTTCCCAATGGTCACCTGAACCGAATACTTCTTGTTCCAAATCCTTGAGGGCT
Source organism: uncultured Bacteroidia bacterium (assembly GCA_902782455.1). Taxonomy (GTDB): domain Bacteria; phylum Bacteroidota; class Bacteroidia; order Bacteroidales; family F082; genus Limimorpha. The sequence continues at coordinate 21,952 of CACZNA010000058.1, read as the reverse complement.
ATCTTGTCTTTCGGGGTCTTCAGGCAATAGTCAAGTTGTTGCATGGCCCTGAGTCTTGCATTGAGCAGGTCTGACAGTTGCTGTGTTGTGTCGAGTATTTCCTTCTTGTGAGCCATGTTGCTTTCAACCAATGCCTTGTTCTGCTGCATGAAATGGAACAAATTGGCATTGGCTTCGGCTTCCTGCTTCCGCATTCTTGCCAAACGGATTTGGGATTTGGAAAATGCTAATAGAATAAGTGCAGTTAGAATGCTCAATAACATGATGATTCGTTGTCTTTGGATAACTTTCTTGTTCATCGTTTCTTTCAAGACGTTGTAGTCATACTGTTGCTGAATGCGATAGACACTTTTTTGCTCCCGTTCAGCCATCAAGTTGAACAAAAGATGGTCATACAACCCACGATAACGATATGCTTCCGAATAATTCCCTTGGCTCGCTGCAAATTGTGAGAAAGCGCTATAGGCTGATGCTTTGATTTCTGCCTTAATTTTTGTATTTAATAGGCTATCTTCAATGTAATGGAAACAATAGGATGCTGAATCAATTTCTTTTTGAGCCATAAATATTGTGGCCTTATTTAAGAAGACAACCAACTTTCCTTCGTCATCTACTATGGTTTCTGCTTGATTAAGAAAGGACAAGGCTTTATTGTATTCTCCTTTTTGTCTGAACAGAACGGCAAAATTGTTTAAGGCTTTAGTTTGAATGGTTGACGAACATTCTTTGTCGGCATATTCAAGACATAATTGTAGATGATGCTCTGCGTTTTCATAATCACCTAGCAGAATATAACAATTTGCAATTACGTTTTGTACCAAAGCTTTATCAGCATAATGCTTACCAAAACCCTGGTTTGCTGTTTGCAAGATATTTGTAGCTTCATTCTCCAAGCCGTTGTTTACTAACATCTTTCCCATCTGATATTCTGCTCGCGCCATGGTAAGACTATCCCTAACAATTCCACTAAAGTGCTCCGCGTCCTTAAACGACTGCATGGCGGCGGCCTTGTCGTTGTAGTGCTGCTGTATGAAGCCGCTGTAGAGCGCGGCGTGGGCGGCCTTGGTGTACTGCTTCTTTCGGGCGTAATAGGCGGCGGCGCGCTCCAGCTCGGGGCTGGTGGTGAGGGTGGGCTTGTCATCAAAGAAATCGTCATCCATCACGGGCAAGATTTCCTGCCCACGGTCGCCAAACAAGGCCTCGGCTTGCAGCAAGGCCATCTCCATGCGCTGTCGCTCGCTGAAATAGACGGGCATACGCAATACGCTGTCAATCAGGCGGGCGGTGCTGTCGGGCTGGGTGTCGGCTAATAGTTCGGCACGGCGCACCATTTGCCGTGCCTCACGCTGCGAGCTATGGCAGGCAGACAAGACCAACAACAAAACCAGCCCTATGGGATAACAGCATTTCATGCCCGCAAAAATAAGCAAAAAACCCCGCCACAAAACCTTGCAGCGGGGAAAAATGCTATGATGATAAAAGGAATGGTTATTCTTCTTCCTTCTGGCTCTCCTCGTACTCCTTGAGCAGACGGTTCTGCACATCGGTGGGCACTTGCTGATACTCGGCGAACTTCATCGTGAAGGTGCCACGGCCCGAGGTCAGCGAGCTTAACGAGGTCGAATAGCGGTCCATCTCGGCCAACGGCACCTTGGCGTGGATGGTCTGGTAGTTGTGGTCGCTGTCCATGCCCATGACGATGGCGCGGCGGCCTTGCAGGTCGGTCCAGCGTTCTTAAAGGCGGCACTGAAGGCCATACGACCGGCAATCTTAAAGGCCATTTCGTTGGAGTCGACCGGGTGCATCTTACCATCGTAGATGTAGCAGATGATGTCGCGGGCGTAGGAACCCGTCAGCGGGCCTTGCTCCAAACGCTCATTCACACCCTTCAAAATAGCAGGCATGAAGCGGGCATCGATGGCACCACCAACGACGCAGTTGGCGAAGATGAGCTTGCCGCCCCAAGGCAGTTCGTACTCTTGCTTGTCGCGCACTTGCAGTTCGCTCGGGTCGGTGTAGCCCTCGAAATAAGGAGCCAGTTGCATGTGTACCTCACCGAACTGACCGCTACCGCCTGACTGTTTCTTGTGACGATAGCTTGCGCTGGCGCTCTTGGTGATGGTCTCACGATACGGAATCTTGGGCGAAGCCGTCTCAACGGCAATCTTATAGACGTTGTCGAAGTACCACTTCAAGGTGTTGAACTGGTATTCGCCTTGGCATTGCAGGATGTTTTGGCGCAGCTCGCGCGACATGCCGCTGATGACGGTCGGGTCGGTCTTGTGCATGTCGTTGAGGATGGTGCCGAGCTTTTCGTCTTCCTGTGAGTTCACAGCTTTGACAGCGATGGTGAAGATAGGAGAGGGGAACGGGATGTCCTCGAAAGCGGCTTCGGCAATCTTGGCATCGACCAACGAGTCACCGATGCGGCCATCCTTCAGTTTGATGGTGCAGATGATGTCGCCGGCATTGACTTTTTCGACTTCCTCACGGTTCTTGCCACGGAAGACGAGCAGCTGCGAGAGGCGTTCCTTGTTGCCTGTGCGCGGGTTGACGAGGTCTTGGCTCTTTGCCACGGTGCCACCATAAACGCGCATCCAAGCCACGTCGCCGAGGTTTTGTTCGGTCGAAACCTTGAAGATGAATAGGGCGGTCGGGTCGTCGTTGCTGTTGTGGAACTCGGTGCCGTTCTTGGCCTTCACGACGGGCATGTCGGCGGGCGACGGGCAGGCGTTGATGAGGAACTCGCACAGACGGCTGACACCCACGCCACGCTTGGCGGCGCCGCAAATGACGGGGAACATCTCACGGTTGACGATGCCCAAGTGGATACCGCGTTCCATGTCTTCCTCGCTCAGGGTCATCTCTTCAAAGTATTTCTCCATCAAGCTCTCTTCGCCTTCAGCGGCGTGCTCGATGAGGTTGTTGTGAAGTTCTTCGGCCTTGGCCATTTCAGCGGCGGGGATGTCCTGAATCTCAGGGGCGCCGTTGCCGTTCTTGAAGACCAACATCTTCATCATGATCAAGTCGATGACGGCGTTGAAGTCTTCACCGGCGTTGACGGGATATTGGATGGGAGTCACCTTGTCGCCAAAGTATTCCTTCAGTTCACGCATTGTGTTGTCGAAGTTGGCGTTGCTGTGGTCGAGTTGGTTCATGAAGAACACAACGGGCTTCTTGGTGTTGGCGGCATGACGCCAGGCGTTCTCGGTGGTGGCTTCCACACCCGATTGTGCGTTCACGGTGCAGACGGCCATGTCGGAAGCGTAGAGGCAGCTGACGATGTCGCCCGAGAAGTCGCTGAAACCAGGGGTGTCGAGGATGTTGATTTTTGTGTCGCCAATGATGGTGTACATCATGGAAGCGTGGACAGAAATCTGACGGTCCATCTCAATCTGACGGTAGTCGGAGACGGTGTTCTTCTCGTCGGTGCTGCCTTTTCTGTTGATGAGCTTGCCTTCGAAAAGCATGTTTTCGGCAAGGGTGGTCTTACCCGATTTTGCTGCGCCGATGAGGGCAACGTTACGGATGTCTTTTGTCTGGAATTCCTTCATTTTTATCTAACTATCTAATTATTAAATATTTACTTTTCGCGAAAAATACTATAATGGGCGCAAAGTTACGAAAAAACCTAATATCTTCAACCAAAATACATATATTATTGTCACAAAACATTCAAAACCCACAAAACTTTTACTAAGAAAGTAGCCAACCGGTTCCTTTCCAACGCATCCTTGGATGCAGTTCAAGCATGTCAACGACAGTTCGGTTGGGAGTCGTAGTCATGCATTATAATAATTTGGTTTTGAAAGTTTTGTAGGTTTTGTGATTACAAAAGTGAAATTGCGGCGTGAATTTTTTCCCAACGGGCGGCATCCATCTTGGCCCCCATCACCTCAATGATGTTGGCGGCGAGAATGGCTCCCATCATGCCGCATTTCTCCAACGGCTCATCCTTGACAAGACCGGCGAGGAAGCCTGCGGCCCACATGTCGCCCGCGCCTGTAGTGTCGACCACATTGGCTTTCAACGGCGGAACGGTAACCACTTCCTCACCGCGTTGGACGAATGCGCCCTTGGCACCCACTTTCACCACCGCGATTTGCACTTTCGAGGCGATAAAACGCAAGGCTTCTTGTGGCTCCAAGCCCGTCAAGGCAAAGGCCTCCTGTTCGTTGGCAAACACGATGTCGACATAATTGTTGATGAGGTCGATGAGGAAATCGCGGCTTTCTTCCACCACATTGTAACTGGCGAGGTCGATGGCGATTTTCAGGCCTTTGGCTTTGGCCGTGCTGATGGCTTTCTTCAGCATGTCGGGGTTGGCTACGAGGTAACCTTCCACGTAGAAGATGTCCCAACCTTCAAAAAGTTCTGGTTTGATGTCGGCGGCACACATTTCGGCGGCTGCACCGAGACAAGTGGCAAAAGTGCGCTCGCCGTCAGGAGTGACGAGAGCTTGCACACGGCCCGAAGGCGTTTCACTCTTCAGCATCAAGGGCTTGACGTGGCTTTCGGTCATCTGTTTTTCAAAGAAACGTCCGATTTCGTCGTTGCCGATTTTGCTCAAAAATCCCGCTTCAATGCCAAGCTGAGCAAGGCCGCTCATGGTGTTGGCCGCCGAGCCGCCCGATGCCATTTGATTGCCAAGGTGGGCCAGTTTTTTGCCGATTTCGACGGAAGTTTGTGCGTCAACGTAGGTCATGCTCCCTTTTGGGAGGTTCAATTCTTCAAGAATCTGTTCGTTGGGAACTTGTGTCAGGATGTCAACTAAGGCGCTCCCGATTCCGAGTATTTTTTTCATTGTGATTCAAAGATTTAAGATTCAAATTTTAAAATTCGTGCAAAGGTACGAAAAAATAGATTCCCTTCGTCAAATAAAAAATTTTATCCTGATAATCAAGTAGATATAAAATATTTGAAAAATTTCGATGGAAAAAACTTGTCAGTAATGAAAAAAGCTGTACTTTTGCAACCGCAAAACAGATGAGTTCTGTGACATAGTGCAGCCTCCTTAGCTCAGTTGGTTAGAGCATCTGACTGTTAATCAGGGGGTCTCAGGTTCAAGTCCTGAAGGGGGCGCCATTTTTATGTTTCATGTTATTAATTTTTTGGCCTCGTATTATCTCCCCGATAATACGGGGTTTTTTTGTGCGCAGGTACTGGTGTCTCCTGATTATTGTCTGTCGCCCCTACGGGGCTGGGTTAGATAATAGTCTTGAAAATCAGCTTAATGTCTCCAAAAAAACTCCAATTTCCCAAATACTCAAGGTTGATTTTCACCTTGTCAGGCCAAAGAACATGGTCGTTATACCATTTTGGGTCGGCTTGTTGGGCGAGCAGTTCCTCTTCGTTGCGGTATTTGATGCTTGCTGGACCAGTGATGCCAGGGCGTAGTTGGAGAAGTCTCCTGTCATTGCCTTGAAGTTGGTCAGCATAGCCTGGCACATCGGGTCGCGGTCCGACGAGGCTCATTTGCCCAACGAGGACATTTATCAATTCAGTAAGGCAATCCACTTTGCTGTGGCGCAGCCAATGTCCTATGCGTGTGACTCGTGGGTCATTGGCAGTGGTAATGCTGTCACCCTCGGCTTGGTCTGTCATGGTGCGGAACTTGCATATCCTGAAGGATTTGCCATCCTTCCCAATGCGATGCTGCATGAAAAACACGGGACCTTTCGAATCGATTTTTATCAAAACGGCGATAATCAACAAAGGTAAAAACAGTACAATAAGCCCAAAGAGTGCCACGATTCGGTCGAAGCACCACTTGAAGAAGAATCCTATTTTGTGTTTATTTTTCGCCACGCTGCATGGCCTCCATATTGAGTATTGCCTTAACGCGCTGCAAAGGTATGATTTTTCTGAATGGGTACAACAATTTCACCGCAATCTTCATCCACCATTTGTAATGAACGGCAAGTTGGCAGTAGGCTTTGCGGAATTTGAAGTTTTGGATGAGAAAGTCTTGTATTTGCGAGTGATCAGTAATGGTTCGGGCACTGTCGCTCACATATCTAAAATGCTGTTCTTCAAGATAATGCTGGTTTAGGTGGTGGTAAAGTCCATAGTAGGGATAATAGCTTCCTTTCTTGTATTTTGTCATGATGCCAGTCATGCCGTATTCGCAGCAATTATCCCATAGTGTGACAGTGCAAAATCCGACCATTTGTTGGGTTTCCTTGTCAAAAAAACCCCAATAATCAAAGGGTTTTTCATGGCATTGATCGAGGTAATCCATGAAAACGTCATGATTCATTTTTCGGTCGTGAACAGCATAATCGGCATAGGTTTCATCAATGATTTGATAGCCTTTTTCTTTTAGTTCCTCGAAAGTTATAAGCCGATATTCGAAATGGTTGAATGCATTATGGATTTTGTTTCGTGTCCGCGACGACAAACCTTCCAAGCCCTCGTATTGGTCTTTGATGATATACCAAAAACAGGTTTCTTTCTGACAGTCAAAATCGTAGGTGTTCCTTACCAACAAACCACCCATACTAAGAAGATTGCTGTAAGCCTCTTTGTCGAGCTTTTGCTCTTCGTGAGGAGGTCCGGCAAAACGCCAAGCGCCCCTATAGACATAATACTTCCACTCGTTCCATTCGTTTTTCATCACAGACGCTTTTTGATGGCATTGAAGGCATAGCTACTAAAACAAACCAAGGCTTTGGATAGTGGCAGTTTTTCGTTTTGGCGATATACCCGCCATAGGTCGGTAGAAGCCTTTAGTTTGTTGGAACTGGCCGAATGTTGCCGGATGCGGTAGGAAGTCAAGGGCTGTTCAATGGCGTATGCCAGGAATCCTTTTTTCAGGATATTGAGCCATGTGGCGGTGTCTTCGCTGGTGCGGAAATTGGGTACAATAACTTCACCTACAACGGTTTTGTCGAGCATGACCGTTGAGCAGCCAATGATGGTGTTGCGAAGATAGGTATCGTAATTCAAATCGCCAGCCGTTTTGACGATTTTGTTCAAAGATTTCCCTGCTTCGTCAACGCAATCGTAGCATGAATAACTAAAACCGATGTTTCGCTCGGTCATGAATTGCAACTGCTTTTCGAGTTTTTCGGGATGCCACATGTCGTCGGAGTCGAGGAAGGCCAAAAATCGACCTTTTGCCATGTTAAGGCATTGGTTTCGGGTGTCGGCGATGCCGGAATGTTTCGGTTTCACAACGAAGCGAATCCTGTCATCTTGATTGCAAAAAGAACGGACAATATTTGCGGTTTCATCAATCGAAGCATCGTCAACAATGCACAACTCCCAATGCGGATAAGTCTGTCCCTGCACCGATTGGATGGTGTAGGCAATAAACTTTTCCATGTTGTAGCATGGCATGATGACAGAAACAAACGGCTGATTTTCCATTACTTCAATCCTTCAATCCAAACTTTAATTTGTTGCTCGTCCTTGAGGCGGCACACCAAAAGCGAGTGGTCGCGGAAGGCCACAAGATAGTCTTCCAAGCCTTCCACAACAGCCTCGGTGCCATCCTCTATATTAATGATGGTGTTCTTGTTGTCGATGGAAACCACATTGCCGCGAATGGCATTGCCGCAATTGTCTTTCTTGGCGTGAGTGAACAGCGAACCCCATGTGCCTATATCACTCCAGCCGAAATCGGCAGGGATGGTGTAGGTGTTCGGCGATTTCTCCATCACGCCGTAGTCGATGCTGATGTTGGGACTATCAATGAAATGCGCATCGATGAAAACTTGCTCATTGGCTGTGCCAAAGTCGTTTTTGCCTTTCTCGAACACTTCGACCATGTCGGGTAGATATTGTTTGAAAGCCTGCATGATGCCGTCCAAAGTCCAGAGGAAAATGCCGCTGTTCCAAAAATAGTTGCCCTCGGCAACAAACTTCACAGCAGTTTCATAATCAGGCTTTTCCTTGAACCGCTCAACCTTAACAACACCAGAAAATTCGGAATTATGAATGCGGAATTCGGAATGGGAGCGAAGCCCAACCTCGCTTTGCGCCATTCTGCATTCCGCATTCTGCATTCCGCATTGAATATACCCATACCCCGTTTCAGGTCGGCTTGGCTTGATGCCAATGGTCATCAAAGCATTTTGGTTATTAGCCAAAAAGTCAAAGCCTATGCGAATAATGCGTTGAAATTCAACTTCATTAGTTACCAAGTGGTCGGCAGGGGTGACAACAATGTTGGCTTCTTTGCAGCGACTTTGGATATGATAGGCGGCATAGGCTATGCAGGGTGCCGTGTTTCTTCTTGCCGGCTCGCAAAGCACTTGGTCGGGTTTAAGCATGGGCAAATGTTCCAGCACGAGTTGCTTGTAGGCCTTGTTGGTCACCACGAGGAAGTTTTCATCGGGGATGACAGGGCTGAAACGCTCGTAAGTGCTTCGGATAAAACTTTTTCCCGTACCCAGAATATCAAGGAATTGCTTGGGATAATTGTCTTTGCTGAGAGGCCAGAAACGGCTTCCAATGCCTCCAGCCATGATGATGCAGTAATTGTTCATGGTAGTACGGTGTTAAAGAAACTCTTCCCCTTTTCACTCAAATAGGGTTTCAAGTCGGCCAAAGCGATTTTGCACAAAGGCATTCCCGCCGCGTAAGGCGCGATTTCAAAAGGCCCGTAGCAGAACACAACGCTGTCGGTTTCAATCCAAGGCTCGTTGGTGGGCAATTGGAAAGTTTCGTCAGGCTCAAAGAGATATTCTTCTTCCTCTGTGTTGTTAGGCTCAAAGTATTGTTTTTGAATGGTTTCCGAAACAATACCTATCAGTTGTTCAGGGTCGTCAAAAAGGTCGTAACCTATGATGCTGCCGTCTGTCTTGCTGAAAGTGGTGCCGTAATACCACGGCATAGGATGCGCGCCGCCAGTGTAAACGTAGCCTTCCGCAATGTAGGTTACATAGAGGTCGGTTTGCTCCGAGAGAAAATAACTGTCCTCAAAATACGAATTAGGTTCGTTGCCTTCTTCGGCGAAGAATCGACTCATATCTTCCTGAAAATAAGTCTCATAGTCTTCGGTTTCATCGGACAGTATCCATTGGAGAATGTTCTGGCGCAAAGAATCATTATCAGTAACGGGTAAATCAATGTTCATGGTATAATAAGAATAGTCGTCGCCGAATTCGCTTTCGATGAAGATGCTGTCAGTCAGGGTATAAGGCTCAACATTCACTTCATTGGAAGGACTTTTGGTGCGATTGCAACCCAAGGCAACCAGCAAAAGCAGCGCGATAGGGATGAGCAGTTTATTCATGGCAAAAAATTTAGGGTTCAATGTTGCAAAGATAGTGCTTTTTCATAGAACGCCAAGATTTCTTGTTTATTTCGCCCAACGGTAAAGTATTTCGATGGGATGCACGGCATGAACGCCCGTTCCGTCCAAAATCTGTTGTCGGCATGAAGTTCCAGGAGCGGAAACGATGCAGGGCGTGATGCCATCGGCATTGGCCACGGCTTTTCTGACGGTCGGGAAAAGCACCATCTCACCGATGGCCAACGAGGTTTGGTAATGCTCTTTTTCGTAGCCAAATGAACCCGCCATGCCGCAACAACCACTCGGAATGACATGGATTTGAGCGTTTTGAATCAATTTCAGGGCTTGGACGGTCTTTTCCGTCCCAACCAAGGCCTTTTGGTGGCAATGGCCATGAAGCCAAATTTCTACAGCATCGGATTTGAAATCATTAGAAGTTATGCGACCTGCTTTCACCTCGCGCATGATAAACTCATCGAAAAGCAAGGCATTTCGACCCAATTGTTGGGCTTGCGGGCGCAATTCGGCTGGAACCAAATCAGGGTATTCATCGCGGAAACTGAGGATGCACGAAGGCTCGATGCCGACCAAGGGTGTTTGCTCCGAAACTTTGTCTTTCAATAGGTTGACATTCTTTAAGGCAAACTTTTTGGCCAATTTCAGGTTGCCTTTCGACATGGCCGCGCGACCGCTTTCAACATGTTTCGGGATTTCCACTTCGTAGCCTAAGCGCAAAAGCAGTTTTGCGAAAGTCAGGCCCAATTCGGCTTCCTGGAAGTTGGTGAACTCGTCGGCGAAAAGATAGACCTTGCCTTTTGTGGTCTGGCCTTTATGTTTGCGACATTCTCTTTTTACCGCTGTCCGCATGGTTACGCGGCTCAAAGTCGGGATGTCGCGCTCAGTCGAGAAGGTGATGATTTGCTTGATGATGTTTGAAGAGAATTTCCATGAGGCAAAAAGGTTATAAAAAGGCCAAACGAGATGCCCAAATTGCTCCACAGTGGCCATTCGCGACACGGCGAAGGAACGCAAAGGCATCCTACCGATGTCGTATTTGTGTTGCAAAACTTCAGAACGCAAGCGCGTCATATCAACATTCGATGGGCACTCGCTGCGACAGCCTTTGCAGGCCAAACAAGAATCCAGCACTTCAGCCAATTCCTTGGATTTCAGTATGCTTTTGTCTTTATCCAAGGCTTGTGCGAAAGCCTCGCTTTCCCAACCTCTCGTCAGGATTTCACGAAGCACATTGGCGCGGGCACGAGTGGCCTTGGTTTCGTCGCCGCTCACCTTGAAGGCCGGGCAAAGCGTGCCGCCAATCAAGTTCGACTTGCGGCAATCACCAGCACCGTTGCATTGCTCGATGCTGCACATCAGGGCGTGGAGTTGGTTTTTGGCTCCAGTAGCACCCTCCACCTTGCACTCATCGAAAGCGGCCTTCCAATTGTAATAGGTCTTTGGCCCCTGAGCCTGTCGAAGGGCCGAAGAACTATTACAAAGTTCCTTTTCGATGGCGTATTTTTGTCCGACTTCGAAACGCAACATACTGTCCATCGGGAGTGTGTCCACAATCTTGTGCAAATTGAAGACTTGCAATGGGTCCCAGCATTTCTTGAGGTCTTGCATCAGGGTATAAACCTCGTCGCCATACATCAGTTGGATGAACTTGCCGCGCAAGCGACCATCGCCATGCTCGCCGCTCAAAGAACCTTTGTATTTCTTGACCAACAGCGCGGTTTGGTAAGCCACTTCGCGGAATTTCCGTAAACCTTCTGCCTCCTTTATATTAATAATGGGTCGCAAATGCAGTTCCCCTGTGCTGATGTGGGCATGATAAACGCAACTCAGGCCAAGGTTTTCAAGCATTTGTGCGAAGTCGGCCATGTAAGCGGGCAACTTTTCAGGCGCGACAGCCGTGTCTTCGATGACACCAATGGGCTTGGCATCGCCTTTCATACCCGTAAGCAGACCCAAACCCGCCTTGCGCAAACTCCAAACCTTGCTGATTTCCGATCCGTAAACCCTTGAACAAGCGTAAACTAAATGCTCCTCGTTTTCCATCAAAGCTTTTTCCATCTGGTCGGCGAGGGCATCGATTTCTTCTCGGGTTTCGCCACGCAATTCGATGATGAGAATGGCGGCAGGGTCGCCTTGCACGAAGAAGCGGTTCTTCTGTTGTTCAACATTTTCCTTGCTGATTTCCAAGATGTTACGATCCATCAACTCAACGGCAGCAGGATGGAATTTCAAAGCGACAAGGTTGCCCAAAAAACTCTTTTGCAGCGTATCGCAATGGGCGCAAACCACCATTTTCTCTTTGGGCGGCAAGGGGTCAAGGTCGACTTTGATTTCGGTGATGAAGGCCAAAGTGCCTTCGCTTCCCGCCAACACTTTGCAGAGATTGATGGTGCGTTCCTTAAGCGGTTTTGCCGTATTGTGCAGGTTTTCAATGACTTCGTCGATGGCGTAGCCGCATGAGCGACGGCGCAGGCTCTTGTCAGGAAAGTTTTCCTCAATCAGTTGAACTGTTTTCTCGTCCAAAGCCCAATGAATGAGTTGAGAATAGATGTTTTGGATTAAAGAATCTGATTCGGTTTCCCAAAACTGTGTGCCAAATCTTTCCTCCAACTCCTTGATTGTGTAGGTTTTGAACACTTCAACGCTACCATCGCAAAGCACGCCTCGGGCTTCCAACACATGGTGGCGGGTGCTGCCATAGACCAAGGAATGTGAACCGCAAGAGTTGTTGCCAAACATTCCACCAATGCAGCATCGGTTACTGGTAGAAGTTTCTGGGCTGAAAAACAGTCCGTATGGCTCTAAGGCAAGGTTCAGTTCATCAAGGACAACCCCCGGTTGCACTCTTGCCCACCATTCTTCCTTGTTGATTTCCAGAATTTTCTTGAAATGCTTGCTGATGTCGACCACAATGCCGCTACCCACCACTTGGCCAGCGATAGAAGTGCCACCCGCCCTCGGAATGAGGTGGGTTTTGCGTTCACGCGCAGTTTCAATCAAATAGACAATATCCTGTTCGTTTTCAGGGAAAGCCACGCCTTGCGGCACTTCACGATAAGCCGACGCATCGGTAGCGTAGGCGATGCGGTGTAGAGGGTCGGTAAAAACGGTATACATCTCGGATTATTTGTCCAACTGGCTAAAAATGCTGTTGTTACTCTTGAACTCAGGCACGATGACCTTCATCTGGGCAACAATCTTCATTGGGTCACAGGTTTCGAGTTCGGTGTGCAACTTGGCAATCATGCTGTCCACTTCGGCGGCTTCGTACTTACGCACCACGGCGTGCATAATCTTCTCGTTGTCAGTCTTAATGGTGTTTTCTTCGTTGGCCAAGACCTCTTCATAAAGTTTTTCGCCTGGACGAAGACCTGTTTCAACGATTTCAATATCAGGACGATGGGCTAATTTGCGCATCTTTTCGGCCAAATCCCAAATCTTGACTTTTTCGCCCATGTCGAAGACGAAGATGTCGCCGCCTTCGCCGATGGAACCAGCCTCAAGCACGAGGCTGCAGGCTTCGGGAATCGTCATAAAGAAGCGCGTGATGCGACGGTCGGTCACGGTAATCGGGCCACCCTTTTCGATTTGCTTGCGGAACAGCGGAACGACAGAGCCGTTTGAACCTAATACATTGCCGAAGCGCGTAGTGATGAACTTGGTTTTGCCCTTGCGGCTTTGCGTGTAAATCTCCGCGATGCGCTTAGTGGCTCCCATCACATTGGTCGGGTTGACGGCCTTGTCGGTCGAAATCATGACGAATTTCTCCACGCCAAATTCAACGGCCAAGTCAGCCACAAGTTTGGTGCCGAACACATTGACAAACACAGCCTCGTAGGCGTTTTCCTCCATGAAAGGCACATGCTTGTAGGCCGCCGCGTGAAACACCACTTGCGGATGGTACATCTCAAACACTTCCCTCATGCGGACGGGGTCTTTCACATTGGTAATGACAAAAGCCATCTTGTCACGCATTTCTTTGAAATCGGGGGTGTTGTTCATCTCAAACTGGAAGTCGTACATCGGCGACTCAGCTTGGTCGAGCATGATGAGTTTTTCGGGGTTGTAGTGCATGATTTGACGGCAAATCTCGCTACCGATGGAGCCTGCGGCACCTGTCACCAACACCACTTTCTCGTTGATTTCGCGAATCACATTGCTCTTTCCTAAGATAATAGGTTTACGTCCCAAAAGGTCTTCAATCTTAATGTCTTGGATTTGATTGGACGTTATTTTTCCGTCGACCCATTTGTCAAACGATGGGATAGATTTAACGATGAGGTTGAGTGCCAGGCCTTGCTCGATGATCTCCCTATTGCGTTCCTCGGTGAGGCTGGGAATGGCCACAATCATCACGTCAATATCGAATTTTTCAATAAATTCGGGTGTCAAGGCCACTTTGGGCGAATACACTTTGATGGTGTTGATTTGCGATTTGGCACGTTGCGGGTCGTCGTCGACAAAAGCCCTGATTCTGAATTTTGAAGTCGGGTCTTGGTTCAAGGTTCTCATGAGCATCGTGCCGCCGTCGCCTGCACCGTAAACAAGTACATTCAACTTATCGCCAACATTTTTGTACACTTCATTATACAAGCGCCTGATGGTAAAACGCATGATAATCATCAACACCAATGTGATAAGGTAATGGTATACGATGGTCACATAACGAGGATATAACTCGGCAGCCAAATGAGGCGATATGCGAAATATCACCATTTTGCTGATGATCAAAAAAGCCATCGTCGTGGTGCAAGCAGTAAACAATTTTCGAATGTCGTTGAAACCTGAATAGCGCAACATGCCGTCGTATGTCCGGCTGATAAGGAAGGCCACAAGATATGCGACGGGTACCAACCAAATGCGGCTCCAGTCGAACAAGGATTTGCCATAGTCGTTGAAATACAACATGAAGATAGCCACGAAATAGGCAAGTATGACAATAATCATATCCACTGCCAAAATCCATACGCGAGGCAGCGTGTTGCTCTTATATTTTCCAAAAATGAAATTGCAAAATTGTGTAATGATTTTACGCATAGACAATCAAATTTAAAAACCTGCAATAATACGACATTTTTCAATAAGTCAAAAAATTTTTTCCATTAATTTCCACTTGCCCGTCGAAGGGAGGCTTGGGTCGGCACCTTGGCACTGCGCAACATGGGCTTCCCACTCGGCCTGACGAGGCAGTTTGGAAAGTCGGGCCATGTCTTTTACCCAGTCGAAATCATCTATCGTATCGCATATCATAAAGACATGATTTTCAAAACGATAAATCTGCATATCAAAGATGCCGACGGCTCTTTGTCCTTCGATAATTTCAGGCCACACATGGGCATGGAGTTCGCAGTATTTCTCGATGAGTTCAGGGTCGTTGACGAGTTCAAGGGTTTGGCAATAACGTTTCATAATGAGATATTTTTTTTCACGCAGAACTCGCAGAATTATGGGAAGCCTGCCGGTCGATTAGTTTGCGTTTCTGCGATTTTTGCGGATTCTGCGTGAGATTAATTATTGTGTTTTGTGATGAATTTTCCATAGAGTACGATGACGAGGAAGCAAACCAACGGCAAAACGAAACTCAAATTCACCGAAGAAATGCTCCCGATACCGCCACCATCAATGATGCGGGCCTGCAAAGGAGGCAACACCGAACCGCCCAAAATGGCCATGATGAGACCTGCTGCACCGAGTTTGGCATCGTCGCCAGTGTCGGTCAGGGCAATGCCGTAAATGGTCGGGAACATCAGGCTCATGCAAGCCGAAACCGCCACGAGGCAAACCATTCCCGCACGACCGTCAATGAAGATGACACCCAAAACGAGCACCGCTCCCGCAATGCCCAAATAAGTCAGCAACTTGGACGGACTAATATATTTCAGCAAGAAAGTGCAGATGAAACGACTGAAGCAGAAGATGGCCATCGCCACGATGTTGTAGCGTTGCGAAAGTACCTCGGCGGCTTGCTCCGTCATGCCTTCGTTCATAAAGACGCGCGTGCCATATTGGATGATGAAAGTCCAGCACATGATCTGCACCCCGACATAGAAAAACTGGGCAACCACGCCATAGCGGTAAGGCTTGTTTTGCCAAAGTCGGCGCACCGTTGGGCCAAATTTCTGGTCGTTAGTTTCCTCGGTTTTGGCTTGGGTTTTCACCAACAGCAAAATAACAACAAAAAAGACCACTAACACTGCCCCGATGATGACATACGGACGACTCAACACGGAGAGGTCGGCGCTTTTGATGGCCTCAAATTGGTCTTCGTTGAGCAAGGCGCGTTCCTCGGTGCTCAACGGGTTCAGTTTGGCTTGGATGAACTTCATCGCCACGAACATGCCCGCCAATGAGCCGATGGGATTGAAGGCTTGGGCGAGGTTGAGGCGGCGTGTGGCGGTGTCTTTGCTTCCCATTGAGAGGATGTAAGGATTGGCCGTCGTTTCAAGGAAAGAGAGACCGCAAGTGAGCACGAAATAGGCGATGAGGAAGGGATAGTAGTTGCCTGTCGCTTTGGCGGGAATGAACATCAACGCACCGAGGGCATAAAGACCGAGGCCCATCAGCAGACCAGCCTTGAAGGAGAACTTGCGCACGAAAAGGGCGGCGGGCAGTGCCATACAGAAATAACCGCCGTAGAAGGCCAACTGCACCAAGGCGCCGTCGGTGACGCTCATGCGGAAAATCTTTGAGAAGGCCTTCACCATGGGATTGGTGATGTCGTTGGCGAAGCCCCACAAGGCAAAACAGCAGGTCACCAGCACGAAGGCCAACAAATACTTTTTTTCTACTACTTTATTCATTTTCAATGTTTTTTATTTTTCGATTTAACAAGAATTAGAGAATTTTAGAATTTTTCATTTTGGGTCTCCATTTTGAATTTTTTGGATTTGGAATGAAAATCGTTGACGATTTTCTGTCTTCAAATTCAGCGCATCGCAGGTGCTTAACTTTAGTATTATTTGACTATTCATTTTTCACTAATTCTCAAATTCTTGACAACAATTATTTTCTCTTATAATCTTTTCTGTTAGGAATCCTGCAGACTATTTGTACCAAAATTTAGCAACAATCCAAGTTGATGGTTGCCTACATGAAGATAGTTGATTAATTGGCTTTCAAATTCTCCCGTGATTTCAGTAAAAGCTTTCAGTTCAACGCCGATTTTGTCGTAACAAAGGAAATCATAGAAAAAACCATGTTCCAATACTACTCCATGATATTCAATCTTAATGTGTTTCTCTCTTTCATAAGGAATATTGTTTTCTTGCAAAAGCACTTCAAAGGCATCTTGATACACTTTCTCTTTGAAACCACATCCCAATTCTTTATGGAGTTGCAATGCTAAGCCAAATAGTTTTCCGCTTTCGGTTGGATAAATTAGTCCACTCATATCAAGTTGTTTTGTTTATCAAGAATTAGAGAATTTTGGATTTTTTGTTTCGGGTCTCCTTGTTGATTTTTTTGGAATTTGAGATGAAAATCGTTGATGGTTTTCCATTCTCCAATTCAATGCGCCATAAATGCCTAACTTCAGTATTATACGACTATTCATTTTTCTCTAATTCTTAAATTCTTGATAAATAATTATTTTCTTCTGATTTTCAATGGTATGGCTTCTGGATGATGCTTGCAGAAAGCGTTTGCCTCCTTGACCACACAAGCCAGATAGCCGCCACCGCCTGCACCGGGCATTTTCCAAGCGAGAACCTCATCCATAGCGGAATATTGGTCAATATAATCTTGCACCGAGCCTTGAATCATGGCAGGGAACATGGCGGTTTGGGCATTGAACGAGGCTTTGTAAGCCGCCGCAAAAGCCGACAAGTCCTTACGCAAAATGGCGTTCCAGCAATCATCGGCGGCCTTGGCCAAGGCTTTCACCTTCGGTTCGGTGATGTCCTTGCCTTCCACTACCGAACAACCTGGACGACGAGGTTCCATGGGAATCATAACGAGGTGGTTTTCAAGCCAATCCAAAATGGCATCGTTTTGGCAAGTCTCGAATTTGACGGGCCAATAAAGTTTGTCGTAATAATGCCTGACCAAACCAGGCATGCAAATCCCGATTGAGTCTTGCGCCCCGCTGATGATGCCATCGCTGCGCTCGGGGTCGTTCTCGAAGCAGAAGACGAGTTTGGCAAGGGTTTCGGGGTCCATGTCGGGCAGTTTCATCGGCCATATCTTGCGGATCATATTGCGCGTGGAGGTGGAAAGGCCACAACGCTCGCGTACCTCGAAAGTCGGTTCCAAAGAGATGGTGATGGCCCAACCTGGTGCGAAACACGATACGTAGGGTTGGTCTATCCAAGTGCCGGCCAAGTCCAAGCGGGTGGGAATTTGGCAAAGGTCTTTCTTCAAAGCAGTCGACGAGCGGGCTTCCAATCCTTCGGAGGGTGTGCGTTGCAGCACCACATACTCAATGCCACGTTCTTCGCAAAAACGGCGTTTTTCTTCCGAAGCACCGTCCTCATTGACCACAAAAATGTCAGGTTTCAACCTATCCACAGTGCCAATGAAGTCCATCACCCCTGAACCGTCGTTGATGAAAGCGTCTTTCACATAGCGAATGGCTTTCACCATAAAGAGGCGCTCTTGTTCGGGGTATAAGGTTTTGTGGTTTTTGTAGTGCAAAATGGTCGCATCGGAGCCTATGCCCACATAAAGGTCGCCATACAAGGCAGCCTGCCGGAAAAACTCGACGTGACCGCTGTGTAGTAGGTCGTAACAACCTGATATAAATACTTTTTTGCTCATTTATTGCATTTCTTATTTCATTTTTAATAGCCCTATCATTTTAAAACCCATATCAGTGAATATGATTTGGGCGTTGCCGTTGCGCTCGATGTGGCGGATGGCCTCCTCGAAAAGTTCGGCGATTTGTGCCAAATTGGCCGGATTGACGAAAGGCGCAAACTTCGAGTTGAAGGTTTTTTCGTCATCGGGAAGCATGACGATTCCCGCAAGGTTGTTGTTGAAAAGTAATGAGTTACGGACGATGCGCAAGCCGTAGTCCAACAGCTCTTTCTGCTTTTCACGACCTAATGTCTTGATGTTGGCCGAAAAATCGATCAGTTCGGGATAGGCCGCACGGAAACAGAGGCGCATCCATTGCTGGAAAGTGGTGAAGAAAAACTTCCTGTCCTCCGATTCCTTCACGAAATGGCAGGCATTCAGCCAGTTTCCTTCCGAAATGACCGCCGCATCGTGGGCTTGTCGAGCATCACAGCCGAGGCGTTCAGTCAAGGCGTTTTCTACCTCATTAATATCAATCGCCGGAATCTTCACCAAAGCCGTCCGCGACTTGATAGTGGCAACGGTCTTCTCGGGCGGTTCTTCAAGGAGTTTCAGCAGTTTGTTGGCCGTGTCCACGCGCATTTTCTCCGCCATCCAGATGATGGCGATTTTGTATTCTCCCTCGTAGGACTTCATGTTCAGTTTGTGCAGCAGCGAGGCCGCATCGCGCACCGACATATAGCCCTGCTTGTTTTCCACGTCAAGGAAACTGTACCAACTCGAAGTATCGACATACCCTTGATTCTGAACGACATACTCGCGCCATTCTTCCATGAACAAGTCCGATTCTGGGTTGCTTTTTATTTTCTTGGTGGCCGCCGTCGGCACAACGAAATGCAGGTCAGGATGTACCAACTTTTGCATCTTTTGGCAAGTGGGGCACACGCCGCAACTGTCAGTTTCCGTCCGATTCGGACAGAGAATATATTGTGCGTAAGCCAAGGCTAAAGGCAGTTTCCCACTTCCGGCAGGACCCAAAAAGAGTTGGGCGTGAGAAACGTGGTTTTCTCGCACGCTTTGGATGAGCCTTTGTTTTATGGCTGATTGGCCGATGACTTGTTTGAATTGCATATTCCTTATTCTCTTGAATTGATTACTTCACTAAGCCTTTTTGGGTTCAGGTAATTGTTCCATATTGCAATCAATGTAATCATTTCATTATCAAAACTATAAATTAAAGAAATCTGCCGAATGTGCAGTACTCTCACTTCATGGCCGTTAAAAAGCACATCTTCCTCATAACGCACTCCCAAATAAGGAAACTTACAGAATTGCAAAACTCGTTCATGGACTCTGCTTTCTACCCGTTTTGCAGCCCTCAAACCAAATTCCTTGGCGACATAATCAATTTCATTCGACATGTCGTCAAGTGCTTCGGCGAGCCATCTGTATTTATAGGCCATAGTGCAACCGTATTTGTGCAAAACCTTCTTCGCCGTCAATAAAGGTGGCCTCTCCTGATTCCATCAACCGAATGCGGTCGGTGACAATGGCCTTCATATCCTCGTCTGTATGAGCATTTGGTGACAGGCTATGGGGGGGGATAGCCATTTCCTCAATTAGTTCATCAACTTGGTGTTGAAGCCATTGGCTAATACTTTCCTGGGAGGTTAAGAGGGGATTGATGCTACGCACCATGTTATCGTCAATATTTATGCTTACTGTACACATGATTATATAATTTCTGATGGCAAAATTACAAATATTTTGCGTTTTGACAGAATTTCAGACCAAAATCGTCATTTCGCATCTGAACAGATTTATGTTCAGCCACAACTTCACCTGCAAAACCATTGCCATGATTCAGTTGGCCTTGGGGGAGAAGATTGTGGAGGTGGTGAAATGAATGTTTTTCATCCATTGTTGCGATAAAACCAAAAAGTGACTATTTTTGCGGCATTAAACAAACTTATGGACAGCGAGCAAAAAAGGATATCGTATTTCGTTTCGTTTTGCGTTGAGCAATACAAAAATGCCAAACATTTGACTGGTAGTCAAGCATTTGAAGAACTAAACCAATATGGTGTGCTTGACTATTTGGCCGAGAACTACGAGATTCTGCACACGCAAAGCTACCAATGGATTTTGGAGGACATTGACGAGTTTATCAATATTAGGAAACAGAAAGCATCATGATACTGTATCACGGAAGCCTTGAGCGAGTCGCGCAACCAGAAATCAGAGAATCTAACCGAACCTTGGATTATGGGACGGGGTTTTATGCCACAACTTCATTCCAACAAGCCGAGGATTGGGTGCGCCGCCGGATGAAAGAGACAAAGGAAAAGGGAGGCTATGTGAATGAGTATGAGTTGAATACAGAAATGTTGGCGGGGTTGAAGCGCCTTTATTTCGATTCTCCTACAGAAGAGTGGCTCGACTTCGTTATGAAAAACCGCACCGACCGCCATTTCTCGCACAATTATGATGTTGTTTACGGGCCTGTAGCCAACGATAGAGTTTATGCAGCCTTTGCCTTGTATGAAGGCGGCCTGCTGAACAAGCAAAACCTGATTGCGGAATTGAAAACTTACAAACTCGTTGACCAATACCTTTTCCATACCAACAAATCCCTGACAACCATTAAGTTCCTCGAAGCAAAACAGATACTATTATGACCACAATAACCCAAGACAATCTCTATCTTTTGTTGCCTTCCAAAGTGAGTTGGTTGGCCGAAATGCTTTCTGAAGATACGGGCGTTGGCATTGTGGAAGCCATTCGTCGAATTTATCGGTCGGAAATGTACAAAAGATTGGAAATTGAGGAAACCAAACTTTGGCACGAGGGACCGGTAGCGCTTTATGAGGAAATCAACGAGGCGACAGCAAAACCATTGCCCTGATTCAGTTGGCATTGGGGGAGAAGATTGTGGAGGTGGTGAAATGAATGTATAAATAAGAAATACTATGTATTATCGGATTACAAATCCTTATATTCAGAAACCCTGTTCGGGCGGATTTGCAATAATATCAACGCAATCAAAGCATAGAGATTTCCTCAAGGCTTAATCCTGTGATTTCGGAAATCTCTTTTACGCTATCTCATAAATCAGTTTTTTTATCGCGATTTGCACTTTCAACGGCAAATGGCAAAAGTGTTCCCTCTTCAACAATTACCACTTCACGATTCAGGATTTTTTCCAAATCTACGACCATTGATGCGTGCTTTAGCAAACTAATCCTGTCATCAGCATAAACCACAAGCAAATTAATGTCGCTTTCGTGGGTTTCCTCTCCTCGGGCAAACGAACCGAAAAGCCATGCCTTCAAGATGGGTTGTGTCTTGAAGTATTCGGCAATCATTTTTGTGATAATTTGCGTGGTTGTGCTCAGTCCCATCGGTACTATTAAACCCCGAAGAGGTACATTCTCTTCAAGTTAAAGCCAACTTTATTAAAACTGACTTTTATTAGATAACGTTTTTTGAATGAGTTCAACAATATCAATCATCTCTGTTCCTTTCTCTATATCAAAATCCATTATTTCTTTATGTAATAAATCCGTTTTTAATCTAATATAGTGATCATAGTCATTTATTGATTTTGAATTGTGAAACAATTGCATTATATTGAAATATACAGATCTCATATTTTCAGGTGCTGTGATTATGCCTGTCAATACATTATTTAATGGAAGAAATCCTAGCCCAATATTTGCAGTGTTTTTTAAAAGATCCCAACCCTCGCAAATTGCTCTCTTCTTGAAATATAATGGCAATTCTTTTTCAAATATAAATGTGTATTGTTCTTCTAGACTATTTTTGATTTTTAATAGTTCAGTAGAATTGTATATAATATCACTTAGTACATGACAATTTTTATAAGCAACAGAAAAAGTTCAAATTTGGCCGAATAATTTGGTGGAAAAACTTGTATAATGTCTTGAAAATCAGTAACTT
>CACZNA010000057.1:0-22780 GCA_902782455.1 uncultured Bacteroidia bacterium | reverse complement strand
GGGGGGATTCGAACCCCCGGTACCCATTGCTGGATACGACAGTTTAGCAAACTGTTGGTTTCAGCCACTCACCCACCTCTCCTCGGCTGTGAATTGCGGCTGCAAAAATAGGCTTTTTTTCAATACCCGCAAGCAATTTCCAAAACTTTTTTCCAAAAAATATCTTTATCTGTTGATTTCCAACGATATAACTATTTGTTGAAAAATTTCGGAAAAAGAAATTATTATAAAAACTGATTGTTATTCAAATAATTTCTATATTTGCAAGCTTTATTGTAGAACCCAAGGTCGGGGCGCAACAACCCTGTATCATCCTAAAAATGAATTGAAATGGAAAACAACGAACAACTGAATCAAAATCCCGAAACTGTCGAAGGGATTGAGAATGAAAAAGTTACGCAGAAGAGCGTAAAGAAAGCCATTGATGCTGTCGAGAAAAAGAAGATCATCAAGCTGATTCAACCGAGCATTTTGCCTTCGAAGGTGCGCATTGATGTGCATACCCTTGTGGAAGCCAATGCAGCTCCAGAGCCAACCCCGATGCCGCAAGATGAAGCATTGCCTGACATCGACATGCCTGCCGAAGCCGAATTGGAAGAGGAGGAAGCCGTCGAGGAAAGCAACGAGCTTGAAGGACTGAATAAGCTCCAACTCGTTGAGCTGCTTGAGGAGGCCGTACAGAATCCTGATGTTCAGGCCATCAAGGACAAAGTGGCAGCCATCCGTATCCATTTCAATAAGTTGAACAAGGATGACTTGGACAACGAGTTGCAGCAGTTCCTGCAAGGCGGTGGCTCGGAAGAGAGCTTCCAGCACAATGAAGACCCGCTTGAGCAGCGTTTCAACGAGGCCTTTGGCATCTTCAAGGCCAATCGTGCCAAGATGAACGAGGACATGGAGAAACAGAAGGTGGACAACCTTGCAAAGAAGCAGGCCATTCTTGAAGAGCTGAAGGGCATCATTGCCAGCGACGATTCGCTGAAGAAGACCTACGACGATTTCCGTGCCCTGCAAGACCGCTGGAAGGAAATCGGCCCTGTGCCTGCTGCCGAAAACTCCAACCTTTGGAACACCTACCACTTCTTGGTGGAACAATTCTTCGACAAGGTGCGCATCGGACGTGAGCTGCGTGACCTCGACATGAAGAAAAACCTCGAATCGAAGGTGGAGCTTTGCGAGAAAGCCGAGGACTTGCTTGACGAGAAATCGATGACCAAGGCGTTCAAGGCACTGCAAAAGCTGCATGAGGACTGGAAGGAGATTGGCCCCGTGCCGCAGGAGAAGAAGGAAGAGATTTGGGAACGTTTCAAGGCTGCTTCCGACAAGATCAACCAGATTCGCCGTGAGCATTATGCCAAGTTGGAGGAAAGCCAAAAGACCAACCTCGAAGCCAAGAAAGCCCTCTGCGAGAAGGCCGAGGAGTTGCTGAATGGCGAATACAACAGCGTCAACGCATGGCAGAAAAAGTCGGACGAGCTTTCCGAAATCTTTGGTGTTTGGAAGACTGTCGGCCTTGCCTCGAAGAAAGACAACGAGGAAATCTGGACACGCTTCAAGGCTGCTATGGATACCTTCTTCCAAAAGAAAAAGGAGTTCTTCGCGTCGATGAAAGACAAACAAACCGAAAACCTTGAGCGCAAGACGCAGCTCTGCCTTGAGGCCGAGGCTTTGATGGAATCGACTGACTGGAAAAACGCCACCGAGCAACTGAAGAAGATTCAAGAGGAATGGAAGACCATCGGTCCCGTGCCGAAGCGCCACACCGACAAGATTTGGAAGCGTTTCCGCGCCGCTTGCGATACCTTCTTCAACCGTAAGAACGAGCATTTCAGTGGTCGCCGCAACGAGGAGGAAGCCAACCTCGCCGCCAAACGTGCCCTGCTTGAGCAGATTAAGGCGTTCCAACTCAGTGCAATCCGTAATGAGAATATGGATGCTATCAAGGCGTTCCAGAAGCAATGGTTGGAGATTGGTTATGTGCCGTTCCGCCAGAAGGAAGCTATTAATAAGGAATACCGCGAACTGATTGACGGCCTGTTTGATGCCATGCGCCGCAACCAGAACGAGGCTTCAACCAACGAGTTCCGCGAGATGATGGAAGGCTGGAAGGACGACCCGTCGGCAGGCGACCGTGTGCGCAAGGAAGGCTCGAAGCTGCAAATGCGTATCCAGAAGCTGCGCGATGAAATCGCTGTGCTTGAGAACAACATCGGTTTCTTCTCCAATAGCAAGAACAGCGAACTGATGCGTGCCGAGTACGAGAAGAAGATTAGCCAAGCCAAGGAAGACCTCAAGGTGCTTGAAGAAAAGCTGAAGATTACGGAAGAATAGGATAGATATAGATATAGATATAGATATAGATAGGGTGTTTTATTATGTATGATTGAAGCGGGACGTTGTTGTTTGCGTCCCGCTTTTGTTGTATCTTATTCCTTCAGGCTTTGTCGTGCGTAAGGCACCAAATCCTGTGAGGCAAACTCACCTTTCAGGTACTTGAAATAACCGGCCACGGCAACCATGGCGGCGTTGTCGGTGGAGTAGGAGAGGCGCGGAATGAACACCTTCCAGTGGTATTTTTCGCCCAAGGTGAGCATGGCATCGTGGAGGCCGCTGTTGGCGCTCACGCCGCCAGCGATGGCCACGGTCTTGATGCCCGTTTGCTTGCTTGCTTTCACCAACTTGTTCATCAAAATGTCGATGATGGTCTTTTGTACCGAGGCGCAAAGGTCGGCCTTGTTTTCCTCGATAAAGTTAGGGTTGAGTTTGAGGTTGTCGCGGACGGTGTACAAGATGCTGGTTTTCAGTCCGCTGAAACTGTAGTCAAGGTCGGGAATCTGAGGTTTTGCAAAGCTGAAAGCATTGGGATTGCCGATTTTGGCCAATTTGTCGATGACGGGACCGCCAGGATAGGGCAAACCGAGTATTTTGGCCGTTTTGTCGAAGGCCTCGCCTGCCGCGTCGTCGATGGTCTTGCCGATGACTTCCATGTCGAAATAATCCTTCACCACCACGATTTGGGTGTGGCCTCCCGAAACGGTGAGGCACAGGAATGGGAAGTCAGGCACCTCGGTATGGGTGTCGTCGGTGGCAAAATGCACCAAAATATGCGCGTTCATGTGGTCGATTTCCACCATGGGGATGTTCAAGGTTTGTGCGAAAGCCTTTGCAAATGAGGTTCCTACGAGCAAAGAGCCTAAAAGTCCGGGTCCGCGTGTAAAAGCGATGGCCGATAACTGATTTTTTCCTATTTTTGCAGTCTTCAAGGCCGTGTCGATGACGGGGATGATATTCTGCTGGTGGGCGCGTGAAGCGAGTTCGGGGACAACGCCGCCGTACTGCTCATGAACCTTTTGGCTGGCAATGACGTTGGAGAGCACACGGGTGCCTTGAAGCACTGCGGCTGAGGTGTCGTCGCACGAAGACTCGATGCCTAAAATATATTCGTTCATAGTCTCAATTTGGAGGGTCAAAATTATCAAAAAAAAGATTATCCATAGCATTTTGATTTTGTTTATGGTGGTGTTCGCCATCATCGCGACGCTGTTTGTGGGTATTCAAGACCCTATCATTCAGAAGTTTGCGGTTCGTTTTGTTGGAGGCTACCTTTCCGAAAAAACTGGTGCCGATATCAAGGTGGGACGTTTGGTCGTCACGCCCGATTTTAATGTCATGATTGAGGATGCAGTTGTTAAGGATTTGAGAAACAATGATTTGGCGAATATTTACCGACTTCGGGCAAAAATATATGTGACAGAACTTTTGGAGGGCAAAATCCATTTTGGTCGCGTCTTGTTGCGCGATACGAAAGCCAATCTGGTGCAATACGAGGGCGAGGATTTCTTTAATTTCCAGTTCTTGGCCGACTTTTTCAGTTCGGGAAACGAGAAAGAGAAAAGCGCAAAGCCCTTGATGTTGCAGATTGACAATATCCTCATTGTCAATTTGGATTTCCTCATGTGGAATCAAAATAGCGACAAGCCAGAACTGACTGCACAAAATGCCATCGACTATTCCCGTCTTGACATTGATAGTATCTCACTGTCAGCGAAGGATTTGCAGATTATCGGTGACTCCATTCATACTGTCATTGAAATGTTGAGGGCCAAGGAGATGAGCGGTCTCAATCTCAAGATGCTGCAATCTGATGTCATTGTGGGACAGAGCGGTATCTACTTGACGGACTTGCAGATGGAATTGAACAACAGCCTGATTCATACCGACTTGAACATGCTTTACAACGGCTTTGGGGCTTTCAAAAGTTTTGTTGATTCGGTCCGTTTCGATGCTACGATTTATCCTACTGACGTTGTGCTGTCTGACATTGGCGTGTTTTCTCCGGTCATGTACCAGATGCCCAACCGAGTCTTCTTTGAAGGTCGTTTCACGGGGCCGATAGCGCATTTTTCTGTCGACAATATCAACGCGCGAATCGGGAAGTCGACTTCGTTTCAAGGCAGCATTTCGATGCATCCTCTTGACTTTAATGATGGTGAGCACAAACTGAACATTAAGAAGCTACGTTTCACATACGATGACATTGTGAATTTCCATATTCCTGGGGCGCAAGGCACCGTGCCGCTTCCTGAGTCGCTGAGTGCGATGAAGTCGGGTACGGCGAGTGTGAATTTCAAAGGTTCATACAACAATTTCAGTTCCGTCATACACATGCTTTCCGAGATTGGTAATGTGGATCTCGACGTGAAACGCAAAAAAATGGCCAATGGTGACAATATTATCTCGGGCAACATCAAATCTGACCGTTTCAATGCCGGGCTGTTGGCCAACGCTTCGAAATTTGTGGGCTGCCTCGACTTGAATGCTGATTTCTCGGCAAAGTTTCCTCGCAATGGTGACATCGACCTAACAGTCAATGGTAAGGCTTATCGTGCCCAACTACTTGGAAACCATATAGATGAAGTGGTTCTCAATGGCGACATGAAAGATGGCCGGTTTGCGGGAAAACTGAATATTGACGATGATGAACTTGGTCTTGATTTCGATGGCGTGATTGATTTCACGGACAAGAAATATCCGAAAGCCGACTTCACCGCTGTCATCAGTCACGCCGACTTGAGTGCTTTGAAACTGATGAAAAACGACAGCATTTCAGAAGTCAGTACAAGTATTGTGGCCAACCTGACTGGATTTGACCTTGATGTTATGGAAGGTGAGCTGCACTTGGAAAACACGACTTTCCACGACAGCCGAGGCACTTATCACATGAGCTATTTTGATGCCTCAATCGTCAACGACAATCTGATGGACCGCCGCATCAACCTTACCAATGACTTTTTCGACTTCGAGATGGCGGGCAAGATGAATTTTGCCAACATGATGAATTCGTTCAACGAGTATGGCGACTATTTCGTGCATTTTCCCATTTTTGAAAAAAACCAGGAGGAGTTCCAAGAATACAAGCTCAAGAACGACGTGGAACAGGATTTCATCGTAAGCCTGACGCTGAAAGACACCAAAACGCTGAGTCGGCTGTTTATGCCCAACCTGAAGATTGCGAAAAACACCTCGGTCAACTGTACGTTCACTTCCAAGTCGCGGCAGTTTAACCTGACGGCTCGCACCCAGTCCATCAAGATTGGCGATTTGAACATCAACGATTTGGTGCTCAGAAACTTCAACGGACCTACGGCTGCGTTTGGGTCGCTTTCGATTGGTGAAATTGCTTGGACAAATATCACCAAGACCGACACGATTTCCTATGGCTTGGACAATCTGTTGCTGTCCTCGAAAATGGCCGACGACACCATTACGGCGCGAATCAATTGGGACAACCAGTCGGAGGAAGTCCGCAACCACGCTGCGATTGAAACTTGTTTCCATCCACATGAAGATGGCGGCATCTTTACTATCAAAAATGGGGACATTTGCATCAACGACACGCTTTGGCAATTCTCGCCCAACAATTTTGTCGACTTTAGTCAGGGTCGCATCACGCTTTCCAACTTGATGCTGGGTCATCGCGACCAATTCGTGCGTGTGGATGGATATGTGCCTAAGCAAGAGCAGGATACCTTGGCAGTTCAGTTTCACGCTTTTGACATTTCCAACTTCGACATTCTATTTGAGCGCATGGGATTTGACATTGATGGTCTGATTTCGGGCGAAGCATTCCTGAGCAACTTGAAAGAGAAGCCTATGGTGTTGGCCGATCTGACTATTAACCGCCTCGGTATGGATGGCGGGCAGATTGGAGATGCTACTATCCGCAGTGCTTGGGATCATGAAAACAAAGCTGTCGACCTGACGGTTGACATCATCGACCAAAGAAAACAGACCTTGGATGTTTCGGGCCATTATTACACGGCGCGACAAACCGACAATCTTGACTTCAAAATCGAGATGGACTCATTGAGGCTCAATGTGTTGACACCCATCCTTGCTGGGGCAGTGTCGCGGATGCAAGGTTATGCCGAAGGTTGGGCGACTGTGACCGGCTCGCTCAAGCAACCCATATTGGACGGTAAGATCAAAGTGATTGATGGCGGCTGCAAAGTGGGCTACTTGAATACTTTCTATTCCTTTGAGCCGACCATTTCTCTCAATTCCCAGGAGATTTTGTTGAAGGACTTGGTTTTGGTCGACACAGTCGGCAACCGTGCCATGGTGGACGGCAAGATAACCCACGACCATCTGAAAAACTTCAACCTCGACTTGACGCTCTATCCGCGCCAGTTCCTTGCCATGGCCACCACCGCCAAGGACAACGACACTTTCTATGGCTCTGTCGTCGCCAATGGTCTTGTAAAGGTGAAGGGCCCGTTCAACGACATATTGCTCAGCGTGAAAGCCATGACCCAAAAGGGAACCAAGGTCGTTATTCCCATCCAACATTCCACCACCGTGAAGGACAACGACTTTATCGTATTTGTGCAACCACCTAAGGAAGTTGACGAGGAGGAAGAGGTGCAACCTCAGGAAGAAGAGAAAAATAAGAAAAAGAGCAATTTGACCATTAATTTGGATGTTGACGTGAACGACCAAGCCGACCTTCGCATCACTCTTCCCGGTATCGGCATCCTTGACGCCACGGGCAATGGCAATATTAAGATTGGCACATCCAGCAGTACCCCTCTTTCGCTCATTGGCGACTATATGATTGCCAATGGACATTTCCAATTGAATTTCAAGGACGTGTTGACACGCGATTTCAATTTGAAGAAGGGTGGTACAATTGTGTTCACAGGCGATCCGACCAACGGACGCATCGATGCTACAGGTGCTTACAACGTGAAGACCTCGTTGGCGTCGTTGGGTGTGCAGGTCGATTCGACGGCCTCAACGTCCACCAATGTCAACGTGGAGTGCCTCATCCATTTGAAGGACGCATTGCTCAATCCGACCATCACTTTCGGCATGAACTTGCCCAATGCCTCGGAAGATGTGGCGCAGACGGTTTTTACCCTTATTGACACTACCAATCAGGCCGTTATGACCTCACAGGCTTTGTCGCTGCTCATATTGGGTTCGTTCAGTTATGCAGGCAATACCGCCAATAACAACTCAACAAACTATTTGGGCGTTTTGACGTCCAACTTGCTTTTCAGTGCTTTGAGTGTCAACATCACCGACAATGTGAATGTTGGTTTGCGCTATCACACATCAAACTCCAGTGACAATTACGAGGAGTACCAAATTGCCATGAAATCGGAGTTCTTCGACAATCGTCTGACCATTGAGAGCAACGTTGGCGTGGTTTCTAACAATGGCGGCAATTCAGGCAATGCCTCCAATCTTATCGGTGAGTTCGATGTGTATTACAAACTGACCGAGGACGGTCGGTTGCAGGCGCATTTTTACAACCATTCCAATTACAACACCAATTATTCCACTTTCGCGTTTGACCGTCTTGCGCCTTACACGCAAGGGCTTGGTCTCAGTTACAGCCGCTCATTCGACCGTTTCGCCGACCTGTTCCGGAAGAAAAAGAGCCTTGTGCCTGGCGCTGGCCCCATGATGGGCAAACCAAAAGGAAAGGATAACCCATGATTACAGACAACATGCGGAATTTCAAGGTTTTTCAAGCCTCGGCAGGTTCTGGAAAAACGTATACTATCGTCAAGGAATACCTGAAGCTTTGTCTCGGCAGTGAGCAACAGGTCGACAATTTCCGCCATATTCTCGCCATTACTTTCACCAATGCCTCTGCCAACGACATGAAGGCAAAGATTGTCAGCCATTTGAACGATATTATTACAAGCGAGAAGGTTGAGGAGCACACGATGGAGGCCGACCTGATTAGTGAATTGGGCATTTCAGATTCGGAATTGAAGCGCAATGCACAGCGTTTGATGATACGTATCATCCACGACTATAGTAGCTTCTGTGTCAGCACTATAGATGCTTTCGTGCAGAAACTGTCGCGTACCTTTGCCCACGACCTTGGACTGCCGAACCAATACACCGTGAGCATCGACAATGACGATGTGGCGCAAACGGTCACCAATAACATCGGTTTGCAAATCAGCGAAGACAATCCGTTTATAGTTAGGCTGTTGCAAGATTTCAGCGATAATAGGTTTTCCAATGAGAAATCGCTCAACTTGGCTTCGCAACTGAATGAATTTGTCAAGAAACTGATGCAGGAGAAGGCCTACCAAAAAGACGAGAACAACAATATCCAAGACCTTAAGCAATACGAGCAAACACTTGAATTTCTGAAAGATAGGACAAAAGGTTTTGAGCAAAGGATTCGGGATTTTGTCAATCAGTTTCGCGCTGTTGAGCAACAATATGGCACGAGCGCAGAAGATTACGTGCAGAAGAACCGGGGATTCATTTCGTTCATCAATAAGTTGGAACAAAAGAGCTACGGCAAGCCCAACAGCTATTTTTGCAAGGCTTTGGAGGCTCGGAAATGCTTGTCGGACAAAACGAAAGCGGATGCCAACGAAGCCCTGCTTGCCGTACTTGAGCCGTTGAATGACTATTACGAAAAGGAGTTTGGGGCATATTTGTTCTATCAATCGCAGCGCGACTTGTTGTATCTTTACGCCTTGCGCGCCAAAATACGCACTGAGTTTGTTCGTTTGGCTCAGGAGGACGAAGTGGTTCATATCTCTGAGTTCAACAAACTGTTGCATCAGGTGATGGGCGATTTCTCGGTGCCTTTTGTGTATGAGCGTATCGGAGAGCGTTTCCAACATATCTTTGTCGATGAGTTTCAGGATACATCGGTTTTGCAATGGCAGAATCTCATTCCATTGATTGACAACGGTTTGTCGACAGGTGGAATGAGCATGGTGGTGGGCGATGGTAAGCAGTCTATTTATCGGTTCCGTAGCGGTGAGGTGGAACAGCTTGTGCAATTGCCTGAGATTTATGCCCTTCCGACCGATGAGCGCAAAGCCGCTTTCGAGCAATACCAACTCAACCTTCAGCATAATTTCGATTTTCATAATTTGGGGACTAACTTCCGCTCGTTCCAAAACGTGGTGACATTCAACAATGCCTTTTTTGAACGTGCTTATCTCCAATTGGCTTCCGACTTGCAAAAAGTGTATAAGGATGAAACTCAAGCGAATGGAAAAGCGGTTTCCATAGCCCAAAAGCCCGCCAAAAAGGATGAAGGCTTGGTGCAAATTGAGCTTTATGATGCTGAAAGCCGACCTGACTACTCCTTTGGTCGGATAGAGGAACTTATCCGCGACTTGACGGAGCATGACGGGTACCGTTTTGAGGACATCACCGTGCTCACACGAAAGACCGATCTGGGTTCGGAAATCGCCAATTATTTGAATGACAAGGGCATCCCTGTGATCTCGCAAGTATCCATACTGCTGAAATCGTCGGCCAAGGTGCAGCTTTTGGTCAATACGTTGCGCTATTTGATTCATAACAACAACGAGGCGTATATCGCAAATGTATTGTTTTACAGACGCTTGACGCAGTCGCAGCCTTTCGATGGCCCTCTCAATGGTTTGTTCGGCAATGTGAAAGCTATTGCCAATGGCTTGGCTGCCATTGAGCCTGATTTGGGTATAGAAGAAACCGATGCTTTGGCCAAAGCTTTCTCGAAGGCGACTTGTTTGTACGATTTATGTGCTTCATTGTTAAGGATATACGGTCTGGATTCGCTTCGCGATGATTTCGTGAATTATTTCATGGAAGAGGTGTTCAAGCATCAGTCGAACCTCAATGAAGGCATCCTTGAGTTTTTGGACTTTTGGGAACAAAAACAGAATGTTTTGGCAGTGAAGTCGGTGAGCGGCAATGCGGTGAATATCATGACGATACACAAGTCGAAGGGCTTGCAGTTCAACGTGGTCATCTATCCAGAAGCCATCACTGATTTGGACGAGAAGTTAAACAAGTCGAAGGCGGAAGAAGAGTGGTTGCAGCCTCAGACGCTCGGTTTTGAACCCTTGCCCAACCTTGACCAAGTGATGTTCAAGTTGGACAGTAATGCCGAAAACATGGGCGGGATTGCTTCGCAACATGTTGAGCGCGAGCGGCATTACAATCAATTAGACAACTTGAATTTGCTTTATGTGACCTTTACGCGTCCGGTGCAGCGGCTGTATGTGATTGCCAAACAGGGCAAGGCTGACAAACCCAACTTGCTTCGCGACTGGGTGAACGACGCACCTATTTATATTGAAACGCAAGATGCCGACGGTGTGACCATCTATCGCTATGGAGAGTCGGATTTCCGCAACCCCAAGGAGCAAAAATCGGTTGACACTGAAGAAAATACGATAAGTGACTCCGTGTCAAGCGACTGGTTCCAGAAAATCAAAGTTGACCCTTCGCCGAGTATGTTTTGGGTGGAAGGCAACGACCCGATGCAGCCTCGCGAGTGGGGCGAAAAAGTTCATCAGATTTTGGCGAACATCCGTAATGTAGACGATGTGGAAAAGGCATTGTCGCTGGTCGTCGCGAATGGCACCATTGACGAAAGAAATGCTCACTGGATTCGCGAAAAGTTCAATCAAATGGCTCATAACGAGCAGATTGCGCTAGCATTTTCACCCTCTGCCATTGTGAAGACCGAGTGCGAAATCCTTCATCAAGGCGAAATCCGCCGCCTCGACCGCTACGCCGAACTTCCCGATGTGGTTTATCTTCTTGATTACAAGACAGGCAAGAAAGACCCGAAGCACAATAAGCAGCTAAACGATTATGTATCAGCCATCAAGAGCATGACTGATAAGGAGATTCGGGCGTTTTTGGTGTATCTTTCGGATGCGGAAATCGAGTTGGTTGAGGCATGATAGGATAGGTCTATTTCGTTAGTGCTTGGTATAGTTTGAAAAGTTCAGCGACAATTTCGGTTTCGTCAGCTATAGCTTTGTAGTTGAATCCGTAAGCCTCCATCACGGCACGGTCGTTCTGTTCATGGGCTTTGCGCAGGTCTGCTGGCATAAAGGTTTCATCGTACAAATCGGCCAATGTGCTATCGGGATATTTTGCCCTTGCGTCAAGGATGGCTTGTGCATTTTTCTCGATTTTTGTCTTTTGTGCTTGAGTAGGATTAGGCCAAGGGAAATTGTTGTATACGATGTTTACAGAATAACGATAATCGCTTTTCAGCCTTCCGCAAACCACGCGCATCCATGCATTGTGGATGTTTGAAGTCAAAATTCCGAACTCGAAAAGGGTTGCATTGGGAACGATGAGGGTTGCATCGCTGGCAATGACTTCATGTGGCAAGAATCCAATAGGAATGTATTGACGATTTTCAGAGGAAACGCGAGGAATTAAAAGATAATTTCCGCTTTCGGGTTGGCGAATTTCTCCAAACAAATGCGGTATATAAGCAAGTGTCTTTGTGGCATTGCGGCGACTTTCCATTCTCAATGATTTGACTGCTTCAACCCGTTTTGCCACCAAAGACATCCGGCGTAATTCAGCAGGACTTACATTGGTGAGCCACAAACAATAACGTTTTCTTCCGTTGATGAACTCGTCTGCACCAAGAAATTCACGAACATATTTTGCAGCATTTGGCTCTCTTTTGATAAACTCGTCATATTCTTCCGCCCTTATGATTAGGTTTCCTCCGTCGTTAGGCATACTTCCAAAAAACATTTCGGGGACTTGGCAGATGGGCTTTTTCCTGTTTTCAACAAACACATTTCCAGTGTCTAACAAGTATGCATTGATGTTTTCGACAGGTTTGGCATCCCCGTTTTCATCGAAGATGGTTTTGGACCGAGGCGAAGCATGTCTGTTGGAAAAACCAACAATGACGCAATGCACATGTGCCTTTGAATCTGATTCACTGTCCCAACGGAAAGTACGGTAGGCAAAGTCAATTTTGATTTCCATCTTTTCCATCAAAGGCTTCCATAAATTGGCCACTTGCTCGCCTTGTGTAATGCTGTTGGTAGAAACGAGGGCCGCTCTTGTATGACTGTTTTGCTTCAAAATTTGGGAGGCTTTCATATACCATCCGCTGACATAGTCCATGTTGCCAATGTTTTTCCATTCGCTGCCAAATACTACAAAAAGGTCATCTTTCTGTCGGGCATTCATCATTCTCGCACCAACAAACGGCGGATTGCCCATAATGTAATCATAAACAACGGGTTGTTGGGCTTGCTCCATAGGAAGTTGCCCTTTCTCGACTTTCTCCGTAATGACATTCAGTTCGTCGTACACCTTATTATATTGTGCTGCTGGCTCATGAGCTTCGGATGGCGCAGACAAAACATCTTCTGAAATCTTTTCAACCTCAAATACATTGAGTTTTTTCGTATAAAGATAGGGCCGGCTTACATTTTCCTTCAATGTCGACCAATCCATCCGCAAAGCATTGCCCTCACGAATATTAGCATAGCTTTTCAGCGGCAAGAAATCAATGTCATGCTGGATGATGCGCTCGGTTTCGGCAAGCATCTGTGATTCCGAAATCCACAAAGCAGTAGTGGCCACGGTGACGGCGAAGTCGTTGATTTCGATTCCGTAGAACTGATGGATACTCACTTTGACGGGATTCTTGAAATCTCCCATCATCATCTGTCCGTGGTAGCGTTCTCGGATGGCCTCGTTCTCCAAACGACGCAAGGATAAATAGGTTTCTGTCAGGAAATTGCCGCTTCCACAGGCTGGATCAAGGAAGGTGAGCGAGGCGAGTTTGTCTTGGTATTCATCGAGTTTGCGTTGGCGTTGCTTTTCCACTTTTTCCGCCAAAACAAGGTCGAGTTCTTGTCGCAAGTCGTTGAGGAACAATGGGTCAATCACCTTGTGGATGTTCTCGATGGAGGTGTAGTGCATTCCACCGCTGCGGCGCGTTTCGGGATTCAAGGTGCTTTCAAACACTGCGCCGAAAATGGTGGGGGAGATGTCGCTCCAATCGAAGTCCAACGAGGCGTTTTGCAACAGGGTTTGTCTCACTTCCTCAGTAAACTGCGGAATTTCGATTTCCTCCTCGAACAATCCACCGTTGGTGTAAGGGAAGGCCTTCAAGTCTTCTTTCAGATAACGGCTGCGTTTTTCCAAAGGCGTGTTGAGCACCACGAACAGGTCGCGCAAGGCTTGGCGCAAGTCATTGGCATTGTATCCTGCAAGGAAATCATGGAATTGGTCGTGGCGGAAAATACCCGCATCCTCGGCATAAAGGCAAAACACGATGCGGACACAAAGGATATTGAGCCAGCGCAAGGTTTCATCGGTGCTTTCGCCGTATTGTTGCAGCAGGGCATCATAAATGCGTCCCACAATCTCACCTGCCTGCATCGATACACGCATCTCTTTTGTGATGTGCTCGCTGTTCGCATCGACGAGAAAATGCAATCGATAGTATTCCTTTTCCAAGTCTTTCAAATAGATATGCTCAGGTTCACCGTTGGGGAACTCCATGTCGTAAACATAAAACTCAGCGAAGTTGCAGGTCACCACCCAGCGTGGATGTTGCGAAAGTGGCATGTTGGCCACATATCGCTTGGCCTGTTGGAACGGAGTCAACTTGCCACCATCGCTTTGTGTGATGGGGGCGCGCAAATCCTTGCCCAAGGACTTTTGCTCAATCAAGACTTTAGTCGAAGGGATGTGTCCGTCAATGAAGTTGGTTTTGTCCACCTTGACTTGCTCCTCGTAACGGATAAATTCGCTCGGGTTCTCTATGCCGTATACCTCGGTCAGTAGTTCGGTCCAAAAAAGTTGCGATTCGCCTTTTTCATAGCCTTTGCCTTTCCATCGCTCAGCGAACTTTGCTGCGGCTGCGGATTGTTGTTTCTCGTTGTGCATGAATGTGGTTTCTTTTATGCCGCAAAAGTAATGAAATTGGAATTACCATGCAATAAAAAAGAGCCTCCGCCTTTAGCGTTGAAGTGTTGCCTGTCAATGCCTGACGACGAGTTTTTGGAAATAATGGTTGTTGAGGCATCTGATGTGGACGATATAAACCCCATTGGTGTAATGGCTGACATCCAGCTTGACCGCTTGGCGCTCTGTACGGATTTGTTCGATGCGTACACCTAAAAGGTTGAAGACTTCCACCTCATCAATGAGTGGTGCATAGATTTCGACTTTGTCATTGGCGGGATTCGGAAAGATAAAAGTCTCATCATCAGAATGACTATCATTTGAAAGGTCTATTTTTACTATGACTTTGGCCATGCTGCTGCAACCATTGAGGAATCCTGTCACGGAATAGACCTTGTTCTCCTTTGGGTAGACGATGATGCGGTCTGTGGTGTCGCCTGTAGACCAGAGATAGGAATCGGCTCCCGAAGCAACCAAAAAAGCTGGATGGCCAAATTCTACTATGGTGTCGTTGCTGCAATGGATCATGGGGGGCTGGTTGATAGTCAGGTCAAGCTCGTAAGAGTGACATCCAATTGTTTCATGATAATGCCCTTCATTTTGGAGAACACGGCCGAAGAAGTCGTATGCCTCGCCTTCGCAGATAAATTCTTCCAAATGATGGCTGACCAATGGCTCTACATCAAGGTCAAGCCTATATGCGATACAATCCACAGTGTCGTAATAGGTTCCTGTTTCGTTGAGTATTGTGCCGTTGAAATCAAAAGTCTCATCTATGCAGATTGTCTTTTGCATAGAAACGTAATCCAAAGGTTTAATGCATAATTCCAGTTCATGGGTTATGCAATTGATGGTTTTGTAATACACACCCGATTCGGCAATTGGTGTGCCAAAGAAATCAAATGTCTCGTTTTCGCAAATCTCCTCTATGTGAGAGATAGTGGCGGGAGGGTTTGTCATGTGAAGGATGACAAGGCTGTCGTATTGGGTGCCGGGGTAAAGGAAGGAATAATAGCCTATGCCTGGAATAAGAGAGTCTTGGTAATAGTATGGGTCATGCTCGCAATATATGGCTTCAATGAAATGGGCAATTGTGTTCGATTCGTAGGCACCAAGGTCAATGCTCTTGTGTCTGAAACGCGGGTTTCCGTCCAAATCGAATTCGGGCTGGTTAATAATACTATCGCCACGATCGATGCAGAAACTGTTGGGCTGAAGTCTCCAATCACCATCGCGCCCGATGCTTCCGGCAGCGACGTCTGCGTCCTTGAATCTAACGTAAAACCCTGTGGAATCATCATCGTTTTCAAGGGCTATGCTGAAATTGTTGCCCTTCTCGGTAGGTTGGCCTTGAATGGCACAGCAGGTGTAGGTTTGAAGTGGTCCGATTTGGATGTCTCCATTTGTGCAAACATTGCCCCAAATGATGCAATTCCTGATGTCTGCCGGGCTGTTGAAATAAACTCCTCCGTAAGCCTCTGTCCCCTCGTTTTTTACGATGGTACAATTATAGAGGTCTGTGTTTTTTGTCAAATAGCATCCGCCTCCGGTTTGTGCCGTGTTGTTGTTGATAAGACAATTCCAGAAAGTGGGACCTCGGCCTGTAAAGATGGCGATGCCGCCTCCTTGTTGGGCTATGTTGTTGCTGAATGTGCAGCTGAAATAGTGACTGTGTGC
The DNA here is from genome assembly GCA_902782455.1 of uncultured Bacteroidia bacterium. Taxonomy (GTDB): domain Bacteria; phylum Bacteroidota; class Bacteroidia; order Bacteroidales; family F082; genus Limimorpha. The sequence goes on along the minus strand of CACZNA010000057.1, from coordinate 6,880 downwards.
AACATTGGTGATGCAGTAGGCACCACCTCCATCAGATAAGGCATGGTTGTCGTGAAAAATGCAACGAGAAACAGATGTGCTTCCATAGTCGGCGATGGCTCCGCCATAATCTGCTTCGTTGTCGAAAAACTCACAGTCTTCGATGAGGATGGTTCTGGGTTTTGTCAGGTAATATTGTGAAATGGCTCCACCGTATGATTGGGCATGGTTGTGACAGAATCTGCATTTTCTGATTTGCGTGTTGCTTTGCAATAGGATTCCTCCGCCATACTCTGCATTACCGTTTTGAATGGTGAAACCGTCAATGATGATGGTGTCTTTACCATAAGATATTTCGCCTATTACACCTTGTCTCTGGCTTCCGTCCAAAATGCTTGGATGTGCTTCAAAGTCCCTTTGCGCCAGGTCGTAATCGTAGGGCTCGTCCCCCTTGAAGCCACCATAAAGCCTACAGCCTACCAAGGGAGTGAAGGCGAACTCCTCGTCGGGATTTCCTGTGTAAGTGCCTTCCTTGACCCAGACGGAACTGCTATCTATTGTTGATTTTAATATGGCAAGTTGAAGCCCTGAGGTGGCTTGCTCCCAAGATGAGCCGTCGCCTGTGCCGTCGGGGGCGACATAAATGATTCCGTGACTATCGGAATGGATGGGGATGTTGTCGATGGGGATAATGTTGTGGACAATAGATTGATTATCTGCAAAACCGTATGGTGAGTCGAGCGTATAATAGCCATCGGCCACGCCGTCCCAACCGAAGTTGAAATGAAACATCCCGTTGCCATCATAACCGTCGCAGACGAAAGCATGTCCTCCAAGGCTTGATGCACCTGCATAGTAAACAGGATGTTGTTGGTTGAGGTTGTTCCTGATGATTCTTTGCCATTGCTGATTGTCATAATTTGCTCTTCTTACATAGGATGCGGCAGGATAATAGAAATATTGCTGTAGAGCCTCGGGTACATCCTGCGAATAGGCACCGCTGCCATTGGAGCTGTATTTCATTCTTACGGAGATGCCGCAATGGTAGACCAATGTCGCAACGGCGGTGTTGCTCTCTTGTAGTGTGTCGGCCATTTCGTCCCATTGGTAAGTGGTTTGCCCGAAATTGGCGCTCAAGGTTCCGTAAGGCGAACACGTGTAGGCTGTCTCGCCGTTTCCTGTGATAGGCGACTTGTGAAAATACATGATTTGCGCCATAGCGATAGCCACACATCCCGCCTCGACGTAGCATCCTTGCCCCCAACAAGAGGTCAGCAAGGGTTCAACTGCCGTTTGGCTTCTCGTCGGTTCCTTTCTTTGTTCGGGGTGCATGACGAGTTGGTCGGTGGACTCATTGTAGAGGTTGAGCCAATAGGTGATGTGGTCGGGGAGAGTGTTGACAGGTGGCATGTTGGAAACGAGAGAGTAGGCAAGTACGTCGCCTAACGCGGAAACGATGACAAACCCCTGTGGCTCAATGGAAAACACATAAAGATTGGTCTGGCTCGATTGTCTGCTTTTGATTTCCTCGCTCAAAGCCAAAGCATTAACATTGACTTTGCCCTGTTGCTTGATGAAACACTCGGCAGTGGCGTGGGCTTCGGCTTCCCCAACCCTTACCTGCGCTTTGAGTTGGGCAATGCACATTAATAATACTATGACGAGAAGTTTTTTCATTCTAAGGTGCAAAGATATTGTTTTTTATGGAAACAGTGATTGTCAATGCCTGACGACGAGTTTCTGGAAATAATGGTTGTTGAGGCATCTGATGTGGACGATATAAACCCCATTGGTGTAATGGCTGACGTCCAACTCAACCAATTGGCGATTGGTGTCGATGCGGTCCATGCGCACACCCAGTAGGTCGAACACTTCCACCTCGTCGATGAGCGGCTTGTAGATTTCTGCTTTGTTGTCGGCTGGGTTGGGATACAGCACTATTTCATCGGCTTCGTTGATTATTTTCACCATGATAGAGGCTGTGTTGCTACATCCGTCTTGAAGAAATCCAGTAACGGTGTATGCTCTATCCGTAAATGGGTAAACGAGGATGCTATCGTTGGTTTCGCCCGTCGTCCAAAGGTAGGAATCGGCACCTGAAGCATAAAGATAGACGGGGTTGCCGTATTCCACAAGAGTGTCGTTGCTGCAACGAAGCACGGGCTTGGGGTTCACGGTCAGGTCAAGTTCATAGTGCTGACAATCAATTGTCTTGAAATAATGTCCATATTGGTTGAGAATACGGCCAAAGAAGTCGTAAGTTTCGCCTTCGCAGATGGTCTTTTCCATGTGATAGAAACCTGTTGGCTTGATGTCGAGACATAGCTTGTAGACGATGCAATCCACTGTATCATAGTAGGTTCCTGCTTGGGTGAGTGGCGTTCCAAAGAAGTCGTAAGTCTCGCCTTTGCAGATTTCTTCTTCCATGTTCACATGATCCAATGGCTTTATGGACAAATCAAGCTCGTAAGTGATGCAGTTTATGGTTGCGGAATATCGCCCTGATTCGTTGAGCATTGTGCCAAAGAAATCAAAGGTCTCGTTTTCGCAGATTTCCTCCGTGTAGAAAATCGAGGGCGGCGGCGATTGCATGTGGATAACGACCAGCGTGTCGAAGGGGCTGCTGTGGTGCAGGAAAGTGTAAAACCCAGATTCTGCAATGAGTGAGTCCTGGAAATAGTATGGGTCGTCGCTTTCGCACAGGTAGGCATCGATGAACTGTGTGGCTGTATTTGATTCATAGGCACCGAGGTCGATTTTACCATGTTGGCAGCGAGGGTTTCCGTCCAAATCGGTGGCGGGCTGGTTGGCGATTGCGATGCCACGATTGATGCAAAGGCTGTTGGGTAGTAGTCGCCAGTCGCTGCCATGTCCAGTGCTTCCCGCCGCATCGCCGGGGTTGTGGAACCTGACATAGAAACGTGGCAAATTTCCATTGTTTTGGGCTTCGGCTTTGAAATTGGATTCTGTTTCTGATGCATCATTCTCGATGGCGCAATGGGAACAGCAATCGTTAGGCCAGATTTGGGCGTTTTCGCCTTGGCTGACATTGCCCCAGATGATGCAATTCATAATGTAATTCTTATCTATAGGTTGGCTGTTGCACACTCCTCCGTAGTTGACTTCCGCTTCGTTTTTGACGATGGTGCAGTTGTAGAGTTTGGCGTTTTTTGCCAATTCGCAGCCACCACCTGTTTGGGCTGTGTTGTTGTTGAAAATGCAACTCCAGAAAGTGGCTTTTGAAGTGCCTGAATAGAGTCCTCCGCCATATAGGGCGGTGTTGTTGCAAACGGTACAGCCGACGAAAACGCTTTGTTCATTGTTGTTGCTGTTGTTGCACATTATGCCTCCGCCATTTTGCCTTGCCGTATTGTGATGTATTTGGCAGTGCTGATAGGTGGCATTGCCCAAATCATAAACGCCTCCGCCTTTTGATGCCGAATTGTTGAAAATCTCGCAGTGCTCAATAACGACGTTGACAGGACTTTCGGTGCGCTGCATGATTCCTCCTCCGTTGCTTGCATTGTTGTTGGTTATAATGCAGTTCCTGACCATTGCACTCCCATTAATGAATATGCCTCCACCTTGCGATGCGTTGCCGTTTTGTAGGTTGAAGCCATCGATGAGGACGGAGTTGCCGTCGAAAGTGGCATTTACTTCAACTACGCCTTGCGATTGGTTGCCGTCCAAGATGGTGGGATGGGCTTCAAAATCGCGCAATGACAGGTCGTAGCCGAATGGCTCGTCGCCTTTGAAGCCTCCATACATTCTGCATCTGTCTACCAAAGTGAATGCGTATTCATCGTATGGCACTCCATAATATGTGCCTTGCTTAACCCAGAGGCAGGTGCTGTCTACCATTGACTTGAAGATGGCCAATTGGAGTTCCGAGGTGGCGTTTGCCCATGAAGAGCCATCGCCTGTACCATCTTGGGAAACATAAATGATGCCGTGCTCGTCGCTGTTGATGGGTATGTTGTCGGCAGAATAGATGTTGTGGATGATGGCTTGCCGCCTTGAAAAACCGTATGGGTCGTTTAGGGTGTAATAGCCGTCTGCCACGCCATCCCAGCCAAAGTTGAAATGGAACAATCCGTTACCGTCGTAACCATCGCAAACAAAGGCATGGCCTCCCAAATCGGAGTTGCCGGCATAATAAACGGGACGGCCAAGGTCGAGATCGTTGGCAATCAAGTTGAGCCATTCTTCATCGGTAAGGTTGCCGCGTTGCAACAATTTGGCATGTGGGTAGACGAAGTTTTGGCGTAAGGCAGTGAGTGCTTTAGGGTTGCCGGCAAGGCTAAGGTGTGCGCCATATTGCATATTGACCGCGATGCCACAATGCAAAACCAGTTTGGCGACGGCTGGATTGCTTTCGTGGAGCGTGTCGGCCATGTCTTCCCAACGGTATACAGTTTGTCCAAAATTGGCCGATAGGGTGCCGTAAGGCGAACAGGAATAGGTCACTGACCCTTTTCCCACCACTGGCTGCTTGTGGAAATACATGATTTGCGCCATCGCGAGTAGCATCCTTGCCCCCAACAAGAGGTCAGCAAGGGTTCAACTGCCGTTTGGCTTCTCGTCGGTTCCTTTCTTTGTTCGGGGTGCATGACGAGTTGGTCAGTGGACTCATTGTAGAGGTTAAGCCAATAGGTGATGTGGTCGGGGAGGGTGTTGCTTGAAGGCATGTTGGAAACGAGAGAGTAGGCGAGGATGTCGCCTAAAGCGGAAACGATGACAAACCCTTGTGGCTCAATGGAAAACACATAAAGGTTGGTCTGGCCTGATGATTGGTTGCTGCCAATTTTTTCGCTTAAAGCCATTAGGGGAGTTTGCAACTTGGTGTTTTTTTGAAGAAACTGTTCGGCAGCCGAAAAAGCTTCTCTTTCATCAATCCGTTCTTGGGCTTGAAGTTGGGCGAAAAGCAAAACAAATGCTATGAGGAGAATCTTTTTCATGGAAATGTATGTTGGTTTGTAAATAGTTTAATGTTGAATGATCAGTTTTGTGTAATAATGGTTCTTCATTTGGGATACATGGATGAAATAGATTCCGCTGGCGTAATGGCTGACATCGATTTCGACGGCCTCACGGTTCGCGTTGACGTGTTCGATAGGTGTTCCATAGAGGTCCAGAATTTCCACGGCATCGATAAGGTACGAGTTGATAGTCACCTTGTCATTGGCTGGATTTGGGAAAAGGATGATTTCGCCAGCATTTTTGTGGGATACTTGAACCTTAACCCAAACTTTTTTGCTACAGCCAAGGGCATTATATCCGGTAACCGAATAGGTGTCGTCCTTTTCTGGAATGATGGTGATGCAATCGGTAGTGTCACCCGTTGACCAAAGATAGTTGTCGGCACCAGAAGCGTTGAGCGTGAGAGGATGACCATATTCGACAATGGTGTCATTGTTGCAATGAAGGTCGGGTAATGAGTTTACAATCAGTTCAAGCTCATGCAGCTTATTATCATTATAGGTGTAATAATGACCTTCTTTATTGAGCTGCCTGCCGAAAAAGTTGTAGTTCTGGCCTTCGCAAATTTCCTCTTTTATATAGATGTTGATGACGGGCGCGGGATACAGATGGTGAATGATGGTTTGGTTGTAGGAGAAGGCGTGGCCCGAAGGACTGTTGATGGTGAAGTATCCGTCAGCGTTACCGTTCCAACCAAAGTTGAAATGGAAAAATCCCTGACTGTCATAGCCGTCGCATACAAACGCGTGGCCGCCCACGTCGGAGGAATAACCGACGTAGTATATGGGAATTGAATTGTCGAGGTCCTCCTTAATACTATCGATCCATTCTTCCTCGCTGCAATGGCTTCTGCGTAATAGGCTGGCATTAGGGTAATAGAAATACCGGATGAATGCGTTGGCTGCATCAATGCTACTCGCTGAACTGGAGTGGGCGCCATAATGCGTTTTTGCGCTGATGCCGCAATGGGAAACCAAGGCTGCAACGGCGGGATTGCTTTCATGGAGGGTGTCGCACATTTTTTCCCAGAGGTATGAGGTGTTGCCAAAGTCAGCGGAAAGTGTACCGTATGGAGGGCAGGAATAGGCTAATGATCCATTGCCATTGAGCGGACGCTTGTGGTAATACATGATTTGTGCCATGGCAATAGGAACACAACCCGCCGGAGAATGCTGGCAATACCCCGATGTGTCATAAGGACAGGCTTCATTAAAATAACATCCTTGCCCCCAAACTGAAGTCAGTAGTGGTTCAACTTCTTTTTTGCTTCTGTTAGGCTTTCTTCTTTGTTGTGGATGTTCGATGAGATAATCCGTCTGTGCATTGTAAAGGTTGAGCCAATAGGTGATGTGGTCAGGGAGGGTGTTGCTTGAAGGCATGTTGGAAACGAGAGAGTAGGCGAGGATGTCGCCTAACGCAGAAACGATGACGAACCCTTTTGGCTCGATGGAAAACACATAAAGGTTGGTCTGGCCTGACTGTTTGCTTTTGATTTCCTCGTTCAACGTCAAAGCACGAACATTGACTTTGCCCTGTTGCTTGATGAAACGCTCGGCAGAGGCGCGGGCTTCGGTTTCCTCAATCTTTACCTGTGCTTGGAGTTGGGCAAAAAGCATAACAAATGCTATGACGAGAAGCTTTTTCATGAGATGGATGCATCTTTTTCTGTTCCGCAAAAATAAGAATTATTTTATTTCAGCAACAAAAATTCCGTTTTATTTGCAATTTTTTCAAAAAAAGAGCCTCCGTTTCCGAAGGCTCTCTGTTTTGAAAGCAGAACCAATAATTCTGCATTCTTAATTCTGCATTCTACATTTACTTCGCTCTTTCTTCCTCAATAGCGGCCTGAGCAGCAGCCAGACGTGCGACGGGCACGCGGAACGGCGAGCAGCTCACGTAGTTCAAGCCGGCCTTGTAGAAG
>CACZNA010000056.1:0-33370 GCA_902782455.1 uncultured Bacteroidia bacterium | reverse complement strand
ACTATATCCCGTATCACAGCCGTTAGTCGCAAAATAGCGGATGCTGCAACCATTATATGAATAGGGTATGTTGTTGTTATTCAAGGTCTGCCAACTGCCATTCAAAAATATTTGCCAACCTTGTGCGGTTACGTTTGAGCCGTTGGATTGAACCGTTGGAGCCGGCAAGTTGAAACTTGAACCGGCGCAAATCGGGTCGATGTTACTCATATTGACCGTCACGGTTGGCGGACGTGCTGTATTGATATGTACCGTCGCCTCGCTCACCACTCCGTGGTTCGTCACACGATAATTGAATTGAACGTCGCCATTGTAATTCGCATCCGTGAAAGTGTAACGTATCTTTTTATCGGAAAGCACTTGGGCTGTTCCGTGCGGAACCGGATTGGTCAGCACCTGCACTTGGGCATCATTCGTATTAGGGAGGACATTATCATTTTGCAGCACATTCACATCCACATGGTCATTCAGGCAAAGGGCAGTTGTAACATAATCATCCTGAGCATTAACACTATATACCACATCGGGGACAAAGGAAATATTATCCAAAGCAAAGTCATCACCATCCCCAGGAGATCCATCAAATACATCTCTAAATTCAATATAAATTTGACCTGCCACATTACCACTATACCATCGATAATTCGGGTAAGTATGCCAGGCATTATCACCTGCATTAAGCTGAATATCATTAACGTCCTGTAGCGGTCCATTTATCAAAAAACGAAGTATTGCACCTTCACCATACCACAAGATTATCCTTGACAAATTTGCATATTTGAAAGAAAAAGTATACCACGTATTGCTCGTAACATTCACGGTTTGTCTCCATACCACTTTATCTTGATTGTTGTTGCCTCCAAAACCATTTACAATCATAAATTTTCCACTAGAACCATTTGGAGGCAAAAAGCCAGAACTTTCACCATGACCATTTACAGTATTATCAATACAATAACACCCAGCGAGCATTCCACCCGAAGGATAATGGGTATAATCGGTAATAAAGCCAGTATTACCAGCTTCAAAATCGCCATTGACGATGATATTATTCTGCGACGATGCCACAGTTGACAACATCAGCATAAGAAACGGTAAAGCAACAAACAAGCTTATTTTTCTGGAATTCAATGTTCTCTTCATTTTGTCTTGCTTTAATTGGTATACAAAACGCAAAAAACAGCAAAAAGTGTACCAACCAAGGAAAAAATCAAAGCTCGCCGGCTTGCTTCTTTGCCCAGAATTCCTTGAAGTCAGCGTAATTCTTCTCCAAAAGTTCGGGCGTATTGAGCGAATAAGGGCATTTCTCGCGACAGGCGTTGCAGTGCTTGCACTTCTCAATCTTTTTCATCCTCTCGGCCCAATCCTCGGTGAGATAGACGCTGAGCGGGGCGCGACGCAGGAAAAGGCTCATGCGGGCGCAGTCGTTGATTTGTATGCCCGCCGGGCATGGCATACAATAGCCACAGCCACGGCAAAACTCGCCAGCCAATTCCTTTCGATCGGCCTCAATCTTGCGCCATGAAGCCGACGAAAGCTCAGGCGCATGATCTTGATAGGAAATGAACTCGTCCAACTCGCTTTCGCGCTGTATGCCCCAAATGGGCAAGGCATGGTCAAACTGGTCGAGGAAAGCGTAAGCCAAGGCTGAATCGGTGATGAGACCACCGGCAAGGGATTTCATGCAGATGAAGCCCATGTTGCGTTTGTGGCAAGCCTCCACAATCTTCTGATCCTCCTCCGACGACAAGTAACTGAACGGATATTGAAGCGTGTCGTAGCAGTCGCGCTCAATGGCCTCCAAAGCAACGGATTGCCTGTGATTGCTGATGCCGATGAAACGTATCTTGCCTTGGCGCTTGGCCACACGCATGGCATCGAAGAGGCCCAACTTGTCGCCCGGACGCGGGCAATAGTCTGGATTGTGGAATTGATACAGGTCAAGATAATCGGTCTTCAGGTTCTTCAAAGTGGTGTGCAAATCCTTCCAGAAGTCCTCCATCGTTGTGGCAGCCGTCTTTGAAGCAATGATGACTTTGCTCCGTCGATCGGCAAAAGCTGCACCGATTTTTTCCTCGCTGTCAGTATAAAACCGTGCCGTATCATAAAAGTTGATTCCGTTATCAAACGCTTTGTGTAACAAATAGATAGCATCCTTTTCGCTGATCCTCTGGATGGGCAATGCCCCAAAACCGTTCTTGTTGACCTTCAGGTTGGTTTTTCCTAATGTGATGATTTTCATGGCCTATAACTTTTACGTGACAAAATTATAAAATCTTTTTTAAACGACAATATCTATAGACAAAAAAAGCATTTATCTTGCATAATTTGAGGGTTTTCCGACCAAAATTCCTACTTTTGCAAAAACTTTGGAAGATGAAAATCCTTATTCTCAACGGCCCTAACCTCAATCTTCTCGGCCAACGCGAGCCGAAGCTATACGGTCATGTTACGTTTGATGACTATCTGCCACTACTCAAGGCCAAATTTCCGCAACATGAGATAGCCTATTTCCAATCGAACCACGAAGGCGACCTCATCGACAAGCTTCAAGAGGCTGACAAACAACATGATGCCGTGGTGATGAACCCTGGAGGCTATGCCCATACCTCCATCGCCCTTGCCGACTGCATCCGCGCCATCAGCATCCCCGTTATCGAGGTGCATCTTACTGACATCAGCAAGCGAGAGCCCTACCGACGACATTCCTATACGGCTGAGGCCTGCGTAAGGTGTTTTATGGGTTTGGGCTTGGAAGGCTACGACCGCGCTATTGAATCGTTGGGATGCTGACAAAGCCCTTTCAAGAGGTGAAATCCGACGGTTTCAACTCGCTGAATTTCTTTTTGCCACGGATGACGTTTTCAAAAACGATGTTTTTACGATAAATGCAGCTTACCAAACCGCGCTGCAATTCCTTACGTTTTTTGCGCAAATCGGGCAAACGCTTGTAGAAATCCCAATGCGCCTTGAAGACCATACGGAAGTCTTTCGGGCAGCCTTCGATGAGGAATTTCAATGCAGCAATCCAATCGAGAAAAATGCGGTAAAAAACAGTCCGTTTCACACGATGCTTTGGGAGGTTCTTCACCAACAACGACAGGTTGTTGCGGAAATTCAAGTAGGTCTTTCGCGGCGAGTTTTTGGGTAAAGTGCCGCCACCGATATGAAACACCTCCGACTTTGGGCAACAAAACACCTGATAACCAGCATTTTTCAACCGCCAGCAGAGGTCTATCTCCTCCATGTGGGCAAAAAAGCTGTCGTCCAAGCCGCCCACCTGATGATAGAGGTCGGCGCGGACGAACATACAAGCTCCCGTGGCCCAAAAAACCTCCATCGGCTCGTCATACTGGCCGTGGTCTTCCTCCAAATATTGGAACATGCGCCCGCGACAAAACGGATAACCGTATTTGTCGATGAAGCCGCCACTGGCACCTGCATACTCAAACTCATCCTTGTGATAGTACGACAAAATCTTAGGCTGGCAGGCGGCGATATTGGGGTTGGCATCCATCATTTCGATGACAGGCTCAATCCATCCTGGAGCCACCTCAATGTCGGAATTGAGCAGTACATAATACTGAGCCTCAATCTGTTTCAAGGCCAAATTGTAGCCCGTGGCAAAGCCTCCATTGCTACCATTCTCGATGAGACGCACATCAGGAAAGCAATCCTTCATCAAATCCACCGAGTCGTCAGTTGAGGCATTGTCGGCAACAATCACCTCCGCCAACTCAGGATTGCAAGAAGCTATCACCCCAGGCAAAAACTTCTCAAGGAAACGGCTCCCGTTGTAGTTCAATATGACGACGGCCACCTTCATGCTTCTTTCATTTGGGGTCTTTGGTGTTTCCAGCGGCGATGCGACCATAGCCAGTTGTCGGGTTGCGCCTTGATGCTCCGCTCCGTCAGTCGCACATATTGTTCCATGATGAAACCTTTCTCCGTCGTTTTCGGGTCGTCGGAAATCAGTTCAAAAGTCACTTCGTAGCGCCCCCTGCCCTTTCGCCGCATGTCGGTGAAAACCACAGCATAGTCGAGCATCTTTGCCATGCGCTCCAAACCCGTAAACCAACAAGTGTCTTGGTGCAGAAACTCAGTCCAATAATCGGTTTCGCGCCCGAAAGGGGTTTGGTCGGCCACCATCAGCACAGCATTTTGGCGGTCGCGCACCTGAGTCAACCGACGCAAAGCGTTATTTGATTCTACCATCTCCAATTGGCAGTCGTAAGTGCGCATGGTAAGCATAAGCTGTTCAAAAACAGGATTTTGAACCTTTTTGTAAACCGCCAAGCAATTGTGGTTGGACAGGTCGGGCATCATCTTGCCAAACCATTCCCAATTGCCCGAATGAGGGATGGCATAAAAAACATTCTTATTTTCGTCCTGCAATCGGGTGATGAGCTCTGGATTGGTGTAATGGATGCGGTATTTGTAGCCGTTGGGCTTCATGCGCAGCATCTTCGGAGCCTCCACAAACAAGTCGCAGAGGTTGCGGTAATAGCGTCGTTCAATGGCCTTGATTTCAATTTTGCTCTTTTCAGGAAATGAGTGCAACAAATTCTGTCTCACCACCTTGCGACGGTAACGCAACACATGGTAAACCATAACGTAATACAAGTCGGACTTCAGATAAAGAAGCCAAAACGGATGCACCGAGAGGAAAGCCACCCACCATTTGACGATATGAAATCCGACTTTCGACATGGATTATCTCGGATTGTCGTAAAAATCGCCGGCATGTTTGCCCCAGCCTTCCTCGTAGTCGGTTTGGTCGATGCCTTCGTCGTAATGCTCGCCATAGATGCGCGAATACACCTCCAACTTCCAGCGGTAGTTGTTCAGCTCGCCCACCACGTCGGAATGAATCAACTGATAATCATTGGTGGAGCGGTCTTTAGTCATGAAAACGAACTTCTTGTTGTGTTGGTTGGCAATCGTATAGTAATGCCAAATCTGGTAAGGATAAGCGCCTGGCTCATCAACCTGATCGACAATTTGGTTAGGCTCGCCATATTTCAAGAACACATAGCCACGGTCGGTACGATAACCCGGAGCCGCCGTGGTGCCGAATGACATATTGACGCGACGCACAGCGGCAAGATACTCTTGGAAAGCATCGTTGGGAGTCATTGGCGAGCGCGTAGACCAGAAATTATAAAGGAACTGCTGCATAGTGGTCTTGTCGTCGGTCTTCACAAGACTCAAGGCATAGTCGCGCTCGGTCTCCGAACTGATCGGCTCAAGATAGCGGAGATATTTGCGCAGCGTGTCGAGATGGTCAATGCCGGTCACGAAGGTGTTGGTGATATTCACGCCCGAAAGGTCTCTCATGGCATAGCTTACACCTGGGTTGCTGCGTTGGAAAAAGACGCTGTTGGAGCAAATCACCGTATTGGAACGGTCGCGCATCTCAACGACAAGGTAATAATTGCCCGACGGCAAATCCTTGATGTCGATAGAAGTGAGAAGGCTATTGGCCTTTGCCACGTCAAAACGTTTGGTGAAATAAAAGTCACGCATCAACGACGACGACTCGGCGGCCTCTATATAATAAGTCACCAAATACTTGCCTTCGTCATACAAACGGTCGCTGTTGTAAAGCTCGGCGTAAAACTGGAGCTTGTCGGCTGAGGCACTATAAAAAGGAAACACACGGGGCAAAAAATCATAGCCGCTCTTGGTGCAGGACGAAGCCTTTGTTGCCTTGCTGTAAGAGTCGAAAAGCAAAATGTCGGAAACCGCAGGCAAATCCTGAGGATAATCGACCTCAACGGTAAATGAGATGTTGACGTTCTTGCCGTTGCCCTTGTCGGTGACACTCAGCTCCATTTCATACACGCCATTGGGTAAGGCGAAACGCTGTTGGTCGATGAAAGCACCATCGAGGTTGGCCGTATCGGTGACTATCGGACTATCCAAAGCCACTTTGGAGAATGTGGTCTCCTCCCCTTTTCTGAACGCCGTGACGATTTCGAGCGTTGCCTTGAACTGGCCAGGCTGGAACTCTTTATAAGTTACCGATTTGCACTCGAAGGCCAAAGCGGTCTCAACGAAAGGCGTCTGGCCAGGCAGATTGTAGGTCGTCGTGGTGATGTAAGGATTCAGCCGTTTGGTCTGCGCATTGGCGGAAAACACACATAGAATCAGTGCGACAAGGATTAAGACAAATTTCTTCATAACTCTAAATTTTCTAATTTCAACGGCAAAAATAGTTGTTTTGTTTTTGTTTTGCCCTTTTTTCGTGTTGTTTAATTTCAACATTTTTCAACAATATCATTTCAACCATTTGTCATTCAATGAATTACCAATTATTTCTCAAATACGTCAGGATGGCTTGTTCGAGGGTGTTTTCGGTCTGCATCGCCGAAAGAATCTTCTTCGTGCGCCTGTTGACCCCGCTGTAGGAGATGCCTTCGAGGACGGCCATCTGCGCGTCATTCATGCCCAACATGGCAAGACAGCACTGGCGGAAGTCGGAGCTGTTCAGGTCGGGGAAGTCTTTCAGGAAACGCTGCGAGCAGTCGGTGAAATTGGTGTTCACCATCCTCACCAAGTCGATGAAGTCCACTTCCTTCAGCTTCAGCTTGGGGAAAAGGCCCACATTCTTGATCATTATGTCGTTACCCTCCATCATTCCCTTGATTTTCAGCACGACATCGGTCTCGTTGAAACCCTGCCAGGCCTCTTCAAAAGTATGGTTGGTGACATCAGCAAGCCTTTTGCGCGCATCTCCGAGTTGTTGCGCCATTTGGCTGATTTCCCTGTCTTTGACGGCGTTCTCCTGCTGGTGTTTCTCCGTAATGTCCACAATCTGGTTCTCGATATGGTTGATACGACTCCGGTTGCGGACGATGATGAAAGCGAGAAAACCGACCACTGCAATCAGCAACAACACCAAAAGCAACAGCGCGGCGTTATTCTCCTTTTCACCCGTCGATTCCACTGTTTGCGGCGCAGTGAACTCGTCGTAAAGGTAGTCGATTTCCATCTTTTTGGAGGTCATTCGCGATTCACGCATTGAACTTTCAACATAAAAGCGGGTGTAACGCAATTCCTCGTCAGTCATTCCCTTGGCGCGACAGATTTCGGCCAACTTAGCGGCGGCATCAGTGCGCGCCTTACGGTCGCCATTGGCAAAGGCCCTTTTCAGATGTGGATAGGCTGAATCATACTGCTGTAACTCAAACAATTTCGCACCGAGTGACAGCTCCATGGCATCCACGCCAAGAGGAGCCAAAGCCTCAGCCTGACCAAAACGGGCCAGTGCTTTGTCGTAGTCCTTCTCTGCCTGATAGATGTTGGCCTCGTAGCGCAGCATGGCGGCGAGGTCATTGTCTTTTTCGAAATGCGTGGAAGCATTGCCACAGGCTTCCATCGCCTCGTCATAAAGGCCGTAGGTATAGAGAATCTCCGAAAGGCGGGTGTAGGCCAATGCGATGAAACGTTTCGCGTATGGGTGTTCGCCCCATGACTTAAACTGCCGCATCACGCCCAAAGCGTCAAGGTAATGCCTGAAAGCCTCCACGTCGTCATTTGCGAACGCATATTCCACACCTTTATAATAATAGGCATTTGCCCGAAGATAACACAATTCGTCATCTGCGGGATAAAGGACCGCAAGGCTGTCGTAGAAAGCGACGACTGGAGCCAAATCGGGGCTTTCCTCATCAAGCCAGTGGTTTTTGTACTGCATCTGCACGGTACGCAAACACAGTTCGATGGAATCCATTAGGGTGAAAGGGGTATCTAAGGCGGCTGTCAACAATCCATCCACGCTATCCGCTGCTTTGGCGAGATCAGTCTCCAACAGCATTTCAACAGCCCGCAATTCATTGAAATGGCGTGGCGCATTAAGCTCGGTAAACGCCTTTTTCTGCCTCGAACAGGCGCAAAACGCGACTGCCAAAAGCAACAACGAATACTCTATAAAGCGAATTATCCTCATCAGACCACACTCTTTTCGACCTTGCAAAGATAGGGGTTTTCAATTTTTGCAGCGGAGATATGGCTGAGTGGTCGATAGCGGCGGTCTTGAAAACCGTTAAGCCGAAAGGCTTCGGGGGTTCGAATCCCTCTGTCTCCGCAAGGCGGCGAGAAGTCGCCTTTATAATGAAAGACCCTGCCAAATGAGGCAGCAAGGAGAGATGCCGGAGTGGTCGATCGGGGCGGTCTCGAAAACCGTTGAACGCTTTGCGTTCCAAGGGTTCGAATCCCTTTCTCTCCGCCAAACAATCGGTATATCAGATAGTTATACCGATTTTTTTTGTTAGTTGACCAAAAAAACGCCGATTTTTCACCATTAAATCAAATACTTGTACTCTATTCGTTGTTTTTTCGTATCCTTGCAACCCGAAAGAAACACCAAAAAATATGTAATTTAAAAATCAATTCACTATGGAAACGAAAAAATATACCACTCATCCCTCTTTTTGGTGGAATATAGCTTCCATCCTTATATGGGTATTTATTCTGTCAGGTTATTTATTCAGGAAACCTATAGAAACTGTTGAAATAGTAGGAATTATCCTCGCTTCCCTTCTCTTGGTTGATTATTTGGTCCAGATAATAAAATGTGGATTAGCTTGGCATTCATATATGGAAATAAGCGATGAAGGAGTAATAATGAAAGAATGTGCTAAACGTATTTCCGACAACAAGGAAGAAACTATCAATGACATATTCATCCCTTGGAAGGACATTGAGGAAATCAAGAATGGGTCTGCCAGTACAGATTTGATACTCAAAACGGGAGAGAAGATCAAACTAACACAAGAGATTTATATCAGTGTCCGAACTCTTCGGAATGCTTTGGAGCAGTACAATTCCAAACAAATACACAATGAGTCTGAACTATCACCAGATGATATTATATCCGTGATATCTGAGGTGGATGATAAGGATAAACGGTCTAATGGACAAATGTAAGGCTGTTTTTGAGACGTACCCTCATTAATGGACATTTGTAAGGCTGAGAATTTTCGTGGTTTTGTCATAGGTACGGAGAAAAGCCGTAACGTTGCAGTCCTGGCGAAGCGGAGTCGGGCTCTGCTGGAGAGCAACCCGAAGAGGAATAGCCAGGCCCCGATATACCAATGGGAGGGCCGTTCTCAAGAGGGCGGCCCTTGTTCTTTTCCATTGGGTTGAGGGTGACATGCCTTGAAAAACTCATCGGCGAATTTCTGCTTGCGCCTGCGCGACAGCCCGTTGTGGCACAGCAGCCTCGACTTGAGCTGCGAGAAGTGCGCGTCGATGATGTTGGTCGTGTTGGGGATGCCGCTGCCCATGTGGTCGTACCATGTGAACAAGTACGGCAGGTTGCTCCTGATGCTCAGGTAGGCGCTGCGCAGCGGCTTGTGCGTGTAGTGGGACTTCCCCGTATCCGACTCCTCCGTCCTCTCGTTGAGGTACTTGCCCCACTTGTCGTGCCATTCCCCGAAAGCCCCCACGAAAGACTCCTTGTCTGTCTAGGCGAGCATGTCCGACAGCCTCTTGAGCTCGCGTGCGGCCTCCGTCTTCGGCTTGGCGGTCAGGTACTTCCTCACGGTCTTCTGCTGGTGGAACTGGCAGATTTGGACGGGTATGCCGCCGAATGCTTTCAGCAGCCCGCGCCTGCCGTCGCACACGATGCCGATGATCTCGTATCCCATCGCCAGGAGGGTGCTTATACCCTTGACGTACATGGCCACCGTCTCCGTCTTCACGAAGTACCACAGCAGATCCTCGCCCGTCAATGCGTCCTTGAACAGCATCACCCCGAAGTCGCGCCCCCAGTAGGTCGTGTCCATGACCACCACGACCCGTCGAGGAGTGTGGACGGCTGCCACCGACCTGTACCGGTCTATCTTCCGTTGGATGGTCCTGGCCGAGCAGCCATGCTTGTCCGCCAGCTGGGAGTATGTCTGCCGCAGCGTCACGTATTCCTTCCAAAGGCCCTCGCCGCTCATGCGGTCACCGCCGAGAAACTGGCGCCCGCATTGCCAACACTTGTATATCTGAACCCCGTTCTTGTGCCCGTTTCTCTTCACTTTCGGGCATCCGCAAAAAACGCATTTTTTTTGTTCATAGACTTTGACCTTAGTTTAACCCCTGCAAACATAGGGATTCCCTGAAATTTTAGCCTTATATTTGTCCATTACATCGGATAAACTGTAATTTGAAAACATGAAGCTTTTGTCATGTTTGCTGTTAATATTAACGAGTCCCCGACATCATCAACGCCGAGGACTCATTGCTTTCACTTCCCTTCAAACTAAAAGCTAAGCCTTTAAGAAACTATATTCGGTTATTACTGCACATCCAAATATGCATTCAGAAATCTTTCAGCCAAACTGTTTGGGCGGATGTTTCTTCTCGCGTCATCAGGTGTAAACCATTGATATGAGTCTATCTCTCCGTTGGGTGAAAGTTCGCTGTCGTCTTTCACAAAAGCCGTAAAGTTGCACATCAGCGTGTTCGAAGGCTCAAAAAAGCTGGTGCGGTTGAACTTGATACGGCTGACGGTCATCCCGGTCTCTTCCTTGATTTCCCGGCCAACGGCATGTTCCAATTGCTCGCCACGGTTCACATAACCAGCCACTAGGATAAAATGAGGCCTGCCATATTGCTTAATCAACAGAATCTCACCCGTTTGCTCGTTGATGACAATCATGCTCACGGCCACGTTATACATAGGGAACCTGAACTGCTCACATTGTGGGCAATAGGGCACAATGCCTTCTCCCTCAAGCTCCTTCTCAATAAGCTCCGTTCCGCACTCGAAGCAATGTTTCTGAACAATCATTTTCTTTTGGTTTTGCTGTATTTTGCTTTTACTATTTCGTATGAGTTGCGAGTAAGCTCCTTTAACAGCCCATCTGGAGCCTCGTTTGGGTCTATTCCAATCCAATGCTTGTTTGACTCGTTGAAGGGGTCGCTGATGCAAGAGAATTGTTCTCTCAATTCAATGATCCGTTCTGGCTGACATTTGAGCGAAATCACCTTGAAATCATTGCAGTCGAAGTATGAGAACATGTGGCCGCAGACATAGAAAACCAATACCCCTTCGCCATTCTTGAACTTGGTGAACGGGAACTTCTCCTCAATGCCATCGCCCAACGAGAGGCAAAACTCGCGGTATTCCTCAATGTTCATTAATAACTCCTGACCTTCTTTAGAACACCTAACTAAACCGCTCAATACTTACAGTAAAAAGTGGTTTGGCCTTCCAAGCAGCCCTTAAATTCATTCGTAATGTCTAATCCTCACCTCTATTCCGTCAGCTTTCAGTTGTGAAGGGATGCCACTCACTTCGGTTTGGCCATAATGATAAGGGAACAGCACTTTGGGCTTGACAATCCGTGCAGCATTGACGAGTTGCTCAACCGTCATGGTGTAAGGCTGGTTGCACGGCAAGAATGCGATGTCAATGTCTTTGATTTCAGCCATTTCAGGAATGTCCTCGGTGTCTCCGGCAATGTAAATCCTCAGCCCGTCAAGCGTGAGGATGAAGCCGTTGTCTCTTCCCTTGGGGTGGAATTGCAAGTGGCCTTCAGTGGTGTTGTAGGCAGGAACGGCTTCAAGCCTGATGTCGTCTGATAATTGAAGCACATCGCCATTGACCATCACTTGGCCATAACCCAGCATTTCGGCGCAACGTTGGTTCGTAATCAACTGGGTTTTGTCGCCTGTGAGTTGCTTGATAGCCTCTTGGTTCAAGTGGTCATGATGCTCATGCGTCACATAAATATAATCTGCTTTGGGCATGGCGGTGTAGTCGATGGTCTTGTTGCCAAGTTTAGTCACAGGGTCAATCATAATCTCCTTGTCGTCATATTCGATACGAATGGAGGCGTGAACCAAAGCGTGAAACTTGACCTTCTTGCCACTTTTGGTGGTGAAGCTGTCGACTTCGTAGGAATTAGGTTGGCTACAGGCGGCCAATCCCATGAGTGCAAGTAAACTGGTGATAATCATTTTCATAGTGTTAGTTTGTTGAATGTGTTCTGAAGCAATAAAACATGAACTTGCTTTTACCTTATTTATACAAATCCTTTGGCGTATAATAATCAAACGGCGGCATGGTTTGCGGATCGAGGTTTTCATAAACACCATCCACTTGGATTCTTTCCTTATTGTAGATATAGTGCATGCAGAACCATTTCAAATCATCCACCGTCAAAGGGCCGCCCGCTGCCACGCTATGGCCGTAACCCTCGAAACGACGGGCGAAATAGGGATAATCGTATTTCTCGAAACGCTTCACCAAGGCATCCGTGCCGAAAAAGCCCACATTGAAAAGGCTCAATCCTTTGTAGGACACCAAGTTATCCTCCGTTCCGTGAAACATCATGGTCGGGGCTGGCTCGTGGTTGCGATACTGCACTTTGCCCTCTTTGGAGAAGATAGCGCCGGCATACGATACCACGCCAGCCAAACGGAAATCTTCGGGCAAAATGTTGGAGTTGAGGAATCCGTTGCACATTGCGTAATCCGTCTGCAAAGAGGTGATAGCACCTGCGCTTGAGCCAGTCATCACAATATAATCCTTGTTGATTTTCAATTCTTTGGAATGTTCGAGCAGATAGGCCAAAGCCGAAATCGCATCTTCGGTAGCCATGTAGACGGCTATTTCCAAAGGCTCAGTGTTGAAAATGCTGAGGTTTTTAGCACCTTTCAAACCCAAACGGTAATCGATGGAAGCCACCATGAAGCCCTCGTCGACCAACTGCTTGAAATATGCCTTCTCCCATTTTCCGTCGCGATGTCCGCCGATGAAGCCACCGCCGAAGACATACACCAAGCAAATCGTACTATCATGCACGGTTTCAGGCGTGTAGAAATCAAGATAAAGTTGCGTGGTATCCTTTTCGGCATATTGGATTGTCTGCATGTTTTGCGCAAAAGCCGACGTACCCGCGAGGAATAGTGCCAAGATTAGAATGAGTTTTTTCATGTCGTATGTGTTTTTGACTATGGCTTACTTCTTTGTATTGTAAGCAATTGGCCATCTGCCATTGGCAATTATTATGCTTGATGTGTTTTGTAGTATTCTTTCAGGAACTCAGGAAGTTGACGCAAGGCGGCTTGTTCGCGCCATTGTTTTCTCACCTCTTGCGCGGGAACGCCAAACACGGCCTTGCCTGGCTCAATGCTCTTGTCGACTGCTGAAGTGGCCAACACCACCGCACCCGTACCAATGACCAAATCCTTGTTGACACATACACGTCCCCAAAGGATAACATCATCCTCGATGCGCGTCACGCCAGCGATGGCGGCATGGGCACCGATGAGGCAGTTGTGGCCGATATAACTATCGTGACCAATCTGGCAATGATTGTCGAGTTTGGTACCACTTTCGATGAGCGTGTCGGAGGTAACGCCACGGTCGATGCTGCACAACGCACCGATTTCCACGTCATTAGCGATGACCACACGTCCGAAAGACTCAAATTTCTTGAAGCCCTCGTTACGGCGTTGGAAATAGTATCCGTCCGCCCCGATGACGCTACCCGAATGGATGATGACATTGTCGCCAATCACGCAATGGTCGTAGATGGTCACGTTGGGATGGATGAGGCAATTCTTCCCAATGACTGTGTGATGCCCAACAAACGAACCCGGCATGATGAGCGTCCCCTCGCCTATTGTCGCGCTGTCGCTAATTGGTTGGGTTTGAGGCTCGAAGGGACGGAAATGCCGCATGATGCGGACAAAGGCATCAAATGGGTCGGGGTGCAATAGCAGAGCCTTGCCTTCGGGACACTCCACCTCTTTATTAATAAGGACTACCGTCGCCGCCGAGTTCAAAGCCTTGGCGTAGTATTTCGGATGGTCGACGAAAGTGATGTCGCCAGCTTCCACCTTGTGGATTTCGTTCAGTCCAGTGATGGGAAAATCAGGCTTCCCAACATATTGTGCACCAATCAGTTCGGCTATGGATTTTAGGGTTGATTTCTTGATTTTCATCGGCGAAGGAATTTATTGGATAACGATAGAATTGGCATATTATTTCACGTAGAAACTGCTTTTGTCTCACGCAGAATCCGCTGAAATCGCAGAAAACTGCTGTTGTCAAGTATTGCGTCGCTTTGCGCTTCCCATAATTGACTACGTCGAATCTACGATTTCTGCGTATTCTGCGTGCAAAAACTGCGTGCCAAAACCAAAAAAGCGCAAAGTCTTTTTGACCCTGCGCTTTCTGTTTCGTTGGCTTCATCAGGCCTTCACACGCTCGCAATATTCGCCCGTGCGGGTATCGACGCGAATCATGTCATCCGTGTTGATGAACAGCGGCACGCGAACCATAGCACCCGTTTCGACGGTAGCTTCTTTCAAAGCGTTGGTGGCGGTGTTACCCTTCTCACCAGGCTCGGTGTAGGTCACCTTCAGCACGGTCTTAACCGGCATTTCGGCGAAGAGGATGGTCTCGGTGGAAGCATCGACGACGACATCAACCACATCGTTTTCCTTCATGAACTTCACGCCAGTGATGTTATCTTCGGCAATCGGAATCTGTTCGTAGGTCTCGGTGTGCATGAAGATGTAGTCCTCACCTTCCTGCCGCTCAACACGTCCTTCAGTTTGATACGCATGATAGTGTTGCCTTTGCCAGGCTTAACATGTTGGAAGTCAATGCAGAAATAAATCTTTCCATCCAAACGGACAGCGCTTCCAATCTTAACATCTTGACTTAACATAGTATTTCAGATTTAAATATTTAAGATTCAAAGATTTAAAATTCAAAATTCAATTCCAATATAACAAAATGAAGCTGCAAAGGTAGTGTATTTCAGGGAAATGGCAAAGGATTTGTTGAAAAAAATGCAATTGTTCCATTTCGGCAGGGGTTCCGCTTCGCTGCACCGCCTGCCTAACATCCTACGTCCCGATGGGACTTCGCGCCCAGCACCGTGGAACCCCATAGGGGTGACAGGACTTTAGGCAGGCGGTTTCAACCCCTGCCGACAAAAAAAATGCCATCCTCCCCGCTCCACATATCGGAAAAAACCCTATTTTTACGCCAAATTTCTAAACCATAATAATATGAAGAAAAACAAACTTTTCCTGTTAGCCATGATCACCTGTTCAATCGTATCGTGCAACACACAACAGACGCAAAAACCTGAAACCGATCCGAAAGGCAAAGACAAAATCGGCCCAAAGGAACTTACTTTGACTTCGGACATTATGACGCCCGAAGTGCTTTGGAGCATGGGCCGCATCGGGGAGTACAGCATCTCGCCCGACCACTCGCAAATCGTTTACAACGTGACCTACTACAGCGTGCCCGAAAACCGCAGCGGCTCCACCTTATATATTATGAACGCCGACGGTAGCGGAAACAAGGTGTTGGTCGAGAGCAAGGACAGCCAATACAGCCCGCAATGGCGCCCCGACGGCAAGAAAATCGGCTTCCTCTCGCCCAAAGACGACATTATGCAACTCTGGGAAGTGAACCCGGACGGGACGGGAGTTGAATGTGTCTCCAACGAAAAGGACGACATCAACGGCTTCCTCTATTCGCCTGATTGCCAGCAGATCATCTTCACCAAGGAAGTGAAGCTGAAAGAGACCGTGGCCGACATCTATCCCGACCTCGACAAGTCCTCTGGCCGCATCAACAACGACTTGATGTATCGCCACTGGGACCATTGGGTAGACACTTACGGCCACATTTTCGTGGGCAACTTCAGCAGCGGCAAAATCGAGGCTTCGTTTGACGCGATGCAAGGCGAGCAATGGGAAGCTCCCGTGCGTCCCTTCGGCGGCATGGAGCAGGTGCAGTGGCTGCCCGACGGCAAGAGCTTCGTCTATTGCTGCCGCAAGAAAGTCGGCAAGGATTACGCCCTCTCCACCAACACCGACATCTACCAATACACCATCTTGAGCGGCGGCCCGACGGCAAATACATGGCCTGGGAGAGCATGGAACGCGACGGCTACGAGAGCGACAAGCAACGCCTCTTCGTGATGAACCTCGAAACGGGCGAAAAGACCGACTACTCCGCCAAGTTCGACCAATGCTGCACGGGCTTCAGCTGGGCCAACGACAGCAAGACCTTGTACTTCATCAGCGACGCTTACGCCACCGACCAACTCTATGCCCTCAACATCGAGAACGGCGAAATCAAGAAGCTGACGGAAGGCAAACACAACTATGTTTCAGTGCATTGGAACGGCGACAAACTGATTGCCGGTCGCCAGTCGATGAGCCACCCGACGGAACTCTTCAGCGTTGACCCCGCTTCGGGTGAGGCCAAGCAAATCACTACCGTCAACGATAAGATTTTCGCACAACTGACGATGGGCGATGTGAAGGAACGCTGGGTGAAGACCACCGACGGCAAGGACATGCTCGTATGGGTCATCTATCCACCCCACTTCGATGCCAACAAGCAATACCCTGCCCTGCTTTACTGCGAAGGCGGGCCGCAAAGCACCGTGAGCCAGTTCTGGAGCTACCGCTGGAACTTCCAGATGATGGCCGCCAACGACTATATCGTGGTCGCGCCCAACCGTCGCGGCTTGCCGGGCTTCGGTCAGGAGTGGCTTGAGGAAATCAGCGGAGACTACGGCGGGCAGTGCATGAAAGACTACCTGAGCGCCATCGACGAACTGAAGAAAGAGCCTTACATCGACGAGAACCGCCTCGGTGCCGTGGGTGCCAGCTTCGGCGGCTACAGTGTATATTGGTTGGCCGGTCACCACGACAACCGTTTCAAGGCCCTCATCGCACACGACGGCATGTTCAACCTTGAGGCGCAATACCTTGAAACCGAAGAAATGTGGTTCGTGAATTGGGACCTCGGCGGCCCCTTCTGGGACTGGAACAACCCGACCGTGCGCAAGACCTACGCCAACTCGCCCCACCTCTTTGTCGATAAATGGACGGCACCCATCCTCATCATCCACGGCGGCTTGGACTATCGCATCTGCTTCACGCAAGGAATGCAGGCCTACAACGCGGCCATCCTG
Source organism: uncultured Bacteroidia bacterium (assembly GCA_902782455.1). Taxonomy (GTDB): domain Bacteria; phylum Bacteroidota; class Bacteroidia; order Bacteroidales; family F082; genus Limimorpha. Next base: position 16,412 of record CACZNA010000056.1, on the reverse strand, counting down.
CGCGGTATCCCTGCCGAGTTCCTCTATTTCCCCGATGAGAACCACTGGGTTTTGAAACCTCAGAACGGCGTGCTTTGGCAGCGGAGGTTCTATAATTGGTTGGATAAATATTTGAAATGATCACAGACAAAAAACTGGCGGGGCACTCCCCCGCCAGTTTTCGTTTAACAATCAGCTTAATATCAACAATATTTAATCTTCATCTTCGTTTATCTTAGTATCAGGAAACTGTTCCCTCAATGCCTTCAAGCATTCGTCAGATGGTTTTTTGCTAAACTCGATTTCGTCTATATGTTTTGTCACGTTTTTCGGTATGATGACATCAAAGGACCTGCCTGTGTAAGAGAAATCCTTCCTTTCTTTATTATAAATCTGAAGCGTTCCAATGTGGTCGATACCGTCAAGGGCAGACCCGACATTTCTTTCCGCCGTGATAAATACATTGACATCCCAAACGCCGTTGTTCAAAGTATAATTTGCATTGTTCACAACAATCCTTGCGGATGGGTACCATGTCAACAGTTTGTTCCTTTCTTCTGCTGAAATGTCACCATACACTCGCAGCGATCTCATCTGCTTGTTTTTCATCCATTCCGGAAAATAGACCTTATCTTTGAATTGGAGTGTCAAGCTGGGAAACGTATCAAGTTTATTCAAAACAAGAGGTATCTCTTTTATTTTTAAATTGATACCCTCTTCTTTCATATCATGTTTCAGTCTGACAAGATTCGCACTTTCTTCATCGGTCTTCTTCTTCACCAGCCAACCGATTTTTGGCGCAAGTGCAAAGTTTTCGGGGTTTTGTTCAAGGCCAAAGAATCCTCCCCACAACTCAATCATCGTTTCCTCTTTCGTCCCATCTTCCAACAATTCGATGAAGCGAACATCAACTTTCGATATTTCATCAGGCAAATTGGAATCGCGAGTCAAAGTCTTCAAATCGAAGCGTTTGCCGTCCTTGTCGTAAGGGAAGAACTTCACAATCCAACCGTCGATGATATTGGGTGCGCCGTATTCTTCCTGTGTATGCCATTTAAACATATTGCGCCAAAACTTGACATCCTTCTTGCCTTTCGAGGCATCAATGAACTTCTTCAGGATGGGCTCCAATTCGTTAATCCACCAATCTAAATCGAACGAGCGCAACTGCATTGCCTTGTCGTAAACCCGTTGCCAATCCTCTGTCGTGCCCAACAAGGTCACTTCAGGAATGCCACAAGCCGCATATATCACCACAAATTCAAAATAAGCCTTCGTGGTCTCCATCAAGGTGATTTGGGAGGCGATTTGCTCATACTGCGTCGTGGTCGAAAAGTCAGCCATCATCGTTTCTGCAATCGTGCCTTTGGTGTTGTTACGAATATCTTCGGCAAATTGCGGAATCAGCACCTCCCATTCTGCCGAATCAAGCGGTTGATCGCTTTCAACCACCAACGACAATTTGTCCGTGAAATCCACCATCCTATCGCGGTATTTCTCAGGGTCGGAATTGATGTGGTGCGAAAATCCTTGGGCAATCAGCATCCAAATCATATCGGGCGAAAGCACGAACGGGCGATGTTCTGCGTAAGCATCATACATGCCATAGAAAAACGGATGAAACCAATGCCCATAGTTCACAAGACTATCTGCATCTATATTGATGGAAAGAATTCCATTATCATAAAATACACCATAAGGGACATGGGCGTTAGAACGCGCCAAAGATTGGGCGATGTCCATAGGTTCACGCAAAGGAAGCAGTTTGTCTGGTTTAGAAAGTTTCTCAATCTTGATGGTAACTTGAGCCGAAGCCAACAGTGGAAATGCTAACATCGACAGCGCAAACATAAAGCATAGAAGTCTTTTCATGTCAATTCATTTTAGAGTTTAACGCCGCAAATATAAACATTAAAACGATATAATCATCATTTCAGATAACATTTTTCCGTTTTAATGAATTTTATCCCATCCGCTGCCGCACCACCTCAAAACAAACCACGCCCGTGGCCACCGAAACATTCAACGAATCGATGTCGCCAGGCATGGGAATCATCAGCAGTCCGTCAAGGCGAGGGATGTAGGCAGGACTGATGCCGTCCTCCTCCGAACCCAGCACCACGCAGAGCGGGCCTGTGAGGTCGGCGTTCCAAAGGCTTTCCTTGGCCTTTTCGGTGAAGCCTACCATGCGCAAGCCGCTGGCTTTCAGGAAGTCGATGGCGTCTTTCATGTTCTCCACTCGGCATACATTAATTAATGATAATGCCCCTGCCGAGGTCTTCATCGCATCGCCGTTGATGAGGGCCGAGCCTCGGTTGGGAATGACGATGGCATCCACGCCGGCGGCGTAGGCCGTGCGGGCGATGGCGCCGAAGTTGCGCACGTCGGTCACGCGGTCGAGCATGAGGATGAAGGGGTCGCGACCTTCCTCAAAGACGGCGGAAACCACGTTTTCCAGCGGCTGGTATTCAATCGGGCAGATGAAAGCCACCACGCCTTGGTGGTTCTTGCGCGTCAGACGGTTCATCTTCTCGATGGGCACAAATTGCACCGGCACGCCGTTCTTGCGGCAAGTGTTGGCAATCTCCGAAATCTCGGGCGAGCGCGTACCACCTTGAATATAAACCTTCTCGATCTCTTTCTGCGAGCGAATCAGCTCCAAAACGGGATGAATCCCGAAAACCATATTGTTTCTATAATTGTCTTCCATCGTCTCAAATTTTGTGCAAAAATAGGAATAATGTTGAATCGTTGAAAGTTGAATCGTTGAATTGTTTGAAAAGATACCAGCAAATTCAACAATTCAACAAATAATCGGTTCATCAATTCAACAAATTGTTTACTTTTGCATCATTAAAACCATAACGCCATGAAAACAATTAGATTTATTGTTGCGCTGGCCCTCGTCATGACAGGGCTGCAAATGAATGCACAAAACAATGAACCCGAACCCATTTCGGGCAAGGCTTTGACCAAAGATTACATCAACCAGAACCTTGTTTATCCCGATGCCGACCTACAGCAAAACAACAGTGGCAAAGTGGTTGTGGGTATGCACATCGACAAGGAAGGCCTCGCTTCCAATTACGAGGTGAAATCCTCTTTCAGCGAAGAGGCTTCCCCCATCGCTTTGGCTTTGGTGAAGACCATCCTTTGGAAGCCTGCCTCACACGTTGGCATTCCCATCGACTGCGAGCATCTTTACACTGTCGACTTCAATGCGAAAAACTACAAACGCTATTGGAAGCGCCATGAACGCCCAACATTGCCGCTTACTCTTGAAGCCGACGATTCCAATAAAGTCTACGAAGACTTCCACCATCTTGAGCAACTGGCACGTCCTTATTTCGCTGACGGCAGCAATATTGGAACTTACATTGCCCGCAACCTAAAATTCCCTCCCGAGGCCAAGGAACGCGAAATCCAAGGCACGGTGCGCCTGAGTTTCGTTGTGGAGACTGACGGTAGTGTTTCGAACATCGTCATCATCAACTCAGTGGGTGGTGGCTGTGATAACGAGGCCATCCGCTTGATTCAAGAGACGCATTGGCTCCCCGCCGAGAAGGATGGAAAATACGTCCGTAGCCGCAACATGCAAGACATCACCTTCAGTATCGGCAACCGTAACTTCCAAGATGGGAACAGTTATTAGTTGAGAGTTGAAAGTTGAAAGTTGAGAGTTTTTGGAAACGGAAGTTTAAATCTTTGAATTTTGAATCTTAAATTTTAAATCTTAAATCTTGAATTTTATCATTTAAATCATTAAATCCCAAATCATTACACAATGAAAAAAGTTTTATTCACTGCATTGGCATTATCGTTTGCCATCATTTCTTTCGCACAGGACGAACAACCGCAAGGCTGGAGCCACAAAGGTAACGTCGGCCTCAATTTCGGACAAAGTTCCTACACCAACTGGGCCCCAGGCGGACAAAGCTCTATCAATGGGCAAGGTCTCTTTAACTATGAAATCCGTTACCTGAAAAACAAGTTCAAGTGGGACAACACCCTGAACACCGCTTTGGGTTACAGCATTTTCGATTTCAAGAAAAAACCCATCAAAACCGACGACAAGATTGAATTCACCTCATTGGCCGGCCTGAAAGCCAACGAACAACTCAGTTACAGCGCCGAGTTGGCCTTCCGCTCGCAGTTCGCCAAGGGCTTTAAATACGATGAGGATTCCACTACCTACATTTCGAAATTCCTCGCCCCGGCCTACATCAGCTTGGGTCTTGGTATCGAATGGGCACCCAATCCGCATTTTTCGCTGTATTTCTCGCCTGTCACGGGCCGCATCACCATCGTCAACGATGACCGTTTGGCTGAGGAAGGTGCATTCGGTGTGAACGATTTGGACAAAAACGACACCGTTCTTCACACCAACGCCCCCAAAGTGCGCTACGAGTTTGGTGCCCGTGCCGTGGCCAAATTCCAGTATCCCATCGCCAAAAACATCGACTTCAACACGAAACTCGAACTCTTCTCCAACTACCTCAACCACCCCGAGCGCATCGACGTGGACTGGCAGAACATGCTCGTGCTGAAAGTCAACGACTGGCTCAACGCCAACATCGCCACACACCTTGTTTATGACTACGACGTCCCCTTCTACGATGCAGCAGGCGTGAAAATCGAAGGCTCGAAAGTGCAATTCAAGGAAGTGCTTTCCGTCGGATTCATGATTAATTTGAAATAAATATGCTGAAAATCGGTATCTTATCCGATACCCATTGTACCCTCGTGCCACAACTTTTCAACTTCTTCAAGGACGTTGACGAGTTGTGGCACGCTGGCGATTTGGGCAACATCGAAACAGCTGATGCCTTGGCCAATTTCAAGCCTTTGCGCGCCGTTCACGGCAACATCGACGACCACACCGTGCGCCTGCAATATCCCGAAGACCTGTTTTTCCATGTGGAAGATGTCAACGTCTACATGACCCATATCGGCGGCTATCCGGGCCATTACATGCCCGAAGTGAAGTGCATTTTGGAAGAAAAGAAGCCCGACCTTTATATTTGCGGGCACTCGCATATATTAAAGGTGATGTACGACAAGAAACTGAACTTGCTGCACGTCAATCCAGGAGCGGCGGGCAACTCAGGCTTTCACAAGAAAATCACCTTTATTAGAATGGCGATTGACGGAAAGGCCTTCAAGGACATGGAAATCTTCGAACTTGACCGAAACAAAGTCATCTGAACAACAAAAAAGCCGACCCCACAACGAGGTCGGCTTTGTTTTACTTGCTCGATTTCCGATTTATCGGATGCGGTCGGTGGAACGCACCTTCTTGATGTCTTTCTTCAATCCCGACGCTGCGGCAATGCTCATCAACAGCGCAGCCAACGGCAGGAAAATGCCGAGACGATAAGTCGGAGTGGCTCCAACAGGACTGCCAATGACGCGGACGTAATAGGCAAAAACCACCGAAATCCATGCCACAATGGCAATGATGTTGATTCGCGCGATTTTGTGCAACTTCACAAATTGGGCAAGCTTCACGGCACGGAAAAGTCCCATAGCCAAATAGCCGCTCAGCAGTACCACCGTAATGGTCAGAATGAGCACCGGCAGGCTGTAGAGATTCTTGAACGGAAAAGTGCCATCGTCCCACTTATCAGGGGAAGTAACACCAAACACATTGAAATCCAATGTGTTGTACTCGCCATAATAACTTGCCAAAGGGAAGAAAAACAACAGCGCAAACAGCAGCGCCGACAAGAAAAAGAAGATGGATTGCAATCTTTGTGACATAATGACAATGTTTTTATCAGGCTGCAAAATTACGATTTTATGCGCAGAAAAGTCCTTTGTTGGAAAAAAATTACGCAATTGCTTGCAATTAAACGATTTTTGCGTACCTTTGCAGCACTTTTGTGAACCAAACTGATTAAAACCGGTTCAAAAAGCATCCCTAATAAAGTTACTGTAGAAAGAGATTATCATTCCGTTTGGAATCATCACATCAATCAATTTATGTACACAATTTTTGAACTGAACGAGAAGTCATTGGACGACCTCAAACTCATTGCCACCGAGATGGGCATTGACGACGAAAAGAAAAACAGAACCGATCTGATTTACGCCATCATCGACCACGAAGTGGATCATCCCGACATCAAGAAGGGTTCCAAAAACAAGAAAAAGCAGAAACCGCAAAAGAACGAAAAGACGCAACAACCCGTTGAGCCTGTCAATGATGCGCCTGCCACTGAGCCTGTTTTGATGGAAACACAAGAGCCTGTGAAACAGCCAGAAGCAAACAAGAAAGCAGAGCCCGAAATGCCAAGAAACGATGAGCGTCAGGGCAAACGTGCCCGTCGCCCGCGTATCAGTCGGAATGCCGAGTTCGCTCCCAACGAATCGCAACCCATAGCTGAAGAAACCACACCTATTAATAATCAGACAGAGGAACCCGTTGCTGAGCCTGTGACGGAAACGCCCGCCGAAATCGCCAACATTGAGTCGGTTGAAACGGAACAGCCCGTCCAAAGCCAAGAGATGGAGCATCCTAACCACGAACAAGGCAACGGCAAGCGGAAACGCAAACGCATTTCAGAAACCTTGGCCGAAGAGTCCAAAACAGAAACCACGACCGACCAAGAAGTTGAGAGCCAAAGCGTTGAAAACGAAGAACCCAAGTCAAACGACGAGCAAGCTGAACCTCGCATCAACCGCGAGCAACAACAACAGCAACGTGAACGCCAAGAGAAACAACAAGCGCGCCGCGAAGAGCTGTTGGCCAAGTTTGACAGCACCGTTCAGGCCGAGGGCGTACTTGAAATCCTGCCTGAAGGCTTCGGCTACCTGCGTTCCTCTGATTACAACTACCTGCCTTCGCCTGATGACATTTACGTTTCGCAGTCGCAAATCAAACTGATGGGCCTCAAGACAGGCGACACCATTCTTGGCGTCATCCGTCCTCCCAAGGCCGGCGAAAAGTATTTCCCGCTCATCAAGACCATACTCATCAACGGTAGACGGCCCGAAGAAGTGCGCGACCGCATCCCCTTCGATTTCCTCACACCGCTGTTTCCCAATGAGAAATTCAACATCACGGGACACAAAGGCTGCACCATCTCGACCCGTATCATGGATCTCTTCGCCCCCATCGGCAAAGGTCAACGTGGCTTGATTGTAGCCCAACCCAAGACCGGTAAAACCGTACTGTTAAAAGAAGTGGCCAATGCTATCGCAGCTAACCACCCTGAAGTTTATCTGATCATTTTGCTCATTGATGAACGTCCCGAAGAGGTCACTGACATGCAACGCAGCGTCAATGCGGAAGTCGTTGCCTCCACCTTCGACGAGCCAGCCTCGAAGCACGTGCAGATTGCCAACATCGTCCTCGAAAAAGCCAAACGTCTCACCGAATGTGGCCATGATGTGGTCATCCTTTTGGACTCCATCACCAGACTGGCCCGCGCCTACAACACCGTTTCGCCCGCATCGGGGAAAGTGCTGTCAGGCGGTGTGGAAGCCAATGCCTTGCAGAAGCCCAAACGTTTCTTTGGTGCGGCACGTAAGATTGAAAACGGCGGCTCGCTGACCATCCTTGCCACGGCACTCATCGACACGGGTTCGCGCATGGACGAAGTTATCTTTGAGGAGTTCAAGGGCACTGGCAACATGGAGTTGCAACTCGACCGTCGCCTGTCGAACAAACGCATCTTCCCCTCTATCGACATTGTGGCCTCCGGCACTCGTCGCGACGACCTGCTTGTCGACGAGCGCACTTTGGCACGCGTTTGGGCCTTGCGCAACCACTTCGCCGACATGACACCATTGGAAGCCATGGAATTCCTGAAGGACAAAGTGGCCAAAACCATCAACAACGAAGAATTTTTGATGACATTGGACAAATAATCCACTTGAAAAGCATAAAAAAAGTGATGCAGTTCCAACTACATCACTTTTTTTTGTAGTTTTGGCCACATGAAAAACACTCTCATTCTTCTCATAGTCACATTTTTTGGCCTACAAATGCACGGGCAAGACCTTTCCGTCCTCGACAGCATCCAAGTCAAAGGAAGCACCATCCAATCTATTAGTTCGCATATCAGGCAAAACGTTGTGAAATCAGGCAATACCGAGATTGTAGAAGGCACACTTAATTATGTCAGCCCCGACAAGATGGCCGCCCATTTCGACAATGGTGACTACTTCATTATCAACGAGAACCGCATGAAAGTCGACATCGGCATGTTCCACGGAAGATTCAAGCTAAACAGAAACAAATTCATGCGCTCAATGAGTCAAATCTACTTGTACGCCTTCCAAGGACTCTGCCAAGAATTAGCTGAGGTGAACAACTACGATTTACAGCTTAATGCGGAAGACAAGTATTATATCGTCAAATTCACCTCCAAGAAAAAGAATTTCCTCGGCATTGGCTATAAGCAGATTTTGTTTTATTACGAACAGAACACCCTTATAATCAATCAAATCGTCCTTATTGACTATAACGACATCATTGAGACCTTTACCATTTCAGAGCCTCAATTTGACGTGAGCATCTCGGAAAACTATTTTGAGTTGTAAGGCAAATCCAGCCTTCATCACATCACCCGCTTCAAAAAAAATGCCTACTTTTGCACCGCAAAACCTATCGATCATGAAGAATCGGAGCATCATCATACTTCTTGTTTTGGTTTTGGTGGGACAAGCCTGCCGCAAAATCAACCCCATCAGCATGGATACGAATCTGAAGTTGGAGTTTTCGGCGGATACCGTCATTTTTGACACGGTATTCACAACTTTAGGTTCGTCCACACATCAATTGAGAATCTATAACCGCAACAGCGACGACTTGAAAATCAGTTCAATAAGACTGTTAGGTGGCGAAGCATCTCCCTTCCGTGTCAACCTTGACGGCGACAACGACATAGAATTTTACGACAAGGTGATTCCCGGCAACGACAGCCTTTTCTCTTTCCTTTGCGTCACCATCAACCCCAACGACCTCAACACGCCTTTTGTGGTGGAAGATGAACTGGAGTTTGTCACCAACGGCAACACACAGACTGTCAAGTTGTTGGCATGGGGACAAAATGCCATCTACATTGTGGCAGACAAGGTGGTGAATATCGGAGATGTTCCCTACCCTTACCACATTGTTGCCGACAGCCTTGAAACCACCGTCTGGACTTCCGAGCGGCCATACGTCATTTATGGATGGGCACTTATCAACTCTTACGGCACCCTGCGCATTGAGGAGGGCACTCGCATATATTGTCATCAGGACGGCGGCATTTTCTCATGGAGCGACGGTCAGCTCATCATCGACGGCACTGCCGAGAACCCTGTCATCATCCAAGGCGACAGGTTGGAGCCCTACTACCGTGATACTCCAGGCCAATGGGGACAAATCCTCATGTTGGACGGACGTGCTGGTGCCGACCACCGTGTGAGCCATGCCATCATCCGCAACGGCACCATTGGCCTGAATTGCCAGTCCTCGCTCAAGGTGACGGAATGTGCCCTGCGCATCGACAACACCATCATTGAGAACCAAAGCGGGTATGGCTTGCTTTCCATTCTCTATCCCGTTGAGGCCAAGAACTTTACTATTGCCAATTGCGGCACAGCCAATGTGTGGGCCTTTGGCGGCGACTATCGTTTCATGCATGGCACCGTGGCCAACTATTGGGACGCCTCGCAACACAAGGACAATATCGCTATGAAACTCATCAATTATGCCATTGACGCAGCCACCAACCAGCCAGCCTATTATCCTTTCCATTTGGAAGCCACCAATTGCATTTTCTATGGGGCGCAAGACGACGAGTTTCTCACGCAATTTGGCCCTGATGCCGACTCAAGTTTCGTTTTCGACCACTGCTTGTTCAAGTCGAAGAAATTCGATGGGGCAACTGAAGGTTTCAACCATTGCCTTTTCAACTACGATCCTTATTTCGCGAATTATCGCACAAACGATTTGCATATCGACAGCATTGCCTCGCCGGTTATCGGCATGGGCAATCCAATGACTGGCAGCGAATTGCCCTACGACTTGGATGGCGTTCCGCGCAATGGTCGCATCGACATTGGGGCATACCAATACATTCCGAGATAAAAAACAAGCCCGCCTTGCATCGGCAAAGCGGGCTTTTTCATCTTCATCAATCAAGCGTTTATCTTGTCAGAACGACTTTGATGGTCTGACTGCCTAATTCCGAGGTAGCCTTGACGAAATAAATACCCGATTCCAAAGTATTCAGATAAGTCTCCAAAGAGGTGTGGTTCAGTCCGTTGAAGCTATAGCTGAACAAGTGGCGTCCCATAAAGTCATACACTTCCACATCGGCCTTCGCCCCTTCCTTCAAGGCCACACGCACCGCGCCATTAGAAGGATTGGGATACACATTGATGATTTCGTTGACCTGCATCTGTATCTCGTCTACATGAAGCAAATCCAAGGCTTTCGAGAAGTCGGGGATGCCAAAGCCATAGCGTATGTCGGGATTGTCAGCTCGGTTGCCGCACTGACGAATAATGTCGCAGAACTCCTGGACCGAAGCGTATGGGTTAAATTGGCGCAAGCAAGTCACTGCACCCGCTATGACGGGCGTTGCAAACGAGGTACCACTGCCATTATAATAGGTGCCATCACTTGCAGCCACGTAAGTGTCTTGTCCCATAGCCATCACATCGGGCTTGATGCGACCGTCGTAAGTCGGGCCTACAGAACTGAAATAGGCACGGTTGCCACTACCGTCAACAGCACCAATGGTAAGGATATGTTCAGCATCGGAGGGAATACCCAGGGTGCATTGTCCGTTCCAGCTGTCGCCGTCGTTGCCGGCTGCATTGAGGCAAACCATGCCACGGCTTGCGGCAACCTCGGCACCAATCGAAGCAGGAGCGGTATGCCCGTCGAAATGTGCAAAAGGATGATCCCATTGACCCATGTCGAAGTCAACGTAACCGAGCGAGGTAGAGCAGATGTCGGCACCGATGCTGTCGGCAAGTTCCGCGCCGCTCACCCAGTTGTATTCCTCGATGATGTTCTCAGTATAACCGTCCTCGGTATGTATCAGATAATAGGATGCTTTTGGTGCGGTTCCCACAAATACATTCGGAACATAAGCCGCCATCGTGCTCAAGCAAGAGGTGCCATGAGTGCTTTGGGAATAAACCGAAGTGGAGCCGTAAACGAAATCGCGGACACCAAGCAGACGACCCTCTTCGCGCATGTTGTCAAAACAAGGGTGCGTGTCGGTGCCGATAAAGCCTCCATCAAGGACGGCAACAATCATGCCCTCACCTTGATAGCCGCTATCGTGAAGAATGGTCGCATTCAGTTGGTTGATTTGGGTGGCACCACCGCCATAATAGCCATACATACCCCTTTGGCTTTCAACGGCTTCCATTTCTTTGGCGAGCCAACGTTCTTTCAACTCTTGGGCTTTCGGGTCGTTGGGGCAGTTACGCACCGTCTCAACGAAATCCAAAGCGTTGACCGCAGCCACCACATTCTGGTTGTTGGTGTAGATGGAAACGCCATTCAGCCACTTTGAGGGATTGAGAAGTTGCGCGCCACAATCCGCCACGGCCTGAAGATACTGCGGATTGACAGGGATGTCGTACTCATCGATGGCAATACCTTGATTGGCACGACGTTGCAAAGCCCGAGGACTCAAATAGGCTTCGGGGTTGTCGATGGAATAGGGCGAGTCGTTTTTGTCGGTGAACTGCACCCAGTAGATGTTGGTTGCGACCTGTGCCTGTGCGAAAGCAGCCGCTACCAAAAAAAGAAGTAAAAACGATACTTTTTTCATTGTGTTTAGAGATTAAATCGGACAAAAATAGGCATAATTTCCCAACCTGCATTTCAAATTGTGCCAAAATGCCTAATTTTGCCGCAAAATTCCAATTCTATGCATATTGACATCATTGCTGTTTTCCCCGAAATGTTTGAAGGTCCATTCACTGAGAGCATCATCAAACGTGCTGTCAGCAAAGGCATTGTGGAAATCGGGCTGCACAACCTTCGCGATTATACCACCGACAAACACCATAAGGTGGACGATTATTCGTTTGCTGCCGGTGCGGGCATGGTGATGATGATTGAGCCTGTCGACAACTGCATCAGCCACTTGAAAAGCCAGCGCGACTACGACGAAGTCATCTACATGAGTCCTGACGGCGAGCTTTTAGACCAGCCTCTGTGCAACAAACTTTCGATGCAGCAAAACCTCATCATCCTCTGTGGACATTACAAAGGCATTGACGAGCGTATTCGTGAACATCTGATTACCAAGGAGATAAGCATTGGCAATTATGTTCTCTCTGGTGGAGAGTTGGGTGCGGCGGTCTTGGTTGATAGTCTGGTGCGTTTGATTCCGGGCGCTTTGGGTGACGAGACCTCAGCACTTTCCGACTCGTTCCAAGACGGATTGGTGTCGCCTCCAGTCTACACGAGGCCTCGGAATTACAAGGGTTGGGAGGTTCCCGAGGTGCTTTTGTCGGGAAATGACAAGATGATTAGCGATTGGAGACTCGAAAAAGCCATAGAACGCACGAAGGAACGTCGTCCTGAGATGTACGAAATTTTCAAAAAAAGCTGACGAATCTTAGTTTCGTATTGAAATTATATGTATCTTTGCACCCACTTTTTGGAGAAAAATATACAAAATACATATAAAATGAGTAAAAACGCATCAATCCAATTCATTGAGGATCAAATCGTTGTAAAAGACTTTGAATCCTTCAAGGCAGGTGATACGATTACTGTCACCTACAAGATCGTCGAAGGACAGAAAGAGCGTTTGCAGAAGTTCCAAGGCATTGTGCTGAAGCGCAGTGGTCAAGGCAAGACTGGCACGTTCACCGTCCGCAAGATTTCCAACAACATCGGTGTGGAACGTTGCTTCCCGATTGCTTCTCCCATGATTGAGAACATCGAGGTCAACAAGCACGGTGCCGTCCGTAAGTCGCGCATCTACTACCTGCGTGGTCTGCGCGGCAAGAAAGCCAAGATCAAGGAACTTAAGAAGTGATTTCCTTCGTCAGACGAAAAAGAAGCTCCGAGTTTTCGGGGCTTTTTTTGTGTCTTATGGTATCGAAATGCGAGTTGAATAGGTGGTGTTTGAATCTCCTCCTACCATTACCGTGAACTCGCCCTCTTCAACATGCCAGCCTTTTTCAGCGGAATAGACGGACAAATCGCGCTCGGTGAGGTAGAAAATCACCTGTCGGGTTTCACCTTTACTAATATATAGCTTTTGGAAGCCTTTCAGCAACTTGGAGGCGGGCGCAATGGAGGCCACTTCGTCACGGACGTAAAGCTGAACAACTTCGTCACCATCACGAGTGCCAATGTTTTTCACTTGGCAGCTGAGTTTGCAAAGTGTATCCGATTTGGATACGGTTTCAATCTTCAAGTCGCTGTATTCGAATCGGGTATAACTCAAGCCATAACCAAACGGATAAAGTGGCTTGGCGGATTCCTCCACATAATCGCCAGTTTGAGGTTGAGAATAATAAACGGGAATTTGTCCCACCGAGCGCGGTATGGAAATCGGCAGGCGACCCGAAGGGTTGTAGTCACCCCAAAGGATGTCTGCCAAAGCGGAACCGCCTTCCATGCCGGGATACCAAAGGGTTAGCATTGCGTTGGATTTTTCGTTGGCGAGGTTCATGTCCAAGGGACGGCCTTGTATGTAAACAGTGACAACGGGCTTGCCCGTGGCGTAGATGCGCTGCATCAGTTCTTCTTGCGTGCCCAAAAGTTTTAATGTGGAGCGGTCGTAACCTTCGCCGCAGTCCATGTCGGAAATGGATTCATTGACGATGGCGGCACCTGTTTCCTCGTAGCTTGTCTTGAAGTCGCGGGCAGAGGAGCCACCCACCACAAGCACCACAACATCAGCCTTTTGCGCGATTTTGACGGCTTCGTCAATGTTGGCATCAGCTTCGTCGCGAATGGCGCAACCTTTGGCGAAAGTCACCTCTGCCCTGCCCTTTTCGCGTATGCCTTCGAGCATGGTCACGATGCGGTCAGGGGCTTGGGGTGCGGTGTAGTCACCCAGTTGGTTGTACATATTGTCGGCATTTGGCCCGATGACGGCCACCTTTTTGATATTATCGCCGAAAGGCAAAACGCCATCGTTTTTCAGCAAAACGGCTGATTCCAAGGCCACTTGCTTGGCCAATTGGGCATTTTCTTTCGTGCCCACTTCGGCTTCGGCCAAAGCCTCATCAACGTATGGATTATCAAACAGTCCGAGGTCGAATTTCATTTGCAACACATGGCGCACGGCGCGGTCGATGTCGGCTTCGGTGACGAGGCCGCGCTGCAAGGCTTCTTTCAGGAAACCACCGTAATTATAACCGCCCAAGTCAATATCGACACCTGCTTTCAAAGCCATGGCAGCGGCCTCGGCAGGGTCGGCGGCCACGTGTTGGGTGGCATAAGTGGCGTTTACAGCGTTAAGGTCGGAGAAAACGACACCCTTGAAGTCCCACGAGTTGCGCAACACTTCTTGAAGCAACCATTGATTTGCGGAACATGGAACACCGTCGATAGTGTTGTAGGAAGTCATCACGGTCTTGGCGCCGCCTTCGCAAATGGCTTTTTCAAAGGACGGAAGATAGTCTGTCATCAAACGATTCTGGCCCACCTCCGCCGTGGCGGCATTGTGTCCGCCTTGTGGGATGCCGTAGGCGGCCAAATGTTTCAAGGTCGCGCAAACATGTTTCTGCATTCCATTCACCACCGCAGCACCTAAAACGCCCGAAAGATATGGGTCTTCGCCCATGGTCTCCTCCACCCTTGACCAACGCGGGTCGCGGGCGATGTCGAGGACGGGGCCATAGCCGATTTGTGCGCCTTGAAGGCGAACCTCCTTCCCCATTACCTCGCCCATCCGTTCAAGCAAGGCAGGATTCCAGGTACTGGCTTGGCCAATGCCTGTCGGGAAAACGATCGTGCCAACAGCCATGTGGCCGTGAGGCGTTTCTTCGCAAAACAACAGCGGGATGCCGAGGCGAGTGTTTTCTATCGCGTGGCGTTGCATCATGTTCAGCAGCCTTGCCGACTCGCGGGGATGCAGCCCCGTTTCCACCGTCTTCCTTGACCACGGGTCGGCACGAAGCACCGCCCAACAGGAACCTAACGGCAAGGTGTCCATCATGCCAATGAAATCATCGGCGAGCCAAAGCGAATCGCCGTCCTTGCCATAGAAGTTGAAGCCTATGGGACAAGTGAGCTGACCGCATTTCTCCTCTATGGTCATTTGCGACAAAAGGGTTTCGATTTTGTCTTGCTTTTTGGTGCAGAAACTGAATGCAGCTAATACTACCAGCAATAAAAATAGTTTTCTTCGCATCTTTTCTTTTTTATCACAAAACCATCAAAACCATCAAAACTTCCTTTTATATCGTCGGCTCGCCAACTGGCTTGCCGACCGAAGCCGCCGGTTGGCGGGCTTCCTTGCCATTTCATTGTTTCGCAAGTTTTGTAGGTTTTGTTCCATTAAACCAAGTGTCCAATCAGTTCCTCGCGGTCGCCGGGTAGCATGTCGATGACGGGGATTTCCACCATCGTGTAGCATCCTGGTTGCAGGCGCATCGTGGCGCGGGCGACATTCACCAAAACCTGACCTGTCAAAGCGGGGTTGTTGATGCTCATGTTGAACTCCATGCGCTGGTTGGCGGTCTTGCCCGAAACGCCCTTGCGCACGAGGTTCACGCCGTGACCCATATCGCGTACCGCATCCACACTATCAACGGCAAACACATGGGTCTCGTCGTTGGCGAAATACGGGTCGGCCTTGATGTCTTTGGTCACTTGTTCAAGCGTAGCACCATCTTCAAGCTCCACATAGACCATGCGGCGGTGGATGCCTTCACCCAATGGAATCGTTACCGAAAGGGCGTTCTTCACTCCTTTTTTGCATCGCACACAAACGCTGTGCCCCATCGACATTCCCGGACCAAAGTTGGTGTACGACAAGCCTTTAGGAGCCAAACTCTGCATCAAAGTACGGACGATGGAATCCGAACCCGGGTCCCAGCCGGCAGCGATGACGCTCACCGTGTTCGTTTCCTTATTAATAGGCATCAACTCGCGGCGGTAATCGACAATCGCGGTGTGGATGTCAAAAGAATCCACGGTATTGATGCCCAAAGGCAGAATTTGTTTGGCGTATTCGGGACAGCTGCGTGTGGGGCAGGCCAAGATGGCCACATCCACGTCTTTCAGTTCTTTGATGTCTTTAACAACCTCGTATTGAGAGAGTTCAATAGTTTTGTTAGCATTGCGGCGCACGATGCCCGCTATTTCGAAATCGGGGGCGACTTCCAAGGCTTCCAAGGCGAAGCGACCCACATTGCCGTAACCTACTACGGCGGCTCTGATTTTGTTCATTTTTCTTCTGATTTAAAGAGCAAAATTATAAAAAGTATCTGTTAATCTAGCGAAA
>CACZNA010000055.1:0-33116 GCA_902782455.1 uncultured Bacteroidia bacterium | reverse complement strand
GAGCCTCGTTCATTGTATTAAGTTGCAACATTTTCTCTCTGTTTAACTATTCACCCTGCAAAACTACACATTTTTTCCTAATACAAGATTATTATACCTGAAAAACACCGCACCGCAGGTTCAAATAACAAGTGCAAAAACAGAAATAGTATTGGGAAATGGCACGAAAAAAAAGGCCGACCGCTTTCGCAGTCAGCCTTTTGCTCGTTTCCATTATTCTGGATGCTTATTGTCTGGATTGCTTCGTTCCTCGCAATGACGCGAAGCGTGTCATACGCGCGAAGCTATTCCGCATTCCGCATTCATAATTCTGCATTCAAAATTACATCATCCCGTCCATTCCGCCGCCCATCGGCATCGGAGGTGTGGGAGGTGTAGGCTCCTTGTGGTTGCTGATGACGCACTCGGTGGTCAGCAGCATACCGGCAATGGAGGCAGCGTTCTCCAAGGCCACTCTCGACACCTTCACCGGGTCGATGACACCCGTGGTGAGCAGGTTCTCATACACCTCGGTGCGGGCGTTGAAGCCGAAGTCGTTCTTGCCTTCCATCACCTTGTTGACGACGACCGAGCCTTCCAAGCCGGCGTTCTCAACGATCTGGCGCAGCGGCTCTTCCAAGGCGCGCTTGATGATGGCGATACCCGTGGTTTCGTCCTCGTTTTCGCCTTTCATCTTCTCGATGGCCTTAATGGCACGGATGAAACCGACACCGCCGCCGGGGATGATACCCTCTTCGATGGCAGCGCGAGTGGCGTTCAAAGCATCCTCAACGCGGTCTTTCTTCTCCTTCATCTCGACCTCGGAAGCGGCACCCACGTAGATGACTGCCACGCCACCGGCCAACTTGGCCAGACGCTCTTGCAGTTTCTCACGGTCGTAGTCGCTCGTGGTGGTCTTGATTTGGGCCTTGATTTGGTTGGTGCGGCCTTCGATGTCCTTCTTGGCGCCGTGACCATTCACGATGGTGGTGTTGTCCTTGTTGATGCTGACCTTGTCGGCCTGACCTAACATTTGCAGGGTGGCATCTTCAAGTTTGTAGCCCTTCTCTTCGCTGATGACGGTGCCACCAGTCAGGATGGCGATGTCTTCCAGCATCTCTTTACGACGGTCACCGAAGCCAGGAGCCTTGACGGCAGCGACTTTCAGCGAGCCACGCAGACGGTTGACGACCAAAGTAGCCAAGGCTTCGCCGTCGATGTCCTCAGCGATGATGATGAGGGCGCGACCGGTTTGCAAGGTCTTTTCGAGCACGGGCAGCAAGTCCTTCATCACGGAGATCTTCTTGTCGTAGATCAGGATGTAAGGATTCTCATACACGGCTTCCATCTTCTCGGTGTTGGTGACGAAGTAAGGCGAAATGTAGCCACGGTCGAACTGCATACCTTCGACGACGTCAACGTAGGTGTTGATGCCTTTGGCGTCCTCAACGGTGATAACGCCTTCTTGCTTCACCTTGCCCATAGCCTCGGCGATGAGACCGCCGATTTCGCTGTCGTTGTTGGCAGAAATGGTAGCCACTTGCTTGATCTTCTCGTTGTCGCCATCGACCTTCACCGACATCTTCTTCAGCGAAGCGACCACAGCGGCAACGGCCTTGTCGATACCGCGCTTCAGGTCGAGCGGGTTGGCACCGGCGGTGACGTTCTTCAAACCCGTGGCCACGATGCTCTGGGCCAGAACGGTGGCGGTGGTAGTGCCATCACCGGCGAGGTCGTTAGTCTTGGAGGCCACTTCCTTCACCAACTGGGCACCCATATTCTCAACGGGGTCGAGGAGTTCGATTCACACCGTCCTTGGTGATTTGGGGAGCGCCATACGACTTTTCGATGACCACGTTACGACCTTTGGGGCCGAGGGTCACCTTCACTGCGTTTGACAATGCATCGACGCCTTTCTTCAGGCCGTCGCGCGATTCGATATTGAAAAGAATGTCTTTTGCCATTTTATTTGTTGTTTAATTGTTGACTGTTGAAATGTTTAATTGTTGTTTGACACGGGACTGCGGGACTCGTGACGCGGGACTGTCTCGCGTCCAATAGTCTCGTGTCTCACGTCTATTTAGATGATTGCGATTACATCGTTTTCACGCATAATCATATAGTCTTTGCCATCGAGATGGAACTCGGTGCCGGCGTATTTGCCGTAGATGACCTTGTCACCCTCTTTCAGGGTCATTTGGTTGTCTTTCGTGCCAGGACCAACGGCCACGACGATGCCTTGTTGGGGTTTCTCTTTGGCGGTGTCGGGGATGATGATACCGCTTGCTGTTTTCTGTTCGGCTTCTGCTGGCTCAATGACCACGCGGTCAGCCAAAGGTTTGATTGCTAATTTTGCCATTTTATTTGATGTTTAATTGTTGATTGTTTAATCGTTTAACTGTTGTCGATTCGCGTCATTTGCAAGGAGGAACGACGAAGCAATCTAAGGTTGATACCGCTCGTCTGGACTGCTTCGTACCTCGCAGTGACGCAAAGCGCGTCAAAAAGACGACGGCGGGCATTAGTCACATTTCGTGCCAAAGTGGAAAATGGCAGGGTTTTGTCAGTTGGAGTGACAAAGTGGCATTTTACTTCACCCTCAGGCGTTGCCCGATTTTCAGCGTCGAGGTCTGCTTGAGGCCATTGAGCTGACACAGTCTCTTGACAGTGGTGCCATTGCGTCTGGCAATCTTGTCCAACGTGTCGCCTTTCTTCACCTTATAATATTGTGAGGATCCCGATCCCTTGCTGCTGCTTTGTGGCGCTTTCTTGGAGGCCGCCAGCGACTGTTGGTCGGTCATGCCGTAGTGAGAATTTATGCTGAAATAGTGCTTATACAAAGTCAAACTATCGCTGCGAATCTTGCCGCTCTCAAAGTCGAAGATACGCTCAGGGTCAAAGGCTTGGCCCATGTAGCGCGTCTCAAAGTGCAGATGCGGCCCAGTGCTGCGTCCCGTGTTGCCACCATAGCCAATCAGTTCGCCAGCCTTGACGATGTCGCCACTCTTGACGATGAAATGCGACAGGTGTCCATAATAAGTTTCCAATCCATTGGGATGCCTGATAACCAACACATTGCCATAGCCACCCGTCAAGTTGATGGGCAAGGCCGCTCTCACGATGCCGTCGAAAGCCGAATAGATGGCGTCGCCAGTGTGAAGACCAATGTCGATGCCCTTGTGTGCCCGCTTCCACCTAAACTTATATTGCGAAGTGATTGGCCCAGGATGCGGGATGCAGTACCGATGCAACGAGTCGATGAGAAGGAGCGGCACCGTGTCGGGGAGGTCGTTCAGGGCGATGTCGTTGTAGGAATGAACCTTCTCCGTAGTCCAGTGGTCAGATTCGAGGGCGTAAGGGATGAAAGACATGTCGATGTTGTAGTACAGCCATGTCCCGTTGTCGAAAAGCACCACTTTGCGAAATATGTCGTGCGTGTCGAGGGTATCGACCGGGACGGGAATACTTTCAGAACGCTCGTCGTCATCATCGTCGTCATCATCATCGACTTGGGTGTCTTGGGCATCGGCAATGCTGTCGTTGGCGTTTTGGTTGACATATATATATACGGTATCGTGAACGACGAAAATGTTCTTCAGGCGGCTGAAAAAGTTGTTGTTGTCTTGCGAAAACCCAACGGTTGTCAACAAAAGGCAAATGATAAGGGCAAGTATTCTTTTCATTGTAGAAGGGTCAATTTTTGGAAAAACAAAGATGCAAAAGTACGAAAAATCCCCAATTTGGCAAGATAATCGGGGTGAAAACGCTGCAAAACCTGAAATATTGTCATTTTGTCAGTTTTTTTCCTTTGGCATAAAGATTGACAAAATGCGGGGCGTTGCAAAGTGCAGCCTTGATTAGAGAACAAACAAATAACAAATAAAAATAGGAGAACAAAACTATGTCAAAGATCATCGGTATCGATTTAGGTACAACCAACTCATGTGTGGCCGTGATGGAAGGCAACGAGCCTCAAGTCATCGCCAACAGCGAAGGCCACCGCACCACCCCGTCGGTGGTGGCATTCACCGACAATGGAGAACGTAAGGTCGGCGAGCCTGCCAAACGTCAGGCCATCACCAACCCGTTGCGTACCGTTTATTCCATCAAGCGTTTCATGGGCGAGACCTACGACAAGGTAGGCGCTGAAATGAAGCGCGTGCCTTACAAAGTCTTGCAAGGCCCCAACAACACGCCTCGTATCGACATCGACGGCAAGCAGTACACCCCGCAGGAAATCTCTGCCATGGTGCTGCAAAAGATGAAGAAGACCGCTGAGGACTTCCTCGGACAGACCGTCACTGAGGCTGTTATCACCGTGCCGGCATACTTCAACGACGCCCAGCGTCAGGCCACCAAGGAAGCGGGCGAAATCGCCGGCCTGAAAGTGCGCCGTATCATCAACGAGCCTACCGCCGCTGCTTTGGCCTATGGCTTGGACAAGAAAAAGAACGATGTGAAAGTCGCTGTCTATGACCTCGGCGGCGGCACCTTCGATATCTCCATCCTTGAATTGGGCGATGGCGTGTTTGAGGTGAAGTCCACCAACGGCAACACCCACCTCGGCGGCGACGACTTCGACGAAGTCATCATCAACTGGTTGGCCGAAGAGTTCCAGAAGGACAACGGCATCGACCTGCGTAAGGACCCGATGGCCTTGCAACGTCTGAAGGAAGCTGCCGAAAAGGCTAAGATTGAGTTGAGCTCTTCGAGCGAGACCGAAATCAACCTGCCTTACATCATGCCTGTCAACGGCATCCCGCAGCACTTGGTCCGCACCCTGAGCCGCGCCAAGTTCGAGCAATTAGCCGACAAATATCCCTGCCATCCAGAACATCGTCCGCGACTTCTTCAAGAAGGAGCCTTCGAAGGGCGTCAACCCCGACGAAGTGGTGGCCATCGGTGCCTCCATCCAAGGCGGCGTGCTCACCGGCGAAGTGAAGGACGTGCTGCTGCTCGACGTCACCCCGTTGAGCCTCGGTATCGAGACCCTCGGCGGCGTGATGACCAAGCTCATCGAGAGCAACACCACCATCCCGACCCGCAAGTCGGAGGTCTTCTCGACGGCTGCCGACAACCAGCCTTCGGTGGAAATCCACGTGCTGCAAGGCGAGCGTCCCATGGCTGCACAGAACAAAACCATCGGTCGTTTCATCCTCGACAGCATTCCGCCAGCGCCGCGTGGCATCCCGCAAATCGAAGTCACCTTCGACATCGACTCCAACGGTATCCTGAACGTGAGCGCCAAGGACAAGGCCACGGGCAAGACCCAGAGCATCCGCATCGAGGCCTCGTCGGGCTTGACCGACGCTGAAATCGAGCGTATGAAGAACGAAGCCCAGGCCAACGCCGAAGCCGACAAGAAGGAACGCGAGCGTATCGACAAGCTGAACCAAGCCGACAGCATCATCTTCCAGACCGAGAAGCAGCTGAAGGAATACGGTGACAAGCTACCTGCCGACAAGAAGGCCGAAATCGAGGCTGCCCTCGGCAAGCTGAAGACCGCTCACCAGGCTCAAGACATCGCCGGCATCGATGCAGCCATGGCCGAGATGAACGCCATGTGGCAGAAAGCCAGCGAGGAGATGTACAAGAACGCTGGTGCCCAAGGCGGCCCGCAAGGCGGCTTCGACCCGAACAATATGGGAGGCGGCTTCCAAGGCGGCAACCCGAACCAAGGCCCGCAGAACAATGGCGGTGATGATACCGTTACTGACGCGGACTTTGAGGAGGTGAAGTAAGGTACTGCTTAAATCACTATCAAAAAAGGTGTAATCCGAAAGGGTTATGCCTTTTTTTGTTACTTTTTCCATACGGGCAAATCCTGCCAGTCCAATGGAAACCCCATCTCTTTGAGTTTCAATAGGCGATGGTGGTCGTTCAGCAAAACCGTCAAGTTCTGTTTGAATGAGTTTCCTGGACTAAGGATATCCACAACGTATTTGATGGCTGAAAGTAAGGCAAAGAGTTTGTTCTGCTTGATTGCAGTTGTGTTTTGTGTCAATAGGAAAGGCCGACTTGTGTTGTATGCTAATTTTAAATTCACAATGAACCGTCTGTTCCAAATTCTGCTATGATGGGCGCAGCAGTTGCGCAGGTTGGAGAAAGCGTGAAGCCAGTTGGCAAAAACATCTTCATTGCCAACGCCAAATGCCAAAGCAATCTGCTTTTTTTCAGGACACTTGTCGAGCATTTTGTACATTCGGCTTAGGGTTCCAAAAGACACTACTTCCAATGACATCCAAGTTGGTGGCATTTCAGGTGAGTCGTATTTTGTTTTGTAGTGCTTGATAAAATCCTCGTTGCTACGATTCACATCGTCTGTAACAGCATCCATCAGAATCGAAAACTCATCTTGTGAAGCGCGGGAGAACCAACTTTTGTCCAAATACCAAAATGGATCTTGGCTTTTGTTAGAATATACCAGAGACAATTGGGTGCGAATAGCCACTTCAATCTTTTCCAATTCATTGAAAACCAAACTCCTCAATCGACGGTCGAAAACATATAAGTCGATAATGTCGCGAAAATCGATGTCATCTTCAAGAAACTCGTGGTCGGCATCGGGGGTGTTGTCTTGGAATGGGAATGTATATGCCCGCAGACGATAGTAACTGTTGTTTTGCAAATAGTTTCTGGCCAACTTCCTATCAGAGATATTCAGCCCTCTTTGTTCAAGTCGGTCAATCTGTTCGTCAACGGTGAGCGGTTTCTTCGAGTATATCATAGGCCGGGACATTCAATAAAATCGAAGACCTCCCTGGTGCGCTGAGCTAACGGGAAGCGAGGGAGGTCATATTGGGTGCAAAAATACACATAAAAACCATATAAGAAGCAAGAAAGTTCAAAAAAAGTAATTTTTAACCCTTAAACCACAGTGTTTTGACTGATTTTGCACCAATCCCACGCTCCCTCCATCCCATGGGTTTTTTGTAAACTTTAATTCCCTAAACGATATTTTTGCTATTTTTGCACTCATTAAACCAAAAGAAAAATAGACAGAGATAAAACTGATTAAATAACATATTGATATAAAGCGTTTTTGCTTTTCAAGTGAACCGAAATCTCGACAATTTCAACTTCACGACTCAAGAAAGCAAGGATGTTTACGGTGTTTCCGTGGGCTTTCTTGTTTGTGGTGAAGGTAGTCGAGAACCTCGGTTCGGACAGAAAGTTTCACGGATTCTTTTTGTGATGTATGAAAGGTGAAGCGCCAAACACACAAGACATGATGAATTCCAAACTTTTCAATAACATCAAGACAAAGTCAATGAGCTTAGTCATGCTCGTAACAACTTTAAAGGCATTATTTTGGCGAAGCCTATTCGTCAAAAATGACACAATAGTTGCTTCACAAAATAGAAGTTGGTATTTTTGCATCGGGAACAAGAAAATCAATTATGTATCGAATTGAAATAACAGAATTAAAATTATGGCAAAGTTCAATGTAGGAAGCGGTGTTGTTCATTTGGAAACAGGTCAGCACGGAACGGTTATCGAAGTATATGCTCCTCGTCGTGGTCGTCAGCTCTATAAAATAGGATGGACAATTGGCACAAGCGATGAACTAGAAGTGAGCCTTGCAATGGATTGCGACATTTCAGACCCTTTTGAACGTTGTGCCAACGGTCTTTTCGGCTCTTATTCTGAGTATGCAAAGAAAAACACCACGTTTAAGATTAAGAACTCAAACAACAGCACAATCTCATCATTAAAAGCATCAAAGACCCTTTTCCGTGCATACCAATTTAAACCTCTGCTTAAATTCCTCAACTCTCGTAACAGAAGGTTGCTTGTGGCAGACGAAGTGGGTCTTGGTAAAACGATTGAGGCAGGCCATGTGATGCTTGAGCTAAAAGCCAGACGTGAGTTGAAGAATGTGCTTATCATTTGCCCCAAATCCTTGCAAGTCAAATGGAAAGAAGAATTGTTGGACAAATTCGGTTTGTCATTCTACATCTATGATTCAGGAAAAGACCTTATCAATGACTTAGAGGAACAACGTGGAAATGTTCGTGCCATTGTCAACTATGAGAAAACCCGAATGAAAAAGGATGAAGATGACGATGAAAACAAGGACGAAAGCAATGAGGAAAAAGGCAAAAAGAAGAAACAAAAAAAGAAGCGTGAAAAAGACCCCAAGAATAATTTCATCGACTTCTTGACTGTAAAAGGCTGCAATTTTAGCCTTGTGCTGTGTGATGAGGCTCACAAGATGCGTAACGATTCCACGCAAACCTACAAAGGTGCTGAGGTGATAATGAGCCAGGCTGATGCTGCATTGTTTCTTACGGCAACACCTATAATGATAAGTACCGAAAACCTTTATAATCTGCTTCATCTGCTCGACAACACACGTTATTTCAACTATCAGATTTTCGACAACCTGCTTGAACAGAACAAACCGTTCGTTAGGGCAATTACTGAGCTAAATCATAATGTGCCGCTTTTGACGATAGCCGAAAACCTTAACACAGCCGTCATTCATACCCAATTCAGTTCTGACGAAACGGTCATTTACTCTAATGAAACAACGGTTGGTGAGAAATTCGACAAAGACCCATTGTATCAAGAGATAATAGAATTACTGCACGGAGAGGATTCTTTACCCATAAGAGCACGATTGCAGTATTTGTTGTCATCAATGAGCATTATGAATAACGTGTTTTCCCGTACAAGGAAAAGAGAAATAACTACAGATTATTCTCAAGCTGAAAGGAAACCTCATTTTATGAGAGTGGATTTGACAGATGACGAGCAAGCGGAATTCGACGAAGTGATAGAGGAATATATTGACGACAACTCATACATTGATGAATATGGGGAAATGGTGATGAGAAAAGGCACTCCTCTTGGACTGGTTCAAAAGAAGAGGCAAATCGCAAGTAGTGTTTACGGTTACCTAAATTCGGAAGACAATCTTGATGATGGAATAGATTCGTATGCAGATATGCCAGATGCAAAAATTGAAAAGCTAATTGAGATAATTGAGGAGGTTTTCAAGCATGGCACACAAAAATTGGTCGTTTTTGCCTTGTTTAGAAAGACATTGAAATATATCCAAATCAGGTTGCAAAAGAGAGGGTATGGCTGTCTGATGATACATGGTGAGATAAACAACAGGCATGAAATACTTGACAAGTTCAAGAACGACCCTAAATCACACATCCTATTATCGTCAGAAGTGGGTAGTGAAGGTCTGGATATGCAATTTTGCAATTCTATGGTAAACTACGACCTTCCGTGGAATCCAATGGTCGTTGAGCAGCGTATCGGTCGTATTGACAGATTTGGCCAGCAATCGCCCGTGGTGAACATTTACAACCTTGTGGTTGCTGGCTCAATCCAAGAAGACATCTATACGAGACTTCTTGATAGAATAGGCATTTTCCGTGACACGATTGGCGACTTGGAGGCCATTCTTGATGCCCCTGTTTATGAAGGCAGTAAGGTTACCATTCAAGATTTGTACAATAGACTCGAAAAAGAGTTGTACACCAGTAAGCTTACCGAAGAGGAAAGACGGAATAAAATCGAAGAAGTGGAAAGAGCGTTTCAGAACGAGCGCGAAGTGATAAAGCATTTGGAAGAAGGCTTGACAAATACGCTTACAAATGATGCCTATTTCAAAGACGAAATCAACCGCATAGTCAATAATAATGCTTATGTCACCGAGAATGAATTGAAGAATTACATCGATTCTGTCATACGTCAAGAATTGACAACTTGTGATTTGGTTGAGGTTGAAGATGGTGTTTATGATTTTACAATGCCTTTAAGCAATATAAAAGTCTTAAAGAATTTCATGGATGCCTATCCTCCAATTGGCGAAGAGGCTGAAGCGGCTTTTCGTCGGTTTTTGGCTGATATTCAAGGAAAAAGCACCCTGCGTCTTACCTTTAATCAGCAGAAAGCCTATGACAATCGAAGCTTGTTCTATCTCAACATATATCACCCAATTATTCAAGCTTGCCTGAATTATTCCATAAAGAAAGACGACAAAACAAAAACTTCTTTTTGCTATGCAATCCGAGATACGGAGAAACAATTTGATGGAAAGGTGTACTATCTCGCCATCTATCAACTAACTACCCACCGCATTGTTCAAGGAATTGAAAAAAGAGCCGAAACGCTACTCCCTTTGCTTTATGACGTAACCAACGACTGTATTGTTGAAGACAAAGACCTTGCCGATAGCCTTTTTTGCAAATCCCAGACTTTAGGCATAGAACACAATGCTTCGAGCAAAGACATTCGTCGCGAAATAGTGGAAAACATGAGATATGACTTTGCGGAAGCCCTCAGCAAAGAAATTGCAAAAAGAATAGGTGAGCTTAAAAAACAGGCAGAGAGCGATCGCTTCCGCACAGAACAGCAAACTTTGGAATACTACAGGACACGTATTGCCAATATTCAAAAAAGCCTTGACGATCAAGAAGCTAATCTCGATTACCTTCAATTCAATTATTATGACAATCCTGAAACTCGTGAAAAGAAACGAAGAGGCATTGAAGGTGCAATCCGTCTGTTCGCAGCCAACATCGCAAAACTTGAAAAGGACAGGGATTCTCATTTGGAAATGATAAACCGTGATCCTGAAATAGGTATTGAACGCGAATTATTATCTATCAACTTGATAAACATCATCTGATTATGATTACTGTAGGACTGGACTTTGGAACGCATCAGACAAAAATATGCATCGAAGATAGAGAAGGCGTAGAGCGCATGTATTCCTTTGTGAAACATGAAGATACGGATGGAAAATTGCGCTACACGCTTCCTTCTATTATCGACATCGGTTCCGATGGAAGATTAAGCTATGGTTACATACCATCCAAAGCAAACGGGAAAATTGTTCGTTATTTCAAACAAGGAGCATTTCGCACTATCCCTTATATGAAAATGTCGCAAGAAGATGCCCTTTTCTATTCTTGCTGGTACATCGCATATGTTCTGTTTGACTTGGAAGAGAAATACGGTCAGAATTTTGCTGTTCAGATGGGTGCTCCAACTGATGGAGGACATTATGAAATGGCAAAACAAGTGGCAGTGAGGATTCTTGCAAGTGCCTATAAACTAGTGGAAGATGTTTTTTACAACGATAAAAAGGCTTTCCTCAAAACAGATATTGCGTCGTTGAAAAAAATGACAACGATAGAAAAGTACTCCAAAGAACTAAAGGATGAGTATAGTATACTTGTTTTCCCAGAAGCCTATGCTTGTTTGAAACCTTTGACAAGTAAAGGAAAATTACCTAGGGCAACAAGTTTGATGATTGATATAGGAGGAGGTACAACAGACATATCGTTTTTTACTATTGTACAAGATGAGAGAAGAAAAAACAAGGAAATGGTGCCTGAAGTTTATGACTTTCATTCTATCGATATGGGCTTGAATTTCTTAACCAATGCTTTGCAAAAAGAGAAGGATAACAGCATCCAATCAAGCATTGAAACAACGAAGACACAACATAAAGGCATATTCCATTCCTTCAGTGAATTATTCTATCATCATCACGAAGAAGCACGTCAAAAATCAGTTGAAAAAATAGTCTCTAATGTAGAATCTGAATCGGAAATTGACCCAATGCGTAGGGATCAATTTATCCATGAAATAGACAAATATGTTAAAAGTCTTATTAACCGTCTGCGAATTGAGTATAAAAAATCAACCTCCCTTAACATCAAACTACTTGAGGATGCCTTGAAAAACAGGCCATTGATATATTGCGGTGGCGGTAGTACATTTAGACTGTTGCAAAAAGAGTATTCTTGCTTCACAGATAAAAAGATGATAACTTATAAAGATTGGGATATAAAAGCCGTTGAGGATGCAAAGGAGATAATCGACCTTGGGCTTATCCCAATACTTTCAACGGCCTATGGCTTAGCAATTAGTGTCGAAAATGACAACATCACACAAAAGCCATTTAGGGATATTTGTGAAGGATTGCGCAATGCAGAGGAAGTGCGCAGTAAACAAAGCCACATAGGACACCATACCGTTTCGAGCGGTAGTAGGAATAATGACTATGGTAGTTATGATGACTATGATACATGGAAATAAAAAGAACTCACATCTTCAAAACACCTCTATTACACCCTATTACCCTCACCAAGGCAAAATCCGTCCGCGCCTCTGCTTTCAAGATGTCCTGGTTGGCCTTGCTCGTAGGCCTGAATTATGTGAAGGGTCACCACCGAAAGCTCGGCCAGTTTCTTTTGGGTGAAACAGGATTGCTTTCGAATGGTTTATAAAGATAAAAACACAAAAGGTGTGCAAATTAAAAAATAATATGTATTTTTGCACACCAATTTAAGTTATCAATAAAAGGGGGAGTATATATGGAAAACGTTTTTGCACAGCGACTTATCAATGCACGAAGGATTCGAGGGATTTCCCAAAGAGAGCTTTGCACAAGGCTGAACGGTCGGATTTCGAGTAATGCCATCGCCAAATACGAAACGGCAAAGATGATTCCGTCGAGCCAAAACCTGATTGCCATAGCCGAAGCTCTTGATTTTGGAATCGACTATTTTTTCAGGCCGTTCACTATCAGCATTGATTACAACAGCTTCGAGTTCCGCAAACGGTCGAGTCTTCCCGCCAAAAAGGAGACGGCCATTAAAGAACGTATCGCGTTGCTAATCGAAAAATATAGCGAAATAGAAAATATAACTCACGACGGAGTCCCGTTCAATCTTACTTATGACCAAGTGCCGTTGAGCTGTGACAACGACGCCCGTTCAATCGGAGCACGTTTCCGTCAAGACCTTAACCTAGGTACCGACTGTATTTCCACGCCTATCGAAGTGCTTGAAAACAACGGTGTAAAAGTGATTGAGATTGACGCTGACAAGAAATTCGATGGCAGTTGTTTGAAGAACATAGACCTGCCAGTTGTTGTTCTCAACAAAAGCATCATTTCTGAACGCCGTCGCTTGACTCTCTTTCACGAGTTGGCACATATAGTATTGCGGTTCAATGAAGGAGCTGACACAGAACGCTTGTGCAACGTGTTTGCCAACGAAGTGCTTTTGCCATCAGCAGTACTGAAATCGCTGTTAGGTGAACATCGCAAAAACCTCTCTTGGAAGGAGTTGAAACTGATACAAGAGAGTTATGGGATTTCGGTTGATGCTATCCTTGTGAAAGCCAAACAAATAGGAATCATCAGTGAAACATCGCACAGAGCCTTGTGCATTGAGCTAAATCGCAATCCTGAACTGAAACAGAGGGTGCAGGCAAGCGTGTATCAAAAAGAGGAATCGTCGCGTTTCGAACGATTGGTTTACAAGGCATTGTCCGACAACCTGATTACAGTTTCGAAGGCTGCTGACTTGCTCGACTGTTCCGTTGACCAAGTGAATGCACAACTAACATTAGCGTGATATGGAGATAGTGGTCAACGATACTCAGGTGCTCATCGATATGTACGATGCCGACTTATTGGGGCTGGTTGAACGTTGTTCTATCAAATTCCACACAGTAGACTACGTGATAGCTGAGTTGCACCGTTCGTCCTATAAGCGACCTGAAATTGGCCAAATGGTAAAAGACGGTATATTGGAGGTCCATTCTTTTAGTGACAAGGAGAACGTCGATCTGGTAGCCTATTATGGCAAAATGGCTTTGCAGACAAACCTTTCGTTAACGGATTGTGCGGTATTGAAGTACTCGAAGGACAACGGCTACCGACTGCTTACGGGCGACAAGAAGTTGCGCAACCACGCAGAAGATGAAGGTGTGCTGGTTTCAGGCATCCTTTATCTTGTTGACAAATTTGTTGCAGAACAATTGATTACGGGTACGGTCATGGCGGAACGATTGGAAATGTTGTTGAAAACCAACCCCCGATTGCCAAAAGCCATATTCGAGGAGCGGATTAAGTCACTACATGGTTTATAATCGATGCAATCATTTTGCATCACCCACTAATCCCCTCACTCCACACACCCCAGAACTTTCGACAAAGCAAAAACCGTCAGCGCCTCCGCTTTCATGATGTCCTGATCGCCTTGCTCGTGGGCCTGAATCATACGAAGGATGACATCTTTCCCTCTATCCTCTCATCACAAACTGTGATAAAGCATAAAGAGGATAAACCTCCACATGCCTTACAGCACCTTCTGCTTCGGCATCGACATAGTCAAACTTTCCGAAGTTCTCTAACGAGCATCGAACGGCTTGGTCCAGTTTTTTTTCTCGCATGAAGTCCCAAAGGCTTTTCATGCCTCCTTGCACGCCCGCCTTCACTTCAAAAGGCAAAACCTTCATGTCCCGCGAAAGAAGGTAATCAATCTCTGCGGTAGCGTTCTTGGCCTGCCTGACCCAATAATACAAATCGTGGTGCAGGTTTGGAGTGAGGTAGTGCAGCAGCTCAAGTCCTGCCAGCATCTCTGCCATAGGGCCTTTGTTCACTAAGTCGGCAGCCGTAGCAGTAAGGATTTGTGCAGTGATGGCACTCGTATCACCCATCGTCATATTGAGCAGTCTCAGCATCAGCCCTGTGTCGAGCAACAATACCTTACGGATGCTTTCGTCAGATTCGTCGCCTAAAGGCAAACCGTTACCGCTTGAATGCGTAACGGGGATCAGAATTCCCGCCTTGATAAGCAGGTCAAGGGCTTTTTTCACTTCCGCTGTCTTGTATTCTCCCGGCACTCGGGAATAGACAAATTTCCTCGTGGCTTGGGTCGCGGCACTTTTCATCGTGGCAATCAGCAGTTGTGGGTCCACTTTTTTCTTGTACTTTGGGAAATCGGCTTCGTAACCGGTGATAATGTCGTCCTGCACTTCTTGGCATTGCAAAAAATCGTGGGTTTGCACCCATTTGACCACAGACTCTGGCATACCACCCACCAGCATGAAAATGCGCATCAACCCGATCAATTTCTCATGGAGAGGCATTGGCAAAGGTGCATCGATATTGGCCTGACCGCGTGCGTCCAATAACAGTTGTTCGCCGTTGGCCAATAGGAACTCGTCAAAAGTCATCGGGAACATATACATGGAGTGGATGCGCCCAACACCAAACGTCGGGATTTCGTCGAGCACAAACTCAAGCAACGACCCTGCGGCAATGACATGTAGGTTAGGCATGTCCTCCTTGAAATAACGCAACGCCATAATGGCCTCTTGGCTTTCCTGAATTTCATCGATGAACAGCAAAGTCTCATTGGGCACAATGGGCGTGCCACTCATGGCTGCCATCTGAGGCACTATGCGCGTTACATCCAAATCCTTCTTAAACAGGTCAATATAATTGGATTGCTTTTCAAGGTTGATTTCCACATAATACCTGAAACTCTCGCCTAAATGTCTGACGGCAGTGGATTTGCCGACCTGTCGTGCCCCACGCAGCAAGATGGGCTTGTGAGCGGGACGAGTTGCCCATTCGCTCAAGTAACGGTCTATGATTCTTTCGTAATACATACAACTTCTTGATTTACGGCTGCAAAGATATGAAAAATGAAATTATCGCTCAAGTAACGGTCTATGATTCTTTCGTAATACATACAACTTCTTGATTTACGGCTGCAAAGATATGAAAAATGAAATTATCCAAGGTAATAATTTGCCAAAATTCGAAAAAATCCAAGGTAATAATTCGGCCAAAATCGAAAAAATCCAAGGTAATAATTTTCCTTGACCAGTAGAAACTCTCCTTATTTAGCCAGAGCACCACAAAAAACCACTATTTTGGCTGAATAAAACGCTTTGCATTACCCACAAATCCCCTCAGCCGCACATTCCAGTTTTTTTCGTACTTTTGCCGCCAATTAATCACACCTATCAATGAAAAAACACCTGATTATCATAGCAGCCGCCCTCCTATTGGCTTCATGCGGCGAGAGACAGTCCAAGACTAACGAGCCTAAGGGCAAGCAAGAAACCAAGAAAACCGCCACCGTGCCGCAATTCAATGCTGATTCGGCTTACCAGTTTGTGGCCATGCAAACCGGTTTCGGGCCACGTGTGCCGCTCACTGAGGCTCATGCCAATTGTGCCCAATGGCTTACGGAAAAGCTGAATGCGTTTGCCGATACTGTCATTGTGCAGGATTTCCGCACACGACTCTTTGACGGTCGCGGCATCGATGGGAAGAACCTCATTGGCGTTTTTAATCCTAACGCCAAAAAGCGCATCGTGCTTTGCGCCCACTGGGATTCGCGCCCCTTTGCCGACCACGACCCTGACGAAACCAACACCCATACGCCCATCGACGGCGCCAACGATGGTGCCAGCGGCGTGGGCGTGTTGTTGGAATGTGCGCGTCAGTTCAAATCAATGCCCTTGCGCGAGGGTCTTGGCATCGACATCGTCTTCTTCGACCTTGAGGACTACGGCCCTCATCAAGACCAGGCGATGGACTATTACGACGAAGAAGTCAACCACTGGGCTTTGGGTTCGCAATATTGGTCGAAGCATCCGCATGTCTATGGCTATCAGGCTTATTATGGTATCTTGTTGGACATGGTGGGCGGCTCCAATCCCAACTTCCAGAAAGAATATTATTCGCAGGGCTATGCCGCTTGGGTGAGCAACAAAGTTTGGCGCAGGGCCTTTGATTTGGGCTACCGCCATGCCTTCTCCAACGAACTCGGAACGCTCATCAGCGACGACCACATCCCGATGAACCAAATCGCGGGCATCCCGACCATCGACATCATCGACCTGCAACCTTCAAGCATCAACGGGTGTTTTCCGGATGTTTGGCATACCATGAACGACAACCTTGAGCACATTGACAAAACCACCCTCGGCATCGTCGGCGATGTGCTGCTGCATGTTATTTATGAAGAATAATTAATCACAAATCAACTAATTACAAATCAAATTTCAAAAAAATGAAAAAAGTATTGCTTATCTTGGTGGCTGTTTTGGGCTTGGCCTTTGCCGCCAATGCACAGAATTGGATCGGTATCCGTGGCGTATTTGGCAGCAGCTCTGGAGCAGAACTCTCATGGCAACACGGCTTTAACGCCAACAACCGTTTGGAACTGGACCTGGGATGGAACACCCACAAAAGCTATGGCTACTACAACCTTTCCGCCGTTTACCAGTGGACGGGTGGCTTCACCCAAAACTTCGGCTGGTTTGCCGGTATCGGTGCCAATGCCGGTTTCTGGAATGGGTATGAAGAAAGCAACCTCGGCCTTGGTTTCCTTGCCCAAGCCGGATTGGAGTACAACTTCCAAGCCATTCCTTTCCAAATCACCCTTGATGCCCGTCCGCAATGGGATGTTTTAGGTGCCGCAAGCGGATTCGGATATGGAATCGCCCTCGGCATCCGTTACAGGTTCTAACAGCACCAGTTTTTCAAGTTAGTAGATGAACAAGTTTAGTTCACATAATAGACTGCGAGACTGCGGGACTGCGAGTCGTACAAATACCCGAAGTCCCGTGTCCCGAAGTCAAAGAATAATGCAGTTTAATTTTGAACAGTTACTTATTAAAAAGAAAGACCGCAGCAGAGTGTTGCGGTCTTTCTTTTTGTCAATCACGGCTCCTCAACGGGCAAGGGGAACCTAACGGTGTCCATAATCCTGCCGCCAACGATGCCATAGCCATTGGTGACGTTGGTGTAGGTCTGTGCAGGCTCTGAAAAGAACTGCGTGATTTCGTCGCCTTGGTCACAGGTGTTCATGTAATAATAGTATTCCTTGCTGAGATGCTCCACACAGATGGGCGCATTATAGAATGAGGGGTCGATGGTGCCATCCGTGTAAATATAGGCATAGAGCAGCAATTTGACGGGATACGACCTGCCATCGAAGAGTTGGTCGGTAAACACACCTTCGGCTCTTGTATCAAAACTAACGTCAAGAAGGCCATTTTCGCCACTACCTCCGAAAATGGGATCGTCATAGCTAAAATAGAAGGTGAAAGAATTGCGGTCGTCGCCGTAGCTGTAGTCATTACGTTCATTGGAAATCTTAAAATAATCAAGTTGCCCGGGATTGGGGTCGCGGATTTCGATGTTGATGTCGAAAATGGCCGTAATGCTCGTAACACTGTCACTGAATTCGTTTGCTTCCCAATACTTTAGTTCACTTTTGGAGATACTGAAATCCACGTTGTTCGGTAACGGGCTGGACGTGCCTTCCACTTCGTCGAAGCCGTTGGCCGTGGCTGTGATTTTGATCACATCGCCCTTGTTGGGACGGTAATCGTTGACGAAAGCGGGAACGGTTTTATAAATAGGCTTCACGCTGTCCAAATCGACATACTCGTATCCCGTCCAAATTGTATCCGATTGCCGTGTCATCTCGCCGATGAGGTTGCCGTTCACATAAAGCGTGGCCATCAGGTCGTCGGGCGCAACCATGTCGGCGTTGTTGTTTAAGAAGAAAATGCTCTTGCTTATGTAGGCCTTAACGGGTTCCCCTGGTTCCATAATGCTGTTGATGACCAATTTCGAGTCGGTTTGTTCGCCCTTGAATTCGATTTCCTTGGTACATGAAATCAAGAGTATTACGCTGATTAATAACAAAATAACTTTTTTCATATTTCTCTTTTTTCTCACAAAACTTTCAAAACCTGACAAAACTTTTTAATGGGTTGTGGAAAGCCTGCCAACCAGCGGCTTTCCGGCGGCGACACGGTTGCGGAGCCGCCACACTCTTTTTTAGGTTTTGTTTGTTTTGTAGGTTTTGTGACATATTAATTCAAAATTTGTAACTGTAACTGATGGACGGTATGATGGGGAAAATGCTGGCTTGCATGAGTTTCTTCACTTCCTGCTGGCCAGCCTCGTCCCATTCATAGTCGGTATAAACGAGGAAGGGATTTTGGTGGTTATAGACATTATAGACGCTGATGTTGAGGGTGCCTACACCATGTTTGAAGGGATGATGGTGATAGTTGAAGCCCAAGTCCAAGCGGTGGTAGTTGCCTAAGCGGAAGTTGTTGCGTTCCAATGCATTGATTGTAGGAATGCCGCCGTATTCATTGGGCAGACCTGAATAGATTTGCGTTCCGAGGGTGCCGCAGTTGCCACTGCTAAAGACCCATGTGCCGCTGAGGTCGAACTTTTCGTTGAACTTGTGTTGCACGGTGATGCTGATGTCGTGACGGCGGTCGTATTTGGCGGGAAACACCTTGCCGCTGTTGATCATCTGACCCTCGCGGTCAAACTGCCGCTTGGCGTGTGCCCATGTGTAGCCGACCCAGCCCGTGGTCTTGCCGAAAGAGCGTTGCACAAGAAACTCCACGCCGTAGGCCCAACCTTTGCCCATACAGACCTTGTTTTCCCAATTCTCCGTCGAGCCGAAGAACGACGCGCCGTCCTTGTATTCCAAGAGGTTGTCCATGGTCTTGTAGTAGCCTTCAATCGAAATGTCGAACAGGCGCGGCAGCTCATAGAATGCCCCGACTGACCATTGATGGGCGTTCATCGGGACGATTTTCGCCGTGACGGGCACCCAAAGGTCGGTGGGCAGACTGAGGCTACTGTTGCTGAGCAGGTGGACGTATTGCGTCATGTAGGCATAGCCCGCCTTCAGCGAAAGGTTGGAGGCCAACATCAGGCTGGTGCTGACACGCGGCTGCACACTTTGGTAAGTCTTGCCCTCGACGGTGAAGGTGGAATAGTGGACACCGAGGTTCATGCGGAAGATGTCGCCAAAAGTCATGTTGTCCTCGGCGTAAAGGGCAGTCTCGTGGGCATACACGTTGGGCGAGCCGGTGATGGTGTCAAGGAAAGCCACTTCGTTTCCAATCATCTTCATCGACTGCACATCGGGGCGGAAAGTGTGATAGGTATAGTTGCCGCCGAAGCGAATCTCGTGGTTCGGCAGGGGCGTATAGTCGAAATCGACCTTGGCGGTCAGGTCGTTGATGCCCGACTTATAGGCCAAATCGAACTCTTCCCTGTGTGATTCTTCACTCTGTATCAGACTGTTGGATTCTTCAATCATGCTGAAGCCGAGACGATGGCGATATTGCGTGTAATTGACAGAGGCATCCATGAAAAGCTGCTGCGACATCACATGGTTCCAGCGCAGGGCAGCCACCTTGTTGCCCCATTTCCAGTCGAGTTTGATCCTGTTGATGTATTCGGATTGGCTGGTGATATAGTCCTTGTTCTTCACGCCAAAATAGATGCCGTCGTCGCCCGTGTAGAAACTCAGATAGAGCCTATCCCTGTCGGAGATTTTCCAGTTGAGCTTGGCGTTGAAGTCGTAGAAATAGTAGCCCACGTTGAAGCGACCAATGTCGGGGTCAGCCAACATTGCAATCCACATGGCAGGCTTGATGAGCAGGTCGCCGTAGGTGCGACGGTACGACAGATTGAACGAGAGTTTGTCCTTCACAATCGGGCCTTCAAAGTTGAGTTTCGACGAAATCACGCCAACGCTCACGTTGCCGTGGTATTTCTGCATGTCGCCTTCCTTCATGCGAATGTCGACCACCGACGAGAGGCGGCCTCCGAAATGCGCCGGAAAACTGCCTTTATATAAAGTGACATTCTTCAGCGCATCGGGGTTGAAGACGGAGAAGAAACCCAGCATGTGGTTGACATTATAGACGGGCACACCATCCAACAAGAGCAAGTTCTCGTCGGGACCACCGCCGCGCACGTACATGCCTGCCGAGCCTTCCGAACCGTTCTGGACACCTGGGAGCAACTGAATGGCTTTCAACACGTCGGTTTCGCCAAACAGCGTCGGGATGCTCTTGATTTGCTGCACGGGCAGTTCCACCACGCTCATCTGCGGGCTGCGGGCACTGACGGTGGCACGGGTAGCCTCCACCACCACCTCATCCAAGGTCGTGTTGGTGGTGAGCGTGAAGTTCAGGTTGAGGTTTTCCTTCAGGTCGAGGGTTTGGTTTTGCTGCACATAGCCCACATACGAGACTTGCAAATCCACCTGGCCTTGGTTCAAAGTCAGGGTGTAGAATCCATAACTGTTTGTGGCACAACCTTTCCCTGAGTTTTTGTCGAAAATGGTCGCCCCGATGAGGGTTTCCTTGCTGGCGGCATCCATCACATAGCCGCTGATGGTGCGCTTCTGCGCAAAACTTGGCAAAACTGCCAATGTCAAGCCGATGACAACGAGCCATCGGCGAAAATAATGATGTTTCATTTCAACAAAAGATGTTTAAAAACTTCCGATTTAACGCGCGGCTTTCAAATATATTGTAAAA
This sequence comes from uncultured Bacteroidia bacterium, assembly GCA_902782455.1. Taxonomy (GTDB): domain Bacteria; phylum Bacteroidota; class Bacteroidia; order Bacteroidales; family F082; genus Limimorpha. The sequence continues at coordinate 11,981 of CACZNA010000055.1, read as the reverse complement.
ACTGGTTGTCTATTACAAAAAAGGTGTATCTTTGCCGCAATATTAACTTTTAATTAACTCTTAATTCTTAATCCTTTAAATCTTACGCGTATGAAATCAGGTACATTATTTGCATTGTTAGGTGGCGTGGCCGCCGGTCTCGCCGTTGGCATCCTTTTGGCTCCCGACAAAGGAGAAGAAACCCGCAAAAAGATAAAGAAGACTGCGGAAGATTGTGTTGACAAAGTCAAGGAAAAGATTTCCGACATCAGAGCTTCCAAGGAGGCCGAAGACGATGTTGAACCCAATCTGGCCTAAGAGATGAGAAAGTTTTCAGCTCCTGCCGACAAGTTGGTCCATGAGACCACTGGCTACATCAATGCGCAGATAGACGATGTGAAGCTGCGCACAATCAAAGGGCTTTCACAAGGCACATCGGCCGTTGCAAGGCTCCTGCTTATCTTGATTGTGGTCGGTGCCGTAATCACAACCTTGTCTTTTGCGGTTGTCTTATGGATTGGGGAACTGCTGCACAGCTACGCATTGGCCGCCTTCATCATGGTAGGCGTGCTGCTGCTTGCCCTTTTGGTGCTTTTCCTGCTGCGCAAGCAAATCTTCAAAAACACTTTTGTCGCCATGTTTACCGATGTCTTCTACCAGAAAGAAAACAGGCCGGAGGGCTTGAAAACCCAGGATGGTGTAGACATGGCCATCTGGAACACTGAAACCCGCATCAAGGAAAAAGAAGCGGACATTTCCTACGCATTCACCGAATGCAAGGATTTCTATTCGCTCAAGCATTTCTTTAGCGATTGGGCTCCCTCGGCTATTAGTTCTCTCTTCGGGAAAAAAGAGAAGAAGAAAAAATAAGCCACATTGACACAAAAACATCGTCACAAAAACCCAGGGCTGCAACACGTTGCAGCCCTGTTTTTTTACCCAATAAGTAGTTGAACAAATTTAGTTTACATATTTGACTACGAGACTCCGAGACTGCGGAACTACGAGTCGAACTTACTTAACTCTCAACTTTCAACTGTCAACTCTAAACTCTCAACTACTCAAGAATCCATTCCGCAGCAGCCTCAATAACATTATCGATGCCTTGCGCTGTGCTGACGGGGTCGAGGAGGACGCGCACGTCGGGCGGCACACCGTTTTCGTAGTTGTGGCCTTCCATGTCCAAAGTCCTCGTGGTGCTGAAACGATACGTCCAGCCATTGGGCAAGATGCCGCCGTTGGGAATGCCGAGACCGCCACCCGTGTAGTCGCCAAAGAGTTTGATGTTATCGTAAGCCATTGTGCAGAGGGCGAAAAACGAGGTTGCGCTGTACGAACCCCGGTCGACGAGGACGGCCACAGGCTTGGTGTAGGGTGTTTTACCCAACAGGCTGCTGTCGGCGGCATACACCGTTTGCATGGCCCCAAACTCGTCGTGGCTTGGGCCTGCTTTGGTTTGGGTTTGGTACAAGGGCTGCTTGTGGTTGTCGAAAATGCTGAGCATCGCGGCAACGTTGCCCATTGAGCCGCCACCGTTTTGCCGCAGGTCGATAATCATGCCTTTGCAGTCCTTGTAATAATTGGCCATGTATTTCATAAGCGCCTCGCTGAGTCCATTGGAGAACGTGGAATAGCGGAGATAAGCCACCTCGCCGTTGCGGATGGCATGGTGCAAAAAGCTTCCCGTGGTGTGGTGACCAACCGTCAAATAGTTGAGCATGACCACTTCTTCATTAATGTTTTTCTCCGCATACATTTTGTAATACACCGAGTCGTTGCGCGACACATCGAATCCCGAGATCAAGTTGGTGTGGCCGTCGCGAAGCGTGTTGAGCATGGCGGCACATACACGGAAGAGACTGTCTTTGCCCATCAAGTCGTCGACCTTGGGACGATACACCTCGCGCACCGAGTCCCAGTCGATGCCTTTCACATCGAAGAAGGTGTAGTTTTGGTCTACTTGGTTCCAAAGATAGTCGAACACATTGACCGGATTTTGGGGTTCGTCTTTTTCCATGAAGGCCCTTTCGCAAGAGGCGAAGGCCAAAAGACAAAGAACGAGGATATGTGGTTTTTTCATAGCGTCAATCAATTGATTCTGAACATAAAGGATAAGTTGATGGCATGGAGGGCATGGTCGAAACGGTAGGTGCCTTTTTTGCCCGTTGTAAGGTAGTCCCAACGATAGGAAAGCCCGATGCGGTTGTAGTTGGGCAGGTTCAAAAACAGGCCCAATTCGGTGCTTGCGCCAGAAAAGAATTTGGCAAACAGCTCACTGTCGACAAGCACCGGGTCTTCGTTGATGGTCGGGTGGCCGATGTAGGAATAGCCCGGACGACTTGCGACACCCATTAATGGCAGGCTCAGTTTGCCGTATGCGGTCAACAAGGGGCGCAAGTTGTACATGCCCTCATGGGTGAAAGCAAAATTGCATTCCACCTTTCCCGTGGCGCAAAGGTTGCCGAACAAAGTCATACTCCACGAAGCGTTCATCAGGGCGGGAATGTCCTTGATGTCCATAAAGCCTTGCAGCGAGCCACCAGCCCAAAAACCAAAGCGCCTGACAATAGCGCAACGGTAGAGAAATTCGGTTGAAAAAGTGGCGTCGATGGCGGTTCCGGCAGGAGAGGAAAGCAACGTATAGAAGCCTTGGGCCTCGGTTTGCACATGGCAGCGTCCCCATTCGATGGTGACGCCCCCTTTGGCATTCGCGCCAAAGCCTTTGTAGCGGAAGGGAACGGTTCCCACATCGTAGCATTCGGCAAAATTTCCGCCCATCGACCAATCCAACCAAATGGGGACTTTGCTGTGGCAAGGATTGTACAATTGCGGTTGCAGCGAGTTGGTTTCTCCCACTGCCTCGGCAGTTTGAGCCATGCCGTTTGCGGCAAACGCCAACATCGGCAGCACCATCCAAGCTTTTCTCAACGGTCTTCTTTTCATAGGCAAACGCATCTAAAAGTGATTCCAAATACGGCCACAAAAGTACTGTTTTTTCGAACCATAAAACACACAATATTTTTGGAAAAATAGTCGAAACACTTGCCTTTGTTGAAAAAAACCTAACTTTGCGGTCGTAAAAACAACTCAAAACAAACACCACTATGAAAAAAGTTTCTTTACTCCTTATGCTGATCCTCGCAACCGTCGGTTCGTGGACAGCCCAAGCACAAGAGCAGAACCCACGCGACATGTGGGATTTCGTAACCTCGTTCTCATGCTCCACAGGCCGCCAGCACGGCGTGGTCTACGATGGCGAGTACATCTACACCAGCGCATGGGGAAAGTCATCGTCGGTGCTGTGGATGTTCTACAAGTATGACCTCGACGGCAACCTTTTAGACGAATTCGACATCCTTGGCATCGACAATTCCGACAACTACATGCGCGACATGACCTACGACGGCCAATACTTCTATGGCTGCGACGCGCATTCGGGCATAATTTGGTGCGTCGACCTCCACAACAAGACCTTGGTCGGGCAAATCAACACAAGCCTCAACGAACTTGGCACTTGCACTTATGACCCCGTTTACGACGCCTTCTGGGTTGGCGAAAGGGCCACGGGCAACAGCCCCAACCTCCACCTCGACCTCAAGCTCGTCGACCGCAACGGCAACGTAATCAAGACCGCCACGCCCCACAACCTCGGCGGACACACCGTGCATGGCACTGGCTACTTCACCGACGAGGACGGCATTGCCCACCTCTTCCTCTTCGCCGTGGAAGGCTTCACCGCCCATGTGTTCGACTACCTCATTGAAGCCGACAGCATGGATCCCAACTACATCTTCGACTTTTCCGTCACCCCGGGCTGGGGATATGCCTGTTCCGCAGGCGGTGCCTACATCGGAGAATGCAACGGCTCGGTCTGCTTCTTCGGCGACGTCGACAAGAGCCCCAACCTGATTGGAATCTATATGTTGGGTGAAGGCGAGCTTCCGCCCCCGCCAGTGCCACCGGCGGGCGACCTCTTCTTCGACTTCAACGACGGCATCCTGACCTGGACGACCATCGATGCGGACGGCGACGGCTACAACTGGCAGCTGCGCCAGAACTGGGGCAACGAGACAAACAAATTCAGCGTCACCTCGGCCTCGTATGACGACTACACCAGCACCGTCCTGTATCCCGAAAACTATTTGGTAAGTCCCTACAAACTTGACTGCGAAGAAATTACGTTCATGGCTTGCGCACAAGATGTGTACAATCCCGCCGAGCACTTCGGCGTGGCCGTTTCAACGACAGGAAACACCAATGCGGACGACTTCACCATAGTGTGGGAAACCGACATGACCGCCAAAGGACCCGGCGAATGGCATTATTACAATGTCGACCTCAGGGCCTACCAAGGGCAGGACATCTATGTGGCCATCGTCCACTTCAACTGCTCCAACCAATTCATGCTGAACATCGACGACGTGATGCTTTACAGAACCTACGACAACGTGGCCGACCTCAACGCCACAAGCCTTGCCGTCTATCCCAACCCCGCCACCGACAAGCTGCAAGTGGAAAGCACAGAGCGCATCGAGCATTACGAGGTCTACGACATGACTGGTGCCCTGCTCCATCAAGCCAACATGGGCCAAAAATCCTTCACTTTAGACCTTGAGGCCCTGCCCGCCGGCACCTACCTCCTGAAAATGGCTTCAGAAGGCACCGTGCAAACGCGCCGGTTCGTGAAGTGGTAAGGTGTTTTTGCGCGATGCGGGGCGTTGAATGCGCGAAGCTTGTCTTTTAATCCCCCCCTACCCCCCTTAAAAGGGGGACGCGCAAAGCGACGCAATTTTTGACCCCACCAAGCCATCACCCAGCAGGTGTCCCCCTTTTAAGGGGGCAGGGGGGATTAAACAACCCACTCCAAACCCATCGTCCAGCAGGCGTCCCCCTTTTCCCCTTGTAAGGGGGCTGGGGGATTGGGGGCAGGGGGGATTAAAAACAACCCCGCCAGACATTTGCATAACCATAACAAACTTAGCCCCATGCGTATAGAAGACATAACCCCAGACTATCTCCACCAGCAAGGCATCAACCCGGATGGGTTGTTGTTTAGCTTGCACCATCTCCCTTACAATCCTCGACTGAAGGAATTTAGCAGAGGCATGAGAAACTATGGAGAAAAGTCGGAAGCCTTGCTTTGGAAACGACTGAAATCAAAGCAAACGGGGTTTGCATTTAATAGACAGAAACCCATCCTGAACTTCATAGCCGATTTTTATTGCAAAGAGTTAAATCTCGTGTTGGAAATCGACGGAGCATCACATTTTTCACACGAAGCGCGTCGGAAGGATGAGGAGCGGGATAGACAGATGCGGGCCATAGGATTGGAGATAGTGCGCGTGTTAGACAGCGATGTGCGTAACGATGCCGATAGTGTGGCTGGGTATATAAAGGAACAGTGTGAGCTGATTCGGGATAGGATGGGTGAGCGTTGATTTTTTTGCGCAAAGCGGATTTTTGAATGCGCAAAGCGGGGCTTTGATGCGCAAAGCGGGGCTTTAAATCCCCCCTACCCCCCAAATCCCCCTGCCCCCTTTCAAGGGGGAATAGGGGACGCGCAAAGCGACGCAATTTTTGACCCCACCAAACCAACGTCCGGCAGGTGTCCCCCTTTCCCCCTTTTAAGGGGGCAGTGGGATTTGGAGCAGGGGGATTAAAACAACCCGCACCAAGCCAACGTCCGGCAGGCGTCCCCCTTATAAGGGGGCAAGGGGGATTAAAAACAACTCCCGCTAAGCATGAAACCCTCTCTCGCCATGCATCCAACGAAGAATTATAGTAGTGGCGACACCCTCACCATTCTGGATGCCTGCCTTATCCAAAACATGCACGAAAAGGAAACCCTTCCCACCCCCTCCAAAAAGCCTGAAAACAAAAAAACACGATTTTCCACCAAAAACCCTACATCGTATCAAAAAAATTGCTAACTTTTGAGGAGTGAAAAACGCCATGTCACATGGCATTTTATTGAGGAACCTCACGTTTTTCCCCACTTTTTTCCTTGTTTTTCTTGACATTCCCCCTTTTTTTGTATTTTTGTACCCTTCATATACTTAACTGAACACGCCATGATAGAAGAAAGCCGACAATACGAGGCCAGCCAAAAGGAGTACTGGGATTACAATAGCACTTTGGAAACATACCTATCAAAAGGCGAAACAAAAGAAAAACTCCAAATCGCACAAAGGATGAAAGCCATGGGATTTGACATTAAAATCATTGCCGAAGCCACCCAATTATCCATCGAAGAAATCGAAAAACTATAATCCCGGAAACACGTTACCGACTTGGCCAAAGAAAAGTTAGGCTTGTAGTTGCCCCCAACCCTTGGATTGCTTCGTTCCTCGCAATGACGGAAACAACGGCCAATAGCCAACAGCCAATAGCCAACGGCCTCCCCCCCTCCGAAAAGCCTGAAAACCAAAAACCACAATTTTTCAAAAAAAACCTTCACCATATCAATAAATTCACTAACTTTGTGGCCAGTTATATTACAAAAATATAATGCATTTCATTGAAATTCAAATAATTAAACCTAAATAATTAACAAATCAAATCAAAAAATCATGGTAAAAAAATCTTTACTCATCATGATGCTGCTCGCGCTCTTCGCGCCTTGGGCAGCGAATGGACAGTCCCCGCTGACAATCGGCACAGGGACGGATTATGCAGGACATGTCAGTCCTTATGGACAAGGTTCCGCTTTGGGAGACCCTTACAACTACTACTCCGTAACGCAGTTTATTTATACTGCGGACGAATTGGCCAGCATGGGACATCCCGTGCAAATTAATTCCATGGCATTCTACCACAACGGCTATTCATTCAGTGGAACGGTAAGAATTTATCTTGCCCACACAACAGCTACCACAGTAGATGCCAGTAACCCTGCTACTACTGGAACCTTGGTCTACACTGGAACGAACATCACTATCGGCTCCAGCAGTGCCGAATGGCAGACTTTCGTATTTGACGACCCTTTTATCTACAACGGAGAAGACAATCTATTGGTTATAGTGTCTAGATCAAAAGGTTCAAGTGGCACTACTTACAATTCCAATCAAAAGTGGCAGTATACCGAGACCACGAACAATATGTTTATGCAGAGAAGTTCTGACTCCAATGGTTATGACAATATCACCAATACCACCTACAGCTACACTGCATCTAACAAACGCCCCAACATCCAAATTGCATACCAGGTTCCTGCCAGCTGTCCCAAGCCTACGCTGCTTGAGGTGGCAGAGGAAGATATAGAGGCCAACGCAGCCACCATCCGTTGGACGGCCAGCAACGAGGACCAAAGATACTTCGACATATACTGGTCGACTACTAACACGGCTCCAGATGAGAACACTACACCATCGGCTGTTAACCAAGAAGGCAATTCATATCAGATTACAGGCCTCAACGCTTCCTCCCAATATTTTGTTTGGATTCGCGGCAACTGCGGAACACCACAAGCCCCGGATATCAGCGGTGGCTGGACTTCGACTGTTTCCTTCGCCACCGCCTGCGATGTGATTGCCGCCCTGGGCTATAGCGAAAACTTCGATAGCTATTCGCCAGCCGCAAACTACACGCCTTCTACTAGAGAGCTTCCCTTATGCTGGAACTACATCAACACATGTACATATAGCTCCTATATGTATTATCCAAGCATGTCAAGCTATACACCTTCTTCATACGGCCACTCTGGATCCAATTACATGAAGCTTCTTTCCAGTTATTCAAGCTACTACAGCTACGACCCGCAACCGCAATATGCTATCCTGCCCGAAATGACGGGCTTGGCCGGCAAGCAAGTTTCGATGATGGTTAAAGGCTACAACGCCAGCAGCACCTTCAAAGTGGGCACAATGAGCGACCCAACCGATGCCAGCACTTTCGTTGAGATTACCAATAGCTCTAATCCTTCTGTTTCCAATACCTATCAGGAATTCACCTATATTATTCCTGCCAATACAACGGCTAAATACCTCGCCATCATGATTGACGCCGCCAACTCAAGCAATAACTCCAACGGCGCCTATATCGATGACATCGCCATCACTGAGGCTCCCTCCTGCTTCCAGCCGCAGAGCTTAGCTGTGACAGAGGGCAGCCTTACTGCTCACGGAGTCACACTGACTTGGACACCCAACGTCAACGGCAACGAAACCGCTTGGGTGCTTCAAATCGCCACCAAAAACGACTTCACTGAGAATCTCCAAACCTTCGATGTAATCACCACTCCTAGCAAGGCCCTTACTGAACTCACCGACGGTACTCAGTATTTCGCCCGCGTGAAGCCTGACTGCGACACCGAGGGCACCCTCTGGAGCACTACATACACCTTCACCACACCTATCGCCTGCCCCGCTCCAACGGGTCTTACCGTTAGCAACACCACAGGAAGCCAAACCACATTGAACTGGACTGGCAACAGCGACAGCTACGATGTGGTGTACAGAACGGCTGCCTACGTGGATGGCGTATATGAGGAGTTCGACGCAGGTGTTCCCTCTGGCTGGACGAGATACAGCGGCTTGGTTGATGCTGTCATTGCTGGCACCGCCACGTTGTCAACTGTTACTAGCTATTGGAACACGAACACCAATGCTTTGGGTACCTATAACATGGCACTCAACATCTATGGCACTTCCTGCAAGTATTGGCTTGTGACACCTGAATTCAACCTTAGCCAGAACCTGAGTTTCGACCTTGCCTTGACTGACTTCGGCAACGCGAATCCTATTGAAGATAACACCGTTCAAGCCGACGACAGGTTCGTTGTCCTGATTTATGCCGATGAAGAATGGCATATCCTGCGCGAATGGAACAACACTGGCTCTGAATACGTTTATAATACCATTTCTTCTACGGGTGAAAATGTCGCCATCAACCTTTCGGCCTACCAAGGAAAGGATGTGAAGATTGCCTTCTACGGCGAATCCACGAATCCATCAACTATGCAAAATACCGGCGGCGACAACCACCTTCATATCGACAATGTACTTTGCGGAATTTCTTATGAGGCTGGCCAATGGATCACTCACAATCAGGAACCTGTTACAGGTACCACCTACACCCTTGACGGCCTCAGCCCAGAGACAGATTACGAGGTGAAGGTGTTGAGCAATTGTGATGGTGAAACGAGCCACGAAACTGCTGCTGTAAGTTTCACCACCGAAGCAGCTTGCATGGTGCCTAATACCGTGACCTATACTAATGTGACTGCCCATACCGCACAATTGAGCTGGAATTCCGATGCTTCCGCATGGGAAATCTGCGTCAACGGCGACGAAGCCAACCCCGTTCCTGCCAACACCAATACTAATTTCGAACTCACTGGACTTACCGATGGTGAAACCTACACCGCCAAGGTGCGTGCTGTCTGCAACGGCACCCCTGGAGACTGGAGCAGCGAAGTGAGCTTCACTACACCTATTGCCTGCCCCGCTCCTACTGGTCTTGCCGTCAGCGGCACCACTGGAAGCCAAACCACATTGAATTGGACTGGCGAAAGCGACAGCTACGAGGTATACTATGGCGAAGAAGAGAGTGCTACTATAGCTGATGCCGACTTTGAGACAGGCGATTTCAGTCAAGCTTCATTTACCAATAGCACTACTTATCCTTGGACTGTGGTTGAAAATGAAGGTGCCCATTATGCCAAGAGTGGAGGATATCACACGGCATACGCAACTTCTGACTTGACCCTTCAAGTGGTCGGTCCTGGCACGGTCCAATTTAGGGCAAAAGTTTCGTCAGAAAGCGGTTATGATTATGGCCGTTTCCTCATCAATGGTACACAAAAAGTTAATGTTTCAGGAGCTGGCTCTTGGATAGACTACGAATTTGAACTTGCCGCTGGCAACAACACTCTTGTTTGGAGATATTACAAAGATTCCGGTACGGATTCCAACGATGACTGCTTCTATGTGGACGACATCAACATCACTGGTATGGTGGTTAACACTTGGAATTTACATGGTACCACAGATGAACTCACCTATACCCTCGACGGCCTTGATCCAGAAACCGACTATCAAGTGAAGGTGAAGAGTGCTTGTACAAATGAAACGGGTCACGAGACGGCTGCTGTCGGCTTCACCACCGAAGCAGCTTGCATGGTGCCTAACGAGTTGGCTGCCGTCCCGGCCGCCACTACAGCCAACCTGAGCTGGACGAGTGATGCCTCAGTTTGGCAAATCAGCACCGGCGACGATACCAACCCCATCAGTCTTACCTCTGAAACAACAGGTGTCACCATCAATGGAACCACCGTCAGCTACACATTGACCGGTTTAACACCTGCAACGACCTACACTGTAAAGGTGCGTTCTGTCTGTAATGGTACTCCTAGCGAATGGAGTGAAACAATGAGCTTCACCACCGAATGTGAAGCACAAACCATCACTGCTGCAACTCCATTCACAGAAGGCTTTGAGGGAATTACTGACACTCATGTCTATAATGAAACCAACGGCATCATTCCTACTTGCTGGGACAGCTATTCCGAAGGTTCGGTATATCCGCATATCATCAACAGCGGTTCATATTATTACGTCCATGAAGGTACCGGAACAATGTATTTCAAAGGTGAAGCCAGCACTAACTCCTACCTCGCTCTGCCTATCTTCACCAACGACCTCAGCACATTGATTGTCAGCTTCTGGATGCAGACCGAAAATGCTTCCTCCGGAACCCTCAGCTTGGGCTACATCACCGATACAGACGTGAATTACAACACCTATCAGGTGATTAAGACCTACGACAACTATTCTACTAGCATGATAGAGCGCCAGACCTACCTTGGAAGCAATACCATCCCCAGCAACGCCACCCGTTTGGTGTTCAGATGGCAATACACTGGCAGCAGCTGGTACGGTGCCTGCATCGACGACGTAACGGTTGAGATTGCTCCTACCTTCACCAAGACCATCAATGCCTATGGAACCGCTGGCTACTACCTCATCGCTTCGCCCGTCGGCACTGTCGATCCCACCAATGTAACCAACATGACTAACAACGAATTCGCCCTCTACCGCTTTAACCAGAGTGCCGAAGACGAATGGGAGAACTGGAAAGCCACAGGAGACCATAATCACTTCGACCTCGAACCCGGCAAGGGCTACCTCTATGGCAACAGCAATGATGTAACGCTCACCTTCGTTGGCACACCGCTCACCGAAACGGAAATGGATGTAGATCTCGTCTTCGATGCAAATGCTGAGTTTGGCGGCTGGAACCTCGTGGGCAACCCGTTCACAGAGGAGGCCTCCATCAATAAAGCCGCTTATACCTTGCCACAAACTGCACAAGCAGGCGAACCGATAACTCTCGTTGCCGTCGCAGAGGGGGCTCCCATCCAAGCTATGGAAGGTGCATTCGTCTTCGCCACAGAAGGAGGTCAGAAAGTAACCTTCAGCAAAACAGCAAAGGGCAAGAGCCAAAACCTCAACCTCAACCTTACCAAAGGCCAAGGCCTCATTGACCGCGCCATCGTCAGCTTCGGCGAAGGCAGCACCCTGCCCAAGTTCCAACTCTTTGGAGACCACACCAAGGTCTACATCCCGCAGGAAGGCAAGGACTATGCAGTGGTCAGTGCCACTGAAATGGGCGAGATGCCCGTCAGCTTCAAGGCTGATGAAAACGGCACCTACACCCTGAGCTTCACCGCCGAGGAAGTCAGCTTCAACTACCTGCACCTCATCGACAACATGACCGGCACCGATGTCGACCTGCTCAACGCTCCGAGCTACACCTTCAACGCCACGACGACCGACTACACGAGCCGCTTCAAGCTGGTGTTCTGCACGGGCGTCAACAACGACAGCGACAACTTCGCCTTCTTCAGCAACGGCAACTGGATCATCGGCAACGAGGGTGAAGCCACCCTGCAAGTGGTCGACGTTACAGGCCGCATCCTGAGCAGCGAGACCGTCAACGGCAGCGTCAGCAAGGCCATCAACGCCGCGCCTGGCGTGTATATGATTCGCCTCATCAATGGAGAG